>NZ_WQNH01000016.1 GCF_009812055.1 Chelativorans xinjiangensis | reverse complement strand
CACGTGCCGCAAAAACACCATGGATTGAGCCGCCAAACGACCTTGAACACTCGCAAAAACAGCGGTTTATGGATGCGCACTAGTCTAGCAACGTGACCCGATGGCCGCTTCGGACCGATAGCCGATCGATTTTGACAAGTGTCTCTCCCGCTTGGACTACGTTGGCGTCAACAGACTGGAAGGGGACGAGAGCGGCTGCTATCTCTAGCACGGTCTGATTTTTGCGAACGTTGATAAAATCAGGGCAGGGAATTGTGATGGCTCATAGCCTGAAGGCCGCAGGTCCAAATCTTCTCCGCACACCACTGATACCGACGCTCTCGTAATCCAAACTCTGGGAGGGTTCGATTTTGCAGCCTTTCCAACACGCTGCCGTTGGCCGTTCAAGCGGCGTTCGCGTTTCAGCCGGTGGTCTCGTCCGCATAGGCGCGGATCGCCTCAACCGCAACCTCAGGCGCGACATCATCCGTCCGTCAGGCCGGAGAAGACGCGCCGCTCCAGCTCCGCGCATGGGATATTCCGGCTGTCGTCGCGCGTCCTCTCATGCACGCGGGGCTGTCCCATCTATCTAGTTCGATTCCTGTGCGGACTGTGAGCTCGCGGCAGGTTGGGTGGCTCTGCTATGCCGTTTCCCAGACCTGGTTCAAAATTCGGGCAGCAAGGGCCGCCTTGTCCTGCGGCAGAAAACGACCGTAGTGGTGCGCGACCATATCGGGGGTGTCCTGGATGGCATAGCTCGCCTGCTCATAGGAGCCGGTCTGCTTAAGGATGTGCGTCGCCAGAACGTCTCGGACATTATGGGGGCCGTGAGGGAGGAGGCCGGGAATGGCGCCGCGTCCGGTGTAGGGGTTGTAGATCCCATAACGCTGGATCGTCAGGCGCCAGGCCTCATAGAACGTGTTCTGGTCATAGGAAGCGTCCTTGCTTGTCGTCTTCACCGTTTTGACGAAGAACGTGCCCGGATCCTCGGCTCCGCCGAGAAGCACATGCCTATGCCGATCGATATACTCCTCGATGTGATCGTAGAGGCCGCCGAGATCGGGCAGGATCAGTCGAAACGGCTTGCTCCCGAAATAGGATGAATTGGCGTTCTTGAAGGCGACCGACGGGATCAGCACCTCCCAGCCCCTGTCACGCTCACTCCATCGGATCTCGCCGCGCTTAATGTCAGTGAGCTGGCGCTCGGACCGCGGCAGTCTCCCGCGTTGACAGACCATCAGCTGACGCAGGTTCTTCTGCCGCAATCCAAGGTGCAGCCCCAACCGCAGCATCAGGAACGATCGGACGGCCTCCGCCGTTGGGCGACGATAGAGCCGTTCGTCCGGCATGAGCCGGAGGATCTCTTCAGTGATCTTCCGATATTCGCCGACGGGGCTGTCGGCCTCCAATACGGGCATGATCGGCTCGAACGGGTCGCGATGGACGCGGGCGACGCGCTGGATCTCCTTCACGCGGGAAGAGGCATGTTTGAAATAGACGTCGCAGGCATCGTCCCAGTCGGCACAAGCGCGATCGATGTCTCGCTGCGAAACCAGTCCGTCGATCGGTCGCACGCGCAAGGAAAAGTGAGGGTGCTGGCGCAGCCAGCCTGTCTCCTTGCGGGTGAGGGCGAGCGAAATGCGCAGCATGTCCACTTCCCACGCGGTGTAGAACCCACGGCGCCTTTCCCGCCATTGCACATACCAGTCCCAGATCGACGGGAATACGAGGAGGCCGAAGGTGAGGTGCTGCGGCGGCACGCCATAGCCACGTACCGGACCGCGCGGATGGGCGGCCAACGCGCCAAACATCAGGCCGAGATGCTCGACCTTCTGCGACGCCGTCTCCTCGCCCCAGACGCCGTTCCGCTGCAGGCCGAACGCAGTGAGCGTCGCGGTCTTGAAGCGAATCAGTTCGGCCATTTCCATGGCGAGTACAGGTGGGGCGTCTATGACGCCGGATCGCAGGTCGGGATCGATGAACGAAGCGTTGTCTTCGTCCCGCTCCTCAAATCTGTTGCAATAGGTGTCATGCGCAGCGTCGGACTGACCGTATGTGATACCTGGAAAACGGATGGCGTAGCGCTGCTTCATCGCGGCTGCCTGGAACCGCCTGTAGTCGGTCGATCCCCTGATGATCACGCGCTGCACCCATTCAAGGATTTCCTCCTGCTCCCGGGACGGGCGCGCATTGAAGTCGTCGGGCAGGTGCCACGCTAGCCTCCGTCTCTCGGCCGGGCCGATGTCATCGAGAACGTGACCCGAGGTAGACCGCGTCTGATGCGGGAGCTTCGCCTTGAAATAGCCCGCCGGGAGGCGATAGCGGCGTTCGATGCGACCGAGCACCTCCATGCTCGCAATGCTGCGAGGCGCTTTCGATCCCTGTAGCCAGTGACGGATAGTCGAGTGGTCAAGTTTTTCATCATCGCGAACCACGGCGCGGTGAAGGTGCCAATAGCTGTCGCCGTGGCGGCGCATGTGCAGCGCCAGCGCCTCCTGAAAGGTCGTTGGATCAATCCATTCCTCA
This sequence comes from Chelativorans xinjiangensis, assembly GCF_009812055.1. Taxonomy (GTDB): domain Bacteria; phylum Pseudomonadota; class Alphaproteobacteria; order Rhizobiales; family Rhizobiaceae; genus Chelativorans; species Chelativorans xinjiangense. Next base: position 83,314 of record NZ_WQNH01000016.1, on the reverse strand, counting down.
AAAATGGGTTCGGGAAACTCCTCGACGATGCGAGGCTTGGTGCCGGGCTTCTGCCGGCTTGTCGCAGGCCTTCGCCCCAATCGATCTGTAGCGCCAATTTGGGAAGCAGCGCCTGACCTTTCCGCCGGCTGCCGTGGAGAACGGCTGCGTAGCAGACGCGGCTCTGAATCTTGAGCCCTTTGGATGTTTGCAGAAGCGTAGGTGGCTGGGCTTTTCATGTTCCGCACGATCGCATCTAGCGCCGGCTCGATCGCTTTCCGTGCGATCCGCAAGGCGTCGCTGTCGAGACCGCATTGGAGGGCGATTTCGTCCCAATTGTAACCGCGGACCTTGCGAGGCGGCGTCTGCGACACGGCAATTAGATCGAGAAGGAATTCTCTGATCCGCCTACCTTCCTGCGGTGGCAGCACGGGATCGATACGGAGGCGGCAGAAGTCGGAGACTTTACGGGCGAGCAGCTTGGTGTGCGGAGCATCAGGCATGAGTACTGGTCAGAAGATTATCTGCGATGATTGCGAGGCCGCGGTCCATACCCGATTCGCTCGAGCCGCGATGCCTCAACAACCATGCCGCTGCAGGTGGCTAGGTAGACATAGATGAAAGTGACGCGGAGCCGCTTATGCAACGCCTTAGCTTACGTCAGCACCTGTCCTGAACAGCCAGGGTTCCCAATTCTCGTCCGTTGCACGGCTGTGCGGGACGCGCCCATATGGACTAGAGGCGCAACAATCTGGCGTCGAAGGGCAGATGACCCATACCCTTTAGCGTTAGGCATTTGCTTGCCACCCGGAACAGGTGCTCCTCAGGGGCGACGCCATTTCCGAAATCAACCAGTTTCCTGATCAGATCATCGTCGCCCAATGGTTTATGCGGATCACCGAGGGGAGGATCAACATAGACGCTGCTCGGATTATCGCGTGAAACGATTGTCACGCGTGCGGGTGTACGTTGCGGAAACGCGCCGGCAAATTCCTTCGAGTAATCAATGCTGATCTGCTCGGCCAGCTTGAGCACTTGCTGGTCTCGGAGGCTGTCCGGTTTGAGAGGGCGGAACGCTGCCGCGTCTCTTACCGCCGCCAAGGCGGCGCAATAGGGCAGCGAAAACTGTGCGTCCTCCAGCGACGTTGGTGCGACGCTGTTGGGGAGCTTCGAGGCCTCGGGGAAAATCTCGACATGCAGCGATTGGATGGACGCTGGTTCCGGTCCCATCCCCCGTTTGATCTGGAGGATGGCATCGATCACGGGGTGGGTATACCGGCACGACGCATAGGGCTTGAAATAGGCTTCGGTGATCGGCCATCGCTCTGCCAAGCCCTTCGGAATGGCCGCGACCTGGTAAGCGTCTCCCCTGTCGAGCAGGTCGATCGATCCCGTAGCGCCGGCGGCGGTGCGCGCAACTGCGACGGTGGCAGTCACGGTTGACCAGGGGCTGCTGCCCTTCACTGAGCTCGCCCGGCAAGCGCCCTGCGGGAGATTTTGTGGCGCCTCTGCCCCAGCGATGGCCATGGCGTGGGCGATCTGGCCCGCGGACAGGCCTCGGAGCCGCCCCAACGCAGCCGCCACGCCGTAGCAGGTCCAGATGCCGCTGGCGAAGCTGATCTCCTCGTGCAGGCGCCGCGCTTCTCCAATCCGCAATGCCACGTCATAGCCGATGATGACGGCGGCGAGCAGATCCTCTCCACTCACTGGCCGGTGTTCCGCCTCCATCAGCACGGCAGGAATGATGGCCGCCCCCGGGTGGCCGGCGGCACCGCGATGTCCGTCATCCACGTCCAGCGCGCTCGCCGCTGCGCAATTGGAGAAGAGCGCTCCAAGGAAGTGCATCTTGTCGGCCTTGCCGAACCAGCAAGAGAAGCTGCCGGGGCCGAACACTTCCAGCGATGCCCGACGAGCATCGCTGGCATTTTGCGTGTTCACGCCGCCGATGATTGCGGCGAGCGTGTCAAGGAGGGAGCGCTCGGCGGCGCTCCATGCGGCCTCGGGAATGTCCTGTTTAGATGTTTCGGCCGCGAAGCTGGCCAATGTCTCGGCAATATACGGCATAAGCGGCCTCATTTGAGGGAAGTGACGGGGAGGGGTTCGTAGCGCGCTTCTTCCTTGTAACCGTGCGAGGTGGCGACAAGGACCACGTGGGCTGCGGGCGATATGATCCCCTGCCGCGCCAGCGTTCTCAGGCCCGTCAGGGCGGAGGCGCTGGAGAGCTCCAAGTAGAGGCCGGCCCGAGCGAGCGCGCTCTGGTCTTGCAGGACGTCTTGCTCATCGACGGCGACCGCCGAGCCTCCGGTCAGCTTCAAGGCTGCGAGTGCCTGGAAGGCCACGGTTGTGCCGCCGAGGGAAACCAGGGCCGAACCGCCGGGAAAGGTATCGCGGAAATCGGCCCCCTTCAGCACCCGTTTGATGCGAGGAAAGGGCTCTACCGCGTGCACCCTCGGAAGTTCGGATATCAGTCCGGCCTTCCGGAGGTCGTGCCAACCCTGTGCCACACCCCATAGAACATCGCCCCGCGATGTCGGCACGAGAATGTCGGTCGGCCGATCGCCTCTGGACTGGCCGAAAAGCTCGAATGCGATGGCGCGATAGCCGTCGACGCCGAACGGATTGCTGCCAACGGGAGGTGTCAGGTAGTTGGTTGCGGGATACCATTCGCCGGCCCGCGCCTTGCGGGCAACGAGTTGCCATCGTTCTTCGGCAGTCGCCGTGGCGAGGAGCTCGGCTCCATGCATCTCGACCGCGCGGCGCCAGTTCGCGCTCATCTTCGGCGTGGTGACGACGACGCATTTCAGGCCAGCACGGGCGGCATAGGCAGCCAGCGAAACCCCTGCATTGCCGCTGGAGGCGGCGGCGACGGTGACGGCGCCCACGTCGCTCGCACGCTGGACCAGAAGCGCGCTCATCCGGTCCTTGTGGGATCCGGTCGGATTGGTGCCTTCATATTTGGCGGACAGGCTGCGAACACCGACCTCCTCCGCCAGACGGGTAAGCCCGATCAGCGGTGTCCGTCCCTCGCCAAGGAACGGCCGGCCCGGGTAGGCAAGCCACTGCTCCGGACGGAGGGGATCGAATGTTGCGGAAAGGTGATAGTCGAACGCGAGACTCGCGGGGAAGCCAGTCGACAGGCAGTCGGGGCATCCCTCGTAATAATCCGCCACGGGGTGCCTTGCGTCGCAGCGGATGCAGCGCATCGCGCTGACATGCGGGTTGAGCTGGGCCGCGCTCATTTCAGGTCTGCTCCCGATTATCGGCGATGTCGCGCATCAGTCCGTAAAGGCAATCGCCACGCCTGGTGAGGGTCGGAAAGCGGCGGCAGGCGATCAGCCCGGAAGTCGGGAAGGCGAGGGGGAGGGGCGGCTCGGTCGGGCGCTCGATCAGATGCAGATTCCCCGCATGCTGGCCTTGCGTCACCTCCTCGCCCGGAGCCACGGCCGGCTCGAACAGACCATCCGCATCCGCGTAAAGAAAATATTCCCGCCCCGGCACTTCCATCAGGCGCGTGGGGGGCGCTTCTTCCATCCTATCGTCCGGCCAAATGCCGATATGGTGCAGAAGCCGCATGATGCCGGAACTGGCAAGATCCCTTCCCACGTGGTTGAACGTGGCGCCGCCGCCCAGCTCGGTGGTGATCACAGGCACACCCAGCCGTTCGGCCGCGGCCGGCAGGGTGGTTCCTCCTCCGCCACCTGTGCCGTCGGTGAGATAGCTAATGGGAGCCCCAAACACCCTCACCAGCTCCAAGAGCCGCTTATGCCGTTCCCGATCGGCCGAGGGGCGGATCAGCGCGCAGGGCATATAGTCGAGCGAGCGGCCGCCGGAATGAAGGTCGACCACGAGATCGGCCATCGGCAAAAGCACTTCCGTGACATAGTGCGCGATCATCTCCGTCGCCGTGCCGTGCGCCTTGCCGGGATAAAGACGATTGAGATTGCCGTCGTCCAGCGGCGACACACGGCGGCCGGCATTCACGGCCGGGAAGTTGAGCGCCGGGAGGATGATGATCCGGCCTTGGATTTCATTTGCCTCGATGGAACGAGCGAGATCGAGAAGGGCGATCTGCCCCTCATATTCATCGCCGTGGCTGCCGGCGATGAGCACGGCCGTTGGCCCTGCGCGATTCCTGATGGAGACGATCGGGATCGGTATCCACCCGTAGGCGGAAAGGTCGTTGGAGATGGGAAGCCGCAGGGAATCGGCCTGCTTTCCGTTCCGCTCGAATTCGATGGGCGACCAGATGCGTGTCGGTGTCGACATATCTCAAGACCGGTTGAGGAGGGGAATTTTCAGCGGATGACCGGGATCGTTTCCGGCGAGAGTGCGCTCAGGAACTCGATGCCGTCGTCGCGCACATGGATCACCTCCTCGAACTGGAAGACCGCACCATCGCGCTCGAGCTTCGGCTCCAAGTGGAGGATCATACCGGGGCAGATCACCTCCTGATCCGTTGGCGAGATCGACGGCGGTTCGGTGACGTCCAACCCGCCGCCATGGCCGATGCGCGAGACCATGCCGTAAACTTCGCCCAGCTTGAGTTCCGCCCACAGCTTCTCGAAATTTGCGTAGACATCGGCGCAAGTCATGCCCGGGCGCACGGAGCGGGCAAGCGCAACCGTCATGTCGCGCATCGATGTATAGGTCTCCTGCTCCCACGCCTCGGGCTCGCCGGCTCGCGCGGTGCGGTTGCGGTCCGCCGGATAGCCGCCATAGGTGGCGCGGAAATCGGTCCAGACATAGTGGCCGGGCTCCAGCCGGCGCGTGCCCGGAGGGCGGCCGTAGGCGAAGTCGCCCTTGCTGAACAGCATGGCGATCGGGTCGGCGCTCTCCGCACCGTTCAGAAAGATCTGCGCCTGCATCCTCTGGCAGAGCTCGAATTCGGGCATGCCGATGCGCGCCTCCGCGATGGTGCGGTCGAAGGCATCGTTCACAATGGCGAAGGCGGTGCGTTTCAGCTCGACCTCGAAGGGCGACTTGACGAGGCGGACCCGCCACAGCGTCCTCCCGGCGGCTTCGACCTTACCCTTCGCGGACAGGCCACGCAGCGCGTCGACCAGTTCCAGCGAGCCGCGGCCCAGCATGTCCTGGCCGTAGTCGACGGCAATTCTGGGCGCCATCCCCTTGAAGGCCTTCCGGATGATGTCGGCAAGTGCCGCCACGGCTTCGGCCAGATAGCCGTCATAGTATTGCGCGGTGAATGCGCGCGGTCTCAGGTGCACATTCTTCGATTCCGCCATGCTGCCAAAGACGACGAGATCGGCAGCGGTAATCAGTGCGAAAACCGGGCGCGCCTTGTAGGCCCAGGAGAGCGTGCGGAAGTCCGTGAAATACTCGATGTTTTTCCTGTCCGAAAGGACGATGGCGTCGAGACGGTCTTGCTCCATCTCCTTGCGGAGGTTCTTCAGCCGCGCCTCAAGTTCATCTGCCGGAACCTCCGGGGCGGGCGGTAGCGGACCTGAGATTGGCCCTGAAACGACCATCAGGGCGCTCATGAAGGCCTCTCCATCCGGGCGATCGTCTTGGCGGGCAGATTGATTGAACAGGCGAGCCGGTCAAAGGGCGATTCGACCACGCCGATGACGCGGATGCCCGGCCTTATGGTTTTGATGAGGTAAAGCCGGCGCAGCATCGGATATCCGTTCGGGATCGAGAACGCCTGCTGCGCTCCCGGAGAGGCCGGGGCTGCATCGATCACTATTCTTATGTCCATCAGTTCGATCTTGTGACGCCGCAGCGCATCGATCACGAAGCGTTCGCCGAATTCGTCAACGATCGCGTCGGGAACATCGGTCGACAGATAGGCCGCGTCGTACATGATCGGCGTGCCGTCCGCGTAGATGATTTTGCGCACGCAAAGCTGCGCCTCATCCGGCGGGTTGAAGACGCTCAACGTGGGGTCGGTGATTTTCTCTTTCGTGATCGAGATCAGCTCCATCGTCGGCTCGAAACCAAGCCGACGTGCGTTTTCCATCGAGGAAACCCAGACATCCAGCTCCCGCAGAAAGCGGTGCTGCTCCTTCACGAAGGTCCCCTTGCCGGGCACGGAGGTCAGCGCACCGGCGGACTGGAGGTCGCGCAAAGCCCGCTTCACGGTGATGGGGCTGACGTCGAATTCCTCGCCCAGCTGCGCGGTGGAGGGGATCGCCTGACCGGGCTTGTAGAGCCCGGAGGCGATGCGCTTGCGTATCTCCTCTCGCACGCCTTCATGGAGGGACGAGCCATTCAGAGGTAAAGCTTTCCTGGCCATCAGGAAGCTCCGCTGATCATTCGTGCCGCTGGTCTTTCCATCATCATCCATTCCCTCGCTGCAGCATCCGGCCCCTATTGACAGACCAGGTATACCTAGTATGGTCATGCCTGCCTGTCAACCTTCAGAGGGATGAGTGATTGCCATGAACAAGATGACAAGACGGGCGGTGATCGGGGGTGCCGCGACGGCACTCGCACTCGGTGCGGTCGTATTCTCCACCGCAGCCCAGTCAACACTGGAGAGGATCAAATCCGAGGGGAAGATCACCGTCGGGATACACAATCGGGCGCCATGGGGATTCCGTGGCGAGAATGGGGAGGTCGCCGGCTTCAGCCCTGATCTCGTGCGTGCCGCTTTTGAGCCGATCGGCGTCACGGAGATCGATTTCGTGATCTCCGACTTCGGCGCGCTCATTCCGGGGCTTACGTCGCGCCGGTTCGATGCGGTCGCCTCCGGCCTCTACATCACGCCGGTGCGCTGCGAGGCGGTTGCCTTCAGCGATCCCGACCTCAGCCTCAAGGATGCCGTCCTCGTGAAGGAGGGCAATCCGTTCGACATTCACAGCTATGAGGACATAGCCGCGAACACTGAGGTGCGGTTCGGCGTTACCCGCGGCAGCGCCAATGCCGCCAATGCTGCGGAGGCGCGCGTGCCGGAAGACCGCACTATGATGCTGCAGGATACCGAGTCCACTGTTGCAGCGCTTCTTGGCGGCCGCGTGGATGCGATCTCCTTCTCCGCTCCCACGGCGATCTCGGTGCTGCAGGATCCGAAGATCACAGGCATCGAGCGCGCGGAGCCGTTTACCGGCGTGATCCAGGAGAATGGGCGCGAGAAGTCCGGCTACTCGGCCATCGCCTTCCATCCGCAAGATACGGATCTGCGGGATGCCTATAATGCGCGGCTGGCCGAGATGAAGGCGGACGGGACCGTAGCCGATATCATGAAGAAATACGGCTTTGCGGAATCGGAGACCGCGCCCGATCTGACCCAGGAGCAGATCTGCAGCGGGAACGGCTAGCGCCTTCTTCACTTCCTCCAGCAATAAGGAGCCAGCATGTTTGCCCTGTCGAAGATTTTCGTGGCAGCCCTGATGCTTGTGGGCACGCCGGCCGCTATCGGTGCGCACACGGCTCATGCAGAGCCGATCAAGGATCGTGTCCTTGAAGAAGGCCGCATCACCATCGGAATCCACAATCGCGCACCCTGGGGCTTCAGGACGGAGGCCGGCGAAGTGGCCGGCTTCCACCCCGACATGATCGAGGCGGTCCTCGGACCGGTCGGGATCGACAAGGTCGAGTTCGTGGTGATGGATTTCGGCGCGCTGATACCGAGCCTGCTTGCACGGCGCATCGACGTCGTCGCTTCCGGTATGGCGATCACGCCGGTCCGATGCGAGCAGGTCGTCTTCAGCGATCCCGATCTCGCCATCGGCGACGGCGTGCTCGTCAAGGCGGACAATCCGCTGAACATCCACAGCTACGCCGACATCGCCGCCAATCCGCAGATCAGGCTTGGCGGCGGACGGGGCAGCTCGAACACGGAAAACGCACTCAAGGCCGGCGTGCCGGAAACCCAGTTGCAGCAATTCCAGAGTGTAGAGGCCGGCGTCGCCGCGCTGCTCGCCGGCCGCATCGACGCGGCGACCTATTCCTCCGCAACGGCGATCTCGGTTCTCAAGGACCCCAACATCAAAGGCATCGAGCGCGCTACCCCCTTCACCGGCCTCGTCGAGAACGGCCGGGAAGCCGCAAACTATGCCGCGATTGCGTTCCGACCCGAGGACACGGCGCTTCGCGACCTCTACAATGAGAGCCTGAGGGAGCGGAAAGCCGACGGCACAGTGGATACGATCATGGCGAAATACGACTTTACCTCCGCCGAAGCCGCACCGGAGGGGCTGACGGCGCGTGAGCTCTGTCCCGACAACTACCGCTGACGGAACACAGCCGTGAGCTCCCTCGCCATCCTTGCCGGAATATTCGAAGGCTTCCGCATCACCGCGCTAGTAACGGCGCTGGGCCTTCTCTATGCGATCCCGTTCGCGCTGCTCTTCGGTATCTTCCAGCATTTCTCCAAGGGGCCACTGCGTGCGCTCGTCACCTCCGTGATCGAGTTCTGGCGTAGTTCCCCGGTGATCGTGCTGCTTTATGCCTTCTACTACTCCTTGCCTGCCTTCGGCATCTACCTGTCGGCGATCGCCGTCGGCTCCATGGTGCTCGGCCTCAATATCGGCGGCTACGGCAGCCAGTCGGTCAGGGCAGCGCTCCAGGCGCTGGACCGGGGGCAGTCCGAAGCCGGGCTGGCGCTGGGGCTCAGCCGCTTCAACGTGCTGCGCTTCATCGAGCTGCCGCAGGCGATCACGGCGATGATCCCGACCTTCATCAATCAGGCGATCCAGCTCATCAAGGGCACGGCGCTGGTCTCCCTGATCACGCTCACCGACATGACCTTTCGAGCCAAGGAGATCGCCCAGCTCGAATACAATCCCGTCGGCGTCTATTCGGGGCTTCTGCTCGCCTACTTCATCGTCTGCTATCCGGTGACGATCTTCGGCCGGCGGGTAGAGTTCGCCTTCGGCAAGAGCAGGCAGAAGATCAATGAGTTTTGACCTCTCCTTTGCAATCCGCATCATCCCCCAGGTGCTCGAGGGGCTCGGCAATACCATCCTGGTCACGGTGCTCGCCTCATTTGGCGCGGCGCTCCTCGGCTTTACCTGGGAGATCCTGCGGCGCTCGGCGAAGCCAATGCGTTATCTGATGCGCTTCGTCATCGACTTCATCCGCTCCACGCCGGTGCTCGTGCAGCTCTATTTCATGTTCTTCGTGCTGCCCTATTATGGCATCCTGCTGCCGGCGATGTTCGTCGGCATCTTCGGCCTGAGCTTCTACTATTCGGGCTATCTGGCGGAGGTCTTCAAGGCCGGCATCGACGCCATACCGCGGGGCCAGTACGAGGCGGCGCAGTCGCTGGGCCTGAGCTCGTTCGACACGATCGTCTTCGTCATCACACCGCAGATGCTGCGCAACATCGCAGCACCCATGGGCAGCTATTTCGTCTCGATCCTGAAGGCCACGCCGTACCTTGCCGTCATCGCCGTGCCGGAGATGCTGGGCAGCGCCTTCGACGTCGCTTCCGAGACCTACCGCTACGCCGAGCCGATGCTGGTGGCCGGCATCCTGTTCCTCATCCTCGCGCTCACCGTTGCACAGCTCGTCCAGCGTCTCGAGAAGCGGCTGATGCTTTCGACGCGGCGCTAACCTCTGTTTGGAGAAGATATATGAACGCCTTGCGTGCAATCGACCCTGCCACGGACAAGGGACCGGCGACCGGCCGGCCGGCGGTGGAAATCCGCCACCTGTCGAAGTGGTTCGGCGACTTCCAGGTTCTCAAGGATGTCAACCTGACGGTGCGGAACGGCGAACGGATCGTCATTTGCGGGCCTTCCGGTTCGGGAAAGTCAACGCTGATCCGCTGCATCAACCATCTGGAAGCGCATCAGGAAGGGGAGGTGATCGTCAACGGTACGGAGTTGAAGGCAGGCATGAAAAACCTGCCCGCTCTGCGCCGCGACATCGGCATGGTGTTCCAGCAGTTCAACCTGTTTCCACATTTGACCGTCCTCGAGAATTGCACCCTCGCGCTGGTCCGCGCGAAGAAAATGAGCAAGGCGGAGGCAAAGGAAATCGCCATGCGGAACCTGGAGAAGGTCCGCATCCCCGAGCAGGCCGAAAAGTACCCGTCGCAGCTTTCGGGCGGCCAGCAGCAGCGCGTGGCAATTGCCCGGGCGCTTTGCATGTCGCCGAAGATCATGCTCTTCGACGAGCCCACCTCCGCCCTCGATCCCGAGATGATCAAGGAAGTACTGGACGTGATGACCGCGCTCGCCTGCGAAGGCATGACGATGCTCTGTGTGACGCACGAGATGGGCTTCGCCCGTGAGGTGGCCGACAGGATCATCTTCATGGACCAGGGTGAAATCGTCGAGGAGGCCCCGCCGCAGAAATTCTTCGGCGCACCAGAGGCGGGGCGTACGCGCCGCTTCCTCGATCAGATCCTGCACTAGCGCGCGGGGTATGGGGGTGGCTGCCATGACGGGCGCGAGGTACGGTTTCTCCGAAGCAATGCACATACAGCTTGGAGCACAGCGATTTTCCCGCTCCCCCGAGGCGCGAACGATTGCCGCAGGTGCATTTGCCGATACGATCGGCTGCATGTTCGCAGGGTCCACCCAGTCCGTCGAGGCTGCAGCCTGCCGCAGCCTGGGAATCCCGCAAGTGGCAGGCCGGCTCGTCTGGCCAAGCTTTGGCGTGCTTCCGGAAAGTGCCGCTCTTGTGAACGCCACCGCCGCGCACGTGCTGGAGTTCGACGACCACGAAATCCTTGGCATAACCCATCCGAGCGCGGTACTGGTCCCAGCTCTGCTGGCGCTTGCTGAAGGTTCCGAACGAAGTGGCGGCGACTTGCTGGATGCCTATGTCGCCGGGTTCGAGACCATCAATTGTCTCGGTGCGGCGCTCAATCCGTTTCACTACGCAACCGGGTGGCATTCTACCTCCACCATCGCTGCACTCGGGACTTCCGTGGCGTGTTCGATGTTGATCGGCAACGGTCCGGAACAGACGGTCCACGCATTCGGAATCTGCTGCAGTGTTGCCGGCGGCACACGCGCTCAGTTCGGCAGCATGACCAAACCCTTGCATGCTGGCTTTGCCGCGCATGCGGCGGTTCGGTCGGCCCTCATGGCGAAAGCCGGCATCACCGCCTCTCCCGATGCGTTCGACGGGCGTTTCGGTATTGCCGGGCTGATGACCGGCGGTGCCGAGGGCGCGGAACCTTATCAGCCGGATTACACATTCCCGTCGATCGAAGAGCATGGGCCGATCGTGAAGCTCTACCCGTCCTGCGCCGCCACACATCGCACGGTCGATGCCATCCGCGATCTGATGCGATCACACGGGCTAGGGCCGGAGCATGTGGCCGAAATTGCGACAGAAATCCCGGCGGTCGCGGCAAGCGCTCTGGTCACGGATTATCCCGTCGATGAATACGAGGCTCGCTTTTCTATGTCTTACTGCGCGGCAACGACTATCGAAAGCGGCGGGCTCACTCTGGGCGATTTCACCGCGGAAGCTGTATCCCGCCCGGCCACTCGGCGCCGGGCGGACAAGGTTCGGCTCACGTCCTACGCCACCCAGGGCAATCCGTTCGCGTCGGGAAATTACCGGGTTGTGACCACCATCCTCACGAAATCCGGCGACAGGCTCCTGGACCAGCGGCTCCACGCCCGAGGATCGAAGGAAAAGCCGTTGTCGCCCGAAGAGCGCTTCGAGAAATTTGCGGACTGCCTGGCGACCATTGGCGGCGAAGCGGTGGCTGCGACGTTTTTTGACACGATTGCGCATATGGCCGTGCTCAAGGACACAGGTGCGCTGACGAAACTCCTGCGGAATCCTGCGCACGACACGATCGAAGGGAACAGAAAGCCCGGGTGACGTCATGAATTCTTTTCAGGCAGACACAATGAGGATGATGCGCGAGATCGAGCGGAAGGTCTTGTGGTTGTCCTGCTGGATGGTCGATCAGGCAAACCGGCGCGAGAAGGTCGACGGCGTCAAGGTCGGCGGTCATCAGGCCTCCTGTGCCTCGATGGTTTCGATAATGACCGCGCTTTACTGCGACGTGCTGAAACCCGAGGACCGTGTAGCCGTCAAGCCGCACGCCTCTCCGGTTTTCCATGCCCTGCAGTACCTTGCCGGCAATCAAACGCTTGAGAAGCTGCAGAATTTCCGCGGCTATGGCGGTGCGCAGTCCTATCCGAGCCGGACGAAGGATGCCGACGACGTCGACTTCTCCACCGGTTCCGTAGGGCTCGGAGTCGCCATTACGGCGTTTGCTTCCATGGTTCAGGACTATGTCCATGCGAAGGGCTGGAGGGATGACCGGCGCAAGGGCCGCATGGTTGCCCTTGTCGGGGACGCCGAACTTGACGAAGGCAATGTCTACGAATGTCTTCAGGAAAGCTGGAAGCACGATCTCCGAAACATATGGTGGGTTATCGACTACAACCGGCAGAGCCTGGACGGGATCGTGCGGGAAGGCCTCTACGACCGCATCGAAACAGTGTTTCGCGCCTTCGGGTGGGAGGTCGTGACCCTGAAATATGGCGCGCTGCAGCGCGCCTCCTTTGAAGAGGCGGGCGGCGAAGCTTTGAAGCGCTGGATCGATTCCTGCCCCAACCAGCTCTATTCCGCGCTCGCCTTTCAGGGAGGTGCAGCGTGGCGCAAGCGGCTGATGGAGGACATCGGCGATCAAGGCGCGGCGAGCGCGTTGCTGGAGCGCCGCAGCGACGAGGAACTTGCCCAACTGATGGAAAATCTCGGCGGGCATTGCCTGGAGACGCTGAGCGATACCTTCAACGGCATCGAGCATGACCGCCCCACGGCTTTTATCGCCTACACAATCAAGGGGTGGGGCACGCCCCTTGCCGGCCACAAGGACAACCATTCCGGCCTGATGACCGAGGCGCAGGTGGAGAAACTGCGGTCGGACATGCACATCCGCACAGGGCATGAGTGGGGGAAGGCCGAAGGATTGTCGGTCGAGGCCGGAACGCTGGTCGAGTACCTAACGAGCCGGCCCTTTTTTGCCTCCGGCCCGCGGCGCTTTGCAGCTCCCTACGTCGCGATCTCCGGGACCGGAATGCCCGCGCCGGCGTCTGCCGGTGAACGGATCTCGACACAGGCGGCATTTGGAAGGATCCTCGACGACATCGCCAAGAGCGGCAGCCAATTGGCCGATCGCATTCTCACGACATCGCCCGACGTGACCGTATCGACCAATCTTGGCCCTTGGGTGAATCGCCGCCAGTTGTTCGGTCGCGAGGAAATCTCCGATACGTTCCGGGAAGAGCGTGTGCCGAGTGCGCAGAAATGGCGCTTTACGCCCGAGGGGCAGCACATCGAGTTGGGCATTGCGGAGATGAACTTTTTCCTGCTGCTCGGCGCCGCAGGACTCGCCCACTCCCTTTTCGGCGAACGCCTGCTGCCCATCGGGACCGTCTACGATCCGTTCATCTCTCGAGGCCTCGATGCACTCAACTACGCCTGCTACCAGGACGCGCGCTTCCTGCTCATCGGGACGCCTTCCGGTGTGTCGCTGGCACCGGAAGGTGGCGCCCATCAGTCCATCGCAACTCCCCTCATCGGCATGAGTCAGGACGGGTTGGCGAGTTTCGAGCCGGCCTTCGCCGATGAACTCGCCGCGATCGTGGAGTGGTCGCTCGACTATCTTCAGCGGGAGGGCAAGGGCGATCACGATGAGCGGACGTGGCTACGCGACGAAAGCGGAGGTTCCGTCTACCTTCGACTGTCTACACGGCAGCTGGAGCAGCCGCACAGGCCGCGGAACACCGCGTTTGAAAGTGACGTTATCGGCGGTGCTTACTGGCTCCGCGAACCTGGCCCCAATTGCGAGGTGGTGATCGCCTACCAGGGCGCCGTCGCGACAGAGGCGATCGCAGCGGCAGGCATGCTGGGCGAGATACGCCGTGACGTCGGTGTCCTCGCGGTGACTTCCGCGGACAGGCTCAATGCCGGATGGCAGGCGGCAAAGCGTGCGCGAGCCCGCGGCAACGTTAACGCAACCGGACACATCGATCGATTGCTGGGTGAGCTGCCCCGTCACTGCGCCCTCGTCACGGTGATTGATGGGCACCCCGCGGCGCTGTCGTGGATCGGCGGGGTTGTCGGCCATCCTACGCACAGTCTCGGCGTGGAGCACTTTGGCCAGACCGGTGATGTTGGAGATCTGTACAGCCACTACGGGATAGATGCCGCAAATATTGCCGAAATCGCAGCGAGCCTCACCGCGGGGCGCAACCTTTGGGCCGCCTAGGTTCGCATCGACGTTGTAAGACAGGAGATTCGATCTGGCCTTAAAAGGAGATCGGAATTCCCTGCCTTCTGTCAGTTCTCTTGCTGGGGTCAGTTCGGTGCGTCGCCGTATCATGGGAGAGGCAGCAGGACTGGATTGAATCGAATTCCTCGCCGCCTGCGGTGAACAGGCATGCACGACATCTTCCAAACATTTGTCGAGCAACTTTCGGAGAGCGTTGATGCGAAGGGTCTGCGCGATGCTCTGGTCGTGGCTACCGCTTCACTCGAACTGACGTCCTTCGCTTACCTTTTTCCTTCGCCCCGGCCGAACCGGGGAGCGAACCTGATCTCCACCTATCCTCAAAGTTGGACGTCGCACTATCTGCTCCAGCGATACGAGGGCATCGATCCCGTTGTCCTCAACGCGCGCTCCCGTGTGAACACTTTCCGCTGGGGACCGGATTGCGGCGACCTCCAGATGTCGAATGCTCAACGAATGTTGTTCGATGAAGCGTCGCATTTCGGGATTCGCTGTGGCTTCACGATTCCGATTCACGATCACCGCGGCCTTTTCGCTGCATTGACCTTCGCTTCCGACGAAAGGCGACCGTTGCTTTTCCGCATTATCGATCGGTACGAACGAGCGCTGCAGCTCATGGCGATCCTCTTCCACTCTCATGCCCGCTGCACACTGGCCGAGGGCGGGGTGGTGGACGGCGTGCGTCTGTCCAGGAGAGAACATCAGTGCTTGCAGTGGGCGGCACAAGGGAAGTCGGCGTGGGATATCGGCCGCATCCTGGGAATCAGTCCGCGCACTGCAAGTTTCCATCTCGACAACGCCAGGAAGAAGTTGGAGGTTCGGACCATCATCCAGGCGGCCGTCAGGTTGGCGAGATCCAGGCCGTCGGGTTTCAGATAACTCTCCGTTGTCCACCTGTGCACATGCACAGGATGCGTCGGCTTCGACCATCGTCTCCAATCGCAGGGTCATTCCTGTGGGAGGCCACTATGATGCAGTTGATTGCGCCGGACTGGTACGGAAAGTTCGCCGACGACTTGAAGGAAATGCACCGCCTGCGGCATCGCGTGTTCAGGGATCGCCTTAAGTGGGACGTCTCGGTCAGCGACGGCTATGAGATCGACGCCTTTGATGCGCTGAATCCGCACTACCTGCTGTTGCGGGCGTCCACCGGTCGGATCGATGGTTGCGTCCGCCTGCTGCCGACGACGGGCCCGACGATGCTGCGTGATTGCTTTTCGGTGCTCCTTGGAGATCGTGCACCACCGGAGGACCCTCAGACATGGGAAAGCAGCCGCTTCGCCCTCGATCTTCCGCCTTCCACGCCGAAGCGCGCGGGCATTGCGGCCGGCACCTATGAGCTGTTCGCCGGCATGATCGAGTTCGGCCTGTCTCGCGATCTGCGCCGCATCGTCACCGTCACCGATCTGCGCATGGAGAGAATCCTGCGCCGCGCCGGATGGCCGCTCGATCGGATCTCAGAACCACGGACTGTTGGAAACACGCGTGCTGTCGTCGGGTATCTCGATGTCTCCACCGACAGTTTAGCAGCGATCCGGCGCAACGGCGGGATCATGGGACCGGTACTCTGGGCACCGGTCGCAAAGGTTGCCTGAGCTCGGCACGAGCCGTCCCATGTTCTTATGAAAGGCAGCGCCATGAGCGTGACGAAAGTCGCCGCGGCCTGGCCTGACTGGCAAGACCGCGGCGCCTATGACTACACCGAGCGCCTGACGCGGCGCGGCTGGGCCTGGGAGTTCCTCAGGCGCAATCCGGACTTTCAGAAGGATCTGGCGCGAGGGTTGAGCCGTGCGGCATGGCTGGAAACAGAATCCGGTGTCGTCGTCATCAGGCTAGCGCCGAGCGACGTCGATCTTTCGCAGTGGGGGCTTCTGTTTTGCAGGCTCGACAGGGCGTGACGCGAGCGTCTTCTGGTGCCCCCGCCAATGTCCGCATGTTCTGCCCGTCTTTGCGGAGCACGCCGGGCCGGGACTTGAGGCAGAGTCCCTCGATCTTGCCACGCTCGCGTGTGGGAGAACGATCCTCCTCGCAGAGGATGGCCGTCAGCACGTCCTGTTCGAGGAGCATGGCAGGAGCTTTCAGCTCGCCGTGTCGGGATCAAGCCTCCTTACGCCAGTGCGATTGCATTCGGCAGTCCTGTGGTCGCCGCCAGATGTGACGGAGCGTCTGAAGGGGATCGAAAGCTTGAACAGCCTGTGGTCGACTGGGGCGCTGCCATCGAGATTCTTTCTCGCTGAACCCCGTCAGCGGCGACTGCGCACTGTACTACGTGCCCTCGACGGCTCCATGGCGGACGCATCGCATCGCGAGATCGCTATCGCTCTCTTCGGTCTGGCTAGGATCTCCAAGATCTGAACATGTCTTATGCCATCGACCACAACGTTGTCGCCAAGTATAAAGCCGCCTGCGCTTAGGACGTCTCGGCAGAACTTGACGGAATCGTCTTCGACTCGCTTCTGACCGAGATCTTGCAGCGCTTTGCGGTCGCTGGGGTCGCCGCCCAGCCTGGCGATCTCGCTTCGCAGGTAATCGCCAAAGCCGGTCCGTCGCCAGCCGAGCGCTGTGGCGACCGCCGTGCTAACTGAGGACTTGCCGCTACCTATCTGTCCAGCGAAGCAGAGAAGTAGGGTCATGTGAAATTCAACGTCATCTGTCGGGACCGCAAGGACACCCAGCCGCGTCTGTCGCGCTTGTCGCACCTGACCGGCGCGATCGAAGCGGGCGCGTCTAGCTCAATCAAGGTAGCATAAAGCGCGTCGGCGCGAGCGGACCAGAACTCATCGTCGGCGCGAATGCCCACCCCGAAGCGATGGCGGATGCGGTCGATTGACTCGATGCCGAGGTAGTAGCACCAGATATTACGCGCGAATGCGATGCCGCAGATCGGCCCCGCCACTTCCTTGAGAAGAATGATGTCACCATCGGCGATCTCGCCGTAAGGCGCGCAACGGTTGCGGCTGAAGCGGGATTCGATCGTCTTTTCGCCGGAAAGAACCATGGACAGGAACGGTTCGGCGAAGATCGCGAGATGAATGCCAATCCGGCTCTTCGGCCGAGCCGCGTCCAAAAGATAGGTCAGCCAGAAATGGTGGCCGTTGACCTGCTCCAGTATTTCGTCGAACTCGTCCTCCAAGCCACACTCCGTTCCGTCGCTATCGCGGGCGTTTTGCCCTCTTCTTGTTCCTCGATTGCCGCCAGGGCTCGCAGTTCGGCTGCGACTCGCTCCAACGTCTCACGCCTGCGAATAGTGCCCCAGAGGCTAGGCTGGACACTAGAGCCCATCGCTTCGCCAGCGCATGAAATTGCCGCCTCGAGGATAAGCTGTGGATTGTCAGTCTGGAAGACGCGGTTCCCCGAGGTCCAGACGTTGGCCGACCGACGGCGTGGATCGCGTCGGCTTACCGTCGGTAGGATATCGCCATCGACCAGCGAGACGAGCCTGGCCTCGTCGGAGCGCACGTTGCCAGCTTCACGGATGAACAGCCGCATCCGGCCAATGCCGACCTCAGTCCAGTCGCGGCGGCGAGACGAGGAAGCAGACGACGGCCTTGTCGTGGCTCGCGACTTCCGAAACACGACCAAGTCGCCGCGGCGCCACTGCGGGGGCGGATAAATGCTGGCAGCCGCCAACGCGTTGCGCTCGAAGAACGGCGTCTCATAGCCGATGGCCAGTGGCGAGTAGTCAATGACCTCAAGTCCGAGCCGATATGCGAACGCGACGGCGGCTTGCCTGTCAGCCTCCGCGCTCGGCCGCGCACCGTCAGGTGGCAGGCTGATCAGCACGCCGCCTCCGAGGCGACACGCGTGCGCTGCGGCTGCAAGCATGGGGCGCACGAAATCAAGATACCAGGGCGGATCGAGAAGGACGGCGTCGGCGCTTTCGCGGGGCAGCCCGGCGCTGCAGAACGCGATAGAGAGCGGTTCTCCGGTGGCTTGGTTGAGCGCAAAGACCCGATCGGTGACGCTGTTGTTCTCGGCGAGGAAGGAGAGGCGCCGGCCGATAGGTAGGGTCAGCGCCTCGACAGCAAGTCCTGGCGTACCGAATAGGAGCAGGTCACCGCCATTGGGCGTCAGGTCAGTCGCGCGATTGAGAAGTGAGCGCGACGCATCTGGCGTGAACCGCCATTCGTAATCGAGAGGATGCGGAAGAGGCAGCAGTGACCGGCCCTCTATCACGGCTGCGCCGTTAGCTGTTGCCTGCCGACGGACCGACATCGCCACGGCCGGCTCGATCACCTCACGGTCTGCCAGCCGATCGAGCGATGCAAGCAGCTCGGTCGGATAGACGCCAGGGAGGCGACGCAGGAGCGTTGCAAAGCTGGTCGCGCCGTCCATGATCGCAGCCTTGGTCAAGTTGTCGATCAGTGTTGCGAAGGCGACCTGTGACAAGGAACGGCGCGACGCGATCATGCTGGCCTCGTACGAAGCGGCACATGGCAGATCGGCAACGCACGCAGGTTCGGAGGGAAGCGGCGCTCAAGCTCCCCCGTCCAAGCGGCGATCGCCTCCTCCTGGACGGCAAGGCTTCTTTCCCGCGCGTCATCGCGGGCAAGACGCTGCTCCACTGGCGTGAACACTTGGATCCGCAGGGGTATGATGCGGAGCGGGTAGTTTGGATCGATCGCCTGGAGCCGGTCTATCAGGTCGGCGACGCCCTGGGCGACGCCGTCATCGTGTGGTGAGGTCAACGTCACATAGCCGTAGACATCGAGCCCCAGGTCCAGCACGCGCCGCAGGATTTCGAACTGACGGTTGTAATCCTGAGGTGCGGCGCGCGTGTTGAAGGCGAACGAGCGGGCGTCGAAGCCCTTGACACAGCAGACGCGACCATAGTTGCGGTAGTGGCGTAGGAGAGTGAGATCGGCCGGCGAAAGCGAGTCAAAGAGATAAGTCGTGCTGAGGTTGTCGTCCGTCCAAAGATAGGTCGTTTCGGCGAGGCCGGCGTCGGCGAGCGCCCGCATCATCCAAGGGGTCCATTCCGGCACGAGGTCGGGCGATCCTCCCGAGAGGTCGATGATCCGGGGTGGGTCCGGGATCTGACGGTAGAGGTCGACGAGTTCAGCGGCCGTGAACCACGCGGAGTGGTTGGGATCAGCCTTCAGCAATTCCTCTGGCACGAAGCAATACCAGCAGCGCCATGCACAGGCAGCGTTCTGAAACACCAGCGCGGTCATCATGTCGGGAACCGGCGTGATGCCCAACGCGCGGCAGGCCGGCTCGATCGGGAGTGAATTGGTTGGCCAGCCCTCGGCTGTCGCCACCCGGAAATGGCGAACGCGCCCGTATCCGTTGCAGTTGGCCGGAAGCGTGAGGTCGACCTCTTGGCCCGAGCCAGCGAGGCGAGAGATCAAGACGCGGCCACCTTCGACATCGATCGCCCGCCCGCGCAGCCGCGCGGCGAAACGAACAGTATCGATAGGCTTAGCCGGGCTCGTCATGGATGCGGTCCCTCCGGCTCGCGCGGTAGGCGGCCGGCGCGGCGCGGCACCTTGATCGGCTCATCAGACAGTTCGGGCAGCTTCTCGTCGAGGAAAAGGTCGACAAGGGTCGCGCAGTAGTCGTATTCCTCTGCCGTCAGCGGGCGGCCCTTCGGTATGTCATGCCAATATTCAAGGCAAGTCCGGCAGCATGTCGCGGTTGCGTGTTGCGCGTAAAAGATCGCGTTGCCTTCGAGGGGCGTCTGGCGACCGTCGCGGGGCGGCTCGGCGACCGCGAGATACTTTCGGAGGCGGTCGCGGGCCGCGTCCTTCAGCGCGATGCGCCCTTTGCGCTGGGCGTGGCGCATTGCACCCTCGTCGACGGGGCGGTGGAAAAAATGGTGGCGTATCAGCTCGTGCTGAAGCGCTTCGAAAGTGTGCGCCGCATCGCCCTTGTCGCGGCGGTGCAGGCGCCTCCAGTCGACCAAATCTGCCCCGCACGCTCGGCATTTGCCGCGCTGGTCACGCGTCATTTTCTTCAGCTGCTTGAAGCAGTGTAGGTCGTTGTCGCAGTCGGTCGATGTGCATTTGATGTCGAGCGGTGGGGGTTTCTGGAATTCAGACATGGAAGACCTCAATGGAGCGCCCGATCGAGCAACTGCCGATCGAGTTCGTTATCGATGTCGTAAGGGAAGCGTTCGACGAAGACGTCGCGCGCGATCGTCCAGGGATCGCTATCGTCTGCTTGCAGGTTGGCTGCCGTGCCCCACCAATTCACACCCTGCCAAGAGAGACGGAAGGCGAGGTAGTTCGCTAGCGCGCCAACGCTCACCCCGTTCTTCGCAGCAATGGTCGGAACGACGCTCTTCAGCCGCTCCACCGATTTATGGGCAGCCTGGACGCAGGCCTGCGCCAAGATCTCGGCCTTGCCGTTGAGCACGACTTCCCCAGCAAATTGGCTGGCGGCGATCTCCTCATTCGAGTTGCGCCGTTCGACTGAGGTTTCATCCGCCTCGATAACCTCCAGCGTGTCAGCCTCGGGACGTTGGCCGGCATGAAATAGCTCGTGCAGCAGATCGAATAGCCAACGGGCCTCGTGCTTCGACGCTTGTTTCAACACCACGGCGTTGCGGCCCTCGTAACGCCAGCAGGCACCATGGAAGGCACCGCGGTCGCGAAGCGGCAGGACGATGACACCGAGATCCCAAGCAGTATGAAGTGCGCTCTTGAGATCGACGGTCTCGTAGCTCTCCTGAATACGGCGATGCATGAGCGCCGGGTCCGTTGGGATTTCAACCTTGGGCAGCGATCGCGCCGCTTTGAGCGCGACGACGGCGAGATAGTTCGCGTAGGCGGCATAAAGGCTAGTCGTTGTCTGCGCGCGATTCGCGGGCATCTTGAACCGTGCTTCGGCCGCAGCGAAGCGTGGCGCGACCAGCGCCTGCGCGCCGAAGACATTGTCGCGCGTCCAGCCGAAGACGCGTTCGAGGACCGCGCCCGCTCTGGCGGTCAAGGCATAGTCGTCGTCCTCGCTGGCGACCTCACCGCTGGCGCGCGCGGCGTCAGTCGACGGCAAGAGCCGCGACAATAGAAATTCGCGGTCAAGCCCGACCTGCCGCAGTTTGCTAACGAGCCCGCCGAAACTGTTGGGTGCCACCGGCAGGAGAATGTCGTTCTTGATGCGCACGCCGAGCGCGTTGGCGACCTCCTGCAGGCGCTGATAGCTGGCAGATGCGTAGCGCTCGGCCTCGTAGCGCTGGATTTGCTGCTCCTTGAGGCCGAGTCGGTCGGCGAGAGCTTTTTGGCTGAGCCCGCTAGCAATCCTTGCTTGGATGAGCCCGTCGGCCAGTTCGTCGAACGAGCTGATCGAGATGATCGACAAGTCGGCGGACTTTAGGCGGTCATATTCGGCAAGTTCAGCCTGCAGGTCGGAAAGCTGGCTTTCTATGGCCTCGCGTTCGGCCTGAAGCAGGCGCGGATGCACGTCCCCGCGCGACGGCCCTTCGGTCAGCTGGCTGATCGCCTTGCGAAACCGGTCGGCCTCGCTCCGGGTAATCTTGTACTGCCGTTCGTTGGTAATCATGGCAGGCTCCCGAGGTCGATGTTGATGACGCCTTTGGGCACCCCGTTACGATCCTTCATAAAGAAGTCGCGGTAGAGCACACCAGGGGCGGCGAGGAACGAGGCCGGAAAGATCTCGCCTAGATATTTGGATTTCATGGCTGCTCGACCATTGGTGAAATCAAGCAGTACCGGGTCGAGACGATAGGGATCGACTCCTTGTGTGTTCCAAGCTCCGTCATAGTCCTCCGGCAGTTCCTTTTGTGAAACGAAGCTTCCGTCGAGCAGGACCGACCGACAGCCTGCTCCCGCGAGATTTTGTAGAGCCGCGAGTAGGCCTCCGACGAGACGGGTGCGGTGACCGTTGCAACTGAACCGCGGGGCCACCTCGCTCCAAGGAGCGTCATGCACCCCGGGAGGCAGGTAGCCAGTCGATGGGTCGGCATCAGGAAGCATGACACAACAATAACGTTGTGTTTCCTGTTCGTCAAGTGTTCTGTCTAGCAGACTGTCGGCACCTGCGTGGTGTTGACACCAGTGATGTCCGTTTCTGGAGGACAGCACGGCCCGGCGGAATGACCGAAATGGGGGCGCAAAGCTGACGCGAGGCCACCAAAATGGCTAGCCGTCAGCAAGCGAGCGCAAGAATGCCTCCTCGGTCGCCTGATCCTTTGTCTGATGCTTGTGCAGATCTTCTGGCTTGAGGTTCGTATAACGTCGCAGCATCTTCCAATCACGATGGCCAGTGACGAGCGCAACACGCTCTATCGACAATCCCGCTTCAAACAGCCTGCTCGTGGCTTCGTGGCGCAGATCGTGAAAGCGGAGGTCATCGATTTCCAGTTTTTGTCGAGCGCGCCGGAAGGCGGTGCCAACTGACTGGTGGTGATAAGGGAAACAGCGGCCTTTTCCGCCTGTTAGCACCTTTTGCTCAAGCAAGAGGTGCCACGCATCGAAGCCAGTGAGGTTAAGCAGAGGCACCTTCTGGTGATTTCCATCCTTGCGGCGCGGATCCTTGCGGTCTCGGATCAGCACAACTCGCTTATTCAGATCGACATCGCTCCATTCGATCTTACAGATTTCTTCCTGGCGCATTGCGGTCGCAATCGCGAAGCGGACAATCCGGCTCATCGGGATGATGGTGTTGGAGTTTTTGTCGAAATAATCGAGCAGGGCCTCGATTTCGTCTTCGGTAGGCCGGCGATCCCGTTCGTGCGAGCGGCCAACAAGACCCAGCCGGGTGAGTGCGGCTCGCGCAAGACGGATGCTTTCTGTGTCGACCGAGATTCCATGAATGGCAGCGGCGTGGGTTAGCACCGTTCTCAAGTACGAGAGGTCAACCGAAAGGGTCACAGGGCCAGCGCCTTGTTTCGCGCGGCGCTGCCCGTACTTGATAATCGTTGCTCTATCGAGCCGAGCGATGCGTGTTGCGCCGAGGTCGCGTTTCAATGCTTCCATGACCGCTTGCTTCGACCGCCGTAATGGGCGCCCGACCTCGTGTAGGTCGGCGATATGCAAATCGACAACTGTCCTGAGATCCCGAATTCGATGGCTGCTGGGCTCGCCGCCGAGATCGATTAGCCGCTCGGTTTCAACTGCCCACTCGTTCGCGAGCGTCTTAAGTCGGAAGGTCTGCGAAGCGTACTTGCCCTTACGCCGGACTTGCACTCGCCAATTGCCTTCCTTAGTTCGAACAGTAGTTGCCATGGGTCCGTGCATTCCTTCAGATCCGTGCAATTTCCGTGCACGGCGAGATCAAAAGAGGTACAAATCCGTGCAATTTGGTCGTATTTGAGTGCACGGGTTCACGGTCTGATCTGATTGATATGTATCACAAATCCTTGAAAAACAAAGAGAAAATTTTCTCTGTGGCCCCGATGATGGATTGGACGGACCGTCACTGCCGTT
The DNA here is from genome assembly GCF_009812055.1 of Chelativorans xinjiangensis. Taxonomy (GTDB): domain Bacteria; phylum Pseudomonadota; class Alphaproteobacteria; order Rhizobiales; family Rhizobiaceae; genus Chelativorans; species Chelativorans xinjiangense. Next base: position 59,776 of record NZ_WQNH01000016.1, on the reverse strand, counting down.
TCTTCCACCGCCAGCTTACGCGGCGGGCGCTGCTTTATACCGAGATGGTCGTCGCCGATGCGGTGATCCATGGCGACCGGGGCCGGCTGATCGGCTTCGATGCCGTAGAGCACCCCGTCGCCCTGCAGCTTGGCGGCAGCGAACCGGGGAAGCTGGCGGAGGCGGCGCGCATCGGTGCCGATTTCGGCTACGACGAAATCAACCTCAATGTCGGCTGTCCGTCCGACCGGGTGCAATCGGGCACCTTCGGCGCCTGCCTGATGAAGGCGCCGGAACTGGTCGGCGAATGCGTGGCGGCGATGAAGGGCAGGGTGTCGGTGCGGGTCACGGTAAAGTGTCGCATCGGCGTCGACGATCAGGATCCGGAAGAAGCGCTCGACCGGCTGGCGGAGCACGTTTTCGCGGCTGGCGCCGACGCGCTTTGGGTGCATGCGCGCAAGGCCTGGCTCGAAGGCCTGAGCCCGCGCGAGAATCGTGACATTCCCCCGCTCGATTATGACCGCGTCTATCGCCTGAAGGAAAAATATCCGAAGGAATTCATCGGCGTGAACGGCGGCATTCAGTCGCTGGATGAGGCGGCGGCCCACATGAGGCGGGCCGACGGGGCGATGGTGGGCCGCGCCGCCTACCATACGCCCGCCATACTCGCCGCCGTCGATGGCCGCGTTTACGGCGGGGAGGAAGGGCCCGTCGACCTTGCGGCGGTCGTCGAGGCAATGGCGGCCTATGCCGCGCGCCACATCGCCGCGGGCGGCCGTCTATCCCACGTCACGCGCCACATGGTGGGCCTTTTCCACAGGCTGCCGGGGGCGCGGCGCTATCGGCAGATCCTCTCCACCGATGCCACCAGGGCCGATGCCGGTCCCGAGGTGCTTCTGAAAGCCTTCGCTGCGGTCGACCGTTCCGCGCGCGCCGAGGCGGCATAAGGGCGCCGTCCTCGGCGATATACTTTTCGCCTCGCGCGGGCTAACCAGTGCTCCACAACGGTCCGGCACAAGGGACAGGAGAGGGCGGGGATGGAACTGCCGGCAGGTGAGGTTGCTGCCTTTGCGCTGGCCGTCACGGCGTCCGGCGTAGTGGCGGGACTTATGGCCGGTATCTTCGGCATTGGCGGCGGCGCGATCCTCGTACCTGTCTTTTATCAGGTATTCGGGCTCCTGGGCGTCGACGATCTGGTGCGCATGCACCTCTCCGTCGGCTCCTCGCTCGCCATCATCGTGCCCACGTCTCTGCGCTCCTGCCGCGCCCATTTCCTGCGCGGTGCGGTGGACATGAAGCTGTTGCGCAGTTTCGTCGCCGCCGTGCCGGCGGGCGTCGTCGCCGCCTCGCTGACGGCCGCCTTCATCTCCAGCGCGGGCCTGCGCGCCATCTTTGCAGCGATCCTGTTCCTGGTCGGCCTCAAGCTCCTGTTCAACCGCCGGGGCTGGCGGATCGGTGAGACCGTTCCCGGCAACCCCGTGCGCTCCCTCGTCGGCTTCGTCATCGGCTATCTGTCGACGCTGATGGGCATCGGCGGCGGTATTCTCAACAACACTTTCATGACGCTCTTCGGCCGCCCCATCCACCAAGCGGTAGCCACCTCCTCGGGCGTCGGCGTCCTGATCTCCGTTCCCGGATTCCTAGGCTACATCTGGGCCGGCTGGGGCTTGCCGCAACTGCCCGTCGCCTCGACCGGCTATGTCAACTGGATCGCCGTCCTGCTCGTCATCCCCATCACGCTCCTCGTCGCCCCGCTCGGGGTGCGCATTGCCCACGCCCTCGACAAGCGGCATCTGGAGATCGCGTTCGGTCTCTTCGCGCTGTTCGTGTCGGCCCGCTTCGCCTGGAGCCTTGTCTAGCTAGAGCAATTCCAGGAAAAGTGGAAACCGGTTTTCCGTGCGGAATTGCGTAAAATCAAAAGGTTAGATCATTTCATCGTTTCCGTGAAACGGTGAAATGATCTAGTCGCGCAGGATGAGGCGGTCGCCGCGCATCTCGAAGCCCGACAGGCTGCTCAGGAACTGCATGCCGAGCAAGCTCTGTTCCAGCCGGCCTGGTTCGGCCACCAGGACCGGCATCTTCGTGCGTTCGATGGGGCCGATGCGCAGCGTGTCGAGGCTGGCGCGCGCGGTGAGCGCGCGGCCGTTGGCTGTCATGACGGGGGTGGTGAAACGAAGATCCTGCGCGGCAATGCCGACGCGCTCGGCATCCGCCGCCGTCAGCACCGTTGCCGAGGCGCCGGTATCGACCAGCGCCCGCACGGTTGTGCCGTTCGCCAGCATGCGCACCTCGAAATGGCCGTTGGAAGACTTGTCCAGCATCACCGCATGCCCTTCAGAACCGGCGAGCGTCATCGGACTGCCGGGGACGAGGCCGGCTGTCAGCCGGCTCGCCACGTCCTGCAACTCGTAGCGGTACTGATAACCCGTCGTCAGGATCAAAAGAATGAGAAGCCAGTAGGCAAGATCGCGTGCGACGGCGGAGAAGCGCATTCGCGAGCCGGCAATGCCGACGATGAGGACGGCCGCCCAAAGCCCGAGATAGAGCACCGAGGCAAAGGCGTTGTTTTCGATGCCGAAGACCTGGCCGTTCTCATGATTGGCGATCAGCAGGGCGAGGCCTGCGGCCATGAGGGCGATGATGATCCAGAAGAGCCGCATGCGATCTATCCCGCATTTCCGGCGCGCTCGCGCGCCAACCGCGCCCGCCGCGTCTCGCGCCGAGGCTTACGCTCGATGGTGCTAAGCCGCGCCGGTAACGCCTCCATGACCGCGCGCCGCTCGGACGGCGTCATGGCGAGCCAGGCGGCGATCTCGGCGCGCGTCCGCCCGCAGCCGAAGCAATAGCCGGTCACCTCGTCGATCGAGCAGACGAGAATGCAGGGAGATTCGATCGCGTCCATCGTCGCCTTCCTGTCGTTGGTTCCACATGGGGGTGTCCGGCGGCGAACGCAAGCCCGTTTGGGACCGCCATTGCCAGCGACTTTCCTCCGCTCTATGCCACGGCCGACTGCAGGAGAAAGCGAACATGACGACAAGCGGCCTTCCTTTCGACGACATCCGCAACCTTGCCAGCCAGCTGCCAGGCCTGGACAAGGCAGCGGCAGGGCGGGTGCGCGGGCATTTGTCGGGAGCGGGCGGGGAACACGGGCTCGGCCGGCTGGAGGCGCTCGCAGCGTGGCTGGCGGCAGTGACGGGCCGCGCACCGGCGCGGGTGGTAAGGCCGGTGGTGGCGCTCTTCGCCGCCTCGCACGAGGTGGCGCGCCGTCTGGGCACGGGCGACCCGGTGGAAGAGGCGCGCGGCAAGGTGGAGGCCATCGCCTCCGGCGCGGCTCCCGTCAGCCACCTGTGCGCGGCAGGCGACCTCGGCCTGAACGTCTTCGACCTCGCGCTCGACCTGCCGGTGGGCGACATCACCGAGGCGCCCGCGCTCGACGAGCGAGCGGCCGCCGCCACGATGGCTTTCGGCATGGAGGCGGTCGCCGTTGGCGCCGATCTCCTGTGCCTTGGTGCGGTGGGCGGCGCTGCCGATCTTTCGGCCATGGCGGTGCTGAGCGCGCTTCGGAACGGCGGAGCGGAGGAATGGGCGGAGGCGGGGGAGGAGGCCGTCGCGCTGCTCGACAGGGCGTTGCGCACGCACGAGGGGCATCTCGGCGATCCGCTGGAGGCAGTGCGCCGGCTCGGCGGGCGTGAGATCGCAGCACTTGCCGGCGCCATCCTGGCCGCGCGCACGCAGAAGGTGGCGGTCATCCTCGACGGCCTTGCGGCGACGGCCGCGGCAGCTGCCCTCCATGCGCTAAACCCCGCCGCGCTCGACCATTGCCTGCTTGCGGACACGCGGAGCCAACAACACCGCAAGGCGGCGGAACACCTCGGCCTGCGGCCGCTGCTGGCCCTCGGCACCGATGGGCACGACGGCGTGGGTGCTGCGCTTGCCGCGGGGCTGGTGAAGGCGGCAGGGGAACTCGGCGCCGGCATGGCGGAGGTAAGGGCACGCGTGGGCTGATCCGCATCAGGCGCTCGCGCGTCTCCGCACCGGCTGCCGCGTGGGGATGGCCGGCAGTTCCTCCATCACGCGTGCCGGCGGGAAGGCGACGATCGCCTCCGTTCCCTTGCGCAGCGTCGACTTCAATTCCAGCGTGCCGCCGTGCAGCTTCGCCAGGCCCTGTACGATGGGCAGGCCGAGGCCGGTGCCCTGCTCGGCGCTCTTGATGGCGATGGAGCCCTGGCCGAAGGCCGCCAGCACCACCGGCAGTTCGTCCTCGGGAATGCCCGGCCCGTTATCCCGCACGGCCACATATTGCCCGCCGCCCGCCGTCCAGCCGACGCGCACGCGGATTTCTCCGCCCGAAGGGGTGAACTTGACGGCGTTGGACAGGAGGTTGAGGGTGATCTGGCGCACGGCGCGCTCGTCCGCCAGAAGCAGCGGCAGTGTCGGCTCGGCCTGCTGCTCGATCCGGATATCCTTGGCGCGCGCCCTCAACTCCATCATGCGGCAGCATTCCTGCACCACATCCGTAAGCTCCAGCGGCTCCTCGTTCAACTGGTAGCGGCCCGCCTCGATGCGCGACAGGTCGAGGATCTCGTTGATGAGGTCGAGCAGGTGCTGGCCGGATTCGTGCACGTCCTTCGCATATTCGCGATAGGTGTCGTTGTCGATCCGCCCCAGCACCTCCTTGGCCATCACCTCCGAGAAACCGAGAATGGCGTTGAGCGGCGTGCGCAGCTCGTGGCTCATCGAGGCGAGGAAGCGGGATTTCGCCAGATTGGCCTCCTCGGCGCGCCGGCGCGCCTCGTCCGACATGGCCTTGGCGGTCTCCAGTTCGGCGATCAGCGCGTCCTTTTCGCTACGGAAGGACAAGAGCTGCACCGAGGCCCGGTTGCGCTGATGGGCGACGTAGGAGAAGAAGGGCAGGGAGAGGATCAGAAGCGCGGCCATGATCGGCCCCACGTCGAGCGGCAGCCGGACGTAGAGCAGGGCGTAGAGGGCGACCGGCAGGGCGAAGGTCGAAAGCAGCGCACCGCGTAGCGAGGCGGCGACGAGCGCGGTGGCGGCAATCGTCATCAGGAGAATGATGGCCATGATGACCGGGATGTGGTCGAGCCCGCACGTCGCGCACTCGAGGGAAACGAAATAAGCCCAGCCCAAACCGCTTGCGAAGTGCAGAAGCAGGAAGCGCCGCGCGAGGGCCTTTTCGTCCATCCCGGCCAGCGCCAGCGCATCCACCCGCCGGGCGAAAAGGTAAAGCGCGGCGTAGCCGGCCGCCGTGGCGAGCGCCCAGATGAAGATCTCGCGCTCCATGCCGGCGGCAAAACCAATCAGCCCGACGACGAGGACGAGCAGAAGGACCGCCGGCGTGCAGCCGGCGATCGCCGAGGCGTGGATTTTCAGCATCTCGCGGTCGAAGGCGGGGTTGCCCGCGGTTTGCGACAGGCGCTCGCGCGTGCGACGCACCGCGCGTGCCACGTCGCTGTTGCGATGTGGCTTTCTGCGGTCGACAATGAACTTGTCGACCGTATAGCTTTTCTCGCGCGCCATCGCGTGCTTTGTTCCCGCCTTCTACGTGCCCAAAGTATGTCCGAATGATTAAGAGACCCTTCAACGCATGAGTGCATGGAGACGCGGTCGACACGTCAGGGGGCGGACGAACCGCGTGCGCCGCTATGGCGATTGGGCGCTTGCGCTGGCGATCCTGGCTCTCCTGGCGCTTGCGGCGGCACGGATCGACCGGGTGGCGACGCGGCAGGTGGCGGGTGCCGTCACGCTTGCCGACGGCGACAGCCTGACGCTCTCCGGCGAGCGCATCCGCCTGCGCGGCATCGATGCGCCGGAACTTTTCCAGGAATGCAGCCGCGACGGCCATGCCTATGCCTGCGGACGGCGGGCGCGGCAGGCGCTGGCGGAGCTGACCAGGGGGCGGCCCGTCAGCTGCGAAGGCTGGGAACGCGACCGCTACGACCGGCTTCTGGCACGCTGCACGGCAGGCGGGCGCGATCTCGGCCAGGCGATGGTGGAAACGGGCTGGGCAATCTCCTACGGTGACTACCGCGGGGCCCAGGCGGAGGCGCGCGGCGCCGGCCGGGGCCTGTGGGCCGGCACGTTCCAGACCCCGCAGGACTGGCGTGCCGGCCGGCGGAGCATCGAGGAGGCACCGCACGACTGGATCGGCCAGGTGATAAACTTCCTGCGGCAACTCCTTGCCGGGCGCGCCGCCACGTAACGATGGAGGAAGGAGGCAGCGATGAGGCTTTTCGACGGGGGCAGGGCGCCCAACCCGCGGCGGGTACGGATCTTCCTGGCCGAAAAGGGAATCGAGGTGCCGCTGGTGCCGGTGGACATGGGCGCGATGGAGCATCGGGGCGAGACCGTCGCCCGCCTCAACCCGCTGCGGCGCCTGCCGGTGCTCGAACTCGACGACGGTACGGTGCTCACCGAAACCGTCGCCATCTGCCGCTATTTCGAGGAGCTGTATCCCGAGCCGGCACTTTTCGGCAAGGGCGCGCTCGGCCGGGCCCTGGTGGAGATGTGGCAGCGCCGTGTCGAGCTCGGCCTTTTCATGTCCGTCGCCGCCGCCTTCCGCCACCTGCACCCGGCGATGAAGGAGTGGGAGGTGCCGCAGGTGCCCGAATGGGGCGAGGCGAACAAGCCGAAGGCGGTCGCGTTCATGCGCTTCCTCGACGGCGCGTTGGCGACGCGCCCCTTCATCGCCGGCGGCGATTTCTCCATCGCCGATATCACCGGCCTCGTCGCCATCCAGTTCATGAAGCCGGCCCGCATTGAAATGCCGGCGGACCTCCACCACCTGAAACGCTGGTACGACGACGTCGCCGCAAGACCCAGTGCGGCGGCATAGCGGCCGCCCGAGGGCGGCCATCGGGACGGCATCTCCATGACCGACACGCTGGAAGCCCTGTTGCGGGAGATCCGCGCCTGCCGGCTGTGCCGGGAGAGCCCCACCGGCGCGCCGCTGCCGCACGAGCCGCGCCCGGTGGTGACCGGCTCGCGCACCGCCCGCATCCTGATCGCCGGCCAGGCGCCGGGCACGCGCGTGCATGCCTCCGGCCTCCCCTTCGACGACCGCTCCGGCGACCGCCTGCGCGACTGGCTGGGTGTGAGCCGCGATGAGTTCTACGACCCGCAGCGCTTCGCTATCGCGCCCATGGGCTTCTGCTTTCCCGGCTACGACGCCAAGGGCAGCGACCTGCCGCCGCGCCGCGAATGCGCGCCAGCCTGGCGCGCCCGCCTGATGGCGGCAATGCCGCAGATCGAATTGGTCCTGACCGTCGGCCAGTACGCGCAGGCCTGGCATCTGGGCACCCTGCGCCGCAAGGGCGTGACGGAGACGGTGGGCGATTGGAAAGCGATTTTCGCCGCATCGGAGCGACCGCGCCTTCTGCCGCTGCCGCATCCGTCCTGGCGCAACACTGCCTGGCTGAAGAAAAATCCGTGGTTTGAGAAAGACTTGCTGCCCGTTCTTCAAGAGGAAGTGAAGGCGAGGACGTGACCACGCCCTCCCTTCGTGAAGGAAATTGCAGCTTCTGTTGAGAAAATTTTTCTTGAAACCGGGCGCGGATTGCCCCACGTTTGGAAAAAATTTCCTCCCGGAGATTCCCTCATGGACCGTCTCGACCGCAAGATCCTGCGCCTCCTGCAAGAGAATTCCACCCTTGCCGTGGCCGACATCGCCAAGAAGGTGGGTCTGTCGACGACGCCGTGCTGGCGGCGCATCCAGAAGCTGGAGGAGGAGGGCGTCATCCGCCGCCGGGTGGCCATCCTCGACCCGGTCAAGGTCAACGCCCGCGTCACGGTCTTCGTTTCGATCCGCACCAATGCCCACAGCCACGAGTGGCTGCGCCGCTTTGCCGAGGTCATCAAGGAGTTTCCGGAGGTGGTCGAGTTCTACCGCATGAGCGGCGAGGTCGATTATCTCCTGCGCGTGGTGGTGCCCGACATCGCCGCCTATGACGCCTTCTACAAGAAGCTCATCTCCAAGATCGAGATCCGCGACGTCTCCTCCTCCTTCGCCATGGAGCAGATCAAGTACACGACCGAGCTGCCGCTCGATTATCTGGTGCTCGACAAGGAAGCCGCGCACGCGGCGGCCTGAGTGCCCGGCTAGTCGCGCGCAGGGCTCCCAAGGAAGCCCCACGGTGTTGCCGGGCGGACCTTCCCGCCGGCGAAGTCCGCACGTGCCACTTGAGCCATGCTCATGCGGTAGCCGGATTCGATGACCGCCACGCCGTCGAGGATGAAGAGCTGTGTCTTTTCCAGGCCCGCCGCAAGCCGGCCGGTCACCGACACCGGCTCGTAGTTCATGCTGAGCCGGTAGGGCTCCTCCGGCACGACGCGGATGACCTGGGACGGCGGCGGCTGGGCCATGTGGCTGCAGGCGCCGCTTCGCGGCACCAGCATGAAGGCGTAGACCAGCTCGCCCTCGCGGTCGGCGGGAAGCAGGTAGCCCGAAAGCTCCACCGTCTTGCCGTCGAATGCGGTGGAAAGCGCAATCTCCCGGGGCTTTGCGGAGGGCGTGGGGCGGATTTTTTGCGGGGCGAGGGGCGCATGGCCCTCGGGGAGCAGGTCCCGCCAACCGATCTTCAGGCTTTCCGCCCCGGCGGTTGCGGGCAGGAGAAGACTGGCTATCGCAACCGTGAAAAGAACCCCGACCCGCATTGTTATCGCCGCTTTCAGTGAGCCACCAAGAAAATAAACTCTGCGTGTTCGACCTGGTCAAGGCAAGGCCGTTCTGGAGATGGGTGAGGCGCTGACGCTGGTCGGTGATCATCAGTGCTTCTCCTTCGATCTTTTGATCCTTCGACAGGCTCACCCTTCGACAGGCTCACCCTTCGACAAGCTCAGGGTGAGGACAGGCGCGCGCCATCGTTGCCACGCCCGCTGCCCGCGTCTGGCTCTTTCAAAGAACCACCCTTCGGGAAGGCTCCCTCGAGGTGGTGGGAAGACGGGCGGCCTTCGTGTCGCCAGTCTAATTTTTTTCAGCGACCCTCGGGCCGCCCGTCCGGCGTTCTTAAGTCTCCGCCCGTTCCGCTTCCACGAAGCCGGATCCGGAAGGCTTTGAGCCTTCCACGACAGGGCGCTCCCGCGCCCCCGTCTTTCCGGCTCCCCTTTAAAGTGCACCGTCCGGCACGCGCCGCCCGTAGTGGCGGCAGGGGAACCCTTGGGCGGAGCCTCCCCGGGCCGACCGCCACGTTAGCGGCCCGCCGGAGGCGCCGGCCCCTCCCCGCGAGACCGCCGTCGCGATCCACGTTCCCGCGGGAGGGACGGGCACAGGATAAGGGCGGCGCGGGCAGGGGGGATAAAATGCGCGGTTGGGCGGGGCGAAAAAATTATAAGCGATTGTTTTGGAACGAATGTTTTTTTGAGGGGGCGGGAATTTGTCCCCGCGCAGGCGAGGCATTGCCGGCTGAGGTGAAGGGCGCCCGCCGCCTTTCCAACGCGCGTCATCCCACCCGCGCGCGTCATCCCTACCCGCGCGTCATCCCGGAAGTCGGAGCGAAGCGGAGACTGTCCGGGACCCATTCCGTGACTCGTCCACCTTCCGGCCCGCTTCGCCGGAGCTTCAGCGAGGCGAGAATGGGTCCCGGACATGCCTTCGGCTTTCCGGGATGACGCACGCGGGTGGGCTTTTTTTGAAATGTTGAAATGCCGGCGCCCCTTCGCGCCCCCCTCTGTCCTGCCGGACATCTCCCCCACAAGGGGGGGAGATTGCGTTGGCCGCTTGCTCCGGCCCTCATTCTGCAACGCTGATGGTTGGCGAAAACCGCTGTGACGGCCAATCTCCCCCCATGTGGGGGAGATGTCCGGCCCCTTCGACAAGCTCAGGACAGAGGGGGGCGCGATGGGGCGCCGGTTTATCCGCGAGTCGCGTCTTGAGCCGGTAGGGCTGCACAGTTCCTCCAGCCGCGCATCCCGATGCCTACTTCTCCAACCGCGCAAGCAGCGAGGAGGTGTCCCAGCGTTTGCCGCCCATTTCCTGCACCTCCTTGTAGAACTGGTCGACGAGTGCGGTCACCGGCAGCTTGGCGCCGTTGTCGTTGGCCTCGGCGAGGCAGATGCCGAGGTCCTTGCGCATCCAGTCGACGGCGAAGCCGAAGCCGTATTCGCCGGCGTTCATGGTCTTGTAGCGGTTTTCCATCTGCCAGGAGCCGGCCGCGCCCTTGGAGATGACCTCGATCACCTTCTCGATGTCGAGGCCGGCCTTCTTGCCGAAGTGGATGCCTTCGGCCAGCCCCTGCACGAGGCCGGCGATGCAGATCTGGTTGACCATCTTGGTGAGCTGTCCGCTACCTGCAGGGCCCATCAGCCCGACCATGCGCGCATAGGCCTCGATCACCGGCCTGGCCTTGTCGAAGGTGGCCTGGTCGCCGCCGCACATCACCGTCAGAACGCCGTTCTCCGCGCCGGCTTGCCCGCCGGAGACCGGGGCGTCGATGAAGCCGAAGCCGCGGCTTTCCGCCTCCACTGCCAGTTCCCGCGCAACGAGAGCCGAGGCGGTGGTGTTGTCGATGAAGACGGCACCGGCCTTGATCGCCTTGAAGGCGCCGTCCTCGCCCAGCGTGACGGTGCGAAGATCGTCGTCGTTGCCGACGCAGGAGAAGACGAAGTCCTTGTCGCGCGCGGCCTCGGCCGGTGTCGGGGCCATCGCTCCGCCGTGCTCGGCCACCCATTTCTCCGCCTTGGCAACCGTGCGGTTGTAGACGGTCACCTCGTGGCCCCCGCGCTCCTTCAGGTGCGCGGCCATGGGATAGCCCATCACGCCAAGTCCGATGAATGCAACATTCGCCATACGGCTCGTTCCTCCGCTTTTCCGGGGTGGGTTTGACGATGTCAGGGTTTACCGGCGAAGATGCCGTGTCAACCGCCGCTCGATGCGGTCGACGCCCAAGCGCAGCATCTCCACCATGCTCAGATAGATGAGGGCCGCCCAGATGTAGGTCTGGAAGTCGAAGGTACGCGAATAGGCCCGCCGCGTCTCGCCCATCAGATCGTAGACGGTGATGATGGCGACGATGGCCGAGCCCTTGATCATCAGGATGATCTCGTTGCCGTAGGGGCGCAGGGCGACGAGGGCCGCCTGCGGCAGGATGATCTTGTAGACCGTCTGCAACCGCGACAGGCCGAGGGCGGAAGCCGCCTCCCACTGGCCGCGGCCGACGCTTTCGACGGCGCCGCGCAGGATCTCCGCCTGATAGGCCGCGGTGTTGAGCGAGAAGGCGAAGATGGCGCAGTACCAGGCCTCGCGGAAGAAGCCCCACAGGCCGACGGCCTGCAACTCGGGCCGGAAGGAGCCGAGCCCGTAATAGACCAGGAAGGTCTGGGCGAGCAGCGGCGTGCCGCGGAAGAAATAGACATAGGCATAGGAAAGGGTGGCGACGATGCGGCTCTTCGACCGGCGCCCGAGCGCGACCGGCACCGACAGCACCGCGCCGGCGACGACCGAGATGACCACGAGCTGGATCGTCACCCACAGCCCGGACGCATAGTTCGGCGCGTAGCGCCAGAAAAGATCGGGGTCCCAGGAGGCGAGGAGGAAGAGGACGATGCCGAGGCCGAGCAGCGCCCACACGACGAGCAGTGCGACGCCGGTAAGGCGCGCGTGCGTCCATCCGGCGCCCTGTGCGGGGGGCGGCAGTTCGCGTGCTTCACGGGTGGCATCGGACAGGCTCATCGCGTGACCCCGCTGGCGGAGACGCGCCGCTCGATCGCCGAAAGGACGATCGAGGAGAGGAGCGCCAGGACCAGATAGATGAGGCAGGCGATGCCGAAGAACAGGAAGGCCTCCTTGGTGACCCGCGCGGCGATGCCCGTCTGGCGCAGGATGTCCGACAGGCCGATGACGGAGACGAGAGCGGTTTCCTTCAGGAGGATGAGCCAGAGGTTGGACAGGCCGGGCAGGGCGAGGCGGATGAGCTGCGGCAGGATGACGAGCCGCATGGTGCGCCAGCGCGACAGGCCGATGGCATAGGCGCCTTCGTACTGGCCGTTGGGGATCGCCCGGAAGGCGGAGAGAAAGACCTCGCTCGCATAGGAGGAAAAGACCGCCCCCAGCGCCACCATGCCGGCGGCGAAGGCGTTGATCTCGATGCCGGTGGCGGCACCCATGAACCGCATGACCTGCTGGACGCCGATCTGCGCGCCGTAGAAGACGAGGAACAGCGTCAGAAGCTCGGGCAGGCCGCGGAAGATGGTGGTGTAGATGTTGGCGGCAAGCCGGAGGGCGGCGTCTTCCGAACGCTTGCCGAGCGCGATCAGGAAACCCATCACCAGCCCGAGCGGCAGTGTCGCCAGCGCCAGCGTAACGGTGACGACGACGCCCGCGGCGATGTCGTCACTCCAGCCCTGCGGGCCGAAGCTCAGAAGGGTCAGAACGCCGTCCATCTCCCAATCGATCCCCTGGCGCATCGGTTTTCGGAAAGCACGATGCGCAGATTCAATAACCTGCAGCGGCCTTGTGTAGCGTCCTTAAGGACGCACGGCGCTGCAGGCGGCGCGTTTTCTTTTTCTGCCTCGGGCCCTCAAGCCCGAGCCATCTTACCCCGCGCCGCCAATTGCGCGGAGCGGCGGAACTCCTCCCGCCGCTCCGCAAATGCTCACTTCATGCCTTCTCAGCTGCCGTAGGCGTCGAAGGAGAAGTATTTGTCGTTGATTTCCTTGTAGGTTCCGTTGTCGCGGATGGCCTGGATGGCGGCGTTGAACTTCTCGCGCAGCTCGTCCTCGCCCTGGCGCACGGCGATGCCGATGCCCTCGCCGTAGATCTCCTCCACCGGCGTCAGCGTGTCGAGCACCCTGCAGCATTCGCCGTCGGCGGTGCCGAGCCACTCCTGCAGCACGATCACGTCGTCGATGACCGCGTCAAGCCGGCCGTTCGCCATGTCCAGCTTGTATTCCTCGGCGGTCGGATAGACCTTGACGTCGCTGTCGGGGAAGGTTGCCTCGGCGAACTGGGCGTGGGTGGTGGCGGCCTGCGCGCCGATCACCTTGCCGGCAAGGTCCTCGGCCATGGCGCCGGCAATGTCGGAATCCTTCATGACCACGAGCGCCGGCGGCGTGTTGTAGTATTTCTCGGTGAAGTCGACCTGCTTCTTGCGCTCTTCGGTGATCGACATCGAGGCGATGATGGCGTCGAACTTGCCCGCCTGCAGCGCCGGTATGATGCCGTCCCAGTCCTGGGTGACGAACTCGCACTCGACACCCATCTCCTCGCAGAGCGCACGCGCGATATCGATGTCGAAGCCTTCGAGCTTGCCGTCGGCGGTGAGGTTGTTGAAGGGCGGATAGGCGCCTTCGGTGCCGATCCGGAGCTTCTCCTGTGCCGTGGCTCCGCCGATCGTCAGCGCCAGCGCGGCGGCCGAAAGACCAAGTGCAATACGCCTTGTGATACGCATAAGTGTTCCTCTCTGTCGCGTTCGTGCCCCGTATTTTCCTTTGTAAGCGCGGGGCTTGGGCCGATATTCCCATCCTTCGCAATAAAATTGCAAGCGGCAAAGCGCGTTATCGGCAGGGATCGGACACTTTGTTTTTCGCAATTCCGGACGGAAAACCGGCATCCACTTTTCCTGGAATTGCACTACCCGATGCCGAGATGCCGGACGATGAAATCGGCGATGGCCTCGACATCGTCGAGGGAAAAAAGCGGCAGGCTCTCTTTCTCGTCCGGGCTGTCGCTGGCGACGGCGACGACCCCCGGCACCGCGCCGGCGAGCGGCGTCCGGTCGAGCGCATCGAGGCGGCGGCACTCGATCTTCGGGTGCGGTTCGCGCTTGTAGCCCTCGACCAGCACCAGGTCCGATGGTGAGAGCCGGGCGAGGATGTCGGCGAGCGACGGCTCGTCCTCGCCCCGCAACTCGTGCATGAGCGCCCAGCGGCGGCTGGAGATAATGGCGGTTTCCACGGCACCGGCCTCGCGGTGGCGGAAGGAATCGGTGCCCGGCCGGTCGACCTCGAAGCTGTGATGGGCGTGCTTGACCGTGGCGACCTTCAGCCCGCGCTTTGTCAGGGCAGCGGTAAGCCGCACGGTCAGCGTCGTCTTGCCGGAATTCTTCCAGCCGGTGATGCCGAAGACGCGTTGTGCCATGGCTTGGCCTCCCGTGTCACAACTCGCCCGCCTGACGGGCGACATAGATGACATAAAGCGTTGAGACCACCGCGCAAAGGGAGGAAAGGAACATGACGAAGAGCAGCGGGTAGGGGCCGGACTGCGCCGTCAGGAAGGCGCCGGCCAACACCGAGAGCGCCGCCCCGCCGCCGATCTGCAACGCTCCGCCGAGCCCGGACGCAGACCCCGCCAGATGCGGCCGCACGCTGACGACGCCGGCATTGGCGCTTGGCAGCGAGATGCCGTTGCCCATGCCGACGAAGAAGGTCGGGCCGAAGAGCGATAGCGGATGAAAGTAGCCGAGCCAGAAGAGGACGAGGGAAAGAGCCGTGCCGGCGACGGCGATGAGGTTTCCGGTGAGCATCATGCGGTTGACGCCGATGGCGCGCGAATAGCGTCCGGACAGGAAGTTGCCCAGCGCATAGCCGACCGTGATGACGGCGAAGTACAGGCCGTAGCCGGAGGGCGACAGGCCGAGAAGCCGCGTGGCGACGAACGGGCCGCCGCCGAGAAAGGCGAAGAAGGCGCCGGAGGTGAAGGCGGCGGCGGACGAGTAACCCCAGAAGCGGCGCGAGCCGAAGAGCTCTGGATATGTCTTGATCTGGCCCGTCATACTGGCGGAGCGGTGGGTGTTGGTCTCGCCGAGGTCGAGATAGACGACGACGAAGGCAAGGATGCCGATGGCGAGCATGAGCTGGAAGGTGGCGTGCCAGCCGTAGAGCTCGTCGAGGATGCCGCCGATGATCGGCCCGACCATCGGCGCCACGGTCATGCCCATGGTGATGTAGCCGATGCGGCTGGCCGCCTCGTCGGTGCCGACCGTATCGCGCACGATGGCGCGCGCCAGCACCATGCCGGCGGCGGCGAAGGCCTGGAAGAGGCGGCACAGAAGAAGAAGCTCGATGGTCGGTGCGTATATGGCCGCGAACGTGCTGAGGATGAAGACGGCGAAGGAGAACAGCATCACCGGCCGGCGGCCGAAACGGTCCGAGGCCGGGCCGATGCCCAGCTGCAGAATAGCGGTTGCCGCCAGGTAGAGCGACACGGCAAGCTGGACGATGCCGTAATCCGCCTGGAAATAGGTGGCCATGCCGGGCAGCGACGGCAGGAAGAGGTTCATCGCGATCGCCGCCGTGCCGGCCGCCGTGACGAGTGTCAGGATGTGGGGCGGTGTGGTGCGGTCGAACGGTCGGGCGGTCATCATCTTTTCCGCAATATCACTTCTTCGGTAGTGGCATCGGGCGTGCGGTTGCCGCCCGTTCTTGACCTCATGTTCCCTCGGGCGCCATGCCGGGACCGGTGCTCTCTGCGATCGGCTTCTTCCTTCCCACCACCTGCTCGCGGTAGAGCGCGTAGAGCCCGGAGGCGACGACAACGGCCGCGCCGACAAGCATCGGCCCGTCGGGCACGTCGCCGAAGACGAGATAACCGAGCGCCAGCGCCCACACCAGCGCCGTGTAGCGGAAGGGCGCCATGAAGGAGATGTCGCCGATGCGCATGGCCGTGATGATGAACTGGTAGCCGACGACGAGCGCCGCCGCCGCGGCGAGGAGAAACGCGATGTTCGCCGCGCCCAACGGCGACCACCCGCCAAAGGCGGGCACGAGCGCTGCGCCGCAAACGGTCACGGCCGCCGACGTGACGGCGGACACGAGCACGGTCGGCGTCTCGTGCGGAATGCGGCGCGTGGCAAGGTCGCGCACCGTGCAGAAGCCGACACAGGCAAGCGCGGAGAGCGACCATGCGCTAAAACCCTCGAACCCCGGCCGCACGATGATGAGGACGCCGAGAAGGCCGGCGGTGATGGCACTCCAGCGCCGCCAGCCTATCGGCTCGGAAAAGACCAGGGCAGCGCCCACCGTCACGGTGAGCGGCAGGGCCTGCAGAACCGCGCTCACATTGGCGATCGGCAGGTTCAGGAGCGCCATGAGGAACGTGACGGTGGCGCCCACCTCGCATATCACCCTTAGGAGAACGCTTCCCCGCATCAGCTTGCCGGGCGCCGCAAAGGCGCCCATCCAGGTGGCCAGCAGAACAAGCAGCAGCGTCGCGAAGACGCCGCGCACGAGCATGATCTGGCCCATGTTCATGGATGCCGAGACCACCTTGGTCAGCGCGTCGTTGACGTTGAAGCCGGCCATGGAGACGGTGATGAACAACGCGCCGCGCAGGTTTGGGGAAAGGGCCACCTCGGCTCCGAAGCTGAATTTCGTAAGCTTGGCTTACGATCGAACGGAGCGCGAGGCAATCGGTCCAGTTGGGTAAAAAACGTTGTCAGCCGCCGGTGACGCTCATGTGGCGGGAGACGGCGGGGCGTTTCGTCGTGCGGTCGATGACGAAATCGTGGCCCTTGGGCTTGCGGCCGATCGCCTCGTCGATGGCGTTGGAGACGAGGTCGTTGCCTTCCGAAGAGCGCAGCGGCGCGCGCAGGTCCGCCGCGTCCTCCTGGCCGAGGCACATATAGAGCGTGCCCGTGCAGGTCAGCCGCACGCGGTTGCAGCTTTCGCAGAAATTGTGCGTCAGCGGCGTGATGAAGCCGAGCCGGCCGGCGGTCTCCATCACCTCGACATAGCGGGCGGGACCGCCGGTCTTATAAGGGATGTCGGTCAGCGTGAACTGCCGCTCGAGCCGCGCGCGCAATTCCGACAGGGGCAGATACTGGTCCGTTCGGTCGGCGTCGATCTCGCCCATGGGCATGGTCTCGATCACGGTTAAGTCCATGCCGCGGCCGTGCGCCCAGCGCAGCATTTCCGGGATCTCGTCCTCGTTGAAGCCTTTGAGCGCGACGGTGTTGAGCTTGATCTTCAGCCCGGCTGCTTGTGCCGCCTCGATGCCTTGCATCACCTTGTCGAACACGCCCCAGCGGGTGATGGCGCGGAATTTTTCAGCGTCGAGCGTGTCGAGCGAGACGTTGATGCGCTTGACACCGCAATCGGCAAGTTCGGCGGCGAAGCGGGCGAGCTGGGAGCCGTTGGTGGTCAGCGTCAATTCGTCCAGCGCACCCGTTTGAAGGTGCCGCGAAAGCTGGCGCACCAGGTGCATGATGTTCTTGCGCACCAACGGCTCGCCGCCGGTGAGCCTCAGCCGGCGAACGCCCTTTTCGATGAAGACGGCACATAGCCGCTCAAGCTCTTCCAGGCTCAAAAGATCCTTCTTGGGAAGGAAATGCATGTCCTCGGCCATGCAGTAGACGCAGCGGAAGTCGCAGCGGTCCGTCACCGATACGCGCAGATAGGTGATTGCGCGGCCGAAGGGGTCGATCATGCTGCCGGCTTGGTTCATGCGGTTTTGTCTTTGTTCGCCTGTTTGCCTGTCTTTGATGTGGCCATGACAACGGCAGTTTCAAGCCACCCCATCAACCTAGCATCCCCCGCCGGTTTCCGGCAATGCGGCCGTTGCAGGCGGAACGTGCGCCATGGACACGCCGCACTTCATGTAGTAATGGATTTTCTGTATTTTCTACATGGGGATATATTGTTATGGCGGATAAAAGTTCAGTTACTGTAAATAATAAAACTTATTTTGACGATGATGAGTTTGGGTATTCTGCAGTTGGTGCTACGGCAAGTGTTGGCGTGAATCCAAATGGAACCGAAAAGAGCGCCGAAGAGCGTCTGCTGGATCAGAATAATACCAAGCAGGGATCTGTGGATATTGATTTCACCGTTTCCCCGCCCGATGCCAACGACCTCTCCAGGGAGAACAGGATTGACCTCCACATGAACGAGACGACATCTTCGGAAGGCTCGTTCGACTGGAAAGCTTCTTCCGATCTTGGGGAATTGCGCCCGTCGGGACTGTCCAGGATGTCGGGCGTCATCGCAGAAACAACGCGCGAAAACGCCTCCACGGTGAGCGGTCACGCGACGGTCGTGGGAGAGGAAACGCCGAGCGGTGCAGACGACGCCGTGCAATCTCCCGCACCTCACGTGGGTGAATTCCAGGTCTCGCTGGGCGCGAAATACGGCGCAGATGGGGATCTGGAGTTTTTCGAGCCGACGACCGTCTCCGATCTGAGCGACATTCCCGTGCGGCAGGACGGCGATTTGTGGTGGCTGCCCGACGCCGAGCAGCCGGATTTCTTCTATCGGATCAACTTCGAGCTCGATGGCGAAGAAATATCGATCGTGACCGGCGATGAAGTGATGCTGGCGCTGACGCGCTCTCCCGGCAAAATCAGCGAACTCGTCGAGGAACAGTGGCAAGCGCTCGAGGCGAGCCGGGAAAACCAGCCCTCGGATGCCGATGCCGGGCGGGTGCAGGATTCTCCCGAACAGGCGCCGGCGCTTTCCGAGGAGATCACGCACGATGATCTGTTCACCGACGCCGGGGAGGACATCTCTTCCGCGCCCGGGTTCGAGTTCGACGTGCTGAGGCCAAGCGATCTCGATCCGTTCGATCTCGACATCGAAGGCCTTCCCTTCCTCGCCTGATGGAGCCGCATCGGCCAATTGTAAATTCAAGAGGGGGGCGCGAAGGGTGTCGCGTAACTGTAAAATTAGACTTTAGAGCGCCGCGCCTCCATTTGGACGCGCAAAGGAAAATCGATTCCGATTTCGGGTCGATGCTGTAGTCTCTCTGGGGCTGGAAGGCTTCCCTCCGGCCCCTTTCGGCGAATGGGGTTGCAAATTGGCCCTTGCATCGCCGGTGTCTTCCATCCCAACAGTGTATGAGCGGATGAAGGCCGGAGGCTGGCGATGAAAGCACCGAAAGAATTGCGCGTCTCGAAAGACCGGAGGCTCCTGACCGTGAGCTTTCCGGACGGGGAGCCGATGTCGCTCAGCGCCGAGATGCTGCGGGTTCTCTCGCCCTCGGCCGAGGTGCAGGGCCATTCGCCGGAGCAGCGGGTGACGGTCGGCGGCAAGAAGGACGTGGCGATCGCGCGCGTGGAGCCGGTGGGCAACTACGCCGTGCGCATCGTCTTCGACGACGGCCATGACACCGGGCTATACAGCTGGAGCTATCTCGCCACGCTCGGCCGCGAGCGTGAAGAGCGCTGGCAGGACTATCTGCGCGAACTGGAAGAAAAGGGGCTGAGCCGTGAGCGCTGAGACGATGGATGCGGGGGCGATCGGGACGATCGAGGAACTGGAGGCGCTTTACGGGAAGCCGGGGCAGACCTCGATCGTCAAGGAGATCGACCACATCATTCCCGCCTATGCCGCCTTCATCCAGGCTTCGCCCTTCGTTTCGCTGGCCACGGCCGGCCCGGAAGGGCTCGATTGCTCGCCGCGCGGCGACAAGCCCGGCTTCGTGCGCATCCACGACCCGCGCACGCTGATGATGCCGGACCGGCGCGGCAACAACCGCATCGATTCGTTGAGGAACATCGTGCGCGACGGCCGCGTCGGCCTCCTCTTCCTGGTGCCCGGCTCCGGCACCACGCTGCGCGTCAACGGCCGGGCGCACCTTTCCGCCGATCCGGAGCTGTGCGCCTCCTTCGCCATCGAGGAAAAGGCGCCGCGCTCGGTCATCGTCATCCGCGTCGAAAGCGTCTACTTCCAGTGCGCGCGGGCGATCCACCGCTCAAAGCTGTGGGAGAAGGAGGCGCAGGCGGACCCGGCCCTGCTGCCGACGCCGGGGGATATCCTGGGTGAATTGAGCCGTGGCGACATCGACGGGAAGAGCTATGACG
Source organism: Chelativorans xinjiangensis (assembly GCF_009812055.1). Lineage (GTDB taxonomy): Bacteria > Pseudomonadota > Alphaproteobacteria > Rhizobiales > Rhizobiaceae > Chelativorans > Chelativorans xinjiangense. The sequence continues at coordinate 40,052 of NZ_WQNH01000016.1, read as the reverse complement.
CCGAATGGCCGGGGCGCGCGGCGAAGACGATGTGGTAGGAGGCTGGTTCGGGCTGCTGGCACGACGAACGGCTCGATTGAGCCCAAACGCGACCTTCCTGAGCAGGATTCCATCCCCGAAAGCCGACACCGAATGCAACCCAAACTCATGGCGCAATCGAGGCGGCGCTCACCATGTCTGCTCCACATTGCTGAAGAGCGCCAAAGGGGCCCGAATGGGTTCGGAGCCAGAGGTTCCGGCTGAGGAGATGGCGAAAGCGCTATTGGGGAGAAAGGTCGGCGCGGCGGATTATGCGCTCGCGCCGATCGAAAGCCTTATTCAACGGGTATCATGAGATGCTCGTAAGGCGTTCCAGCCCACATTACCCAAGGCTGCGACCTGTCGGGGGTATCTCCGGGCTGGGGATAGTCAGTCGGTAGCTCGGGCAGCGCGAAGAGCATGACATGCGGCGGTTCCTGCTCCGGCTCCGCGCCTTCCGGCGCTTTGGCGAAGGGGTCGATATTGCTGGGGGTAGCGCCGCCCGCCAGCATGTAGCCGAAGCCTACCTTGCCCTTTGGTGGCTCCGCCTTGTTCATCCACGCCTCCGCCCAGGCCATGGCATTCTGATCCAGACACATCGGATTGTTGCCGGGGCCCGGATCGTCGGCCAAGCAGGTGAAGTTGTTTGTGCCATCCCGCAGCGTCCGTACCTCGCCGTTTTCGTCAATCGCGATGATTGTCGCAGCGCTCGCCACGGCATCAGGTGCCGCGGACATTGCATTCTCGATCAGTTCGTCGTCGCTCATGTCGGCTGCCAGGACGGCGGTCGAAAGGCCAAGCCCGGCAAAGGCGGCCATGGAATACATTGACAACAGGCGCATTTCATCCTCCCACGTCGAGCGTTGGTAGGGGCGAGCGCTGCCGTCTACATGCCGGTGCGCAGCCAAGACCCAACGCACCAAAAAAACATCATACCTCTCGCCGAATCGCCCGCCAGCTACCCCAACTAGGTAGGCGGGCTCGGCAGAATTGATGAGGTTCATGCAGTGGGACGCGCAATGATTCCAGCGAAGGGTGCTGATTGCCAGGAAGGCGTTGGGCGCAATCCATATCTCAGGGAGCGGCTCGTTTATGTTCGCAAGGATTAGTCTTTGTGTTTGCCGCGGGCGGTAAGGGGGGCACCTTCGGCAACAGTGCGAATGGCGGCTTTCGAGACGTGCAGGGAAGGGCAACAAAGTCCGCAACGCCGCCATTCGGCGCTCTGCCTGCTAACTCCGCGGGACCCAAACCAGCGTCCACGTCCACCCCCTTTACTCCCCCTCCAGCTCATCGACGATCCGCCGCATCTGTTCGCCCATGGCGTCGCAGAGTTCCGGGCTTGATTGCGCCATGACGCGGTCGATGAGGGCTGTGTAGACGTCCAGCGCCTTCATCAGCAGCGCCTCGCCCTCGTCTGTGAGGTAAAGGCGCATGATGCGCTTGTCCCTGGCGTCGCCCTCGCGGCGCAGGAGGTTCTGCTGTTCGAGCTGCGGCAGGAGCATGGTGATGTTCGAGCGACCGACGAGCAGGCGGCGCGCCAATTCGTGCTGGGAGGTGCCGGGATGGCGGTAGAGGTTCATCAGGACGTCGAGCTGGGCGATCTTCAGGCCGAGGGGAGCGAGCGCCTGGGAAAGCGCGCGCACGACGGCCTTTTCCGCCCGCACCACGGCGATCCAGTTGCGGAACCGGGGATTTTCCCAGGGAAGCCGTTGCTGTTTGTTCATGACTGAACTATAATGTTCATGATTGAACAGAATGAGGCGCGCAAGATGATTTCCTTCCCGTTGCAGCTCGTCCGAGGCCTTTTTGCCATAGCCGAGCCCGTGGCGCCACGCCTGACGGGCAGAGCCGCGTTCGCGCTCTTCTGCCGCACGCCGAACCCGCGGCGCGCATCGCCGAGGGCGCGGGAGGCGTTGCGGGTGGCGCATCCCTTCATGATGGAGGCGCGCCGGCACTGGCTGACCAGCGATTACGGGCATTTCGTGTGCCACGAGTTCCGCCCGCCTGCCGGCGGTATGGGGCGGGCGACCGCGCTCGTGGTGCATGGATGGGGCTCGCGCAGCGAGCATATGCGCGCCATCATCGAGGAACTGCGCGGGAAGGGGATGCGTGTCGTGGCGCTGGACCTGCCCGGCCATGGCGCCTCCGCCGGGCGGCGCCTGAACATGGCGATGGCCGTTGCGGCCGTGAAGACGGCGGAGCTCTGGCTCGGGCCCTTCTCCGTCATGATCGGCCATTCCCTCGGCGGGGCGGTGATCGTCAACGCTGCCGTCGGCTCGATCGAGGGCATCGCCCCCGTTGCCGCAGAGCGGCTGGTGACGATCGCCGCGCCCAATGCGATGCAGCATGTGTTCGACGGCTTCGCGCACCATTGCGGGCTTGGGAGGAGGACGCGCGAGGCCTTCCATGCCCAAGTCGAATATGTAACGGGGCAGCCGCTTCGCGCCTTCGAAGGCGCGGCACAACTGGCGCGCCTGTCCGTTCCGGTGCTCGTCCTGCACGCGCCGGACGACCGGGAAGTGGCGCCGGAGGATGCGGACGCTCTTTGCCGTGCGGGGCCGCATGTCGAGCGCCGCTGGGTGGAGGGCACTGGGCACCGGCGCATCCTGTCCGACCGGCGGACCGCCTTGCAGGTGGGCGAATTCGCGGTGCGGCCGGCCTTTCTCGCCGCCGCGCAGTAAGGGCGGAAGACGGCCGGTCACGATTTCGTGAAGATGCGCCAATCCGGGGCAGGGACGCCCGCGGTTACGCTTGGTTCACCAAACGGGTATAGTTTTCGCGGTCGATGGATTCTCGATCGGCTGGTGCGCGCGAGTTGGGCGTTCGAACGAACCATTGATGAATAGCGTTACCGATAAGACGCAGGATAATCGCGGGGTGATTTCATGACGATGACGTTTGCCAAACGCAGCGGCCTTTCGGTGCTGGCGCTTGCGGTCGCCCTCACAGGGACGGCATCGACGGCGAGCGCCGAGCGAAACCTGTTCGACATACTCTTCGGCAACCGCGCCAACAGGCAGCGCGTCGCCGAGCCGCCCCGCCAGCAGCCGGCGACCACGCCCGCGCCGCGGGTGGCCGCGCCGAAAATCTCCGCGCCCTCCTTCCACGACTACCGGCCGGAGGCGCCGGTGAAGGTGGATTTCGCGGCCATCGCGGCCGCGTTGGATGAGGAGGACCGGGAAGGGGGCGCCGCGCCGTCGCCCTTCCTCGAGGCGCTTGCCGGCCTTGCCGGGTTCGATCTGCGCGCGGAGAAGGAGGTCGCCGCGGCGCTCGTCACCCATTACGAGCGCAACCCCGGCTTCATCTGGGTCGAAGGGGCGGGGCTGAACGACAAGGCCGATGCGGTTCTGCGCGTCCTCAACGATGCCTCCGCTTTTGGGCTTTTGGAGGGGGACTACGCCGTCAACGTGCCGCTCGCCGCGTCCGCCGTCCTCGATACGCCCGAGGAGCGGCGGCAGGCGCTCATCCGCTTCGAGATGGCGCTTTCGGCGCGTGCGCTGCGCTATGCGCGCGACGCCCACCTGGGCCGCGTCGACCCCAACAAGCTGTCGGGCTACCACGACTTCCCCAAAAAGCCGCTGGAGGCGGCGGCCGTGCTCGAGGTTCTGGCGCGGACAAAGAAGCCTGCCGCCTATCTCCAGTCACTGCACCCGCAGAACACGCTCTACGCCGCGCTTCGCAGGGAATTGAAGGCGCTGAGGGCAAGTGCGGAGAAGGAGATCGTCGTCGATACCGAGACCTTCGTCCGGCCCGGGTCCAGCCATCCCGAATTCCCCAAGATCCTGCAGATCATCGAGCGTGACGCCGACGCGGCCTTCCGCGCCGAGCACGGCGAGGTGCTGGTCGCCCATGCCGGCAGCGAAACCTACGCGCAGGAGCTGGTGCCCGTCGTCAAGGCGGCGCAGGATCTGCACGACCTCAACCCCGACGGCATCATCGGCCGCCGTACAGTCGGGGCACTGGCGGGCGAATCGAAGCAGGCCCGCATCGACAAGGTGCTTCTGGCGCTCGAGCGCCTGCGCTGGCACCCCTCCCATCTCGGTAATAGGCGGGTGATGATCAACGCCGCCTCCTTCACCGCCACCTATCTGGAGGACGACCGGGAAAAGCTTTCCATGCGCGCCGTGGTGGGCAAGCCGTCCAACCAGACGAGCTTTTTCCACGATGAGATCGAGTATGTGGAGTTCAACCCCTATTGGGGCGTGCCGCGCTCGATCCTCGTCAACGAGCAGCTGCCGCGGCTGAGGCGCGACCCGGGCTATCTCGATCGGGCCGGCTATGAGGTGACGGATTCGCGCGGCCGGCGCGTCTCCTCCGCATCCGTCGACTGGAACCGTTACGGCGCCAACATTCCCTTCAGCGTGCGCCAGCCGCCCGGTCCGGCGAACGCGCTGGGCGAGTTGAAGATCATGTTCCCCAACAAGCACAGCATCTACATGCACGACACCCCGGCGAAGGAGCTGTTCAGCCGCGATACCCGCGCTTATAGCCACGGCTGCGTGCGCCTGCAGGACCCGCGCGCCATGGCCGCCGCCGTGCTCGGCACATCGGTGGACGAGATCGGCCGGGAGATCGGCAAGGGACGCAACGCACGGCGGGACGCCCCGCAGAAGATCCCCGTCTATGTCGGCTATTTCACCGCCTGGCCGGAGGCGGGCGAGGTGACCTATCACGCCGACACTTATGGCCGCGACGACAACCTGAAGAAGGCGCTGGCCAAGGTGGAGGAAATCCGCGTGCCGGGCAGCTGACTTAAAGCAATTCCAGGAAAAGTGGAAACAGGTTTTCCGTCCGGAATTGCGGCAAAACAAGGGGTTAGATCAGTTTGATGAACTGATCTAGTTGCGCCAGAAGGTCGGCGTCAGAATCACCAGGACGGCCAAGATTTCCAGCCGCCCGAGCAGCATGGAAGCGGACAGTATCCACTTCGCGTAGTCGCTGAGCGAAGCGAAATTGCCGGCCGGACCGACGACCGGCCCGAGGCCGGGGCCGACATTCGTGATCGCGGTCAAGGTGGCTGTCATCGAGGTGACCATATCGAGGTTGCCTGCCGCGAGCGCCAGCGTCCCGCTCACCCACACGAGGATGAAGCCGACGACGAAAAGCGTTATCGAGCGCTGCATATCCTCGTCCACGGTGCGGTTGCCGTAGCGCAGCGGCTGCACCGAGCGTCCATAGACCAACGTGCGCAAGCCGTTCTGCAGCATGCGCGCGAGGATGAGGAGGCGGTAGGACTTCACGCCGCCGGCCGTCGAGCCGGAACAGCCGCCGAGAAATGTGGCGAAGAAGAACACCGTGACGGCGAAAGGGCTCCACAACGAGTAGTCTTCGCTGGCAAAGCCCGTCGTGGTGATGACCGAGACAAGGTTGAAGGCCGAACTCGTCAACGCTTCACCGAATGTCGTATCGCTCACGATGCGCCTATGGATGGCAAGCGCCAGGACGATGCCGACCACATAGGCAAGGAAAAGCCGGATCTGCGGGTCTCGCATCGCGTCCAGCCGGCCGCGTACGACCAAGAGGATGAGGATCGAGAAGGGCAGGGCGCCGAGAAGCATGAAGACCGTGCTGACCCACAACACCGCATCGCTCTCGAAATAGCCGAAGGACGCGTCATGGGTGGAGAAGCCACCGGTGGCGAGCGTCGTCATGGCATGGTTGACCGCATCGAAGGTCGTCATCCCGACCGCGGCGTAGGAGATCGCGCACAACGCCGTGAGCACCACGTAGATGCCGACGAGAGCCTGGAGGAAACTGGACAGGCGCTCGAAGGGCCGATCCTCGATATCCGAGGATTCGATGCGGAAATAGGAAAAGCCGCCGACATTCAGAAGCGGCAGGAAGAAGAGGCCGAGCGCAATGACGCCGAGGCCGCCGATCCACTGCAGAAGCGACCGCCACAGGAGGATGCCGGGCGGCAGGTCGTCGAGGCCCGCAATGACGGTGGAGCCGGTGGTGGTGATGGCGGAGACGGATTCGAACACGGCGCCGGCGAAATCGAGCTTCAGTGAGGCCGTATAGAGCGGAAAGGCGCCGATGACGCCGAGCGTCACCCACAGGACGACGACGACGAAGAACGCAAGGCGCGTCGAGCGGATGGGCGTACGGTCGCGCGTGGCGGCAGCAACCGTCAGCGCAACGGCGGCGGTCGTGAAGGCGCAGATGGCGAAGACCTGCCAGTCGCTGTGACCGTAATAAAGATCGACCGCCGCCGGCACGAGCATCGCCGCCGCGATGTAGAGCGCAAAAATGGAAGCCACGAAGGCGGCCGCCCTGACGATGGAAGCGTGCACGTTGGGATCGCTCTCAGGATAGCATCGACATCAGCTCGTGAAACAGCAGCTTGGACTCGTGAAACAGAGGCTAGTCCGCTGCGCTCCTTTCTGTCGGGATGGTGGGCGCGGTAGGGATTGAACCTACGACCCCACCCGTGTGAAGGGTGTGCTCTCCCGCTGAGCTACGCGCCCGCCCGACCGGTCAATGCCGAGCGCGCGGCGATATAAGGGGTGCCCGGCAGTGAAGTCAAGACGCCGGCTGACCAGCGGCGGCGGCGATGAGCCTTTCGGCAAGCTCCACCGTCAAAGCATCGAAGTGCGAGATGACGCGGCTTGGCTCGAACACATGCACCGGCTGGTCCGTGTAGCCGAAATCGACGGCCACCACGGGGATGCCGGCCGCCTTGGCCGTGTCTATATCGGTGCGCGAATCGCCGATCATGACGGCGCTTTCCGGGTCGCCGCCGGCACGCGCGATCGTATCGGTGAGGTGGCGCGGGTCGGGCTTTCTGTGGGCGAAGCTGTCGCCGCCGCAGATCGCTTCGAACAGTCCGGCGATCTTAAGGGCCTCCAGCAGATGCCGCGACAAGCGTTCGTGCTTGTTGGTGCAGACGGCGACGAGGAAGCCCGCCTGCCGGAATCGCGCCACGGCATCGAGCGCGCCGGGGAAAGGCCGAGAGCGGCCGGGCATTCCGGCCGTGTAGTGCTCGATGAAGAGGGCCTGCAGCGCGTCGAGTTGGCCGTTCGCAAGCCGCCTTCCATCGGCGGCGAAGGCGCGCTCGATCATGGCGCGGCTGCCGGCGCCGATGAAACGGCGGATCTGCGCCCCGTCGACCGACGGCATGTCGACGCTGCGCAAGCAGTGATTGAGGCTGTCGAGCAGGTCCGGCGCGGTGTCGACAAGCGTTCCATCCAGGTCGAATACGACGATAGGCTTGGTCATTGATATCCCCTTCGTGCCAATGGCGGATACCGCGGCACGACGCGGTCTGCAAGGAAGCTGGCACGGTACGAAGGTATTTGCCGGACGTGGCGAAAAAAGTTAGGAAGCATCCCAAACTGTTGGGGACAAGATGGCAGCGGACGCCAAAGCACTGAAAGTCGAGGCCGCACGCGCGGCACTTGGGTACGTCAAGAGCGGCATGAAGCTCGGCATCGGCACGGGTTCGACCGCTGAGGAGTTCGTGCGGCTGCTCGCCGCAGGGGTGGCCGACGGGCTCGATATCGTCGGCGTGCCGACGTCCGAGCGCACGGAGGCGCTGTGCCGGGAGCTCTCGGTGCCGCTCACCACACTCGACGAGACGCCCGAGCTCGACCTCACGGTGGACGGCGCCGACGAGATCGGCCCCGGCCTCGCCCTCGTCAAGGGCGGCGGCGGCGCACTGTTGCGCGAGAAGATCGTAGCCGCCGCATCGCGCCGCATGATCGTCATCGCCGACGAAAGCAAGCTTGTCGAAACCCTCGGCCGCTTTCCCTTGCCCATCGAGGTCAATACCTTCGGCCTGCGCGCCACGATACTTGCCATCGAGGCGGCCGGCCGGCGCTTCGGCCTGACGGGCGAAATCGCCGTACGAATGACTGAGGGCCAGCCTTTCCTCACCGACGGCGGCCATGTTATCGTCGATGCATCATTTGGCCGTATTCCCGCGACAAGAGCATTTGCCGACGAGTTGAACGCGATACCCGGTGTCGTGGAGCACGGCTTGTTCATCGGCCTTGCCAGCCTGGCGATACTTGCCGGGGAAGACGGCGTGAGGACGATCGATGCGCAAAGCTGACGGACCAAAAAACGGAGTAGGATCGAAAATGACATTGGCTAAACGCGCCCGCCTTTTTGCGCTCACCGCCGCGATGACCCTTGCGGCGTTTTCGCTACCGGCCGCCGCCCAGGAGATTTCGGAATCGCATCTGAAGGCCGCGCGCACCGCAATCGACGCAATCGCCGCCACCGACGATTTCGACAATTATCTGCCGCTGGCCGCGCAGACGCTGAAGGCCGAACTCATCCAGCAGAGCCCGAACATGGTGGATCTCATCAATGCCACCGTCGACGAAAAGGCGCTCGAACTGGCGAGCCGCCGCGCCGACCTGGAAAACGAGGCGGCGCAGGCCTATGCGCGCGTGTTCAGCGAGGAGGACCTCAACAACATCACCGAGTTCTACACCTCGCCCACGGGAAAGAAGCTTCTGGCCGAAGGCCCGATCGTCACCCGCGAGGTGCTCAGGGCCGCCACCGTCTGGCGCCGCGGCATCGAGCGCGACCTGTCCAACAGCGTAACCGAACAACTCCAGGCTGCCACCAATGCCCAGGCGCCCGCCGAGAATGACGCCGATAACGGCCAGTAAACGCCTGAAAACGGATTATTGAACGGAATTCAAAGCCCGGCTTTCACGCCGGGCTTTCATTTTCGACGCACGCGGCATAGCTGAAGATGACACGAAAGCACGAGCACATGGGGTAAGGGCAGCATGGCGGACTTCGATCTTTTTGTCATCGGCGGCGGCTCGGGCGGTGTCAGGGCAGGGCGCCTCGCCGCGGCCATGGGCAAGCGCGTCGCCATTGCGGAGGAGTACCGCTTCGGCGGCACATGCGTCATCCGCGGCTGCGTGCCGAAGAAGCTGTTCGTCTATGCCTCGCAGTTTCCGGAGCATTTCGAGGATGCGGCCGGCTACGGCTGGACGCTGGGCGAGGCCCGCTTCGACTGGCCGACGCTCGTCGCCAACAAGGACCGCGAGATCGTCCGGCTCGAGGGGCTCTATCGCAAGGGGTTGGAAAATGCCGGTGCGCGCATTTTCGATGAAAGGGCTATCCTCCTCGACCGGCACACGGTGCGCGTCGGAGGCGAGACGCTGACCGCGCAGAAGATACTCATCGCCACCGGCGGCCGCCCGAACCCGCACGAGGCGCTGCCCGGCCACGAGCACTGCATCTTCTCCAACGAAGCATTCCACCTCGAAGCGCTGCCGCGCTCCATCGCCATTGAAGGCGGTGGCTATATCGCGGTGGAATTCGCCAATATCTTTCATGGGCTCGGCGTCGAGACGACGCTTATCTACCGCGGCAAGGAGATCCTCGGCCGTTTCGACAGCGACGTCCGCCGCGGCTTGCACGAGGCCATGGAGGCCAAGGGTATCCGCATACTGTGCCAGGATATCTTCGAGGCGGTCGAAAAGCGTGCCGACGGCCGGCTCGACACGCATTTGAAGTCGGGCGGCAAGATGACCTTCGACATGGTGATGCTGGCCATCGGCCGCATTCCCAATACCGAAGGCCTGGGCCTCGATGCCGCCGGCGTTAAGACGGGGGTGAAGGGCGAGATACTGGTCGACGACTATTCGCGCACCAATATCGACAACATCTGGGCGATCGGCGACGTGACCGACCGCGTGCAACTCACCCCGGTCGCCATCCACGAGGCCATGTGCTTCATCGAGACCGTCTTCAAGGATAATCCGACGAAGGTCGACCACGAGGACATCGCCACCGCTGTCTTCTCGCAGCCCGAGATCGGCACCGTCGGCCTGAGCGAGGCGGCCGCGGCCAAGCGCTACGATGCGCTGGAAATCTACCGCGCCAGCTTCCGCCCCATGCGCCACACGCTCTCCGGGCGGCAGGAAAAGATGATCATGAAACTCATCGTCGACGCCGCCTCGCGCCGCGTCATCGGTGCCCATGTCCTTGGGCCGGACGCCGGCGAGATGGCGCAGATTCTCGGCATCGCCGTCAAGGCGAAGCTGACCAAGGACGCGTTCGACCAGACCATGGCGATCCACCCGACGGCGGCGGAAGAGCTGGTGACGATGTATCAGCCGAGCTATCGGGTGCGGAACGGGGAGCGGGTGGAGTAGAAACGGTGCCAAGCGCCCTCGTGGTTCGACAAGCTCACCATGAGGGCTACTGGGGCGCTGCGCCTTTTCGACGTTGAAGAGCCGAATAGCGACAACGGATACTGCCCTGAACACAGGCAGCGACGTCTCAGCAGCCCTCATGGTGAGCTTGTCGAACCACGAGGGCGCTTGGCGCTGCCATCTGCCCAGCGCGAAAGTCGCCCCTATCCCGCCTTTTACATCGCTTCGCGCCCAAATGCGGGGTAGTATCCGGGCAAAGCTTCCGCTAAATAGCCGCTTTCCGGCCGGCAGACGCCGGCGGGAAGGTAGAGCCTATGGGTGTTGACATGACGAAATGGTCGCCGAATTCGTGGAGAAGCAAGCCGATCGAGCAGGTTCCGGCCTATCCGGACCAGGCCGCGCTGGCCGAGGTCGAGGCGCGGATTGCGACCTATCCGCCGCTGGTTTTTGCAGGTGAGGCGCGCAAGCTGAAAAGGCAGCTCGCCACCGTCGCCAACGGCGAAGGCTTTCTCCTCCAGGGCGGCGATTGCGCCGAAAGCTTCGCCGAGCACGGCGCCGACAATATCCGCGACTTCTTCCGCGTCTTCCTGCAGATGGCGGTGGTGCTGACCTTCGGCGGCGCCCAGCCGGTGGTGAAGGTCGGCCGCATCGCCGGCCAGTTCGCCAAGCCGCGCTCCTCCGACATCGAGGTGAAGGGCGACGTGTCGCTGCCTTCCTACCGCGGCGACATCATCAACGGCATCGACTTCACGGAAGGCTCGCGCACGCCCGACCCGGCGCGCCAGGACATGGCCTACCGCCAGTCGGCGGCGACGCTGAACCTCCTGCGCGCCTTCGCCCAGGGCGGCTTCGCCAACCTGGAGAATGTGCACAAGTGGATGGTGGGCTTCATCGCCGACAGTCCGCAGGGCGAGCGCTATCGGGCATTGGCCGACCGCATCTCCGAGACGATGGATTTCATGCGCGCCATCGGCATCAACGCCGAGAGCCATCCCTCGCTCCGCGAGACCGACTTCTACACCAGCCACGAGGCGCTGCTTCTGGGCTATGAGGAGGCGTTGACGCGTGTCGATTCCACCTCCGGCGAGTGGTATGCCACCTCCGGGCACATGATCTGGATCGGCGACCGCACGCGCCAGCCCGACCACGCGCATGTGGAATACTGCCGCGGCGTGAAGAACCCGCTGGGCCTGAAATGCGGGCCATCGCTGGAGCCCGACGGCCTTATCCGCCTCATCGACGCGCTCAACCCCGAGAACGAGGCCGGCCGGCTGACGCTGATCGCCCGTTTCGGCGCCGACAAGGTGGAGGCTCACCTGCCGAAGCTGATCCGCACTGTGGAGAAGGAAGGCCGCAAGGTGGTCTGGTCGTGCGATCCCATGCACGGCAACACGATCTCGCTCAACGGCTACAAGACGCGGCCCTTCGATCGCATCTTGCAGGAGGTCGAGAGATTCTTTGCGGTGCATCGTGCCGAAGGCACGCATCCCGGCGGCATCCATATCGAGATGACGGGCAAGAACGTCACCGAGTGCACCGGCGGTGCCCGCGCTATTTCGGCCGACGACCTTTCCGACCGCTACCACACCCATTGCGACCCGCGCCTCAACGCCGACCAGGCGCTGGAGCTTGCTTTCCTGGTGGCCGAGCTCCTGAAGAAGGACGCGGCCGCGCACCCGGCGAAGAAGGTTGCGGCAGTCTGAAAAGGCGCGTCGTGGCGCGCTTCCGTTGACCGCAGCGTTCAACGCTTTGCGATACAGCCGACACCCTCGCCATGGCATAGTGGCGGGGGTTTTTGCTGGAGGACGTTCATGTCACGGTTAAGAGAAGGCGGGTGCTTGTGCGGTGCCGTCCGTTTTCGCACGCACGGCAGCCTGCGCTGTGTCGTCTATTGCCATTGCTCCCAGTGCCGCAAGCAGAGCGGGCATATCTATGCCGCAACCGACGTCGACAATGCCCGCCTCGAGATAGCAGGCGCCGGCAACCTCGCCTGGTACGCCGCCTCCGATTTCGCCAGGCGCGGCTTCTGCAAGACCTGCGGCTCGGTGCTCTTCTGGAAGCGCAACGGGGCGGATGTGACGTCGATCATGGCCGGCAGCTTCGAGCGGCCGAGCGGGCTGAAGGCGGAAGCGCATATTTTCGTTGCCGACAAGGGCGATTACTACGAGATAACGGACGGCCTGCCACAATACGCGCGTTCGAGCGATTCGATCCTGGTGGCCGACGAACCGCAAAAACCGCAGAAGTAGCCATATATGACCGACCTGCCGAACGGCCTTCGCATCGAGAACCGCAAGGAACTGCCCGAGGACCTGCGGTTCCTGGTGGAAAAATACCCGCGTGAGACGTGGCAGGGCCACGCCAATCTTGGCGAGATGGCGCAGTTCTGGCTGCAGCGGCACGATATGTTCCGCGAACTGGGCGGCATGCTGCAGAAAAGTGTCGCCGACTATCGCGAAGGCCATCTGCCGCCGGCCGCCTTCGCCCAATGGTTCGCCCCGCGCCTGCGCTTCTTCCTGCAGCAGCTTCACGGCCACCATCAGGTGGAGGACCAGCATTATTTTCCCGCCTTCGCCAAGGCCGAGCGGCGGCTCCAGCGCGGCTTCGACATCCTCGACAGCGATCATCATGTCATCCACGATGCGCTGGAGCGCAATGGCGAGAAGGGGCGAGAACTCCTCCGGGCCCTAAAGGAGAATGCCGACCGTCAGCTTTTCGCGGCCGATGCCTATGCCGACGAGAATACCCGCCTGATCGACATGCTTGCCCGCCACCTTCACGACGAGGAAGATCTGATCATCCCGCTCATGCTGGACCGCGGCGAGGGCGGCTTCATCGGCTGACCCGCCACCGCTTGTTGCAAGCCGTCGGGCCGCGGGCTACAGCGCCGTGCGTCCTTTAGGACGCACAAAAGGACGCTGTAGGTTATTAAAGCTACGCATCGTGCTTTCCGAAAATCGATTCCGGTTTTCGGGCCGATGCGCTAGACCAGTTCATCGTTTCATGGAATCGATGAACTGGTCTAACTCTTTGTTTTGTCGCAATTCCGGACGGAGAACCGGTTTCCACTTTTCCGGAATTGCTTAGAGGACTGCCCATGAACGCTGCTCCCGACATCCTCCGCATTGCCGTCGCCCAGCTCAACCCCACCGTGGGCGATGTTGCCGGCAACCTTGCCAAGGCGCGCGAGGCGCGCGCCGACGCCGCCCGCCATGGCGCCGACCTCGTGCTCTTCACCGAGCTCTTCATCGCCGGCTATCCGCCGGAGGACCTGGTGATGAAACCGGCCTTCGTGGAGGCCTGCGAAAAGGCGGTTGCCGAACTTGCCGCAGACACGGCCGACGGCGGTCCCGGCGTCATCATGGGCACGCCGCTCTCCCGCGAAAGCGGCGTCCACAATTCCGTGACGGTGCTCGACGGCGGCACGCTCATCGCCGAACGCCACAAGCTCGACCTGCCGAACTATGGCGAGTTCGACGAAAAGCGCGTCTTCCAACCCGGCCCCAGCATGCCGGGCCCGGTCAATTTCCGCGGCGTGCGGCTCGGTATCCCCATTTGCGAGGACATCTGGGGCAAGCTCGACGTGTGCGAGAGCCTGGCCGAATCGGGCGCCGAAATCCTGCTGGTCCCCAACGGCTCGCCCTATTATCGCGGCAAGGTGGAGGTGCGTCAGCAGGTGGCCATCGTCCAGGTCATCGACAGCGGCCTGCCGCTTCTTTACGCCAACATGCTGGGCGGCCAGGACGAGCTCGTCTTCGACGGCGCCTCCTTCGCCATCCAGGCCGACAAGTCGCTGGCTTTCCAGATGAGCCAGTTCGAGGAGGCTGTCGCCGTCACCACCTGGCGGCGCACGGCTGACGGTTGGGTCTGCGCGGAAGGGCCCATGTCCCTCATCCCCGAGAAGGAGGAGGCCGACTATCGCGCCTGCATGCTGGGCCTGCGCGACTACGTGAACAAGAACGGCTTCAAGAACGTCGTCCTCGGCCTTTCCGGCGGTGTCGATTCAGCGCTTTGCGCGGCGCTTGCCGTCGATGCGCTCGGCGAGGAGAGGGTGAGGGCGGTCATGATGCCCTACCGCTACACCTCGAAAGAATCGCTGAAGGACGCCGAGGACTGTGCCCGCGCACTCGGCTGCCGCTACGACATCGTGCCGATCTTCGAGCCCGTCGAAGGTTTCAACCATGCGCTCACCCAGCTCTTCGAGGGCACGCAGGAGGGCGTGACGGAGGAGAACCTGCAAAGCCGCGCCCGCGGAACGCTCCTGATGGCGATTTCCAACAAGTTCGGCTCGATGGTGGTCACCACCGGCAACAAGTCGGAAATGTCCGTCGGCTACGCCACGCTCTACGGCGACATGAACGGCGGCTTCAATCCCATCAAGGACCTCTACAAGCTGCAGGTCTACGCGCTCTGCCGCTGGCGCAACGGGCATGTGCCGCCGGGTGCGCTGGGCCCTTCCGGCGAAGTGATCCCGGCGTCGATCATCGACAAGGCGCCCTCGGCGGAATTGCGCGAGAACCAGACGGACCAGGATTCCCTGCCGCCCTATCCCGTCCTCGACGACATCCTCGAATGCTTGGTGGAAAACGACATGGCCGTCGACGACATCGTCGCGCGCGGCCACAGCCGCGAAACCGTCCACCGCGTCGAGCACCTGCTCTACATCGCCGAATACAAGCGCCGGCAGGCGGCACCGGGCGTGAAGATCACGAAGAAGAATTTTGGCCGCGACCGGCGCTATCCGATCACCAACAGGTTCAGGGATCGGACGTAGCGTTACGGCTGTAAATGGGAATCGAGATGGTCGGCGCCCTTTCGCGCCCCCCTCTGTCCTGCCGGACATCTCCCCCACACGGGGGAGATTGGCTGTTATCGTCGCTTTCGCCAATCCTCCAACGTCGCAGAAGAGGCGAAATATCAATGAGAGATGATCTCCCCCCTCGCGGGGGAGATGTCCGGCCCCTTCGACAAGCTCAGGACAGAGGGGGGCGCGACAGGGCGCGGCGATAACTGTAAACGTAGCGGCTACCGATCGATCGCCTCCAGCGCCTCGCGCCGGTGGTAGACGTGGTCCACCAGTCCCCATTCCCGCGCCTCTTCGGCGGTCATGAAGAAGTCGCGGTCGAGCGTGCGCTCCACCTCCTCCTTCGTGCGCCCGCTGTGCTCGGCGTAAAGCTTGATCATGTGCCGCTTCAATTTCAGGATGTCCCTGGCGTGGCGCTCGATATCGGAGGCTTGGCCCTGAAAGCCGCCCGAGGGCTGGTGCAGGATGATCCGCGCGTTGGGAAGCGCCATGCGGCGCCCTTTGGCGCCTGCCATCAGGAGGAACGAGCCCATGGAGGCCGCCGTGCCGAGGCACAGGGTGGCGACCGGGCATTTGATGAACTGCATCGTGTCGTAGACGGCCAAGCCGCTGGAGACCACGCCGCCGGGCGAGTTGATGTAGAGGGAGATCTCCTTGTTCGGGTTCTCCGCCTCCAGATGCAGCATCTGGGCGCAGATCAAGGCCGCGGAATTGTCGTCCACCTGGCCGTTGAGGAAGACGATGCGCTCGCGCAGGAGCCGCGAGAAGATGTCGAAGGAGCGCTCGCCGCGCGCCGATTGTTCAACGACCATGGGGACGAGATTCATCATGTCACGCATGGCGCAACCTCCTCTTGTTCAGTAGCTATTGCGTTCGGCTCAGGCGGCAAGCGCCAGCGGCGGAGTGTTTGAGTTCGCCGCGCGGATGGCCGGCGCGCGCGCCGCCACCTGCCCGTGAGTGAGGCGGAACCGCGTCCGCCCGCCCGCGATCGGCTCAAGCTCGATCGTGACGAAGGGCGGCGCGTCGGGGCAGGAGGGGTCGTGCCAGGCATAGCGGAGCCGGTCGTAGGGCTCGGCTTCGACGATGCGGTAACGCGGCCCTTCCATGGCATCTTCGCCCTCCGCCGCCGGGCGGGCGCCGAGCCAATCGGCGAGAAGCTCCTCCTCCGTCAGCGCGCGCCAGAGCGTTTGGGGCGAAGCCTCCATCTCGCATTCGACGAGGATCTCGTCCGGCCTCGTCTCGACCTCGTCGGTGGGCGTCATTGGTCCATCTCCTTCAAAAGCGCCTTCAGCCGCTCGACCCGTTCGGGCCAGAAGGCGCGGTAGCGCGTCAGCCAGTCGAGCACGGGCGCCAGCCCTTCCGGGGCCAGGCTGTAGCGCACGTGGCGGCCCTCCTTCTTCTCCGCGATCAGCCCGGCGCCGCGCAGCACCGCCACATGCTGAGAGACCGCCGGCTGCGAAATGCGCAAGCCCTCGCGTAATTCGGTCGCGTTCTTCTCGCCGTCCAACAGGCGCTCCAGAACGGCACGCCGGTTCGGATCGGCCAGGGCACGAAAGATATCCGTCTCGTTCATGGCTGTAGATAAGCAGATACTTATCTATCAGGCAAGGCCGTACCGACATCTTCCGTTGCACCAGCGAGCGAAAGCCGGTGGGGCAGGGGCACGCGCGTCTTGCAACGCGAACGCAAGCTTCTACGATGGGATCGTTCCTGCCAAATCCGGCAACGCGCGAAGCGGGATGAAGCGCTGCGCGCTCCCAGCAGAGATTCCGATGTCCTTTTTGCTTTTCCTCCGCGAGAACGCGCGCTGGCTCACCGGCGGGTTCCTCCTCACCTTCTTCTCGTCTTTTGGACAGACCTTCTTCATCTCGCTGTCGGCCGGTAATATTCGCCAGGAATACGCTCTGTCCCACGGCGCCTTCGGAATGATCTATATGCTGGCAACACTTGCCAGCGCCCTCACCATGCCGCGCTTCGGCCAGATCGTGGACCGCTATACGGTGAGGAAGGTCACGCTCATCATCGTGCCCATCCTGGCGATGGCCTGCGTCCTCATGGCGCTGTCCACCTCCGTCCTCGTCCTGGTCGTGACGATCTATCTCCTGCGCCTGTTCGGGCAGGGCATGATGACGCAGAACGCGCTGACGGCCATGGGCCGATGGTATGCCGCCCAGCGCGGCCGTGCCGTCTCCATCACCATTCTGGGACACAACGTGGGAGAGGCGGTCCTTCCCATCGTCTTCGTCACAGTCGCCGGCCTTGTCGGCTGGCGCAACGGCTGGCTGATCGCCGCCGCTTTCCTGGTCGTCGTCGCGCTGCCCGTGATTTCGGGGCTGATGGCGGTCGAGCGGGCACCGCGCTCCAGCGATCCCGCCCCGCGCGCCACGACCGCGCGCGACTGGACGCGCGGCGAGGTCATGCGCGACCCGCTGTTCTACGCACTGCTTCTCGGCGTCATGGCTCCGGGATTCATCGGCACGACCATTGCCTTCCACCAGATCTACCTGGTCGAGCTGCGTGGGTGGTCGCTCGAGGTCTTTGCCTCTTCGTTCACCTTCATGGCGGCGATGACCGTCATCTGCGCATTGGTGGCGGGGCAGTTGGTCGACCGTTTCTCCGCCGTGTCTCTGCTGCCGACCTTCCTGCTGCCGCTGGCGGTCGCCTGTCTGGTGCTGGCTTCCTTCGAGGCCCAGTGGACCGCTTTCGCCTTCATGGGGCTGCTCGGCGTGTCCTATGGCTTTTCGGCGACACTTTTCGGCGCGCTGTGGCCGGAAATCTACGGCACACGCTATTTGGGCGCGGTGCGGGCTTCCATCGTCGCCATCATGGTCTTCGCCACGGCGGTGGGGCCGGGGCTGACGGGCTTTCTCATCGATCTGGGTGTTTCCTATCCGCTGCAAGTCGCGACGATGGGCTTCTATTGCTTCGCCGCCGCGCTCCTCATGCTCGCCGTCTCGCGGCGCCTGACGGCTCGTGCCTTGCAAACCGGCGAGGCCTCGGCTACCTCCGCGCCATGAGTGTCACCGTTCGCTTCGCGCCGTCCCCGACGGGGCAGATCCATATCGGCAACGCACGCCCGGCGCTGTTCAACTGGCTGTTCGCGCTGAAGAGGGGCGGGCGTTTCATCCTGCGCTTCGACGACACGGACACTGCCCGGTCGCGGCGGGAATTTGCCGACCAGATCGAGACGGACCTGCGCTGGCTGGGCATCGAGCCGGATCTGGTCGTGCGCCAGTCGGACCGTTTTCCGAGCTACGAAAGCGCTGTCGCCAAGCTCAAGGAGGCGGGCCTTCTCTATCCCTGCTACGAGACGGCGGAAGAGCTGGAGCGGCGGCGCAGGATCAGGCTGTCGCGCCGTCTGCCGCCGGTTTATGGCCGCGAGGCGCTGAAGCTCGATGAGGAGGAGAAGGCGCGGCTGGAGGCGGAAGGCCGACGGGCGCACTGGCGTTTCCTGCTGCCCAATTTCGACGCCGACCCCCTGTCGCCGCGGCGCACGGAGATCCACTGGGAGGACATCGTGCGCGGGCCGCAGACCGTCGACCTCGCCTCCATGTCCGATCCGGTTCTGGTGCGCGAGGACGGCACGTTCCTCTATACCCTGCCGTCGGTCGTCGACGATATGGAATTGGGCGTGACGCATATCATTCGCGGCGACGACCATGTGACGAATACCGGCGCCCAGATCGCCCTGTTCGAGGCGCTGGGCGCGGCGGCGCCCGCCTTTGGCCATCACAATCAGCTCACCGCCACCACCGGCGAGGGACTTTCCAAGCGTTCCGGCGCGCTGTCCATCGCCGGCCTGCGGGAAGCCGGCATCCAGCCGATGGCCGTCGCTTCGCTCGCCGTCCTCATCGGCACCTCGGAAGCGGTGACCGCGTACCGCGACATGGACGCGCTGGCCGCGCACTTCGACCCGGCGTCGAGCTCGAAATCGCCGGCGAAGTTCGATCCCGCGGAGCTTCAGGGGCTGAACCGCAGCCTTATTCAGGCGATGTCCTTCGAGGAGGCAGCGCCCAGGCTGGAGAAGCTCGGCATAGCCGGGCCGAAGGCTGAGGCCTTCTGGACCGCCGTGCGCGGCAATCTCGATACGCTGGCCGATGCCGCCGGCTGGTGGCGGGTGGTGAGGGAGGGACCGGAGAAGGCCGACCTCTCACCGGAGGACGAGGCTTTTGTGGACCTGGCACTCGGCGTGCTGCCGCCGGAGCCCTGGGACCGGGAGACCTGGCGCGCATGGACCGAGCGCGTGAAGGAGGCGAGCGGGCGCAAGGGCAAGGCGCTGTTCAAGCCCCTGCGGCTGGCGCTCACGGGGCGGGAGTCCGGCCCCGACCTCGCAGATTTAATGCCTCTGATGGATCGGGAAAGAATCGCGGGCCGACAATCCTGATCGGCTGCTCTGTCTCCACAGGCATTTTCCCGACTGTCTCGCCGCCTGTCGCCGGCTTGCCCTCCCGCTGCCATCCACCGTCCCCGGCGAGCTGCCGCGCCTGCGGATTTGCATGCGCTCGAGACTGAGCCCACATCTGGCGCGTTGCGGCGCCGACGACGAGAAGCACCATGCAGGCCATGGCTGCGTAAATAGCTTTTTCTGCCCGAACACTCATCCCACCACCGTAAAACGCTCTTCAGGTGTCTCCGCTTCCCCTAAGGGTTGCGGTCTGGTGGGTTATTGCGCGGGATGGTTTAAAAACACGTTATGGATTTAATGCGCAACCTATTTTCTCTCTAGGATTGCATATTCCAACGCCTGGTTCTGCAGCGCTTCCACGGCCGCGAGCGCGGTCATGTTCACCACGCCGCGCGAGGTGACCGACGGCGTCAGGATATGCGCCGGGCGCGCCGTGCCGAGCAGGATCGGCCCGACATGCAGCGCGTCCGTCATCGCCTTGACCGTCGTCAGCGTGATGTTGGCGGCGTCGAGATTTGGGAAGACCAGGAGATTGGCCTCTCCCTCGAGCCCCGCATGGGGGAAGACGCGCTGGCGCAGCGTCTCCGAAAGCGCCGAATCCCCGTGCATCTCGCCATCGGCCACCAGGCCAGGTGCGGTCTGGTGCAAAATGGCGACCGCCTCTCGCATCTTCAGCGCGCTTGGGCTGTCGCGCGAGCCGAAATCCGAGTGCGACAGGAGGGCGGCCTTGGGCTCGATGCCGAAACGGCGGATCTCCTCCGCGGCGAGCACCGTCATCTCGGCGATCTCGGCCGCGCTGGGGTCCAGCGTCACATGGGTGTCGGTGAAGAAGGTGGCGCCCTGCTGGGCGATCAGCATGGAGAGTGCCGAGAGGTCGTCGACGCCCGCGCGCCGGCCGATGATCGTGTCGACATAGCGCAGATGCCGCTCGAAGCGGCCTTCCAGCCCGCAGATCATGGCGTCCGCCTCGTCGCGCATCATGGCGAGCGCGGCGATCACCGTCGTGTTGGTGCGCACCAGCGTACGGGCGACCTCGCTCGTCACGCCACGCCGGCCGGCGATGCGGATGAGCAATTCCACGTAGTCGCGGTAGCGCGGGTCGTCTTCCGGGTTGATGATCTCGAAATCCCTGTCCGGCTTGATCTTCAGGCCGTAGCGTCTCAGCCGGACGTCCACCACGTGCGGCCGGCCGATGAGGATCGGCTGCGCCAGCCCTTCCTCCAGGACCACCTGGGCCGCCCGCAGCACGCGCTCGTCTTCGCCGTCGGCATAGATGACGCGCTTGCGACCGGCCTGTTTGGCGGCGGAGAAGACCGGCTTCATGACGAGGCCGGAGCGGAAGACGAAGCGGTTCAACCGATCGAGATAGGCGCCCATGTCGTCGATCGGCCGGGTGGCGGCGCCAGATTCCATGGCCGCCTTGGCGACCGCCGGCGCGATGCGCAGGATGAGCCGCGGATCGAAGGGCGAGGGGATGAGGAAGTCGGGGCCGAAGATCGGTATCTCGCCCGAATAGGCGCGCGCCGCCACGTCCGACGGTTCCTCGCGGGCAAGGGCCGCGATGGCGCGCACGGCGGCGAGCTTCATTTCCTCGTTGATGGCCGTGGCACCGACGTCCAGCGCACCGCGGAAGATGTGTGGGAAGCAAAGGACATTGTTGACCTGGTTCGGGTAGTCCGAGCGGCCGGTGCAGATCATTGCGTCGGGCCGCGCCTCGCGCGCCAGTTCCGGCATGATCTCCGGTACGGGATTGGCGAGCGCCATGATCAACGGCCGCTCGGCCATCTTCTTGAGCATTGCCGGCTTCAGGACCCCACCCGCCGAAAGGCCGAGAAACACGTCCGCCCCGCCGATGACCTCGGTCAGCGCCCGCGCATCGGTGTCCTTCAGGTAAGGCTCCTTCCAGCGGTCCATCTCCTCCGTCCGCCCGCGAAAGGCGACGCCGAAGCGGTCGGTGATCCAGATGTTTTCGACCTTCGCGCCGAGCGAGACCAGAAGGTTCAGGCAGGCGAGCGCGGCGGCCCCCGCGCCGGAGGTGACGATCTTCACCTCGGCGATGTCCTTGCCGGCCAGCTCCAGCCCGTTGAGGATGGCGGCGGCGACGATGATGGCGGTGCCGTGCTGGTCGTCGTGGAAGACGGGGATCGACATGCGGCGTTTAAGCCGCTCCTCCACCTCGAAGCATTCCGGCGCCTTGATATCCTCCAGGTTGATGCCGCCGAAGGTGGGCTCGAGCGCGGCGATGGTCTCCACCATGCTGTCGACCCCGGGCGCATCGATCTCGATGTCGAAGACGTTGATGCCGGCGAACTTCTTGAAAAGCACGGCCTTGCCCTCCATCACCGGCTTCGACGCCAAGGGCCCGATATTGCCGAGGCCGAGCACGGCCGAGCCGTTCGACACCACGCCCACCAGATTGGCGCGCGAGGTATATTCGGCCGCCATGCCGGGATCGTCGCGAATGGCTATGCAGGGAGCGGCGACGCCCGGCGTATAGGCCAGCGCCAGGTCGCGCTGGTTGCCGAGCGGCTTCGTCGGCTGGATCTCCAGCTTTCCTGGAATCGGATAGCGGTGGAAGAAGAGGGCGGCCTCGTCGAGATCGGAGCCTTTGGTTTTCACCGGTGTCTGCCTTGCCATCTCTGCCACCGCCCTCCTGGATTGCGAGTTTAGCGCGCGATGACGCGCTGGTGCTGCTCGCCGAGACCGGCGATGCCCAGCCGCATCTCGTCACCGGCCTTCAGATAGACCGGCGGCTTCATGCCAAGCCCGACACCGGGCGGCGTGCCGGTGGTGATGACGTCACCCGGCTCCAGCACCATGAAGCGCGAAAGATAGGAGACGATCTCGGCCACGCTGAAGATCATCGTCTGGGTGTTGCCCGTCTGCCGGCGCTCTCCGTTGATGTCGAGGAACATGTCGAGGCTCTGCGGATCGGGGATCTCGTCCGCCGTGACCAGCCACGGACCCAGCGGCCCGAAGGTCGGCGCGCTCTTGCCCTTGATCCACTGGCCGCCGCGCTCGGCCTGGTACTCGCGCTCCGATACGTCGTTGCACACGGCGTAGCCGAAGACATGCGCCAGCGCATCCTTCTCCTCGACATAATCGCAGCGCTCGCCGATGACGACGGCAAGCTCCACCTCCCAGTCCGACTTCACCGAACCCTTCGGCAGCATCACCTCGTCGTTGGGGCCCGAAAGCGAACTCGGCGCCTTGGAGAAGACCACCGGCTCGCTCGGCACCGGCAGCCCGGATTCGGCGGCATGGTCCGCATAGTTCAGCCCGATGGCGATGAAATGGCCGGTGCGGGAGATCGGCGCGCCGATGCGTACCGAGGGGGGCACCTCGGGCAGGCTGCCGATCTCGGTCGAGCCAAGGATGCGCGTCAGCGCCGGCGACAGGGTCTCAGGCGTGAAGTCGGCAACCAGCGAGGACACGTCGCGGATGGTCCCGTCATCGTGCAGAACAGCCGGCTTTTCCGCGCCCTTGTTGCCAAAACGCAAGAGTTTCAAGGTTTTCTCTCCCTCGTTCGTTGGGGTGAATTGCCGCGAGATACGGCGGGAAGGTCTTCTTAGACCAGTTCATCGTTTCATGGAATCGATGAACTGGTCTAACTCTTTGTTTTGTCGCAATTCCGGACGGAAAACCGGTTTCCACTTTTCCTGGAATTGCTTTAGAAGGCGCTCGTGTAGAGCCCGCCGTCAAGCATAAGGTTTTGGCCCGTGATGTAACCCGCATGGGCCGAGCACAGGAAGGCGCAGGCGCGGCCGAACTCGTCCGCCGTCCCGAAGCGGCCGGCGGGTATTTCCGCAGCCTGGCGCTCGGCCTGCGCCTCGTAGGTCGTGCCCGCCTTCTCGGCGCCGAAGCGGATGCCGCTCTGCAGGCGTTCTGTATCCATCTTGCCGGGCAGGAGATTGTTGATGGTGACGTTCTTGCCGGCCACGCCGCGCGCCACGCCGGCCAGGAAGGCCGTCAGGCCCGCCCGCGCGCCCGACGACAGGTCGAGGCCCTGAATGGGCATATAGACGGAAAGCGAGGTGATGTTGACGATGCGGCCGAAGCCGCGTTCGGTCATGCCGTCGATGGTCGCCTGGATGAGCTCCAGCGGCGTCACCATGTTCTGCGTCACCCCGTCGAGCATCGCCTGGCGCGAAAGCTCCCGGAAATCGCGCCGCGGCGGACCGCCATTGTTGTTCACCAGAATGTCGGGGGCAGGGCAGGCGGCAAGCAGCGCCTTCTGACCTTCATGTGTCGAAACGTCCGCCGCCACCTCCGCCACGGAGACGCCGAAGCGGTCGCGGATTTCCATGGCCGTCGTCTTCAGCGCCTGCGGATCGCGCCCGTTGACGACGAGATTGCAGCCGGCCTCCGCCAGCGCCATGGCACAGCCACGGCCGAGCCCGCGGCTCGACGCGCAGATGATGGCGTTCTTGCCTTTGATGCCGAGATCCATTGCATGCCCCGAATTTTTCAAACTGCCTGATCGTCTACCCGCCGTATCACCGCCTGGCAACCGTCACATGGCTGTGACAGGAATCGGGGCATAGGAAGCGCGACCGCACACCGCACCGGACGACATCATGCCCGCCGCCGCGCCCCGCACCTTCCGCACCATCTTCATCTCCGACGTCCATCTGGGCTCCAGGCCGGCGAAGGCCGAGTTCCTCGTCGACTTCCTGCGCCATCACGAGGCCGAGACGATCTATCTGGTCGGCGACATCGTCGACGGCTGGCGGCTGAAGCGCTCCTGGCACTGGCCGCAGGCGCACAACGACGTGGTGCAGAAGCTTCTGCGCCAGGCGCGCAAGGGCACGAATATCATCTATATCGCAGGGAATCACGACGAGTTCCTGCGCTCGTTTCAGGGCGTGCATTTCGGCGGCATCGTGGTGGCCGACCGCGCCGTCCACGAGGCGGCCGACGGGCGGCGGTTCCTCATTGTCCACGGCGACCAGTTCGACGCCGTCGTCCACAACGCCCGCTGGCTCGCATATCTTGGCGACAAGGCCTATGATACGGCAATCGTCGTCAATCGCGTGATCGGTGTCTTCCGCCGCCTCTTCGGCCGGCCCTACTGGTCGTTCTCCTCCTGGGCCAAGGTGAAGGTGAAGAAGGCGGTGAAGTTCATCAGCTCGTTCCAGAACGTGCTGGCCCAGGAAGCCGCGCGCGCCGAGGTGGACGGCGTCATTTGCGGCCACATCCATCACGCGGCCATGGAGGAGATCATGGGCGTCCTCTACATGAACACGGGCGACTGGGTGGAAAGCTGCACGGCTCTTGTCGAGGATTTCGACGGTCGCTTCGAGATCATCAGCTGGACGCGGGTTGCCGCGCCCGCTGTGAAGCCTCGGCAAGCGGTTGTCGAGGAGGAGGCCGCCGAGGCGGCATAGTGATCTGACCCAAACAGATGGTACCCATCCGTTTGGAAAAGTAAGCCCACAAGCTATTGATCCGGTGGGGCGATTTGTCCTGACAGATGGGTACCATCCGTCAGGATCGCACCACTAGCTCCCCCTTCCGCGAGTTCACCCCCAGAGCGCCGCTTCCGGCGGCGAGACAATCGCGCCGGCGTAGGCGAGCCCCGGCACCCGGTCGTGCTGAAGCAGCAAAGGGCCGTCCAGATCGACGAAATCGGCTTCCTGCGCCAAGAGCACCGCCGGCGCCATGGCGAGCGACGTGCCCACCATGCACCCTATCATCACCGAAAGGCCCATCTCGCGCGCCCGCTCGCGCAGGATGAGCGCGGCCGTCAGCCCGCCGGTCTTGTCGAGCTTGATGTTGACGGCGTCGTAGAGCCCCTGCAGCGCCGCAAGGTCCTCGGCGGCGTGCAGGCTCTCGTCGGCACAGATGGGAATGAGGTGCCGGATCTCGCGCAGCATCGCATCCTTGCCCGCCGGCAGCGGCTGCTCGATGAGCGCCACGCGGCACTCGGCCGCCGCGCGCAGGTTTTCTTCGAGATTCGCTTCCGTCCAGCCCTCGTTGGCGTCGAGGATGAGCCGGCTGTCGGGCGCGGCCGCCGCCACCGTGCGCAGACGGGCGGCATCGTCCTCGCCCCCCACCTTGATCTTCAGGAGCGGCTTGTCGGCGTTGGCGCGCGCGTGTGCGGCCATTTCCTCGGGCGTGCCGAGCGAGATGGTCTGCGCCGTGGTGACGGGGTGTGGCCGCGACCGGCAGATCCGGTCCGCCACCCGCGTGCCCGTCCGCTTCGCCTCCAGGTCCCACAGCGCGCAGTCGACGGCATTGCGCGCCGCACCGGCGGGCATGCGCGCCATGAGCGTCTGTCGGTCGATGCCCTCGGCGATCTCACGGCGCATCTCCTCGATCTGCTCGACCACGCTCTCCACGCTCTCGCCGTAGCGCGCATAGGGCACGCATTCGCCGCGGCCGGCCGCGCCATCCTCCGTCAGGATGCACGTCACCACCTGCGCCTGTGTCTTGGCGCCGCGGGCGATGCGGAAGACCCCGGCGATCGGGAAGCTTTCGATCTCGACGGTCATTGTGCGCGTCATGGGTTCCTCGAACTATCGTGGCCGGCATGGCCCTGCTATGCACTGCATTTTACAGGCGAAAGCAGTTTTCTTCGCCGCCTCTCCGCTCTAAGGATGGTGCTTATGGTGTTCAGGGCAATGAGGCAAGAAGACGATAAGGCCGCCGCGGACGATGCGGCGCCGGCGCGGATCGACCGGTCGGAGGAAGGCGGCACGCTCACCTGCCGCCTCGCCGGCGACTGGACGACGCGCACGGTGGGGCAGGTCGACGGCGAGATGCGGGGGCTCCTGAAAAAGGAAGGCATCGAACGGCTTCACGTCGATCTGAGCGACGTGCGGCATCTCGATACCGCCGGCGCGTGGCTGGTGGGGCGGTTGACTGCCGAATATGAGCAGCACGGCGCGGCAGTCGAGATAACGGGGCAGTCGGAAGCCGCCTCCATTCTGCTGGCGGAGGTCACGCCCGTTGCGGAAGAGCCTGACCTGCCCGGCGGCGAGCGCCGCGGCTTCTGGCCCGTGGATATCCTTGCCGCCCTCGGCCGCTCGGTCTACGAGGCGCGCAACGACCTTCTGTACGGCATGCACATCCTGGGCGCCACGATCAGCGGCGCGCAGATGAAGCTGGGGCGCAAGCACGCGGTCAATCCGACGGCGATCGTCAACCAGATCGACCGCATGGGCGTTGGCGCCATTCCTATCATCGTTCTGATGTCGGCGATCGTCGGCGCCATCATCGCTCAGCAGGGCGCCTTTCAGCTGCGCTATTTCGGCGCCGAGATCTTCGTCGTCGACCTGGTCAGCATTCTCATCATGCGCGAGCTCGGCGTGCTTATGACAGCCATCATGATCGCCGGCCGCTCGGGCAGTGCGATCACCGCCGAGATAGGCTCGATGAAGATGCGCGAGGAGGTCGACGCGCTTACCGTGATCGGCTTGAACCCGGTCGGCGTTCTCGTCTTTCCGCGCCTCGTCGCCCTCGTCGTCGCCCTGCCGTGCCTGACCATCGTCGCCAACTTCGCCGCCCTTGCGGGCGCCATGACGGTGGCGTGGCTTTATTCCGGTATCGCTCCGGCGGCCTTCATCGACCGGTTGCGCACCGCAATCGACCTGACCAGCATTTTCTCAGGCCTTATCAAGGCGCCATTCATGGCCATGATCATCGGCATCATCGCCTCTGTCGAGGGCATGAAGGTTGGCGGCAGCGCCGAATCGCTCGGCAGACATGTCACCGCCTCCGTGGTGAAGGCGATCTTCATCGTCATCGTCGTCGACGGACTGTTTGCCATATTTTACGCAGCGATCGATTTCTGATGACCGGAAGCCAGCAAGCAAACGGCGAGATGCGTTCCGCCGGAAAAGCGGGGGAGGGGAACATCATCCTCGAGGCGCGCGACGTGACGGTGCGCTTCGGCACCACGACGGTGCTGGAGAACCTGTCGCTCGACGTCTACAGCGGCGAGATCCTCGGCTTCGTCGGTGCATCCGGGGCCGGCAAGTCGGTGCTCCTGCGCACCATCCTCGGGCTCGTCCCGAAGGCGGGCGGGACCATCCGGCTGTTCGGCCAGGACCTTGCCAGGCTCGACGAGGCCGGGCGCATGCTGATCGACATGCGCCAGGGCGTGCTGTTCCAGCACGGCGCGCTGTTCTCCGCGCTGACGGTGCTGGAGAACATCCAGGTGCCCATGCGCGAATATATCGACCTGCCGAAGAAGCTGATGGATGAGCTGGCGCTGCTCAAGGTGGAGCTTGTGGGCCTGCCGCGCGAGGCGGCCAACAAATACCCCTCCGAGCTTTCCGGCGGCATGATCAAGCGCGCAGCCCTTGCCCGCGCCTTGGCGCTCGATCCCGACATCGTCTTCCTCGACGAGCCCACGTCCGGGCTCGACCCCATCGGCGCCGCCGAGTTCGACGAACTGGTGGTGAAGATGCGCGATACGATGGGCCTGACCGTCTATATGGTCACCCATGATCTGGACAGCCTGCTTACCGCGTGCGACCGCATTGCGGTGCTTGGCAAGAAGCGTGTACTCGTGGAGGGCACGGTGCATCACATGATGGAAAGCGAAGAGCCGTGGGTGAAATCCTACTTCAGGGGTAAGCGGGCGCGGCGCATCGTTCTTTCACAGGACGAGTAAGAAAAGAGCCGTAGACAATGGAAACCAAAGCCAATTATGTCATTGTGGGGATTTTCACGGTCCTCGCCGTGCTCGCCGCCTTCGGCTTCATCTACTGGACGGCGGGCATTGGCGACCGGGGTGAGATGACGCCCGTGCGCTTCCGCATCCTCGGCTCCGCGGCAGGGCTCAGCCGCGGCAGCGCCGTGCTTTTCAACGGCGTCGGGGTTGGCAGCGTGATTCGTGTCTATGTCGACCCGGAAAACCCGCGAAATGCCATAGCCGAGGCGGAGGTGGACCGGACGCAGGCACCTGTCAAGGCGTCCACCAGGGCGGACGTCGGGCTGGCGGGCCTTTCTGGCCAGGCCTCCATCGAGCTGACGGGGGGAGACCCGGGTGAGCCGAACCTCCTCGACGAGGCCGTTGAACGGGGGGAAGTCCCCACAATCAACGCCAGCCCGTCGGCGGTGACGAACCTTTTGCAGACGACCCAAAGCGTTCTCACCCGTGCCGATGCGATCATCGGGCAATTGGAGGGTTTCGTAACCGACGCGCGCGGGCCGTTGACGGAAACGCTGAACAATGTGGAGACTTTCACCAAAGCGCTGGCGGACAACGCGGACGGCATCGACAAATTCCTTGCCAGCGTAGGCGAGCTTTCGCAGACCATCTCCGAGATCTCCGGCCAGCTCAACGCGACCCTGCAGGCGGCCGAAGAACTCATCAATTCTGTGGATAAACAAAAGGTCGCCGACGTCGTCGACAACGTCGACCGGTTCACGCGGCAGCTCGCCGAGGCGGGAGAGCGGCTGGACGGGATCGCCACCGGCGTGGACGAGGCGGTGGCCTCCCTCAGCACCTTCTCCGAGAACGCCAACCGGACGCTCGGCAGGGTGGACGACATCGTCGCCGGCGTGGATGCGGATGCGGTGGCGAGCGCCGTGGACAACTTCGCGCAGGCGAGCGCGGAGATCGACCGCGCCTCCAACGATATCGCCAGGGTGAGCCAAACGATCAGCCAGCGAAACGAGGACATAGACCAATTCATCACCGATGCCAGTTCGCTGGCAAGCCGGCTCAACCAGGCATCCGTGCGCATCGACGGGGTTCTGGCCAAGCTCGACGGCATGCTGGAGGAGGGGGACGGGGAGGGGCTGATAGCCGAGGCGCGCACCACGCTGCAGTCCTTCCGCCAGGTCGCCGATACGCTCAACGCCCGTGTCGGCCCCATCACGGACGGTCTGGCGCGCTTTTCCGGGCAGGGCCTGCGCGACGTCGAGGCGCTGGTCAACGACGCACGCCGCTCGATCAACCGGATCGAGGGGGCCGTCAGCGATTTCGAGCAGAATCCGCAGCGCATCATAACCGGCGGCGAGGGGTCGATCCGCCGCTACGACGGGCGCTCCCGGCGTTGACAAGCGCGAACAAGCCCCGCAAGAAGGAGCCATTGATGAGGGGCAGTCCTTTCAGTTCCGGAGCTTTCATTTGCATATGAGGGGTTCTTCAACGTGGGGACTTGCCCTGGCTGGGCTGCTTCTTAGCGGATGTGCCGCCATTCCGGGATTCGGGCCGGCGCCGGTGGACGCCTATGACATCGCCGCGCCCGTACTGCCCGATACCGGCCGGCGGCTTTCACGAACACAGGTCCTCGTTCCCGAACCGAGCGCGCTCAAAGTGCTCGATGGCCAGGACATGGTCGTGCGCACGTCCACCGGCGCGGTGCAGCTGCTTGGCGGTGCGCGCTGGTCCGACCGCCTTCCCCGCCTGGTGCAGGCGCGGCTGGTCGAAGCCTTTCAGAACTCGGGCCGCGTCGGCGGCGTCGGCCGGCCCGGCGAAGGCCTGGCCATCGATTATCAGGTCATCGTCGACATCCGCGCCTTCGAGATTCGTCCGGGCGGCGGCGACCGTGCCCATGTCGAACTCCACGCCCGCGTCTTGAACGACCGCAACGGCGTGGTGCGCGCCTCGCACGATTTCACCGCCGTAGCCCCCGTCGCCGGCAGCGGCACGGAGGCCCTCGTCGCGGCTCTCGACCGGGCGTTCCAGCATGCGGCGGCGGAGATCGTCGACTGGTCCATCGGCGTGATGTAGACCGCCATACACTTGGATAAGAAAAAACCCCGGGCCGATGACCCGGGGTTTTTTCTTTGCATCAGGCGCCCGAAGGGGCGCCCTGTCCGTTACGCGGAGTAGTACATGTCGAACTCGACCGGGTGCGGCGTCATCTCGTAACGCAGCACCTCGGCCATCTTCAGCTCGATGTAGGCATCGATCTGGTCGTCGTCGAACACACCGCCCGCCTTCAGGAAGCCGCGGTCCTTGTCGAGGTTCATCAGAGCCTCGCGCAGGCTGCCGCAGACCGTCGGCACCCGCTTCAGCTCCTTCGCCGGCAGGTCGTAGAGATCCTTGTCCATGGCCTGGCCGGGATGGATCTTGTTCTTGATGCCGTCGAGGCCGGCCATCAGCATCGCCGCGAAGGCGAGGTACGGATTGGCCATCGCATCCGGGAAGCGCACCTCGACGCGCTTCGATTTCGGCGAGGAACCGAACGGAATGCGGCAGGAGGCCGAGCGGTTGCGCGCCGAGTAGGCAAGCAGCACCGGCGCCTCGAAGCCCGGCACCAGACGCTTGTAGGAGTTGGTGGTCGGGTTGGTGAAGGCGTTGATGGCCTTGGCGTGCTTGATGACGCCGCCGATGTAGTAGAGGCAGCTCTCCGACAGGCCCGCATACTCGTTGCCGGCGAAGGTCGGCTTGCCGTCCTTCCAGATCGACTGGTGCACGTGCATGCCCGAGCCGTTGTCGCCGTAGATGGGTTTGGGCATGAAGGTGGCTGTCTTGCCGTAGGCGTTGGCCACCTGGTGCACGACGTACTTGTAGATCAACAGCTTGTCGGCGTTGCGCGTCAGCGTATCGAACTTCATGCCGAGTTCGTGCTGGGCCGCACCCACCTCATGGTGGTGCTTCTCCACCGTAACGCCCATCTCGGCCATCACGGTCAGCATCTCGGAGCGCATGTCCTGCGCCGAATCGACCGGCGGCACCGGGAAGTAGCCGCCCTTGACGCGCGGCCGGTGACCGAGATTGCCGGTCTCGTATTCCGTGTCGTCGTTGGAGGGCAGCTCGGTCGAATCGAGCTTGAAGCCGGTGTTGTACGGGTCGGCCTTGTACTTCACGTCGTCGAAGACGAAGAACTCGGCTTCCGGCCCGACATAGACCTCGTCGCCGATGCCTTCCGCCCGCACATAGGCTTCCGCCTTCTTGGCGGTGCCGCGCGGGTCGCGATTGTAGGCTTCGCCAGAGATCGGGTCCAGGATGTCGCAGATGATGGCCAGTGTCGACTGCGCGAAGAACGGGTCCATATGGGCAGATTCCGGCTCCGGCATCAGCACCATGTCGGACTCGTTGATGGCCTTCCAGCCGGCGATCGAGGAGCCGTCGAACATCACGCCGTCGGCGAACATGTCCTCATCGACAGCGCTGACGTCCATCGTCACGTGCTGCAGCTTGCCCTTCGGATCGGTAAAGCGCAGATCGACGAATTTAACGTCATTGTCCTTGATCTGCTTCAGGATATCCTGTGCTGTCGTCATGCTTTTCAAACCCCTGTCTATGACAACTATTCTAACAATCGGCCGGCCTACACCGCGTCCGCACCGGTCTCGCCCGTGCGGATGCGGATGACCTCCTCGACATTGGTGAGGAATATCTTGCCGTCGCCGATTCGCCCCGTCTGGGCGGCCTTACGGATGGCCTCTATTGCGGCGTCGACCATGTCGTCTGGCAACACCACCTCTATCTTCACCTTGGGCAGGAAGTCGACGACATATTCGGCGCCCCGGTAGAGCTCCGTATGTCCTTTCTGACGCCCGAACCCCTTGGCCTCGGTGACGGTGATGCCCTGCAATCCGACTTCCTGAAGGGCTTCCTTCACTTCGTCGAGCTTGAACGGCTTGATGATCGCCTCGATCTTTTTCATGTTTCGGCGGCCTCCGATTGCTGCAAAAGCAGGGGTGCCCCCCGCTCCGCTGTTGCGTATGCACGAACCGTGCCAACCGGCCGCAAGGCATGCCTGCCTTCGCGCCGGCCCGCCTTTGCCCGCGCGAACGGCGGGATGGCGCGCGCGACCCGGCCGACATTCCGCGCCGGTGCACCGCGATCACTCTAACGCCTGGCTAAAAAATGTGCACGATGCAAAAAGAATAAGCATCGCCCGCGCGCCGCATTTACGCCGGCGCCCGCAAAGGCCAATATCGGCCCATATAGAGGGATGTTTCATGCACGAGATCCTTTCGCCGCGGGAAATGGGGGAGGCGGACCGGCTCGCCGCCGAGGCCGGAGGCGCCGGGAGCTATCCGCTGATGCTCAATGCGGGTGCGGCGGTGGTAGCGGAACTCCTGGCCCGTTTCACTGATGCGGCCGGCTACGACGTCTTGTGCGGCCCCGGCAACAACGGCGGCGACGGCTATGTGATCGCCCGCCTGCTTCACGAACGGGGGCTTGCCGTGCGCCTGTGGCGCCAGTCGGTGCCGCCGGCCGGCACAGATGCTGCGCGAGCGGCCGACGAATGCCCGCTGGAAGCCCGCCCCCTCGACACGTTCGCGCCCGAAGCCGGCTGGGCGGTCGTCGATGCGCTCTTCGGCGCCGGCCTTTCCAAGCCTGTGGAGGGGCCCTACGCCGAGGCGCTGGAAAAGGCGGCGAAGGCGAAGGCGCCCGTTATCGCCGTCGACCTGCCGTCCGGCGTGGCCGGCGACAGCGGCAGGGTGCTGGGCACGACACTCGCCGCCGACCTCACCGTCACCTTCTTCCGCAAGAAGCCTGGCCATCTGCTCTTTCCCGGCCGCAAGCTATGCGGCGAGACGGTCGTCGCCGACATCGGCATTCTAGCCACCGTGCTCGAAACCATCCGCCCGACCTGCCGTGAAAACACGCCGGCGCTCTGGCAAGCCCTGCTGCCGCGCCCCGAACAGGACACACACAAATACAAGCGCGGCCACGTCGCCGTCTTCTCCGGCCCGCCGACGGTGACCGGCGCGGCAAGGCTCGCTGCACGGGGCGCGGCGCGCATCGGGGCAGGGGCGGTGACCGTGCTTTCGCCCGCCGCCGCGTTGGCGGTCAATGCCATGCACCTTACCGCTATCATGCTGGCCCGCGTGGAAGGGGAGGCAGAGCTTGCCGCCTTCATCGACCGGCGCCACCCCGCAGCCTTCGTGATCGGCCCCGGTTTCGGCGTCGGTGAAAGCGCCCGCCTCTTCACCGAAACCGTGCTGCGCCCCGCCTCCGGCACCGCTGCAGCCCACCTCGTCCTCGATGCCGATGCCGTCACCGCTTTCGCCGATGCTCCCGACCGCCTATTTGCCGCCGCCAGCGCAAGCCCGGCGGCCCTTGTGCTTACACCCCATGAAGGGGAGTTCGCCCGTCTCTTCCCCGACCTTGCCGGCGATGCGCTTTTCTCCAAACTGGAGAGGGCCCGCCAGGCTGCCGCCCGCGCCAGCGCCGTTCTCGTTCTCAAGGGGGCCGACACCGTCGTCGCCGCTCCCGACGGCCGCGCCGCCATCAACACCAATGCCACTCCCTATCTCGCCACCGCCGGCTCCGGCGACGTTTTGGCCGGGATGATCGCGGGACTGCTGGGGCAGGGGATGCCGGGATTCGAGGCGGCGTGCGCGGCAGTCCATCTGCACGCCGAGGCCGGGCGGCAGGTCGGTCCCGGGCTGATTGCGGAGGATATGCCGGAGCAGCTGCCGGAGGTGCTGCGCGCCTATCTCGGCGAAGAGGGATAAAAAAGTAACCGAAGATAGGAGAGACTATCTGCCGTCCGGCCGCGGCCGGTGCATAACTTCAACGGGAGAAAGGCATCATGGGGGCGGAAGACATCGGCAGCATGCAGTCGAGCCCGGCGCTGAACGTGGGTCTCCCGATAGCGCTCGTCATCATCATGCTGGGCCTCGGCCTCTCGCTCAAGCTCGAGGATTTCACGCGCATACTCTCGAGACCGAAGCCGGTCCTTATCGGCATTGTCTGCCAGGCGGTGATCCTGCCGGCGTTCTGCCTGGTGCTGGTCTATCTGTCGGATCTGCCGCCCGCCATTGCCGTCGGCATGATGCTTCTGGCGGCAAGCCCCGGCGCCACTTCAGCCACGCTCTACACGCATCTTGCCCGCGGCGACGTAGCCCTCAGCATCACCTTTGCCGCCGTCACCTCCGTTCTCGTGCTGGTCAGCCTGCCGATCGTTGCCAACGTCTCGCTGCTGTTGTTCTACGGCGAAACGGAAACAGTTTCCGTCGGGATCGACCACATACTGCAGATCTTCGCGCTCGCCGTCGTGCCGGCGATGATCGGCATGTTCGTTCACAGCCGCTATCCGGCGATGGCGCGCCGCCTCGACCGGCCGGTAAAGGCCCTGGCCACATTCTTTCTGGCAGCGATCGTCATATTCGCGCTGGTCAGCCACTGGGGCCTGGTTTTGGCGTGGGGGCCCGTCATCGGCGCCACGGCGCTCGTCTTCAATCTGGTGAGCTTCGCGGTAGGCTACTTTGCGCCGCTGGTCCTCGGGGTCGAGCGGCGCCAGGCGATCGCGCTGGCCATGTCGATCGGCATCCACAACGCTGCCCTCGTCATCACGCTGGCGCTGAGCCAGTACATGCTGAACAACCCCGAGATGGCCATTCCCCCCGCCCTTTACGGCGTCATCGCCTACATCACCGGTGGAGCTTTCGTCTGGGTGCTCAATCGGCGGACGACCGCGCCTGACCTGGCTCCCCGGTGATAATCCGCTCGCCTCGCGGTTGCAGCGTCATCCACGCTATGAGCGCGCCGTGCTAAGATTTGATTCGCGGGGACGGACGCTGGAGGCAGCATGAGGTTCGATTCCGCGCTTGAACTCCAAGCACAGATATTTTCAAGGGTTTTCGATTTCGTCGAGGCACCGGCGACCACCCATGCCGGACGGCCGCCCTCGAGCCTTTACCTCGATCCCTTTCTTCTGGAGAAAGGGCGGGTTTACCGCAAAACGGCGAAGAAGCGAGCGGTCGAGGACATTGCCCTCGGCGTCATCACGCAGGATGCCGCTTCCGCCGATGCCAGGCTTGCGGTGCTGGTTCAGGACCGCCGCAAGGTGCGCAGCGCCGTCGTGGAGGAGATCGTCGGTTTCGCAAGGGGCGAGGCCGACGTCCTCTATATCGGCCGCCAACGGCCGCTCTGGACGACCACGCGCAACGATCCGCTCCGGCTCGGCGCAAGCATTTCGCCCACCACCGTGGAATACGCCGGCACGCTCGGCTGCTTCTGCCGCGACGACGAGACGGGCCAAAGGGCGGTCCTTTCCAACAACCACGTGCTGGCGGACGTCAACAAGGTGGCACCGCCGACGGCCGTCATGCAGCCGGGCGCGCGAGACGGCGGCAGGCCGGGGCCCGACGACATAGCGGCGCTTACCCGCTTCGTCCCCATCCAATACGAGGGTGTGCCGAACTTTGTCGACGCGGCCGTGGCGTCTCTTTCGGAGCATGAGCGCGAGGAAGACCGCCACACGCTTTACAGCGGCGAGGACACGCCCGAACCGGCGATGACGCTGACCCCGGAACAGCTTGCAGAAGTCCTCCCGGGCATGACGGTGTTCAAGACCGGCCGCACGACCAGTTTCACGCGGGGAAGCGTCAGGGCCGTCAGCGTCAACAATTTCCTCGTCGACATGGGCGACGGCTTGGCAAGGTTCGACGACCAGATCGTCATCGAAATGGACATGTCGCCGACGCGGCCCTTCAGCAGGCCCGGCGACAGCGGCTCCCTGATCGTCGACGAAGGAGGCCGGCCGGTCGGGCTCCTGTTCTCGGGCTCCGCCTCCGGAGGCGCCGGTGGTGTTGGAATAACGGGGGCAAACCCTATATCATCCGTCGTTCAGCATCTCGGAGTGACGCTTATCTAGAGCATGATCCCGAAAAGTGGACACCGGCTTTCGGAAAAGATCACGCTCAAACAACGAGACGGCCGGCATGAAGCATTCGATGGAGCAGGCGATCGAGATCCGAAAGGCCTTCGAGGCGCAGTTCGGCCCATCCGAAGGCGTGACCGGCGTCGGAATATGTCTCAGCCCGAACGCCGACGACCTCGCGCTGAACGTCTACGTCTCAAGAGACGAGGAGGCCGTCAAGCTGCCAAGGACGTTCGATGGCCTCGATGTCGTAGTCGAGGTCGTTGGAACGATACGGAAATTCTAAAACCCTTGCCGCGAACCTTTCGCAAAACGCAGATAGTTCGTTCTCTATCCGCCGAGTGAAAGCGCGGATTGCCCCGATCCCACCGGACGAATACACTTCTTCTGGCCAATCTTTTGGAGCGCACGTGCGCGGAGCTTCGCAATGACTGATTTTCCACGGCGGGCGGTTCGGTGAGGCGTGTCGGCGGCCATGCTTGAGAGGCGCGACAGCTATAGAGCGCTCTATCGCGGCTTTCGCTGGAACATTCCGCAATCCTTCAACATCGGCACCGCGGTTGCCGACGCGTGGGGCGGGCGCGAGCCCGACCGTGTGGCGCTCTTCGAGTATCGTGCGGAAGGAACGGTCGAACGGCTCACCTACAGGGAACTGACCGCACGCTCCAACGCGCTGGCGAATGCGCTGAGGACAGCCGGCATCAAGCGTGGCGACCGCGTCGCTTTGCTGCTGCCGCAATGCTTCGAGACGGCGATCAGCCACGCGGCGATCTTTAAGCTCGGCGCGATTGCCGTGCCGCTGGCGCTGCTCTTCGGCGTCGAAGCATTGGAATACCGGCTGCAGACGGCCGGCGTGAAAGCGGTCGTCACCAATGGGGCAGGCCTGGATAAGCTGAAGGCGATCAGGGATCGCCTGACGGCATTGGAGACGGTGATCTCAACCGACGGCGCCGATGCGGGCGCCAGGGGTTTCCACCAACTGGTGGCCGACAACTCAGGCGCATTCACGGCCGAGGCGACCGGACCCGACGATCCGGCGATGATGATCTTCACCTCCGGCACCACCGGGCCGCCAAAAGGCGCCCTCCATGGCCACCGCGTGCTGCTCGGCCACCTTCCGGGCGTCGGGATGCATCACGAATTCCTGCCGCAGCCGGGCGATCTCCTGTGGACACCGGCCGACTGGGCCTGGGCCGGCGGCCTCCTCAACGTGCTCCTGCCCGGGCTTTACCTGGGTGTGCCGGTGGTGGCCGGCCGCTTTGAAAAGTTCGACCCGGAGGCGGCGCTCCGCCTGATGGAGGAGATGAAGGTGCGCAACGCCTTCATCCCGCCCACCGCGCTCAGGATGCTGAAAGGCGTGCCGGACATCGCCAGGCGCTTCCGCCTGAGCTTGAGGACCGTCGGCTCCGGCGGCGAGGCGCTGGGCCGCGAGACCTATGACTGGGCGCGCGCTGAGCTCGGCCTCACCATCAACGAGTTCTACGGCCAGACCGAGTGCAACCTCGTGCTTTCCTCCTGCGGTGAAATCGGCGTGAGCCGCGCCGGCGCCATCGGCCTGCCCGTACCCGGCCACCGGGTCGCCGTGATCGACGGGGAGGGCCAACCGGTCGCGCGTGGCGAGGTGGGGCAGGTCGCGGTCCGCCGTCCCGATCCGGTGATGTTCCTCGAATATTGGCGGAACGAAGAGGCGACGAGGCAAAAGTTCATCGGCGACTGGATGACCACCGGCGACCAGGGCCTCGTGGACGAAGACGGCTATTTCCACTTCGTCGGCCGCGATGACGACGTCATCACATCGGCGGGCTACCGGATCGGCCCGACCGAGATCGAGGACTGCCTGACGGGCCACCCGGCCGTCGCACTCGCCGCCGCCGTCGGCAAACCCGATCCCCTCCGCACCGAGATCGTGAAAGCCTACGTGATGCTCAAGGACGCCTCGGCGGCCAACGCCGCGTTGGCCGAAGAGATCAGGCTATGGGTGCGCGACCGGCTCTCGGCGCATGAATATCCGCGCGAGGTCGAATTCGTTGATTCCATGCCGCTGACCACCACCGGCAAAATCATCCGCCGCATCTTCCGCGAGCGGGCGCGGCGGGAGGCGGGCCAAGCTGCAGCCGCCAATGGGCGCAGCGTGGAACGGTGAGATTCTGATCGTAATGCATTGGTTTAACTGAGGGTTTTTGGTAAGCGCACCCGGATCCGTTCGGCTTCGTCATCTTCAAGAACCTCGCGCCGGCACCGTCATAGACGAAGAGGCCGCATACTCACTCTTCCTCTTCCGCATCACCCGACATCCAAGAGTGGGGATTGATGCGTTTCTGGGTGTCGCTGTCGGTAAAAGCCCACCAGCCGGCGTCACTTTCATCCCAATCGCCACCGGTTGCCTTCAGGTGTTCCAGAGAACGGTATTGCGCGATGGATTCGTTTTCTTGGCCGTCAGCGTCCGTCCAGTATACCGTCAGTTTCCGTCCGTCCTTCGGTGCTGACTCGATGGGTTTCTTGTCGGCCATACCATTTCCTCGTTGTTGGTTCTTTCCAGAACGGCAAAAAGGGCAGGGTGCGCCCAGGGCAGGAGCAGTGGCCGATGGGTGCGGGATAGCCAAAAAGAGCCTGGAGCAAATTAGGGCACAGCAGGCTGCGCCCGGCAAATAGGGAAACATTTCCCACTCGCAAGGCCCGGCCGCTGCGGTGGCCGGGCTTCATTGTCAGGCGAGCAGCCTCTTGAGAGCTTCTGGCAACGATTCGGCCGATACTGTCGTGCCGTACGTCTCGCTCCGTCGTGGGGATGTATTACATTCGCAAGGCTGAAGCAATTTGGCCAGATTCAGGGGTCTTGCCGGCCGGCGTAAGTTTATCGACCAGGCCGGGCAGCACGGCCGATAGCTGCTTCAACAACTCCTCCTCCGGCATACCTGTTTTCTCTGCGAGCTGCTTGACTATGTCCGACCCCAACGCGTCACCCAGATCATCCTTGGCGATTGGCTTGTTGTCGCCTGAACCGACCCACGAATCGGCCTTGTCGCCATGGCCAGAATTCCTGAGTTTGTCCAAGAGTCCGTCCATGCCACCCAACAGACCCCCATCCTCGGATTGTGCAACACCCTTATCCTGTCCCTGTTCAGGCTGGTCTTTTCTGCTGCTCAGAAATCTGCTCACCAGCAAAGCACCGAGCGCGATCATCAATGGCTTGCCGACATTTCCTCCCGGCACGGCATCGTCAAAAATTCCCATGATTAGGCCTCCACATGTGAGAAACCTCCGCCCGTTTCCCCATAATGACGCTCTGGTTTGAGTTTTCAAGCTCCCGTTGAAGTTGAGTTTATTCGGCGTCTGTGACAAGAGAATTATGAGGAACGGGGTATGGAGGAATGACATGTCGATTATCAGTTGGATCATTCTTGGTCTTATTGCTGGCTTCCTGGGAAGCAAGATCGTCAACAAGAGCGGTCAGGGCATGCTCTTGGACATCGTACTCGGGGTTGTCGGTGCGGTTGTCGGTGGTGTTATTTTCAGTTTCTTTGGCGCATCCGGGATCACAGGCCTCAATATTTACAGCCTGATCGTCGCCGTTATCGGGTCAATAGTCGTGCTTTACCTATACCATTCCGTGACCGGGCGACGCAGCCTGTAGGTGTCAGGAAGCATACGGGGCGCTGCCAGCGGCTGAGGAACCAGCCGAACTGGAACCGGCGGACTAAAAGGCCCGTAAGCGCCCGTCACTTGAAACGGTGGCGGGCTTTTCATGTCCGCGCCAATTTTCGCACACCCTGCGGACATGAACGCACCGGTCAGTGCATGTCGGCGGGCTTCCTCAGCAAAGCGTTGTTTTCTTGGAGTTTTTGGTGAGCGCGCAGGGGCTCGAACCCTGGACCTACTGATTAAAAGTCAGTTGCTCTACCAGCTGAGCTACGCGCTCGCGCGATAAGCGGCGGGCCGCCTGCGGGAGTGCGGCGGAACATAGTCAGGCGGCTTTGCCCGGTCAACCGCAAAAGGCCGTGGCAACGGCGCTCTTGTTGTGCGGGAAGCTGCGGCGCTTTGCCACGAGATGGTGATTGGAGCGTGCGCCGCTTGGCGGTTATATGCAGGCTAGAGTATCCGTGTTGGTCAAGGAAGGGCAGGCGTCCATTTTCGGCTGTCTCTGAGCAGGGCGTTTGCGAGCAGGACGAGCTTTC
>NZ_WQNH01000015.1 GCF_009812055.1 Chelativorans xinjiangensis | reverse complement strand
CTATCATCGACCTCTTCACGCCGGCCGAATGCGCCAACTACTTCAGGGCCGCAGGATATGACCCGGATTAAACAGGACGTGCTCTAGCTCTTTTATGGAGTCGTTGCGCTCGTTGTGTACAGTATCCTTCCTCTGGCGGATGGTTGGGCCTGCTGATCGGGTTCGGTGCCCGGAGGTTCCGATGATCGCGCTCGGACGCAGGAAGGATTCTGTCGCCGAGCAGCATGCGGCCAGCGTGGTTTGACCGTAGACGGACGGAGGTGTGATGCGAACGAAGGAATTGGCTGTCGGCCCGCGTGAAGGAGCGCCCATGCCCGCTTGCGATCTTGAATCTTGTGCGAGGAATGCGGGGGTCCAAATCGCAGTTCGTGCAGCATGGCGCATACTTCCAACGGCCATGCTGCTTTCCCTTGCGCCTGCAGCCCTTGCATCAGAGTGCCTGTTTCTGAAGTCCAATGAAGCTCATCAGTTTCATGCGACAGGCGCCGGAAGTGCGGACGTCGTCTGGATGGTAGATGGAGTTCCTGGCGGAGCGCCGACGATCGGGATCATCGACGATCAGGGACGTTACATAGCGCCGGCAAATGTGGACAGGGCCGTGAATGTCGCGGTCACGGCAGCTTCGGGAAACGATCCTGGAGAGTCAGAAAGCTGGGCTGTCTGCAACGAGGCTTTTGTCCGGGCCGGCGACACTCATCACGTGGCGACCATCGGTTCCGACACTGGCCAGGGAACGTCCGACGCCCCGTGGCGCACCATCCAGCACGCGGTGGACCAGGCTGAGCCGGGAGACACGATCTTGGTGCATGAGGGCGTCTACAACGAGGCGGTAATGATAACGCGCTCGGGCTCAGCCAAAGGTGGCTACATCACACTCGCGGAGGCACCGGGAGAGAGCGCGATCATCGACGGCATCGAACTCGCCCGGCAGCCCTTTGGAATGCGTGGCCTGATCACCCTTGCCGACGTCAGCTATGTCCGCGTGAAGGATTTCGAGATCCGCAACTACAAGTCGGACAGCGAGTTCATCGTGGTCGGCGTTCTCGTACAGGGAGCAGGCGAGCGCATCGAGATACGAGACAATGTGATCCATCAGATCGAAGCCAACAACATCCCCACAAGGGGTAACGCCAATGGCCTGGGCATTGCCGTTTACGGGCAAACGGAGCTTCCTCTCCGCAACATC
Source organism: Chelativorans xinjiangensis (assembly GCF_009812055.1). Taxonomy (GTDB): domain Bacteria; phylum Pseudomonadota; class Alphaproteobacteria; order Rhizobiales; family Rhizobiaceae; genus Chelativorans; species Chelativorans xinjiangense. Next base: position 85,265 of record NZ_WQNH01000015.1, on the reverse strand, counting down.
ATAGTCGACGGGAACGAGCTTTTTAATCTCAAGACCGGCCGAAGCGAGGCGCTGACCATCGGCGGCAACGTCGAGGGCTGGCAGGTCACGAACAATATCGTGCGTGACAGCAATTTCATCGGCATCGATGCGATCGGCTATTATATCAACGGTACCGAATATGATCGCGCGCGCCGGGGCTGGATCGCCGGGAACGCCGTCTACAATCTCTCAAGCGCGGAAAATCAGGCGCTGACCATCATCGCCCCTGCGGTCGGCATTTACGTCGATGGCGGCCGCCACATCACCATCGAGCACAACAGGGTCGAGGCCAACGACGGCGGCATCTGGCTCTTGAGCGAGCATCCCGGGAAGAACACCAGCAATGTGATTGTCCGCAACAACCTTGTGCGCTTCAACCGCGATGCTGGCATCCTGGTGGGTGGCTACGACGAAGCCCAATCCGGCGGGGCGAACAAGTGCACGATCGTGCACAACACGCTTTTCCGGAACAACAGCCGGGAGGTGTCAGGCATCCATTCGGGCGAGCTCCAGATCGGCCACCACGCGAGCGATATCCGCTTTGAGGACAACATCCTACTTGCCGGCCCGAAAGGCTATGTGATCACCAGGTTCTCTCCAGCCAAGTCGAGCTCCGTGACGATCGGGCATAACCACTACTCCGCCTCCGCCGGTAGTGATCGCACGCGCTGGTTCTGGGTCGACCGGAATTTCTACAACGATGGAAGGTCGGAAGACGATTTCGACGCGTTCAAGGCCGCCAGCGGCGACGAGGGAAGTGTTATCGAGGAACCTGATGTCCTGGATGTCAATGGGCCGGAGTGGCGATGGACTGCAAACTAGCTGGCGCAAGGGCGGCCTTTGATCCGAGAAAGCAGTCCCCCACCGCCAGGTTTGCCTTCTCCATCGTTGTAGACAGGCTCGCGCTCTCGCACCTGATGGAGCAAGTCCTGCCAGCCAGCGTGCTGTAGCCTTCCTGGGTTCGATCCCTTCATCAGCCTTCGCCGTCGCGTGATAGAAACGCGTTCAGCCGCTCCCAGACGAGACTCGGAGCTTCGAGCTGGGGCAGGTGGCCAACGCCGGGCAGTGTTTCGAACGATGCCTGGGGGATCAGCGCATGAAGTGCCTTGCCGCGCTCCAGCGGGATCCATGGATCGTCCTCGCCCCAGATTATCTTTGCCGGACACCGAATATCGCCGAATACCGGCTCGATTTCAGCGGTGTACTTTTCATCGGCTTGTGCGAATTGCCGATAGAAGCTTCCTCGTCCCTCTTCGGAAAGCCACGGCTCGACAAGCTTCTCGAAATCACCGGAATCGATATCGTTGACGATCGCCCCCTTGATGTAAGCCTCCACGACCGCCTGGTGGATATGCGGCGGTAGGCCCAGAAAGGCATCTACGTGGCGACCGACATGATCGAAGAACTCCGATCCCCATGGGCGCATCGCGACGACGTTCATCAGGACATACCGGTCGAAGTCGCAGCCATGCAGCAAATGCGCCCTTAGCGCCGTCGCGCCACCCATATCATGGGCGAGGACAATGGGCCGCTCGAGGTCCCAATGTGCAAGCATCTCGGCGAAGACATTGCCTTGCACATCGAGTGAGGTGCGCTGCTCCGCGTGTTTGTCGGATTGCCCATATCCGGGCATATCGTACCAATGAACATGGAACCGCCTGGCAAGATCGGGGATGATCCGATGCCATGAAAACGAAGACCACGGCCAGCCATGGGCAAGTACGAGCGCTGGTCCGCTCCCACATCGACCCGCTGCCACAGTGCCCGCGGATGTTTCCGCGGTCTCATCCAATTTCCACGACATCGAATATCCTCCTTCGTAGGGATAATTCATGCGGGTGCCAAAGCTCAATAACCATCAGGCACATTTCCTTCGAGGCCAACACCGTGTCCGGTCCGCTCCGCTCCACAGAACTGTCTTGACACTCTCGCATCGAGACCGAAAATGTTTGGAGGCAGCCCATGATGCTCCCACAACCATGGCGAAAGCTCCTTCTGACCCTGCATGTGGCGACGAGCGTTGGTGTGCTTGGCGCGTGGCGCGATTATCCTTGCGGTCTTCAAGCCAGGCTGGCGGCTGAAAGACGCAATTCTGATGAAATGCCAGGGACCGACTCGGCCTCGCGCCGACCGCCACAATTCGGCCTAAATTCGGGAGCGTTAGCGCAATTCGGCTTGCGCGGCAGAAGGCGACACGCAGGCATCCCTCGCCGCCGAGGGGGTTTCGGCCTTCTGGCCCGAGGTAGGCAGCCGAAAATGGCCCCGATACTACGCTTAGCCCGTGCCTCCGATATCGATCAGCTCGACGCGATTGAACGGGGCGCCTTCACGCATGACCGCCTTTCCCGCCGCTCCTTGCGAGGCTGCATGAGGCGGGAGACGGCGCAGATGATCGTCGCCGATTGCGGCGGCGCACTTGCAGGATATTGCCTTGTCCTTTTCCGCAAGAGCAGCCGCATCGCACGTCTCTATTCCTTAGCCGTGGCGCCATGTTATGCCGGTTCCGGCGTCGGCCGGGCGCTGCTTGCCGCTGCCGAGCAGGCCGCGCGCGGGCAGGCCCGTCTTTTGCTCCGTCTCGAGGTCCGCGAGGACAATCTTCGCGCCATCGGACTCTACGAAAGGGGCGGCTATCGCCGCTTCGGCCGCAAGCCTGGCTATTACGGGGATGGCGCGGCCGCGATCAGAATGGAAAAGTGCCTTGAAAGTGCGACATCGGAGGAGACAGAGGCTGCACTATGAGCTGGGTCATTCTCACCGGCAGACAGAGCGACCTCGATCAGGTCGCAACCCCCCACAAAATCATTACCAACCGGGACTATCTTTCCCACCCCACCCTTTTTCGAAACCAGCGGCCGAAGATCATCAACCTGTCCAACAGCTACGCTTATCAGAGCCGCGGCTACTACGCCTCGCTGCTGGCGAGTTCGCGCGGCCACCGGGTGATCCCGACCGTTGAGACGATGATCGACCTGTCGGAGCGCAAGCTCTACGAGGCGGCGCTGCCGGAGCTCGAACAGGCGCTCAACAAATGTCGCAAGGAGCTGGGCGGCACACTGCCAACTACGGTGACAGTCTTCTTCGGCATCGGCCCATCCAAGGCTTGGGACCGCTTCGCGCGGCTCCTCTTCGACTGGTTCCGCGCGCCGGCCCTCGAAGTGATCATCAATGACGGTCAGCAGAACTCCATCAAGAAGATCGGCTTTCTTCCGCTTGGCCGCATGGATGCCGACCAAAAGGCATGCTTCATCACTTGTCTGGGCAGATACACCGCCCGCGAATGGCGCGACAGCAAGGCGCGCACGCCGGCCCGATACACTTTCGCCACACTGATCGATCCACAGGAAGAGTTGCCGCCCTCCTCGGTCGCCTCGCTGAAGCACTGGTCGCGGATTGCAGAGAAGATGGGCGTCGAGGTCGAGCCGATATCGAGGAAGGACCTTGCAAGATTAGCCAATTACGACGCGCTCTTCATCCGCGAGACTACATCGATCTCCAATCATACCTATCGCTTCGCACGCCGCGCGCAGCAGGAAGGGATGCCGGTGATCGACGACCCTTTGTCGATGATTCGCTGCACTAACAAGGTCTATCTCAACGAACTGATGACAACCACCAAGGTGCCGGTGCCGCCGACGGTGATGATTGCCGGGCCGGGGGATCTGCAGGTTGCGGCCCAAACGCTTGGCTTCCCCCTGGTTCTGAAGATTCCTGACGGCTCTTTCTCCCGGGGTGTGAAGAAGGCGTCGAACCTTGCCGAACTAACCGAGCTTGCCACGCGATGGCTCGAGAAGTCCGACCTGCTGATCGCCCAGAAGTTCGTCCCCACCGATTTTGACTGGCGTATCGGCGTGCTCGGCGGCCGGCCACTCTTCGCCGTCCACTATCTGATGGCGAAGAAGCACTGGCAGATCGTCAATCACGATCGTCGCGGCCGGCCCGACCAGGGCGGTATCCGTACCGTCAGCCTGCGGGACGCACCAGCGATCGTCGTCGACACTGCGGTCAAGGCGGCAAGCTGCATCGGCGACGGCCTTTATGGTGTCGACCTGAAGGAAACCGCCGACGGCATCTACGTCATCGAGGTAAACGACAACCCGAATCTCGACCATGGCTGCGAGGATACCGGGGAGAAGGATGAGGTCTGGACCCGGCTTACGCAGTGGTTCATCGACCGGCTGGAGCGGGTGGGACGGTAGCCGGGCGCGCTACGGCTTCCGGCAAATTGCTTTGCAATGCCATAAACGTCCGCCAAGCACCGCGCAGGCTTGGGTTCAGGCCTTTCTGTAGTCGATGAAGGCGAGTTTGGCGCTGAACGGGTCGGCGATTGTCGCCATGCCGGGGCCTTTCATCGGCGCTGACCGCCGGCGCCTGTCGCCTCACGCCTGCTGAGGTTTGAGACCAGATCGCTGAAGCGGTCGCCCTGCACGGCGACATGGTCGCGCAGGCGGGACCGCGCCGCCTCCGCGTCACCGGCCAGGATCGCTTCGACGATGGCCGCATGCTCGCGGAAGGAGACCTTCATGCGGTTGCGTACGCGCAGCTGCAGGCGCCGGTAGGGGCGCAGGCGTCTGTGAAGGGCCACGCACTGCTCGGCAAGGAAGCCGTTGTGGCTGGCCTCGTAGATTGCGTAGTGGAACACCTCGTTGTCATAGTAATAGGAATCGGTGTCCTCGCTCGCTGCCGAGTGCTCACAGCGCGAATGGCTCTCCAGGATAGCGGCCTTGTCCTCCTCGGTATGACGGCGGGCCGCCAGCGCGCCCGCCATGCTCTCAAGCTCGGCCATCACCTCGAACATTTCAAAAATCCTGTTGGGGCCAGGATCGACGACGATGGCACCACGCCGTGGCCTAATCTCGACCAGGCCGATGGCGCTGAGTTGCATCAGCGCCTCGCGGATCGGTGTGCGCGACACGCCAAAACGGGCGGCGAGTTGTGCCTCATCGAGGCGTTCTCCGGGCTCGAAAGTCCCGGTCACGATGCCGTTTTCGATTTCATCGCGCAGTTTGTGAAATGTGTTCCCGGCCATTTGGTCCTCGAAGAAATATCCCGCCCAAATACATGATGATCTCTGTTGTATACAAAAAATTTGACATTGAGCACAAGATCGGCAAGCTGCAATGCTCATGCGGCGGGAGGGCCGCAATACCAGGGAGGACAAAATGCAGAAACTCGTAAGCATGCTGAAATTGGCGACCTGTATCGCTGTTGGGTGTGTTGCCGCCGGTGCCGCCGGCGCGCAAACGGTCTTGAAGGCGTCGCACCAGTTCCCGGGCGGAAAGGGCGATATACGAGACGAGATGGTTCAGCTGATCGCGCGCGAGGTGGCCGCCGCCGATGTCGGTCTCGAGATACAGGTCTTCCCCGGCGCGTCCCTTTACAAGCCGAACGACCAGTGGAACGCCATCACCCGCGGACTGCTCGACCTGACGTCCTTTCCACTAGATTACGCATCGGGCCGGCATCCGGAATTTTCGGCGACGCTGATGCCTGGCCTTGTCGGCAATTTCGACCGCGCCATGCGCCTGAACGATTCCGACTTCATGAAGGACATCAAGCAGATCATGGAAGATGCGGGCGCCATTGTGATTTCGGACGCGTGGCTGTCGGGCGCCTTCGCATCCAAGAAGAACTGCATCACCTCGCCGGACACCGTGAAGGGGCAGGTGATCCGTGCGGCCGGTCCGGCGTTCGAGGAAATGCTTGCGGCCGCCGGTGCGTCGATCACCTCGATGCCGTCGTCCGAAATCTACACCGGCATGCAGACCAACGTTCTCGACGCCACCAACACGTCTTCGGCGAGTTTCGTGTCTTATCGGTTGTTCGAGCAGGTGAAGTGCCTGACGGCACCGGGCGAGAACGCCCTGTGGTTCATGTATGAGCCGGTGCTGATGTCCAAGAGCGTGTTCGAAAAGCTGACGCCGGAACAGCAGCAGGCCATCCTGGACGCCGGCGAGAAGGCCGAGGCATTTTTCAACGAAGAAATCAGAAACGGCGACGCGATGATGGTCGAGACCTACGAGAATGCCGGTGTCGAAGTGGTCGAAATGTCTAAGGCGGATTACGATGCCTGGCTCGAGGTGGCCAAGGGTTCCGCCTACAAGAACTTCGCCGAGAAAGTGCCGGGCGGCGACGAACTGATCGAGAAGGCCTTGGCTGTGGAGTAGGGGTCGGTGGGGTCGGCGGCATGCACGGGAACGTGCGCCGCCGGCTGGTTTCCTCCCGCAACAAGGTGTTCGCGAATGGTGCAGGTCTATATCCGGGTCGTCGGCCACTTGTCGCGTGCATTTGCAGTGCTGGCGACGGGATTGATGATCGCGGCCATGGTGGTCGTCTGCCAGATGATCTTGATGCGTTACGTCTTTCGGCTGCCGACGATCTGGCAAAACGACTTTGTTGTCTTCGCGGCCACCGGAGCGATGTTTCTCGGTGCGCCATACGTGTTGCTTAGAGGCGGCCACGTCGGCGTCGATGTTGTCGAACTAATCGTCAGCGACGGAGTTCGCCGGCGGTTGCGCCTTGTTGCAAGTCTGCTCGGTCTTTCCTTCTGCGTCATCATGCTCGCGGCGACTTGGATACAGTTCCACGACGCCTGGGCCGGCAATTGGCGTCATTCCAGCGTCTGGGGGCCGCCGCTCTGGATACCGCTGTCGGCATTGCCGCTGAGCTTTGTCATGCTCTGCCTGCAATATGTCGCGGAAATCGCGGCGCAGCTTTCGGGCCTCGTGAAGGAGCCGGTTGATCCTCGGGCCGCTCATGTCGGGGCGGGTACCGAAAGTCTGGTGAGCACAGAGCCTGCGGTGAGAGGAGACACACGATGAGCCCGACTTTCGCCGGCTTGACCATCATCGCCGCTCTGTTCGTGCTTTTGGGCACCGGCATGCCGATCGCCTTTGCGCTTGGACTTGCCGCCTTCCTCGCCCTATTCCTGCAGAGCGGTGTCGGTATCTTTTACGTCCTTGGCGATACGATGTTTTCGGGCATCGCCAATCTTGCCTATGTGGCGATCCCGATGTTCGTCCTTATGGGCGCTGCGGTTGCATCCTCGCCAGCGGGCGCCGACCTCTACACATCGCTTGACCGCTGGCTGAACCGCGTGCCCGGCGGGCTGGTCCTTTCCAACATCGGCGCCTGCGGCATCTTCTCGGGCATGACGGGCTCGTCGCCGGCCACCTGTGCCGCCATCGGCAAGATGGGTATTCCCGAGATGCTGCGGCGTGGCTATCCGACCTCGGTCGCAACGGGCTCCATCGCCGCAGGCGGCACCCTCGGCATCCTCATCCCGCCTTCGGTGACGCTGATTGTCTACGGCATCGCCACGGAGACCTCGATCGGCAGGCTGTTCATGGCCGGCGTGCTTCCGGGGATCATGCTGACCTTCATGTTCATGATGTGGGCGATCATCGACTGCAAACGGAAGGGATATGATTTCAACACGCGCGCCATGCGCTTCACGATGCGTGAAAGGCTGGCGGGGCTGCCGCGTGTCCTGCCGTTCCTGCTGATCATCGTCGGCACGCTCTATGTGCTCTACGGAGGGATCGCCACGCCGTCCGAGGCGGCGGGCGTGGGGGCGATGCTCACGCTGTTCGTCGTCGTCATCGCTTACCGGCTGTTCCGCTTCCGCCCCATTGCCGGCATTTTCGGTTCGGCCATGCGAGAGAGCGTGATGATCATGATGATCATGGCGGCGGCGGAGCTCTTCGCCTTCGCGCTGTCCTCGCTCTTCATCACCCAGACCATTGCGGCAGCCATCGCCGACCTGGAGGTCAATCGCTGGGTGCTGATGGGGATCATCAATCTCTTCCTTCTGGTGGCAGGCATGTTCCTGCCGCCAGTGGCGGTCATCGTCATGACGGCGCCGATGCTGTTCCCAATCATCACCCAGGCAGGCTTCGACCCGTACTGGTTCGCGATCGTGCTGACGATCAACATGGAAGTGGGGCTGATCACCCCGCCGATCGGGCTCAACCTGTTCGTCATCAACGCGATCGCACCCGACGTGCCCACCAGGGATATTTTGTGGGGAGCGCTCCCTTATGTGCTGGTCATGTTCCTGGCCATCCTTATCCTCTGCCTCTTTCCCGATATCGCCACCTGGCTGCCCAACCAGATGATGGGAGTTGTCCGATGAACGGCGCGACTTTCTTCAGCGATATGCTCCAGGCCATCACCGATCGCGGGCGCCGGGTGCTGTCCCTCAGTCCGCGCGATGGCGCCGCACGCACAGGCATGGGCGCCATGGAAGCGGCCTGCGAGACGATGCTTTCAAGCCGGGGCGAGGCGTCCGGCATGGCGCTCGCAAAGGATATTCTGGATCGCTGGGAACATTTCGACCAGACACAGCGGCGCGATTTCATGATGATGCTGCTTCTGCGCTTCGGGCCGGATGCGGAGCGGCTGGAACGGGCCATCGACGCTTATCGCGCCGAACCGACACCGAGGGCGCTGCTCGAGCTGCATACGGCGGCCGAGCCTCGCCGCCAGGAACTGATCCGCCGTCTCAATCTGGCGCCGAAGGGCATTTCCATCCTCGTACGCATGCGTGAGACGCTTTTGAACCTCAAGGCCGAGGAGCCGGAGCTTGCGGCCGTCGATGCCGATTTCGCGCATCTTTTCACATCCTGGTTCAATCGCGGCTTCCTGATGCTGTTGCCGATAAGCTGGTCGACGCCGGCCGATATCCTGGAAAAGGTGATCGCCTACGAGGCGGTGCATCACATTGACGGCTGGGACGAATTGCGGCGGCGGCTCAAGCCGGAGGACCGGCGCTGCTTTGCCTTCTTTCATCCACAGCTCGTCGATGAACCACTGATCTTCGTCGAAGTTGCGCTGATGAAGGAGATGCCGACGAACATCGCCGACGTCCTGCGGGAGGACCGGGCGCCGCTGCCCGCTCAAGATGCAACGACAGCCGTCTTTTATTCCATTTCCAACTGTCAGGCGGGGCTGCGCGGGGTCTCGTTCGGCAACTTCCTGATCAAGCAGGTGGTCGAGGATTTGCGCCGCGAGTTGCCGAAGCTAACCACCTTCGTCACCCTTTCGCCGGTTCCGGGCTTTGCCGACTGGCTGTCGCGTGAGCGCCGCGCGGAAGCCTCCGAAATGCTGGATGCCGAGGAACGTGAGCGGCTGGAGGTGCTGGATGATCCCGAATGGGCAGACAAGCAGGACATTGCCGCGCATCTGAAGCCGGTCATGACGGCGCTTGCCGCCCGCTATTTCCTGCGGGCGCGCACGGCCAAGGGCAAGGTTGTCGATCCAGTGGCTCGTTTTCATCTCGGCAACGGCGCGCGGCTCGAGAAGATCAACTTTCTCGCCGACCGCTCACCACGGGCCATGCGTCAGGCGCACGGTCTGATGGTCAACTATCTTTATAAGCTTGAGGACATCGAGGCCAACCACGAGGCTTTCGCCGCACGCGGCGAAGTGGTGGCGGCGCAGCCGATCCGCCGGCTGGCGCCGGCAGGCCGCACCGCACGAAGCCCTATTCCGATGTCAGGCATGCCCGCAGATGAAGGCCCGACAGGCGAACATAGAAGAACAAAAGGCAGCAAGGAGTTTTCTCAATGAGCAACCATATGTTCGACGCCGTCCGCGATGCCGCAAGGCCGGGCGCCACCTTCATCGAGACGCTCGATGGGCGGGTGTGGACATATGATGACATGCTCGCAACTTCCGGCCGGCTCGCAGCCACGCTGGAAAAACTGTCGGTGAAGCCGGGCGACCGTGTCGCCGTTCAGGTGGAAAAGAGCCCCGAGGCCTTGATGCTCTATCTCGCCTGTCTGCGTGCAGGTGCTGTCTATCTGCCGCTCAACACCGCCTACACGATCGCCGAACTTGATTATTTCGTCGGTGACGCGGAACCGCGGCTGGTTGTGTCGACGCCCGATGCGGCCGAAGGCGTTCGCGCAATCGCGGCGAAACATGGGGCACGCGTTGAAACCCTTGACGGCAAGGGCGGCGGCACCTTGCTGCATCTCGCGCAGGAGATGGAGCCTGATTTCAAGAATGCGGCGCGCGGGCCGGACGACCTGGCCGCCATTCTCTACACCTCCGGCACCACCGGCCGGTCGAAAGGGGCGATGCTCACGCATGACAATCTCTTGTCCAATGCACTGACATTGCGCGAATACTGGCGCTTCACCGCAGCCGACCGGCTGATCCATGCCCTGCCGATCTTCCACACACACGGGCTGTTCGTCGCTTCCAACGTGATCCTTCTGTCCGGCGCATCGATGTATTTCCTGCCGAAATTCGATGCCGACGAGGTGTTGCGGCTGATGCCGAAGGCGACCACGCTGATGGGAGTGCCGACCTTCTATGTGCGGCTCGTGCAGCACGAGGGCCTCAACCGTGAGGTGGCCGCTGGCATGCGCCTGTTCGTTTCCGGTTCGGCGCCGCTCCTTGCGGAGACGCACACGCGGTTTCGCGAGATTACCGGCCATGCGATCCTGGAGCGCTACGGCATGACCGAAACCAACATGAATACGTCCAACCCCTATGACGGCGAGCGCATCGCCGGCACTGTTGGCTTTCCCCTCCCAGGCGTTTCATTGCGCATTACGGATCCCGAAACGGGCAGTCCGCTCGGCATTGATGAGACGGGCATGATCGAAGTGAAAGGTCCCAATGTCTTCAAGGGCTATTGGCGCATGCCGGAAAAGACGGAAGCCGAATTCCGCCCGGGCGGTTTCTTTATCACAGGGGACCTCGGGAAGATCGACGCGAAGGGTTATGTGCATATTGTCGGGCGCGGCAAGGACCTCGTGATTTCCGGTGGATACAACATCTATCCCAAGGAGGTCGAAACGGAGATCGACCAGCTTCCCGGCGTCATCGAAAGTGCGGTCATCGGCGTGCCGCATCCGGATTTCGGCGAGGGCGTCACGGCGATCGTCGTGCGCAAGCCGGATGCTGAGATCGACGAAGACACAGTGCTCGAGGGCCTCAAGGAGCGGCTCGCGCGCTACAAGCAGCCCAAGCGCGTGATCTTCATCGATGATCTACCGCGCAACACCATGGGCAAGGTGCAAAAGAACATCCTGCGCGACAGCTACAAGTCGCTCTACTCCGGCGGCTGAAGCAGCCTGCAGACCCCTTCCGATGGAGTGGTTATATGCAAGCGCTTGTATAGGCGCATCGGTCGGTGTTGCAGTTGACCGGAGCCACCGGACTATGATGGATGCGTTGTGACGATAAGGGTGAATCTCATGAAAGCACGCATCAAATGGGTTGAGGACCGAACCTTCATCGGCGAGTCGGGGAGCGGGCACAAAATCGTGCTTGGGACGGCTTTTGGGCCGGAGGGGCGAACTCCGGGGCCAAGTCCTATGGAGATGGTACTGATCGGGACCGGGGGCTGCTCGGCCTTCGATGTCGTTCACATCCTGGAAAAGGGCCGCGAGGCGGTCGAGGACTGTGTCGTCGAGATGGATGCAGAGCGTGCGGAACAGGACCCGAAGGTGTTCATCCGCATTCATATGCACTTCATAGTCAAGGGCCGCAGCCTGGCGACGAACAAGGTTGAACGTGCCATTGGGCTGTCGGTCGAAAAATACTGCTCGGCGTCGGCAATGCTCGCAAAGACGGCGACGATCACCCATGATTTCGAGGTCATCGATACCACCGAGATCACCGTGAGCTAGCGAGCCGCCCGAAATCGATTTTCGGAAAGCACGATCGAGGTATAGGCGGCACTGGCTCCGGGCGGCCATCTGTTGCCCCATGGCGATCGCGTGACAAGCGGTGTACCTTCCGCACTACGGTCAGCCATACCGGCGAGGGGGTACTGGCAGTGAGCGCTTATACGGAATTCACCGGCACGGTCCGCCACGTGGGCGGCATCCGCTATACGCTCACCGAGCCGCTTATCTGGCATATCGGCGTAGAGGACGGGCCGGCCTATACTGTGCCGGCGGGCTATATCTTCGACGTGTCGGTGCCGGCATTCCTCCGCTGGCTTACCGACCCGCACGACAAGCAATATTTCAAGGCGTCCGCCCTGCACGATCACATGCTGGAAGCTGACTGGTCACGGATCACCGCAGCTGCCGAGTTCCACAACGCCCTGATGGCCGACGACGTGCCGGCGCTGCGCCGTCTGGTGATGTTTCTGTCCGTCGCGCTTTGGAAGTACCGGTAGGCCAACGGGACCGATCTGGCGGGATGAGCCGGCATTAAATAGTTGCAGCCCCGGGTTTCCGGGGCTGCCTCTGTGCGTTGGACAATCACTATCCGTCAGCGCGCGATCTGAAAGCGGGGGGTGGGTTCGTTATTCTCGTCGCTTGGACCGAATCCTTGCGCGGCCGAGAAGCCGACGGTCCTGCCGGTGCCGACGGGGAAACCGAGCGATGTGCTGGCGCTCCCGACGCTTGAGGTCACGTCCGTCCGATCAAGCGTGGGCGTGGTCTGAAAACGGGGGATGGGCTGACTGTTTGCATCGCTGGGCCAGAAGCCCCACGCGGCGTCGAAGGCTGCGGCGTTGCCGACGCCAAGCATGGCGAGAACGGGGGTAAGAATGACGATCTTATGCATAATAACCTCCAGTGTTTGGTTCTGCGAGGTCTTCAGAGATAAGGCATGCGCATAGAGGCCCACGTGGATGGGAACGTGGTAACGAGCGTTGAATCTGTTTGGAGGAGACGCGATTACTCAGCAAGTAGCCCGGTGAAGGTTGCACGACGGTCACCGTGGTCGGTCTCCATGCAGCCGCCGATAGAGGCCGCCACGCCCAAGGAGCTCTTCATGCGTGCCCTGTTCGCGGACGCCGGACCTGTCGATCACGACGATCTTGTCCGCGTTGCGGACCGTGGCAAGACGATGAGCGATGACCAGCGTGGTGCGCCCTTGCGAGAGTTCGGCCAGCGACTTCTGAATCTCGCGCTCGGTCTCGGTATCGAGCGCCGAGGTGGCTTCGTCCAGGATCAGGATGGGCGGGTTCTTGAGGAAGATGCGGGCGATCGCCAGGCGCTGCTTCTGCCCGCCGGACAGCTTCACGCCGCGCTCGCCGATGACGGTGTCCAGGCCCTCCGGCAGGTCGTTCAGCGCTTCCTCCAGCCGCGCGCGGTGCGCCGCATGCAGGATCTCCGCCTCGCCGGCGTCGAGCCGGCCATAGGCGATGTTGTCGCGAATGGTTCCTCCGAACAGAAACACGTCCTGCTGCACGATGCCGATCTGCCTGCGCAGCGAGACGAGCGTCATGTCGCGGATATCGATGCCGTCGATGGTGATGGCGCCCGCCCGAACGTCGTAGAAGCGCGGCAGCAGCGCGCACAGCGTCGTCTTGCCGCTGCCGGACGGGCCGACGAATGCGACGGTCTCGCCGGCCGAGATCGCAAGGTCGACGCCTTCCAGCACCTTGCGCTTTCCGTCATAGGCGAAGGTGACATCGCAGTAGCGTATGTCACCCCGCAAGGCGGGGGCACGGAGGGCGCCCGGGCGGTCGGCGATGTCGGGCTCGGTTTCGAGGAGCTGCAGATAGCGGCGGAAACCCGCAATGCCCTTCGGATAGGTTTCTATCACGGCATTTATCTTCTCGATCGGCCGGAAGAAGACCGTCACCAAAAGCAGGAAGCCTACGAAGCCGCCATAGGTCAGGTTACCTTGCAAGACGAAATAGCTGCCGGCGAGCATGACCACGATCTGGACCATCCGCATGCCCATGTAGCTGAGCGAGGTTGACGCGGCCATGATCTTGTAGGCCTCAAGCTTGGTGTCCCGATAGCGGCTGTTGTCTTGGGCGAAGAGCTCGCGTTCGTGGTCTTCGTTGGCAAAGGCCTGGACGACGCGCATGCCGCCGACATTTTCTTCGATGCGGACGTTGAAGTTGCCGACCCTGCTGTAGAGGGTCTGCCAGTTGCGCGTCATCCGTCCGCCATAGGTGGTGGTCAGCCAGGCGATAAGGGGCACGATGACGGCCGTTATCAGGGCAAGTTCCACGTTGACGGTGAGCATGAGCACAAAGGCGGCGGCAAAGGTCATGACGGCGATGAAGAGGTCCTCGGGGCCGTGATGGGCGATCTCGCCGATTTCCTCCAGGTCCTTGGTAACGCGGGCGATGAGATGGCCGGTCTTGTTGTTATCGTAGAAGCGGAAGGAGAGCTTCTGCAGGTGGTCGAACGCCTTGCGGCGCATATCGGTCTCGATATTGATGCCGAGCATGTGGCCCCAATAGACAACCACCGCGTTTAGCGCCGTGTTGGCGATGTACATGGCCAGTAGCCCAGCCGCGGCAAGCAGGATGAGCGACCAGCTGTGCGTTGGCAGGAAATCGTCGATGAAGAGCTTGGCGGCCATCGGAAAGGCAAGCTCCAGGAGTCCGGCCAGAATGGCGCAGGAGAAATCCAGCAGGAACAGCTTTTTATACGGTGCGTAGTAGGAGAAGAAACGTCGGAGCATGGACCTCACGCGAGTGGTTACGTGGCGTTGCCAGGCCCTGAAGGCACGCCCCTGCCGAGAAGCCAGACGAGATAAGGCCCTGAAAGGAGTGCGGCGAAAAGCCCGACGGGCATCTGATACGGGAAAGCGGCCATGCGGCCAAGCCAGTCGGCGACGACCATCAGCCCGCCGCCGATCAGCACCGCGCCTGCCAGGTGGCCGAGCCCCACGGGAAGTCCGATCCGGCGGGCGACATGCGGCGCGACAAGGCCGACGAAGCTCAGCGGCCCCACCAGAAGAGAGGCTGCCGCCGTGAGTAAGGCCGACGCCGTCACTAGCACGACGCGGCAGCGGCGCTCGGGCAGGCCGAGAGCGGATGCCGTGCCGTCGCCGAGCGGCAGGATTTCCAGCCAGCGGCGGGCGAGCGGCAGGGGCAGGACAAGCAGAGCGGCCGCACCGGCCGCGAAGGCGGCGTCCGCCCATGTCGCACCGTTGGTCGAGCCGCTGAGCCAGCCCAGAAGCTCGAAGGACTGCATGTTTCCCATGGCGATGACCGAGGTGAGAACGGCGCTGCATAGCGCACCCATGGCGACACCCGCCAGAAGGAGATGGCCGCGCCCGAACCGGGCCTTCGCCGCGATCGCCAACATGAGGGCAAGCGCGATCATCGCGCCGAGAAGCGAGAAGCCGAAGCGGAGCGGAAGCCCCGGCGCGGCGAAGAGAAAGAGGGCCGCGGTGAGCCCCACGCCGGCCCCCGCGCCGACGCCCAGCACCTCGGGGCTCGCCAGCGGGTTTCCCATCAGCCTTTGAAGGATCACGCCGGCAGCGGCGAGCATGGCACCCGCCATGGCGGCCACGACCACGCGTGGACCGCGCCATTGGGCGAGGTCGGCGAAAAGCTCCCCCATGGCTACCGCCCAGCCCTCGGGGCCGCGGCCGACAGCCATGGCGAGGAGGATTGCTACGGTCGCGAAAAGCGCGAGAAGGACGATCAGCCGCCGGGGGGAGGGGGCGCGGTAGGCGGCGGAGGCGTCGCCCATCTGCGGACGTGCCAGCATGGAAAGCCGGGGCAGCATCCAGAGTAGAAGTGGAGCGCCGATCAATGCCGTCGCCGCACCGGTGGGGATGCGCTCTCCGCCTGCTCCCGAAAAGAGCTGCACGATGCTGTCCGTCAGCCACAGGACGAGCGCACCCACCAGCATGGACCCTGCAAAGAGCCGGCCCGCCGTCCGTGCGCCGGTAAGCCGTGCCAGCGCCGGCGCCGCAAGGCCGACGAAGCCGATGACGCCAAGCTCCGCCGTCACCGTTGTCGCCAGCCAGACGGCGAGCCCGATCACGAGAAGGCGAGTGGTGTTGAGCGCCACGCCGAGGCTCTTCGCATTGGCGTCGTCCAGGCCGAGGATGGTAAGGGGGCGGAGCAAGAGCAGGGAAAGCGCGGCCACGATGGCGAGCGTAACGGTGATCGAAATCGTTGCCCCCCACCCCTGCTGCACCAGCGACCCGCCGCCCCAGATGAAGAGCGAGAACATGTATTCGCCATTGGCCAGAATGAGCGCGGCACTTGCCGCCGAGGCGGTGAGTGTGATCATCATTCCGCCGAGCAGCACGGAGACGGGCTCGATGCCGCGCCGCCAGGTCAGCGCGATCACCAGACCTGCCGCTGCCGCGCCGCCGCCCAGCGCAACCGCCTCGCGCGACCACGCCATCGCCGCCGGCAGATAGATCGTCGCCGCCCCCATGGCGAGTTGGGCGCCCGCGGCGATGCCGAGCGTGGTGGGCTCCGCCAAGGGGTTGCGCAGCACGCGTTGCAGCAGATGGCCGCAAAGGCCGAGTGCCGCACCCGCCGCGAGCGCTGCCGCAATCCGCGGCAATGTGCCGTAGAGGAGGATGGCGCGGTCGAGCGTGCCTGTGCCGGCGGCGAGCCCGGTGAAGCGGAATGCGCCTTGGCCGGCCACCTGCAACGCAGTGAGGAAGGCGGCGAGACAGAAAAGCCCGCCCCACAGGAAGGGTTGACGCGTGCGCGACTTCTCAGCCACGGCCGGCCTCCATCGCCTCGGCCATGAGTTCGGCAAAACGCATGGCGGAGGGCAGTCCGCCGAAATGGTTGACCGGCGCGATCACGCCGACGCGACCCTCTCGCACCATGGGCAAGGCCTGCCAGAGCGGATTTCCTTCAAGCCCGGGACCGGCATCCGGCGGGATGGGCTCGACGATGATGACGCGCGCTTCGGGCACCCGCGCCAGAGCTTCGAAGCCGACGGATGCTGCCGCCGAATAGCGCGTGTCGGCGTGCCAGGCATTCTGGAAGCCGAGCCGGGCAAGCGCGTCGCCGATCATGCTGTCGGGGCCGAAGGCGCGGAAATGGCGCGCGTCGCCGATGCTGATGACGAAAACGGGCCGATCCTTGAGCGGGGCTAGGCGCTCGGCATGGTGGACAAGTGTCTCGGCACTGCGCGCGATAAGCTTTTCCGCCTCTTCCTCCATGCCGGTCGCCGCGCCGATGGTGCGGGCCGCGTCTTCCGCGAGCGTGTAGGTCGGGCTTCCCGGCAGATAGACCGGAGCAGAAACGACCGGAGCGATCCGCTCCAGTGCCGCCCGTTCCGGCTCGTAGAAATTGGATGAGAGGATGAGGTCCGGCGTGGCAATGCGCAGCATCTCGTAGTTTGGCGCGCCCCGCAGCCCCAGATCGGCCGTCCCCTCCGGTACGGGCGGATCGATCACGATCTTCCGGTACTGGATCAGCTCTGTCGCCGCGACAGGAGCGATGCCCATGGCAAGCGCGGTTTCCAGCATCGCCCAGTCGATCGCCGCCAGGCGGCTGGCGGACGCTCGTGCGGAGGAGAAGGCGGACAGCCAGGCGCCGGCCGAGAGGGCGAAAAAGCCGCGCCGGCTGAGCGAGAAGCGGCTCATTCCACATAGCCTATGGGCGCGCCGGTTCTCGGGTGCTCCAGGATGCCCATCCCGACGCCGTAGATGCCGGCCAGGACATCGCCGCGCATCACCTTGGCCGGCGGGCAGGCGGCGAGGATGGCCCCGTCGCGCAGCGCCAGTAGCCTGCCGCACATGCGCGCAGCCATGTTGATGTCGTGCAGCACGTCGATGGCCGTGGCACCGCGCGCGCCGACGATCCGTCGCCCGCCCGCCTGAAAGCCAACGCCTTCGAGGCGGTAGAGCAGCGCCCCTTTGTCTCCGTTTGAGCTCTCCGTCACCATGTCGCGTGGAGCTTGAGCTTGATCGAGCGCCCTTCGCCGTAGCCGCAGGTGAGCAGGCCTTGGCAACTGGCCACATATTTCTTGTCGAACAGGTTCGTCACATACAGATCGGCCCCTAGATTGCCCCTCTGATAGCCGATCTTCGTGTCGAACAGCGTGGCGGACGGGACCTTCAGCGTGTTCGCCTCATCGGCCCAGGAAGAGCCCACATAGCGCACGCCGCCGCCGAGCGTCAGCCCATCGAGCATGCCATCGTGGAAGGTGTAGTCGAGTGCCAAGGAAGCCTGCTTTTCCGGCACGATATAGGGCGTCTTGCCGATCAGCGCCTCGTCCTCGTCTTCGGTGATCTCCAGATCGAGCAGCGTCAGGGCGGCGCGCGCCTGCCAGTTCTCGGT
Source organism: Chelativorans xinjiangensis (assembly GCF_009812055.1). GTDB lineage: Bacteria > Pseudomonadota > Alphaproteobacteria > Rhizobiales > Rhizobiaceae > Chelativorans > Chelativorans xinjiangense. The sequence goes on along the minus strand of NZ_WQNH01000015.1, from coordinate 67,264 downwards.
GAGGTTGGCCTTGGCCTCGAACTCGATGCCGCGCGAGTTCACCTCGCCGATCTGCGTCTCGGCGAGAAACGGCCCGGAGACGACGTTCTGGCGGGTGAGGTCGAACAGCGCCACGGTGAAGATGCCGTCGAACCAAGCGGGCTCGTATTTCAGCCCCACCTCGTACTGGTGCCCCTTCTCCGGCTCGAAAAGCTCGCCCGTCGGCGACGTGTCGAGCTGCGGATCGAAGAAGGTCGACACGCTAGCATAGGGCGTGAGGCCGTTCGTAAACTGGTAGGCGAGGCCGAGGCGGCCGCTCCAGGCGCTCTCCGAATCGTCGAACACCGACGATCCCTCCGACCGAGTGGTCACATAGTCACGGCGGCCGTTGAGCGTGGCGATCCATCCGTCGCCGAAGTGGATCTGATCCTGCGCATAAAGCCCGATCTGCTGCTGCCGCAGTTCCTGATCGATATAGGGGGTGCGCTCGCCCTGCTGCGCGCCGTAGACCGGGTCCGTCGCACTGACTGGCGTGGACGCTCCCGACATCTGCACCTGGTCCATGTGGAAATATTTGTAGTCGGCACCGAAAAGCAGGCGATGCTCAAGCGCGCCCGTGTCGACGGTGCCTTCCAGCCGGTTGTCGAGAAGGAAGGATGTGGCCTTGGTCCGGTGCTCGAAATTGATCCGGTTCAGCAGATTGTCGGGATCGGTCGGCGTCTCCGAGAAGCCCTGATAACCCCAGGCATAGAGCGAGACCTCGTGCAGGTCGGAATAGCCCGCGCGGGCGTTCTGCTTCACCATCCAGCCGCTGTCGAAGGTGTGCTCGAACTCGTAGCCGATGGAGGCCTGCCTGCGCAGATAGCTGTCGATGTCGGGCTCGGTGAAGTTCGCCTCGCGGGAGATCTTTCCGAATAGCGCGCCGACCACGGTTCCGTAATAGGGCAGGAAGCCGCCGCCGCCATGCACCTCGTCGATATAGGTGAAATTGCCGAGCACGGTCAGGCTGGTCGCATCGTCCGGCGACCAGATGAAGGAGGGTGAGAGGATTCCCCGGAAGCCCTCGGCGAAATCCGTATAGTCGTCACCGCCGGCGATGCGGCCGACAAGCCGCGCATCGAGATGGTCGTTGACGCGATCCTGCAGATCGAAGCCGAGATACGCCTTTCCGGCGTCGTTGATACCGGTTTCTGTGTAGAACCGCCGCTCGCCCGTCGGGCGCTTGCTGACGTAGTTGACAAGCCCGCCGGGATTGCTGCCGCCGTAGAGGACCGAGGAGGCCCCCCGCAGCACCTCGATACGCTCCAGCGTGAAGCTGTCGATGAAGTATCCGCCGAAGCCGTAGCCATAGAGTTGTAGCCCGTCCTGGTAGACGCCGGTCTGGGTTGCCTGGAACCCGCGGATGAAGAGCCAGTTTGTGTCGCTGTCGGCACCGAAAGGCTGGGTGAAGACGCTCGCCGAATAGCGCAGGGCCTCGTCGGCCTTTTCCGCGCCGAGATCGTCGATCTCCTTCCGACCGACGACCGATACCGATTGCGGCACTTCCGCCAAAGGCGCGTCGGTCTTCGATCCCGTTTCCGTGCGCTTGGCCACATAGCCGTCCACCGGCCCGGTTGCCGTCCCCTCGCCGCCTTCCACCTCGAGGCGCTCGAGTGGAGTGGCGCCGTCGGCCTCCTGCGCGTGGCCTGCTTGATTAAGAGCCACTGCTGCGACGCTTCCCAGGAGCACCATTCTTACTGTCTTCGAAATCCCCATTGACCCCTGCCTTAAACGGCGCGGGCCGACGCGGCCCGGCTAGATAAGATGAGCATTTAGCTCAAGTTCACCCGGGCAAGATTGAACGTTCTTGCGCCCGATTGAACGAAATGCCGATGTTCGGCGGGGGCTACGCCTGATGTTCTCGCTGCCATGCGGCGGGTGTCGAGCCTGTGAAGCGCTGGAAGACGCGCGTGAGATGCGCCTGATCGGAAAAGCCGACATCGACTGCGATATCCGTCAGCGAAATGCCTCCCTCCACCAGCATGGCCTTCGCGCACTCCACGCGCTTGCGCAGTTGAAAGCGATGGGGCGGAAGACCAGTCGACGCCTTGAAGGCCTGTGAGAAATAGGAGGGAGAAAGGCCCGCCAGGTCCGCCATCTCCTGCAGTCTGATATTGCGCGCGCAATTCTCCTCGATGAAGCGCGTCACGCGCCGTAGCTGATGCGTGGTCAGACGGCCGCTCCGCCCATCGAGGGCTTCGCCGGTGTCCATGGCGGCCATGAGCGCCGTGACGAGGCTGTGTTCGTAGTTCGGATGGGCGGTCTGCCCAAAGTCGCATTCCTGCGCAAAGACATGGGCGAGCGACAAGAGGCGCGGATCGCGGAAGGTCAGGCGAGGTGTGTCCCAGGCCGTGCGGATCGCGTCGGGAAAGCGCTCCGGCAGCGACTGAAGGTCAAAGTGGATGTCAAGATGCTTGATCCTTCCACCGCCGTTCAGACGCGACCAGATTGGCATGCCGGCGGGAACGAAGCACAACGGGCTTTCCGGACTAAGCGTCGCCTTCGGGTCATCGCCGGGCGAGCACATCAGGTCGATGGACCCGGCGTCCGCCGTCTCCAGAAGAACGAAGAGGCGTGGTGCGCGAGAGACATACTCCCCGACCGCTTCGCGCGCGCATATCACCTCCGACACATCGGTCAGAAGGCTGGGCCAAGCCTTGACCCGCACGTCGCGCAGAAGGGTGACGCCGCGGATCCGGGACTCCATCTGTGGGTGAAACATGGCGGGACAGGATTTCGCAATCGAGATTAGAGCGATTTCTTACTAAAGAAGACTTCAATTATCAACTTTATAGCCGCTGTTTATATGCCTGCGCAAATCCTTCCGGAGCCCCGGCAACGCTGGAGCAGCCGCTCTGCGGGCTCCACAAACGATTTGTTGTCGGATCGAGCGAAGCACGAATGCGGCTGTTCATTCGCGCCGGCCGGCAGGACCGACGCATCTTTCCTACAGGACCAGTCTTGGCGACAGTGCTTTTGGATCGATTTGGAGCTCCAGGATGGCCGGTTGTCCGGAAGCCCTGGCGCGGGAAAAGGCGGCGGGAAAATCCTCGTCGCGCGATACCGTCTCGCCGTAGGCGCCATAGGATTGTGCGAGTGCGGCAAAATCCGGGTTGACGATGGCCGTACCCGAAACACGTCCGGGATAGTGCCGCTCCTGATGCATCCTGATCGTGCCATACATGCCGTTGTTGGAGACCAGGACGATGATGTTGGCGCCGTACTGGCAGGCGGTGCCGAACTCCTGCATCGACATCTGGAAGCAGCCGTCACCGGCGAGGCAGACGATGTCCCGCTCGGGATGGGTGAGCTTGGCGGCGACGGCGGCCGGCAGGCCGTAACCCATCGAGCCCGAGGTCGGGGCAAGCTGCGTCCGCCAGCTCTTGTAGGAAAAATAGCGGTGCAGCCAGGCCGAGTAGTTGCCGGCGCCGTTGGTGAGGATGGCGTCGTCAGACAATATCTCGGAAAGATGCCGGATCACGTTTTCCATCTTCAGCGCACCGGGCGTTTCGGCAGGCTGGCGCCATGTTTCGTAGTCGGCACGGGCCTCGCGGCGCCAACTGCTCGAGGCTGAAGGGGCGGGGAGAGGTGCGGCGGCGAGCTTCCTCAAAAGCGCGGCCGGTCGGGCCGCGATGCCAAGGCTCGGGCGGTAGACGCGGCCGAGTTCGTCGGGATCGGGATAGATGTGGATAAGGTCCTGCGCGGGCTGCGGGATGTCCACCAGCGTGTAGCCGCTCGTCGTCATCTCACCGAGCCGCGCGCCCAGCACCAGCAGGAGATCCGCCTCGCGCACCCTTTGGGCCAGCTTCGGATTGACGCCGATGCCGATGTCACCGACATAGCAGGGATGCCGGTTGTCCAGATAATCCTGGCAGCGGAAGGAGGCGCCGACCGGCAGGTCGTGGGCTTCGGCAAAGCGGGCAAGGTCGCGGGCTGTCTCCGCCGACCAGCCGCCGCCGCCGACAATGGCGAGCGGGCGCGATGCCTTCTTCAATGAGGTGAGAATCTCGTCAACTGCTTCCGGCGAGACCTCCATGCGGGGGACTGCGGCTCTCGGCGCATCGGCGACCTCGGCATACGCCGACAGCATGTCCTCCGGCAGGGCAAGCACCACAGGCCCCGGCCGACCGGACATCGCCACATGAAAGGCGTGGCTGACATATTCTGGAATACGCTCGGTGAGCTCGATCTCCGCCACCCATTTGGCGAGTGGCCCGAACATCTGCCGGTAGTCCAGCTCCTGAAAGGCCTCGCGGTCGCGCTGGTGGCGCGCCACCTGACCGACGAAGAGGATCATCGGCGTCGAATCCTGATAGGCGACGTGGACGCCGGCCGATGCGTTGGTGGCGCCGGGACCACGCGTCACGAAGGCGATGCCCGGCTGTCCGGTCAGCTTGCCATGGGCTTCGGCCATCATCGCAGCGCCGCCTTCCTGCCGGCAGACAATGGTGTCGATGCCACTCTCGTAGAGGCCGTCGAGCGCGGCAAGGAAACTCTCGCCAGGAACGGAATAGACGCGCTCCACGCCCTGTATCTTCAGCTGATCGACAAGAATTTTGCCGCCGTGACGCAGGCCGCCGCGGGCGTCGGTCTGTTTCAGCATGGTCTCACACATCCGCAATGTCGGCGCGGTCAGCAAGCCGTTGCGCCGCGCGTTCAAAATGGTCGCGGGTGGTCTTCCTGGCAGCTTCCGTATCGCCGGCACGGATCGCCTCGACGACGGCCTGATGCTCGGCGAGCACAGCCGTTCCCCACTCCGTCGCCTTGGCGTTCTTGATCGCCACTGAACGCAGATTCTCGAGAATCTTCGCCTCGATCATGCCGATGAATTCGACATAGTAATCGTTGCCGGAAGCCTCGGTGATGGCGCGGTAGAAGGCGAATTCGGCGTCGATACGCCGTTCGACGGCGTCGTCGCCCTGGGCGACGGCCGAAACCATCTCCTGCAGAAAGCTCTCGATGCTGGCGAGCTGGCCGACGGTGCGCGCCGTGGCAGCAAGGGCGGAGGCGTCGGCCTGCACGCCGGTCCGCAGTTGCAGCAGCTGTACGAGCTGCTTGCGCTTTTCGAAACACGCGGGGCTGATGCGGAAGGCGCTGCGCTGCCGGGCCTCGGTGACGAAGGCGCCGACGCCCTGGCGAGCCTGAATGACGCCGTCATATTTTAGAAGCGAGATCGCCTCCCGCACCACTGTGCGTGCGACGCCGAACTGGCCCGAGAGAGATTGCTCGGTCGGCAGCCTGTCTCCCGGCTTCAATTGGCCTGCCTCGATCGCCGAGGAAATGTTCTTGGCGATCTCGTCGGGCAGTCGGCGCGGGCGGTCGATCTTCGGGAATAGCTCTGGATGCTGCACGGGACCTCTTTTCTGCCTGGTTCGCGTCCGGCTTGTCGTGCCGTCCTGGTTACCCGGTCTCCGGCCACCGGACAATCACTCGTACTAGGGGATAGCGATAAAACAGTTGTCTGACAATCTGTTTTATGATTGTCTTGCCGCGAAATCGCATTGCAAGCCATGGGGAGGAACGATGCGGGAGCTTGCTTCGCCGCATGTGGGATTTGTCGGTCTGGGAGGGATGGGCCGCGGTCTCGTCAAGAATCTGCTCAAGCGCGGCATAACTGTGACGGTGCATGACATCGACGCAAGCGCCGTTGCAGGCGCTGTCGGGCAGGGGGCTCGTTCCTGCGACGACGTGGCGGTCATCGCCGCCGAGGTGGATGTCTTTGCCGTCTGCATCACCACCGCGGAAGCCGTACGCGAGATGGCGCTAAGGCCGGGCAGCGTTCTCGATGCGATGCGCGAAGGGTCGATCTTCCTGGATCACACGACGGTCTCTCCGCAGCATGTCGATCTGATGCGCGGCGAATGCGCGGCGCGTGGCATCGCCTACGCCGAGGCGCCGATGACGCGCACCCCCACCCATGCCGATCGCGGCGAGGTCAACGTCCTGTTCGGCGGCGAGGCCGAGCTTCTGGAGCGGCTGCGGCCGGTCTTTGACTGTTACGCCGAAAACATCTTCCATGTCGGCCCGGCCGGCCACGCCATCCGCCTCAAGCTGATCCACAACTACATTGCCTTCGCCAACGTCGCCTCTTGGTGCGAGGGGTTTGCGCTCGCCGCCCGCGAGGGGCTCGATATGAGCAAGGTGATTTCCATCATCTCCGCCGCCGGCGGCAAGTCCGGCATGATGGACCTCTACGGTGAGATGACGCTCAGGCGCGATTTCACGCCCCACATGTCGCTCGCCAACGCTCAGAAGGACATCCGCTACTACGCGCATTGGCTGGAGGAAGCGGGGCTGCCCGGCTTCATGGCGGAATCGGTTCACCAGACCTACGCGCTCGCCTCGATCATGGGACATGCCGGCGAAAGCTGCACGGCGGTGATCAAGGCCTATGAGCAACTGACGGGGGTCGAGGCGAAACTGCCCGATCCAAAAGCCTGACCCAACAAGCATAACAGGGAGGATACCATGCTTGGAAGACGGACTGCACTGGCTGCGATTGGCGCCATATCCATGATGTCGCCGCTGGCGGCGCACGCCGCCGAGGTGACGCTCAAGCTGGCGCATTTCGCGGCCGAGACCCATCCGGGTCACATCGCCGCGAAGCAGTTTGCCGAGCGTGTCGCCGAGCGCACGAGTGGGGCGGTCGAGGTCGAGCTCTATCCTGCCAACGAGCTTGGTTCGCCGCCCGAACAGCTCGAACAGACCGTTCTTGGCGTCGTCGATATGAACCTGCCGACCCATGGCGGGCTCGACAAATACGAAAAGGCCTTCGCGACCGTGATGACGCCTTTCGCGTTCCGCGACTACGAGCATGCCCATCAGGTGCTCGACGGCCCGTTCACGGAATGGGCGGCACCCAGGCTGGAGGAAGACGGGCTCGTGATGCTCAGCCACTGGGAATACGGCTTCCGCAACATCACCAACGGCGTCCGCCCGATCAATGCGCCCGACGACGTGAAGGGGCTGAAGCTGCGCACGCCGCCGGAACTGCAAATCGTCGCCGCCGTCGAGGGGCTTGGCGCGAGCACGGCGCAGATCGCCTTTCCCGAGTTGCCCAACGCGCTCAACCAGGGCGTGGTCGACGGCCAGGAAAACCCGATCGGCGTGATCTATCACTTCAAGCTCAACGAACTCCAGGAGCACCTGGCGCTAACCCGCCATGTCTACAACAGCATGGTGCATGTGATTTCCAAGGCTTCCTGGGACAGGCTGACGCCGGAACAGCAGACCATCATCCGCGAGGAAAGCACCGCCGCCGGCGCCCTGATGCGCAAGCTGGTGGAGGAACAGGAACAGGAGGAGATCGCCGCGCTCGAGGCGGCGGGTATGAAGGTGACACGGCCCGATCTTTCGGCATTCGCGGCGCTTATGGGCCCCGCGCGTGAGCGTGTGGCCGAATATGCGGGCGAGGAAAACATGAAAACCTTCCTCGGTTTCCTCCAGAAATAACAACGGGCCGGGAGGAAGGAGCCCTTCCTCCCGGCCAACGGGACCCGCTTCATGCTTGCCCTCGTCATCCTCCTGTGTCTGCTTGCGCTCATCTTCCTCGGCGTACCGGTTGCGGTCGCCCTCGGCGCGGTGGCTGCGGGCTTCTACATCGTCTCCGGCGATTTCGCAGTTCTGTCGATGCTGCCGCAGCGCATGTTTTCAGCTACCACCGCCTTCACGCTGCTTGCCATTCCCTTCTTCATCCTGGCGGGAAACCTGATGAACACGGGCGGCATCACCCGCCGCATCTTCCGCTTCGCCAATGCCTGCGTCGGCCATATCCGCGGCGGTCTCGGTCAGGTGAATGTGCTGGCGAGCCTGATCTTTTCCGGCATGTCGGGGGCAGCGGTGGCCGATGCCGCCGGTCTCGGCCAGGTGGAGTTCAAGGCCATGACCGACCGCGGCTACGACCCGGAATTCTCCGCCGCCATCACCGCTGCCTCGTCGACCATCGGGCCGGTCTTCCCGCCGTCCATTCCCTTCGTGCTCTATTCGTCGATCACCGGCGTCTCCGTCACGAAGCTCTTTCTGGCTGGCGTCGTTCCCGGGCTGCTCATGGCCGTCGCCCTGATGGCCTCGGTCTATCTGGTCTCCGTTCTCACCCGCATGCCGCGCGAACCGCGGGCCTCGCTGCGCGAAATCGCGGTCAGCTTCGCCGATTCGGCGCTGTCGCTGTTCACGCCGGTCATCATCATCGGCGGCATTTTCGGCGGCATCTTCACGCCGACGGAAGCCGGCGTGGTCGCCTCCGCCTACGCGCTGGCGATCTCCATGTTCGTCTATCGCGAGATCACCTGGGCACACCTGCCCGCCGTGCTCTGGGACACGCTTGTGCACACGGTGCGGGTAATGTTCGTTATCGCCGCCGCTGGCTTCTTTGGCTGGCTCCTGATCCACCAGCGCATCCCCAACCAGCTCATTTCGGCGATGCTCGGCCTGTCGGACAGCCCCGCCGTCATCATGGGCATCGTCATCCTGATCCTGCTGGTGCTCGGCATGTTCCTGGAGGGCATCGCCGTCATCGTGCTGTGCGTCCCGCTGTTCCTGCCGGTCGTGCAGCAATACGGCATCGACCCGGTCCAGTTCGGTGTTGTCATGATCATGTGCTCGATGTTCGGCCTGCTGACACCGCCGGTCGGCATGGTGTTGTTCGCTGTCTCCAGCATCAGCGGTCTGACGGTCGGGCGGCTAAGCCGTGCGCTGCTGCCCTATTTCGCCGGCCTCGTCGTGGTCCTCGTCATCGTCGCCTGGCTGCCGGCGGCCTCCATCTGGCTGCCGACACTGTTGATGGGGCCGTGAGATGAGAAGCGTCCTGACAGCGATCGACCATGCGGTGGGTCTTGCTCTGCGCGCCGTTGCCGGCTTCTGCCTGGCGGCCCTTTTCATCGTGCTTTTCGTCAATGTGGTCTCGCGGACGCTCGTCCTGTGGTCGCTGCCCTGGTTCAATGAAGTTGTCGAGGCGTTGTTCGCCTGGATGGTCTTCATCGGCGCCGCTGCACTCTGGCGCGAGAAGAAGCATTTTCGCGTCGACTGGCTGGAAACAGCTCTGGGGGAGGGGGTGCGGCGCGAAGCTCTGCGGGTGCTGCTCGGCCTCCTGTCGCTTGCCTTTCTCGGGCTGATGGTCTGGACCGGGCTTGATCTGACGCTGCGTAGCCGCGCTCTCACGCCGATCCTGAACATCCCCGTGGCCTTCCTCTACGCGTCCATCCCGCTCTCGGGCTTCATAATGTTCGTCTACAGCGTGGCGCATCTTTGCTGCGACGCTTGCATCTTCTTCACGTCGTCCCATCCAGCAACACAAGAGACCGAAGCATGATACTCGACCACCGCACCTACATCTGCCGCCCAGGCACGATCAGAAAGCACTTGGCGCTATACGAGGCCAATGGCTGGGCGATCCAGTCGAAGCATCTGGGCAAGCCGGTTGTCTATGCCGCGGTCGAGACCGGCGACGTCAACAGCTATGTCCACATCTGGGTCTATGAGGATGCTGCCGACCGCGAGGCCCGACGCGCCGCCCTCCAGACAGACCCCGCCTGGAAGCGCTATCTCGAGATGAGCGCGGAGGCCGGCTATCTCGTCAGCCAAAAGAATCAGATCCTGAAGCCGGTGCCGTTTTTCCAAGCATGAAAGCCATGTCGGAGTGTCAGCTTATCATATGAATGTGTGTTTTATCGTACCACTTGGCTCCCGCCAACCTGACGCGAAATCCGGCGCGGGGGTTGTCCGACCCATGGTCGCACGGATCTCCCTGGCTTGCCGGCGGGGGACGTGCGGACCAAGGAGATTAAGCGAACTGCGGAGGATGGAAGGAGGACGCTTTTTGCGGCGTGAGAGGTGATCACCTGCATCCCGACGGCTTGCTCAGGCGCTGCCGCGCGCCGACCCGCTGCTTGAAAATGACATCTGGCGGCGAGTCATCTTGACGACTTTCCAAAGTCATCATATGACTTGGCGCCACATCGGATCAGGCGACCTGCTTGCCGGGCGCCGTCGTATGCCGCCGAAGCGTTCGGCTCTCGGCGAGAGGAAGGGAGCGGTCCGCCACGAGGGATCGCCCGCCTGAAGGGCGCGTTCGCATGGCTGCGGCGCGTGCAATGACTGCGAACTGCAATTCAGGGAGAGAGAAAATGCACAAGAGATTTCTGACACTGCTGGCCGCCGGCGCCATGGGCGCGTTCACTTCCTCGGCGGCGTTGGCCGACTATCCGGAAAAGGACATCCGCGTCATCGTGCCATGGGGCGCGGGCGGTGGCACCGACGGCATCGTGCGCAAACTCACCTCGATTGCCGAAAAGAACCTCGGTACATCGATGTATGTGGAGAACATTGAGGGCGGCATCAGCGCCACCGGCATATCGCAGGTCATGAGCGCGCGCCCGGACGGCTATACGATTGGCGCACTGACCTATGACAGCGTGGTGACGGTGCCCTGGCAGGGGCTGCTGCCCAGCTACGATATGGAAAAGCTCAAGCTGATCGCCCGTGTCACCAGCGAGCCGGACGCGATCATCGTCGATTCCGACACGCCTTACGACACCTTCGAGGATCTCCTCGCCGCAGTGAAGGAAAACCCCGATTCGGTGAAAGTGGGGATCCAGAATATCGGCTCGCGTCTGCATCTGGCGATCCTGCAGCTCCAGGACGAGACCGATACCAAGTTCAAGATCATCGCCTATCCAGGCGGCGCGGCTCCTCAAAAAGAGGCTATTCTCAACGACGAGGTCGATGTGGTGGCGACCAGCCTCGGCGATTTCGCGCCACTTCTGGAAAGTGGAGACGTGCGCGGCATCCTCGAATTTTCCGAGACCACGAACCCGACCTTCAACACGGTGCCCACCGCCAAGGAAGCGGGCCTCGATCTGCGCATCGGCAGCTTCATCGTGCTGGCGGCGCCGGCCGGCACGCCCGACGAGGCGATCAATGCCATCGAACAGGCCTACAAGGAGGCGCTTGAAAGCGACGAGTTCCAGACCTGGGTCGCCAGCGTCGGTGTCACTCCAGACTGGCTCGGCACTGACGAGGTCACGCAGTGGGCCGACGAGACAAGCCAGACGCTGTTCGACCAGATGGACATGCTGGTCGAGCAGGGCATCATCAAGAAATAGACCGGATGCGGCCGCCGGCGGGATGAGACCTGCCGGCGGCCGCGCCCGAGCTTGTCGGGAGGCCGCCGATGGCAATGCGAGAAATGCGCTGGAGGAAGCGGCTTCTCTTGCCGCTGTTCCTACTTGTTCTGACGACGATCTACGTTGTGGCGACATTCCGGATCACGCCGCAATTCAGCGAGGGGCTGGTGGGGCCGCGCTTCCTGCCGCTGCTGGCAGCCTTGCTCATGTATGCAGCACTTGTTTATGTCATTCGGCGCGAACTGGCTTCGGATGAGGAGAGTGGAAAGGGGGCCTTCTGGCAACCTGTGGCGGTCGTATTGGCGACCGCCGCCTATATCGCCCTCTTCAAACCTTTCGGCTACAGCCTTGCGACACTCCTCTATGTCTACGCGCTGTTTCACATCTTCCACTATCAGCAGGGCCGGCCGCTGCGCAGGCTGCTCTACGCGATCGCGGTGACGGCCGTCTTCTATGGGCTGTTCGCGCTCGTGTTCGGGATCAGGTTGCCGACCCTTCTGGATATCATCTGATGGATTTCTTTCTCGAACTCTCGCAGGGCTTCGCCACGCTCGCCCGCCCGGACGTCCTGGCCTACATGGTGCTCGGCTTCGTCATCGGCACTTTCTTCGGCGCGGTTCCCGGGCTGACCTCTGTCCTGGCGATCGCGCTGCTTCTGCCGATCACCTACAGCATGGATGTGGTGCCGGCGCTGGTCATGTGCGCTGCCATCTTCATGTCGGGTATGTATGCCGGCAGCATCACCGCGACGACGATCAACATTCCCGGCGCGCCGTCATCGATGATGACGGCCATCGAGGGTTACGCGCTGATGAAAAAGGGAGAGGGCGCCAATGCGCTCGGCCATGCCGCCCTCGGCTCGATGATCGGCGGCAGTTTGGGCGCGCTTCTGCTCATGGCCCTGATGCCGCTTGCGGCCAAGGCGTCGCTGCTGATCCAGACCCCCGGCAAGTTCTCGCTGGTCCTATTCGCTCTCGTGGTCATCGTCATCGTCCAGCGCGACGCCATCGCCAAGGGGCTGATCGCCACCATGCTCGGCGTCATGATCGCGACGATCGGCATCGATGTGATGCAGCCCATCCCGCGTTTCAATTTCGGCACCGAGATGCTTGTGGAAGGCATCGATATGATGCCCATCATCATCGGCACCTTCGCCATCAGCGAAGTGCTCTACCAGGCGCACCAGAACCACGGCGATCTGCGGATTTCCCTTTCGCAGGCGGCATCGGCAACCATCCGCCGGCGCGACTTCCTGCCCTCCTTCGCGCAGATCCGCGAGATCGGGATTATAACCTATCTGAAAAGCACGCTGCTGGGATACGGTATCGGCATCCTGCCGGGCGTCGGCGGCTCCATGGCGGCCTTCGTAGCCTATGCCGACGCCAAGCGCCGCTCGAGGCGCCCCGACACCTATGGCAACGGCAGTCGCGAGGGCATCGCCGCGGCCGAAACCGCCAACAATTCCATGTGCGGCGGCGCCTTTGTGCCGATGCTCATGTTCGGCATTCCTGGTGACCCCACAACGGCCATCGTCCTGGGTGTGCTTGTCATCAACGGCCTGCAGCCGGGACCGCGCCTGCTGGAAACGCAGACGGATCTCATCGCGCCCATGTTCGCCTCGCTCTTCGTCAGCGCGCTGGTGCTCATACCTCTGACGCTGTTCCTGCTCGGCCCATGGTTCGTACGGATCGTGTCGATCCCCAAGGGGCTGTTATACGCCTGCATCGCCGTGGTCGCGCTGGTCGGCAGCTATGTTGCGACCTTCTCGATCTTCCAGATGGCCCTGGCGCTGCTCTTCGGCATCCTGGCCTTCTTCCTGCGCCAGCAGAACTATCCGACCGTCTCGCTTCTGCTGGGCTTCATTCTGGGGCCGGATCTCGAACAATATCTGCGCCGCTCGCTGTCCCTGAGCGACGGCAATCCGATAGTTTTCCTGACCAGTCCCGATAGCTTGTTCTTCCTCGCCCTGCTGGCCGTGTTCATCTACTTCATGGCCATTAGGAAACCGAAGCAAGCCGGAATCGAAGGCAAAACGACGGTTTAGAGCGACCCGGGAAGTGTTGGGCGGCTGTAGCTGAAGGAACGCCTGTCGGCGCCGACGATCACTGTCGACGCCGACTCCCGGCTGATCTTCTCCAGCTACCCCTCGCACTTCCACCACATGCGCGAGAAGTCGTAGTCCCAGCTCTGCATAGGCACTTCCGCATAGCCCTGCAGGCAGGAATGGGCGGCCATGCGCTTGAGCTGCGACAGCAGCGGGATCTCGGCCATCGTCTCGTGCATGTGTGCCTGGATATCCTTGTAGAGCTTGTTGCGCTCGGCCTCGTCGACCGTCTCGCGCGACTTGTCGATGAGCGAGTCGATCTCGGGATCCTTGACCCACGACATCGAGGACCAGGTGCCGGCGGCACGCGAGTGGTACTGCACGAAGAACACCGAGTCGGGTGACGGATAGGTCGGGCCGTAGAAGACCTGGGAGGTGTGCGGGGTCGTCTCGATCGACGTGGCAAGCTCGGTGATGCGGTTCCAAGGTTCCGGCTGGAGGTCGACGGCGAAACCAATCGATTCCAGCGTCGACTTGAACAGCAGGCCGATCTCTTCCTCGAACGGCGTATTGGCGACGTAGGCGTGGCTGATCCGGATCGGCTGTTGGCCTGCATATTTCGACTTTGCGACCTCCTCGGACGCCTTCTCAAGGCTGAATTCCGGCGAAGGCAGGTCGTCGAGATGGGCTTCCGCGAAGAGCGGCGACAGGACGCCCTTCATCTCGCCGCCCGGATAGATCACCTCGCGGATCGTCGCGTAGTCCATCGCATAGGCGAGGGCGCGGCGGATGTGGACGTCGTCGGTCGGCGCGAGCTGGTTGTTGACCTTGAGGTAGAAGCCGGTCGCCGTCGAGGCCTCGATCAGCTTGTAGTTGTCGAGCTTCTCGATCGCCTCGTAGGTCTCGCTGCTCTGATACTGCGACGACATGCCGAGTTCGCCGCGCTGCGCGAGCGCGCGCACCGTCGCCTCGTCGCGCGTCACGACAAAGCGAAGCTCGTCGATCGGGCGCTCGTTCGGCCAGCCGGCGTGGTAGCCGTCGTACCGCTGCAGGATCATTTCGGCGCCGCGCGTCCAGCCGGACAAGTTGTAGGGGCCCGCGCCAGCGCTGTTCTCAGCGAGGAAGTCCTCGCCCCATTCGCCGTCCTTGGCCGAGACGACGTCGGAGTTGACCACCAGGATCAGCGGCGTGATCGAGATGAAGGGCGCATAGACGCGATCGATCTTGATCTCGATCGTGCTGTCGTCGATCGCCTTGATGTTGTCCGGCTGGACAAGATCGGAGAAAAGATAGGCAGGGCCCTCGTTGAGCGCGAGCAGGCGCTGCATGGTGTAGACCACGTCCTTGGCTTCAACCGGACTGCCGTCCTGGAATGTCGCGCCTTCCTTGAGCTTGAAGGTATAGGTCTGGCTGTCGTCGGAAACCTCCCAGCTTTCGGCAAGCTGCGGCACAACCTCGCCCTCGCTGGTGACGGTGGTGAGGCCGTCATAGAGGTTCACCGCGGCCATATACTCGGTATAGTCGGTCACCTTTGCCGGATCGACGGTGCCGAAGATCTGGACGACGTTGACCACGAGCGAAAGCTTGTCCTGGGCGATGGCCGGGGCTGTCAACGCGGTGGTCGCGGCCAGCGCGGCCGCGGCGAGTGCATGTTTGATTATTTTCATTTTAGGTTCCTCTTCTCTGGTTCCAGCACGGTTTCACGTCCTTCTCAGCGGGACATTTGGCTCAGCGGGACATCTGGCGCAGCGGCACGTAGTCGTGCTCGTAGCCGAAGTAGCGGGGCCCAACGAGTTCAAGCCCCTCGGGTGTCACCCACTGAGGATCGCAGGCAAGGCCGATCATGGTGACGGCCAGCCCGTAGCGAAGCTGTTCGGTGGTCACGGGCAGGCCTCCGTCGGCGTCGAGCGCGCAAATCAGGTCCGGCGTCAC
Organism: Chelativorans xinjiangensis; assembly: GCF_009812055.1. Lineage (GTDB taxonomy): Bacteria > Pseudomonadota > Alphaproteobacteria > Rhizobiales > Rhizobiaceae > Chelativorans > Chelativorans xinjiangense. The sequence continues at coordinate 52,150 of NZ_WQNH01000015.1, read as the reverse complement.
CGCCAGCAGTTCGTCCGCCTCGTCGCGGCAGATCAGGAACTCGTTCTGGAACTCGACCGCGAAGGTCCGCCCCTCGTTCCCGTCCATGCCCTTGAAGACCGCCTTGCCGCGCGCGAAACCGCCGACGGTGCGGCGGTCGATGTCGACCACACGGCCGGTGAAGAGCCGCTTGCCGTCCAGCCGCTTCACCAGGGCCTCCGCGGGATTGCGGCTCGCCTTGCGTTCCGCGGCCATGATCTCGCCGATCTCCTTTATCAGCGACATGGAGCCGTGCAGAATCCCGCGCTTCACCTCCGCTCCACTCATCGGATAGAGTGCGACCAGCGCCGCACCGCCCATCTCGACGGTCTGGCAGCGGGCGAGCCGCTCCGTCCAGCGGTTGGAGATGGCGTTGATCACCGAACTGTTGCCCTTATCGTCCGCCAGCACCATCGGCGTGGCTGAAATGCCGTGGATGGTCAGCGTCACCATCTGCAGTTCGGGAAAGGCGCGGCCCATGCCGTCGCCATCGATCAGCGGCAGGCCGGTGGCGGCCGCCACCGCGTACGGAATGGTGGAGTTCAGCCCGCCGGCTTCGATGCAGATCAGTGCGTCGGCCTTGCGGCCGAGAAAGATCTCTAGCTGGGCCAGCGCCTCGCGCGCCTCATGCCCGTTGGGCAGCTTTTCGACCATGACCGTGGGAGCGCCCATCATGCAGACGGGGATGCACAGCGCGTCATCGGCCAGATCGTCGGCCGGAATGACCGTGACCGGTCCATGCTGCGCGATCACCTGCTTGGCCATCAGCTTGCCAATGTACGGATCGCCGCCGCCCCCCGTGCCGAGGAAGGCCCCGCCGAGTGCAATGGCGTCCATATCGTCCGCCGCTACGGTGAATGACGTCATGCCGCCCCTCCCTCGCTGCCGGTGCTCATGGGTTGGAAAACGAGATCGTCGAAGCCGAAGCCTTTGGGCCCCACGACCTCCAGCGCCTCCGGGCTGCGTAGCAGCGGGTGGCAGGGAATCGCCAGCACCGCCACGCGCTGTCCGTAGCGCAACATCTCGGTCGAGATCGCCTCGCCGCTGTCTGCGTCAAGGATCACGATCAGGTCGGGCACGATCACCTCGACCTCGCCGTTGCGCGAGAAGATCAGAAACTCGTTCTGGATGTGGACCGAGGCCTCGTCGCCGTCGTAAGCGTCGAACCCCTTGATGATCGCCTCGCCGCGCACGAAGCCGCCTGCGAGATGCCGCTTCAGGTCGGTGATCTTGCCCCGGAAGACGACCCTTCCGTCCTCGCTCTCGCAGATCGCCTCGACCGGATCGTGATGCGCACGACGCGCCTCAAGCACCGCATTCCCGAGCGAGATTGCCTTGGAGTAAGAGTGCGGGATCGCGAAGCGCTTGATGAACTCGCCCGACATTGGCGCGCTGGCCAGCGTCGAGGCACCGCCTTGGGCGACGACGCAGGCGCGCGCCATGCGCTCGTGCCAGAGTTCCGAGATCGCGTGGTCGAAGATTACGACGTTGCCGTGCGGGTCGCACATCACGCTCGGCGTCGAACGGTGGCCGTAGATGGCGTAACTCGTCATCTGCATCTCGGGGAAGGCGCGTCCCATGCCGTCGCAGTCGACGACCGGCAGACCCGCCATCGCCGCCGCGATCAGCGGTTCCATCGAGTTCTGGCCGCCGATCTCCTCACAGGCGATCGCGTCGACCTTTATGCCGAGCCGCTCCTCTAGCGCGCGCACGCAGCGCAGGCCCTCGCGGCCCTCCTTGATGCGCTCATGCGAAACCAGCGGCGCACCGATGCCGCCCATTGCCACCACGCGCGCGTCGTCCGGTACGCTCTGGAGCGGGAGGATCTCCATCACATGGCCTTCGCGCAGTGCCTGCCGCACCCTGAGCTTGCCGATGTAGGGATTTCCGCCGCCACCCGTGCCCAGAATGCCGGAGCCGATCTCCAGCGCCTCGACCATTTCCTCGTCGAGGCGCCATCTTCCCTGTCCGCCATCAAGCATCATAGCCGCCCATCTCTCCGACGACCTTGACGTGGATGCGGGTCGCATTGCCAGGTAGGTAGGCGAGCGGCACGTCCTCGCGCTCGATCGTCTCGACCGTGGCGGCGTCGGCGCCCGAGCGGATCGCCTTCTCGCGGGCCTCATCCTCGGCCTGCTTCAGGCAGATCTCGCGCGTCAGCCCTTTCTCTAGGGAGAAGATGCGATCGACCTCGCCGCTGATCTGGGCGATCGCCGCGCCAACCGCGTTGGCGACGGCGAAGTTCTCCGGACGGATCACCGAGAGATCGCCGATGCGGTCGGGCATCAGGATCGAACCGCCGCCGACCGCAATCACCGGGATCGGCTCCGGCGATAGGCGGGTGCGCTCGATCGCGCGCTCCAGCATGCGGGTCATCTCGTTGCGTGCGGAATCGAGAAGATCGCGGTCGAGGCCGGCGACCTTCGAGGCGTCGCCGACCGCAGCCTCGCCACGCGCCACGGCAATGTCCGTCGCCGTCAGCGTGTCGCCGCCGAAGACCAGTGCCTCATTCGTGATGCGATAGCCGACCGATTGCGGTCCGACCGTGGTGGCGCCACCTTTTCGGCGGACCAGCGAGCCTCCGCCGAGGCCGATCGAGAAGACGTCCGGCATGCGGAAGTTGGTGCGCACGCCGCCAATATCCACCACGGTCGCTGCCTGGCGCGGAAATCCGTGCTGGAGCGAGCCGATGTCGGTGGTCGTGCCGCCGATATCGACAACGATGCCGTCGCGCACGCCGGTCAGGAAGGCCGCACCGCGCATGGAGTTGGTTGGGCCCGAGGCGAAGGTCAGCACCGGGAAGCGCTTCACGACTTCGGCCCCCATCAGCGTGCCGTCGTTCTGGGTGATGAAGAACGGGCAATTCAGCCCGGCCGAGCGCAGCGCGCTGGCGAAAGCATCGACAGTACGCGCGCTGAGCTTCAGCAGGCTGGCGTTCATGATCGCCGCGCTCTCGCGCTCGAGAAGTCCGATGCGGCCGATCTCACTCGAAAGGACGACGGCCACATCCGGGCACTTCTTGAGCAGCCGCTCGCGCGCCGCCTCTTCCATCTTGGCGTTGATCGGGCCGAATACCGAGGTAATGGCGGCCGCCTCTATGCGCTTGGCGGTGATGTCGTCGGCAATGCGGTCGATCTCGTCGAGGTCGAGCGGCGCGAGTTCCCGGCCATCGAATTCGTAGCCGCCGTGCACGAGGTAGCCGAGGCCGCCGACCGCTTCGCACAGGTCCTCCGGCCAGTCCACCATCGGCGGCAGGCAGGCCGTCGCCGGCAGGCCGAGCCGGATCGCCGCCACCGGATTGATATGCCGGCGCTCGATGACGGCATTGGTGAAGTGCGTCGTACCGATCATCACGCGTGTGATCTTGGCACGGTCGACCCCCGCCTTCGCGATTGCCGCCTCCATCGCCTCCAGCACGCCGGAGGTGACATCCTCCGTGGTGGCTGCCTTCACGCCGGATAGCACGTTGCGACCCTGCATGATCACCGCGTCGGTGTTGGTGCCGCCGACATCGATCCCTAGACGATACATTGCTCTGGTCCTGCCTTTCTGGTCGGGTCTCAGGCCGCGGTGTCGACGAGATAGCGCCTGCGCTCCTCGTCGCTCACGCGGGGTTTGCGGGCTTCCTCCTCGTCGCTGATCACCGGCACGGCGGCGATCAGGGCGCGGGTATAGGGGTGCTGCGGGTTCTCGAAGACCTCGCGCGGCTCGCCGGCTTCGACAATTTCGCCGCGCAGCATGATGGCGATGCGGCTGCAGAAGTTCCGCATCAGCGACAGGTCGTGCGAGATGAAGAGATAGGTGAGGCCGAGTTCCTCGCGCAGCCTGGTCAGGAGCGCGATCACGTTCTGCTGCACCGAGACGTCGAGCGCAGAGGTCGGTTCGTCGAGAACGATGATCTCGGGTCCGGCCGCCAGCGCCCGCGCGATAGCGACCCGCTGCTTCTGGCCGCCGGACAGTTCGTGCGGATATTTGCCGACATAGTTCGCCGGCAGGTCTACCTGCCGCAGCAACTCGACGATCCTCTCATCGCGTGCCTTGCCTCGCATGCCGGCGAAGGCGAGCGGCACGCGCAGCGTCTGCCCGACCGTGCGCTTCGGGTTCAGCGAGGTTCCCGGATTCTGGTAGACGATCTGGATCTTGCGGCGGAAGGGATCGCTGCCGCGCTCGTCTTCCACCGGTTTGCCGTCGACGGCGATGGCGCCCTCGGTGGCACCGATCAGCCCGATGATCATTCGCGCCACGGTGGTCTTGCCCGAGCCGGATTCGCCGGCCAGCCCGAACACCTCGCCTCGTCGCACCGATAGCGAAACGTCCGCGACCGCCACATGCCGCGACCCCTTGCTGAACAGCCGCTTCTGCTCGAAAATCTTGGTGACGCCGCGCATCTCGACGATGGGATCGGCCTCGGCGGGCTTCTGGTCCGCCACCTTGTCGCCGTAGAGCGGCGGGATCGCGTGGATGAGCTGGCGCGTATATGCCTGCCGAGGCCTGGAGAAGATCTCGCCGAGGGCCCCGTGCTCCACGATCTCGCCGTGCCGCATCACATACACGTCGTCAGCCATCTGGCGCACCACGCCCAGATTGTGCGTGATCATCAGCAGCGACAGGCCGCTGTCGGAGACCAGCCTGTTGATCAGCTTCATGATCTCGTCTTGCGTCGTTACGTCCAGCGCGGTGCCCGGCTCGTCGGCGATCAAAAGGTCGGGCTGGTGCAGGAGCGAGAGCGCGATCAGGACGCGCTGGCGCATCCCGCCGGAAAGCTGTGGCGGATAGGCTTCCACGATGCGCCGTGGATCGTCGAGCTGAACTCTGCGCAACACCTCGAAGATGCGCTCGCGCCGCTCTGCGGCGGTGCTCTGCCGACCGAGCCGCCGATCGGCGTAATACATCACGTCGTTGAGATGCCGGCCGATCCGGAACACCGGATTGAACGAGGACAGGGGGTCCTGCATGATGACCGAAAAGGCGGTGCCTTTCAGGCGGTCGCGGTGCGCGCGCGGCATCGCGAGCACGTCCTCGCCCCTGAAGCGGATCTCGCCGCTCTCCACGTCGGCGCTGCGCGGTAGCGTGCCGAGGATCGCCTTGCTCGTCACAGACTTGCCCGAGCCCGTCTCGCCGATCAGTGCGACACGACCGCCTTGCGGGATGGACAACGCCACGTCCTTGAGCACGTGGTGGCGCCGCCCGTAGGTGAGGAAGGCGACATTGAGGCCGGTGATGCTGAGGAGGTCGCTCACGGCTAGACCTCCACGTCGAACATGTCGCGCAGGCCGTCACCCAGCAGGTTGAAGCCGAGCGTGGCGTAGAAGATCGCGAATCCGGGCGCGAGAACGCCCCACCACATCTCAGGCAGGAACTGCCGTCCGTCCGCCACCATCGAGCCGAGATCCGGCGTGGGCGGCTTCACGCCGAGACCGAGGAAGGAGAGGGTCGCGCCGAACAGGATGACGAAGGCGGCGTCCAGGGTCGTCTTGACCGAGATGACTGAGATGCAGTTGGGCAGGATCTCGCGCGTCAGCACGTGCCAGTGGCTGGCGCCGGCGAGCCTCGATGCCTCGACGAAGTCTTCCGCGGCGACAGACTTCGAGACCCGGTAGACGAGGCGGGCGTGCCAGGTCCACCACAAGAGCGTGATGGCGATCATCGCGTTGACGAGGTTGGGTTCCAGCACGTTGCCGACGGCGAGCGCCATCACCAACGGAGGGATCGCCAGCATGACGTTGGTCAGCCCGGTGATCAGCCGCTCGGTCCAGCCGCCGAAATAGCCGGCGAGCAGGCCGAGCGCGGCGCCGAGCGGGACGGCAACGGCCAGCACGCCGACGACGAGCAGGAGCGAAATCCGGAAGCCGTAGATGACGCGGGTGAAGATGTCGCGGCCGACCTTGTCGGTGCCTAGCCAGTAGGTAAGGTCGGGGGCGGCGTGACGGGCACGGAAATTGACGGCGGCGCCCGCATGTTCGGGATAGGGCGCAAACAGCGGCGCGAAGACGGCAAGGGCCACCACCGAAAGCACCATCAGCGCGCCGATGATTGCGGTCGGGTTCCGCGTGAAGCGGTACCAGGCCATGTAGCGCGGCGTCAGCGCATCCGCCTCGTGCGTGGCTTTGACCACCATCAGCGCGCCTCCTTCAGCCGCAGGCGCGGGTCGAGCACGAGAAGGATGATATCGATCAGGATGTTGGCGACGATGAAGAACAGCCCGGACAAGAGCACCACGCCCATCACCGCGTTCAGGTCCTTCTGGAGGATCGCCGAGAGGCCGTAGGAAGCAAAGCCGCCCCAGGAAAATACCAGCTCGACCACGAAGGCGTTGCCGATTAGAGACGCGAATTCGAGGCCCATGATGGTGAGCGGTGCGATCGAGGAGAGCTTCAGGAGGTAGCGGAAGACGATCACCCGATCCGGCACCCCAAAGGATTGCAGCGTCAGCACGTGGTCGCGGCGCTGGTTCTCGATCATCGCCGAGCGGGTGATGCGTGTGATCTGGCCGATGCCCGACATCGCCAGCGCCAGCGCCGGGAAGAGGATGCGCTGGAAGGCGTCTACGAAGACGTCGAAGCGGCCGTGTGCCAGCGAATCGACGAGCAGCAGGCCAGTCGGGCCGGTCGGCGGCGCAAGCGTGTGGTCGATCCGGCCGATAATGGGCCAGTCGGTCAGGAAGTAGGCGGCGAAGAGCTGGAGCAGGATCGCAAAAAGAAAACTCGGCATGGTGACGCCGACGATCGAGAAGAAGCGCCCCGTATTGTCGATCCAGGTGTTGCGGTAGCGTGCGGTAGTCACGCCGAGCGGAATGGCGATAGCGGCCATCATGATGACAGTCACGATGACCAGTTCCAGCGTGGCGGGAAGCAGCGCCGCGATCTCTGTGGTGACCGGCCGGCCTGAGATCAGTGAGCGTCCGAGGTCGCCATGCAACGCGTTCCAGACATAGGTCGCGTACTGCTCCATCAGCGGGCGGTCGAGCCCCATCGCCTGACGCATCGCGCCGACCTGTTCCTGCGAGGCGCTGGGGCCAAGCGCGATCCGCGCAGGGTCGCCCGGTACGACACGGGCAAGGACGAAGATCATCAGCGACAGGACGAACAAGACGCCGACAAAGCCGACGATCCGCTTGGTGAACGTATAGAGGTAGTTCTCCTGCATCCGACGCCGATTCCCCGATGCGCCGCGCCTTCGATGGGCGCGATCTTTCGTCAGCATATCTTGGGAGCGGCCGGCCCCGCGCTTCAATGCGTCAGAAGTCTAGGTTTCACCAATTCCGGTATAGGTTTTCTCAAAGCCAGCCGAGCGAACGCGCGCCCGCCGCCGCTTCTCCACGCTTCCGGCAACCCATCTTTCGGTAGATGTTGGTCAGGTGAAACTTCACCGTCACCTCCGACAGCCGGAGCTGGCGCGCGACGAACTTGTTGGTGGCGCCTTCCGCCACGAGCCGCAGCACGCGCAGTTCCTGCCGGGTGAGGGGCGTGCGCTCGGTTTCGCGGCGTTGCGTGAAAGCGTGCAGCTTGCGCACTGTGGCGCGCCTTTCGGCGGAGGAGAACACGTGGGCGGCAATGCGCTTGTCGTCCAGCAGCGCATCGACCAGCGCGATGTCGCCAAGCAGATGCGTGATGATGCCGATCCGCGCGATGTCTTCCAGTAGTTCCGAAAACAGATGGCGCGCCCGTGTGACATCGCGATGCATCCGAGCGAGATAGGCCGCCCAAAGGCGTAGCCTGCCGCGCTCGCGCTCGCCTATGTTTTCGTTGCGCAGCAGCGCCCCGACCTGGTCGCGCAGGATCGGCCGCCGCGGCAGGTGCTGGATCAGATGGCGCAGCCACGCCATCGTCAGTTCGATCTCGATCGGATCGACGAGTCGCGACAGCGCCTCTTCCGCGCTTTCCACCCATGTGAGATTGATGCGCGACTGCACGGCCACAAGCCGGTCGGACGCCGACTGCCAGCGGTTGGCCGTCTGCAGTATGTCGACCTCGCGCATGGTGATGGCGAGGTTGAAGCGTCGCGAGCGCCATTCCTGCACGCGCCATTTATCCAAGAAGCTGAGCGCTGCGCCAAGTCCGACCTGGTGGCTCACCACCTGGCTGCAATAGACCAGCGCCAGTTCGACCACGGTCGGCCAGATCTCGCCATAAGCGAACTTGTCGAACTCCTCGGCGACGAAGCGGACCAGGTTCTCCGGCTCGCCCCTCTCGTACGCGACGACGGCGTCGAGCAGGTTGAGCAGCCTCCTGTCGGCCGGGGTGTCGAAGCGCACATGGTCGAGCGCTGCACGGGCCTGGGATGACCAGCGTTCGGCCTCGCCCAGCATGCCGCGCCGGAGCGAAAAGACGACCCGGTGAAGTTCGATGTAGAAGACGAGCAGATGCGCTCCCGCCTCGCGATAGTGATGGTGCGCGCGCTTGGCAATCTCTTCCGCCTCGTCCAACTCCTGCCGTTGCAGGCAGACTGCGAGCATGGAGTTGTAGAAGCCGCCGCGATGCAAATGCTCGTCGATCGGGAATTCCGCCAGCATATCAAACAGCAGTTCGCGCAACTCGTTCGAGACGACGTGGTCCTCGTAGATCGCCATGACGAAGCGGAATTCGCGCACGGCCAGCGAATAGCGGCCGGGCCGGCGTATCACAGTCTCCAGGTTCAGCATGTCGCTGCCGTATCGCTGCACCATAAGGAAGCGCGCCCGAGGGATGTTGCCAGCCTTCAGCGCGTGCATGGAAAGCGCCAAGGTAAGCACCTCCTCGGTATCCACGACCTCCTGCGGGAAGCGGTTCAGCACGTCGAGGCAAGCATCGTTGCCGTGATAGTGAATGAAATAGACGCCGCCGCTTTCTCTGAAGAGGGAGATGGCGCGCTCGAAATCACCGCTATCCTGCGCCGCACGGATCTTGGCGACGGGGTCAGCCGCAGGCCTGTTCAAAGCTATGGCCGCGCTGCCGCCCGCCGCGACGCGCAAGAGGTTCGAAACGTCCGCGGAGACAAGACGGAGTTCGCGTCCGCTCGCCTGGTAGCGAAGCGTGCTGGGGAGCCTGGAGGCCAGCCTTGCCGCTGAAGTGCGCTCCCTGTTTGACACCGTCATCGCCGGTTCGCCGCCTTCTTCGACGGCTTCGCACAGGCGCCTAAGAAGTTCCCGCTCGTTTTTCGGGAGCAGCTTAATCAGATCGGCGATTAGGCTCGAAACGACGTGGCGCATGGCCGACGATATAACGCTGCCATGCGGCCCGCGCAAAACTTTGGATTCAGCGTGCGGTCGAGGCCGATCAGCGGCAGTTTTGTCGGCGTTGTCAGGTTTGTCATAATGTCAGCTTATCGTTGCGATCAGCAAATCCAACTTAAATTAATGAAGCGGCTTTGGTACGATCTCGAATAGGGAGTTAAGATACTCAATGTCACGACAGTCTCACGCAGCGCCATCCGGCGGCGCAGATCGCCGATGTTCAGACCATTCAGGACATGGGCGCATCCGGCTCGATCTTGTTTCAGGACCGCCATCCGCCGGGAAGACCTCGACAATAGGGACGTTCCACTCTGGCGCCTCGTCATCATGCTGTAGGCAGTCTTTGTCCTCGGACCAGTTCAAACAACGCAGCCACGAAATCAACGTAGCCACGATCGGAGAGAAAAATGGACGCTAAGGTAGAGAAAAAGGGTATGTGCCCGGTCGCGCACGGAGCCACGAATGTGGGTATGCGGTCGAATCGTGACTGGTGGCCGAACCAGTTGAACCTCAAGATTCTCCATCAGAACTCCTCCCTGTCCGATCCCATGGGCGAGGCGTTCAACTATACCGAGGAGTTCAAGAAGCTCGACCTGGAAGCCCTGAAGACGGATATTCACGCGCTGATGACCGATAGCCAAGAGTGGTGGCCCGCCGACTTCGGGCACTATGGGCCGCTGCTCATCCGCATGGCATGGCACAGCGCGGGCACCTACCGCACTGGCGACGGCCGCGGCGGCGGCGGCACGGGGCAGCAGCGCTTTGCGCCGCTAAACGCCTGGCCGGACAATGTGAACCTCGACAAGGCGCGCCGGCTGCTCTGGCCGATCAAGCAGAAATACGGCAACCGGATCTCCTGGGCCGACCTCATGATCCTTGCAGGCAACGTCGCTCTGGAATCCATGGGCTTCAAGACCTTTGGTTTCGCCGGTGGCCGCGCGGACGTTTGGGAACCGGAGGAAGATATCTATTGGGGGGTCGAGGACGTTTGGCTTGACGACAAGCGCTACAGCGGTGACCGCGAACTGGAAAATCCGCTCGCCGCCGTGCAGATGGGGCTGATCTATGTGAACCCGGAGGGGCCGAACGGTAATCCGGATCCGCTCCTTGCCGCCAAGGACATCCGCGAGACGTTTGCCCGAATGGCCATGAACGACGAGGAAACCGTCGCGCTCATCGCCGGCGGTCACACTTTCGGCAAGACCCATGGCGCTGGCGATGCTTCCCTTGTCGGACCCGATCCGGAAGCCGCCGGCCTCGCAGAGCAAGGGCTCGGCTGGAAGAGCAGCTTTGGCAGCGGCAAGGGCGATGACACGATCGGCGGCGGCCCGGAAGTCACCTGGACCACGACGCCGACGAAGTGGAGCAACAACTTCTTCGAGAACCTCTTCGGTTTCGAATGGGAGCTGACGGAGAGCCCAGCCGGCGCGAAGCAGTGGGTGGCGAAGGATGCTCCCGAATCGATCCCCTATGCGCATGATCCGTCCAAACGCCGCAAGCCGACCATGCTGACCACGGACCTCTCCCTGCGCTTCGACCCGATCTACAGTCCGATTTCGCGGCGCTTCTACGAAAACCCGGACGAGTTCGCCGATGCCTTCGCCCGCGCCTGGTTCAAGCTGACCCACCGCGACATGGGCCCCAAGGTTCGCTATCTCGGCCCCGAGGTCCCGTCTGAAGATCTGATCTGGCAGGATCCGATTCCGGCTGTCGACCATGAGTTGATCGATGCCGCGGACGTCGCTGATCTCAAGGCCAGGATCCTTGAAACCGGTCTCATCGTCTCCGAGCTCGTCTCCATCGCGTGGGCCTCGGCGGCCACCTTCCGCGGCTCCGACAATCGCGGCGGCGCAAACGGCGCACGTATCAGGCTCGCCCCTGCAAAGGATTGGGAAGTCAACCAGCCGGAACAGCTGGCGAAGGTCCTTGCCGTGCTCGAAGGCATCCAGAAGGACTTCAATTCCGCGCAGATCGGCGGCAAGAAGGTCTCGCTTGCCGACCTGATCGTGCTGGCCGGCTCCGCCGGCATCGAAAAGGCGGCGAAGGCCGCTGGGCAGGATATCGAAGTTCCCTTTGCGCCGGGCCGTATGGACGCGAGCCAGGAAGAGACCGATATAGACTCCTACAATGCGCTTGAGCCGGTCGCGGACGGGTTCCGCAACTACCTGAAGACCAGGTTCACCATCCCAGCCGAAGAGTTGCTGATCGACAAGGCGCAGCTTCTGACGCTGACCGCACCGGAGATGACGGTTCTCGTCGGCGGCCTGCGCGTCCTGGGGGCGAACCATGGTCAGTCCAGGCATGGTGTCTTCACCAAGCGGCCGGAGACGCTGACCAACGACTTCTTCGTCAACCTGCTCGACATGGGCACGGAATGGAAGGCTGTTTCGGAAGATGAGGAAGAGTTCGAAGGCCGTGATCGCAAGACTGGCGAACTGAAGTGGACCGGCACCCGTGTCGATCTCGTCTTCGGTTCGAACTCCCAGCTTCGGGCGCTGGCGGAAGTCTATGCTCAGGACGACGCGCAGCAGAAGTTCGTGCGAGACTTCGTTGCGGCCTGGACCAAGGTGATGAACGCTGACCGCTTCGACCTTGCCTGAAACCGGTTGAAGCCGTTCAGCGGCTATTCAAGTCCAGTGGCGGCCAAATGTCAGGCGCCGGGCGGACCGCATCCATGCTTGCTTGCGGTTCCCCGGCGCCGGTGCTTCCAGGCGGAGGCGCGGGTGAGGGGAAGACGCCCAACCACAGACCGACTCCAGTTCATCTTTCAGGCGGCCGATGCATTGGCAACGTCACGACGAAGCAGGCGCCGCCGTCCGATGGGGATTTGTAGCGGACCGCGCCGCCGTGGCGCTCGGCGATCTGCCGCACCAGCGCCAACCCCAGGCCCCAGCCGCCCGCAGCCTCGCTGCGCCCGGAGGGCCGGTAGAACGGCTCGAAAACGCGGGCGCTCTCGCTATCCGGTATGCCCGGGCCGTGATCGCGGACCCTGAGCTCCACCGTGCTGCCTGCCTGCGCGATAGTGGCTGTGACAGGTGGGCCGCCGTGGCGCAGCGCGTTCTGCATGAGATTGCGCACGAGCCTGCCGAGCAGGCGCGCATCGCCTGTGACAGTCGCGGGCGTGCCCGAGACTTCGACGCCGTTGCGCGCCCCTTCTTCCGAGACCAGGGCCAGAAGGTCGACGGGCTCGGGCGCATCGAGCTTCTCGACATGGTCGAGCCTGCTCGCCAGCAGAATCTCCTCGACCAGCGTGTCGAGCTCGGCGAGGTTGCGTATGATCTCCTCCTTGCGGCTCTCGTCCGGCGCCTGTTCATAGAGGTCGATCGCCATGCGCAGGCGCGCAAGCGGCGAGCGCAATTCGTGGCTGGCATTGGCGAGCAGAGCGCGGTGTGACTTGATCAGCCGCTCGACATGATCGGCGGCCTTGTTGAAGCTCTTTGCCACCGCCGCGACCTCATCGCTTCCGTCCTCCGGCACGCGCGCCACGAAATCGCCTCTGCCCCAGGCATCCACGCCTCCGCGCAGCCGCTCCAGCCGGCGGGTCAGGTGACGCACCACCGGATAGGCAGCGAGGCCGATAACGCCGGCGATCAACGCCAGATATGCGAGCGGATTACGGCCGGTCGGGCCGAAAGGCCGCTCCATGCGCGCGGCCACTGCGCGGCCGTCGGGCAACGCCGTCACCATGGTGTGAAAGTTGCCTTTCGGGCCGTGGCGCCAGGGCTGCTCGAGGATGTCGGGCGAGAGCGGCCCGCCGGCGCCCGCGATCAGCCTGCCGTGTGGGTCGTAGACCGCTATATCGGCGTCGAAGGCCCGTGAAAGCCGCTCCAGCGTCGCCTCGACCGACCGCCGGTCCATGTCGGGCGGGATCAGCGCGGCGACGAACCGCGCGCGCTGGCTCTGCCAGCTGGACTCCTCCTCACCCCGTCCGTGCCACCAGAACACTGCGCTGGCGACGGCGACCGCGGCGAGGCTCGCCAGTAGCGTCAGGTAGATTTTCACGAACAGCCGGCTGCGCATCTCTATCTCTCGTCGTCCTGGAAGCGGGCGAAGACATAGCCGGCCCCGCGCACGGTGATGATGCGCCTCGGATGCTTGGGGTCGCTCTCGATGGCCGCCCTGATGCGCGAGATGTGGACGTCGATGGAGCGGTCGAAGGCGTCCAGTTCCTCGCCCTTGACCATGTCCATCAACTGCTCGCGCGACAGCGTGCGGCCGGCATTTTCGGCAAGTGCTGTGAGCAGGTCGAACTGGTGGCTGGTCAGGGCACATTCGCGGCCGTCGATCCTGACCGAGCGGGATCCCGGATCGATCTCCAGCCGCCCGAAGCGCAGGATGCGCGAAACCGCCGCCGTACCATTGCGGCGGCGCAGGATTGCCTTCAGCCGCGCCAGCAGCTCGCGCGGATTGAACGGCTTGGGCAGGTAGTCGTCGGCGCCGAGCTCCAGCCCGACGATGCGGTCCGTCTCCTCGCCTTTGGCGGTGAGCATCAGGATCGGCACGTCCGAGACCGCGCGCATGCGCCGGCAGGTCTCGAAGCCGTCGAGATCCGGCAGCATGACGTCGAGGATCACGGCGTCCGGCGCGCGGCGGCCGAGGTCGGTGAGGCCGGCCGTGGCCGTCGCCGCGGTGTGGACGCTGTAGCCGTTTGCGGAGAGGTACTCGGCGAGCATGGCGGACAGGCGCGTGTCGTCGTCGACGATCAGGACCCGTTCCGCCATCTCTCTCTCGCTCCGTTCAGTTGCCCGGCCGGGTCAGTCTTACCACCGGCCGTGGCCCCTGCGCTCCTTCAAATGCTCGGCGAGCTTGGCGCGCTGCTCGGGCGTCAGCACTTCGGCGGCGTCGAGGAGCGCAGTCGTCATCTTGCGCGAGGCCTCGTCGATGGCCGCGATACGCTCGCTGCGCAGCTTCTCGGCTGCGGCGCGGTCGATGGTCGGTGCGCCGAGGAGTTCGATAACCTCCTCACGCGTCTCGCGGAAGTCCTGGAAAGTCGGCCTGATCTCGCCCCGCGCGTTGTCGATGATGTCCCAAAGCTTGTCTTCCTGCTCGGGCGTCGCCTCGAGCTCGTCGAGCACGGAGCCGATCCGGTGTTCCATAAAGCCGCCACCTCCCATATGCGCGTGCATCATATGGCCACCCATGCCGAAACGGCCCATGCCGAAGCCGAAATCGTCGCTGCGGGCGGCTGCAAAGCCGATCGCGCTGACAACCGCGACGGCCGCGAGGCCGCCGATCGCTGTGCGCCGGCCCCAGCTCCTCGAAGCGGGTTCGCCGGCGGTGGTCAGGCTCGCCAAGTTCTTGTCCTCGTTTTCCATAATGGTTTCCTTTCACTCCGCAGCACCTGCTGCAATGGAGGGAAGTTAACCGGGCAACGTTTCGAGCGTTCTGGGCGAATGTAAAGAAATGTAAAGCTGGAGCGGCGCTGTCGCGGCGTGGGGCGAAGATACTGTTGGACCGGAGCCAGGAGCGCGCAACAGTCCTTCGCTTCGTAGGATTGATTGGCGTCGTTTACCGGCCATAAGCAGCTTGCCGGGCCGTGCCGGCAAGCGCCAGGAGAACCGCGAGCACGCCTGCCCCGAGCAGTAGTCCCGGCAGGTGCAGCGCAAACGCAATCCAGCACCATGCCCCAAGCACCGCTGCGGCGGGCAGATAGGCCGGTGGCACCTGCTTCGCCATTGTCCTGTGGAAGACTGCGCTGCCTAGCAGGAAGATGACCGGTCCGGCACCGGCGATAAGCACCGTCGGCAGATGCACAGCCTCTGTCGGGTGGGAGACGATCTGTTCGATCGCAACCGCGACAACAATCGCGCCACAGACCATGATCCCGTGTGCATAGGCGAGCCCGGCACGCGCCAGCCGGGTGTGGTGGGATGCATGGGCAAACGCGTGTTCGCCCTTCTCGCTCGTATGCATGAAGTAGAGCCACCAGAGCGCGACGATCAGCAGGAAGCCCGCGGTTGCCGACAACACCACAGGCGCGCTCAACGGCTGACGGACCAGTATGCCGCCCAGAAGCAGGATCGACTCGCCGAGCGCTATGATGAAGACCTGCTGGTTGCGTTCCAGCAGATGCAGCCCGCGCAGCGGCCAGGATTCCATCGGCGTGGTCCCGATGCCCGGCAACCAGAAACCCGCATAGGGCGCCGCATAGTCGACAATGACGGCGGCAAGCCACAGTCCGAGCCGTGCCTCCGGCAGGAAGACGCCAGCAATCCAAAAAAGGCCGGACAGGCCGCTCCAGGCCCCGAGTTGAGCATAGTTGCGGCTCATCTGTTGGCCGCGGAACACCATTGCCATATAGCCCGCGCGCAGCAAAGCCATGACGATATATGCACCGACGAAGAGACCGGCCCGCTCCGAATAGGCGGATGGCATCGCAATCGCCATGAGCAGCGCGCAGGCCATTAGCGCCACCATGAGGAGCCGGCCGCTACGATGATCCGGGTTGACCCAGTTCGCCGCCCAGGCTGTGTAGTTCCAGGCCCACCACACGGCGGCGAAAAGAGTCGCTGCCTCCAGCGCCCCGAGCCACGTTTGATGCTCCAGCAGGAAATGCGAGAGCTGGATGATCGAGAAGACGTAAACGAGGTCGAAGAAAAGCTCCATATTGGTGACCCGGGGCGACTCGCCTTCGGGCAGGTCGCGCAAGGCTTCCGTTGGAACAAGGCGTGAAAGAATTGTCTGGCTCATGGTGCGTTCTTGCTTTGGCTTGCGATCTTTTCCTATAGTGTCTCGGGCAACCAGCCGCCATTGGGCGCCGGTGCCAGGGCGGGTGTCCGGAAAACGCCGATGACACGCTCGGGAAGCGTGGGGTCCTCCTCCGCAAGCGCGCTCTGCCAATGTGTCGTCTGGAGCATTGCCGCGCCGATGGCGACCGGTTCGATGCCACAGAGTTTCAGGAGCCGCAGGCCGGAGAGGATTGAACTGCCCGTGCTGATGACGTCATCGATCAGAAAGACGCGTTTATCATTGAGGAGCGGCAGTATGCGAGGATCGGCATAAAGGCGTTTTTCCTGCCCGGGACTGGTTACCGAGCGCGACGCGACGGACCGGTCCTCGCTATACCAGAACTTGCGCGAAGTGCTGAGCGGCACGTAGCGGCTGTGGCCCAGCGCGCGGGCGACCTGCGCAGCCAGCGACAGGCCGAGTGTCGGAAGGCCGACGACGATGTCCGGTTTGAACATGGATGCCTTTTCTGCAAGCGCGGTTGCGAGTGTATCGCCAACATCGAAACTTGCCTGGTTCACGATCAGCGAGGCCAGTGCCTTCTCACCGCAGGAAAGCACCCGGATCGGCAGGGCCAGTTGCCGCCCGTCCGGCAGCTGCGCCGGGTAGAAGACTTGGTGGCCGTCCTGCGGCGCATGGGTACCGGCGGGCGCGATCTCCTGCCAGAAAGCAGATAGATGGTTCTGGAAATCGGCCTGCGTCATTGTTTGCAAGATTAGCTCACGTTAAAATGCGTTTGATTTCTTTGGGTTTCCGTTTCCGGACAAGGTGACTTCACGGGCGCGCCGAAGGCAGGCGCATTATCCGGGTTGGGACGAGGAAGGAAAGGGTGTTTTGATGACAAGTGTGGATGATGTGCAGGCGGATATGGATTTTCTGGTTGCCTTGCGACGCGATCTGCACGCTCATCCCGAGCTGGGTTCCGATGAGGAACGAACCAGCCGGATCGTCGCTGACTGCCTTGCCGAGACCGGCATGAAGGTGCATCGCGGGCCGGGCGGCACGGGCGTTGTGGGCACCCTGACTGTCGGCAACGGCACGCGCGCGATCGGACTGCGGGCCGATATGGATGCGCTTGCCATGCCGGAGACCGCCGAGCGGTCTTACAAATCAACCGTAGCCGGCAAGATGCATGCGTGTGGTCATGACGGCCATACGACCCTGCTTCTGGGCGCCGCCCGCCAATTGGCGAAGGCGCGGTATTTTTCCGGGACCGTTCATTTCATCTTCCAGCCCGCCGAGGAGGGGCGCGGCGGGCAAAGCGGATGGTTGATGAAGGCTTTTTCGACCTTTTCCCTGCGATACCGTCTATGGGCTGCAGATGGCAGTCGTCGCGGGGCCGCAGCCGACAAGAAACTCGTCATCTCCGTTTATGGCTTTGCCCAGGATGAATTCAAGGAGATCGTCTACGACCCGTTCAAGGCCATCTGCGATCGAAGGAGACCCCATGTCGCTATCGCTTTATGATGTCAGCGTGCCCGTGTTCCTGAGCGCGTTCGGAAACCTCAGCAAAATCTTAGAAAAGGGCCGCGCTTTCGCGGACGAGAAGGGCATGGCGCATGCGGAACTGCTCGAAGCGCGGCTGTTCCCCGATATGGCGCCGCTCACCGCACAGATCCAGCGCGCCAGCGATACCGCCAAGTTCACCGCCATGCGCGTCGGCCAGGTCGAGAATGTCGCAATGGAAGACAACGAGACCAGCTTCGACGAGCTGCAGACGCGCATCGCGGCAACGGTCGCTTTCCTGAAGGCGGTTCCGGCCCATTCGATGGACGGGCGCGAGGAGGCCGAAGTGGTGCTGAAGACGGGGCAGGGGTCGATGACATTCACCGCCCGGAATTATGTGCTGGGCTTCGCGATCCCAAATTTCTATTTCCATGTCACCACGGCTTACGCGCTGCTGCGCCACAAGGGCGTGCCGCTCGGCAAGATGGATTACATCGGGCGCATCTGAAACCGGTTCTTGCGGGGGCCAACCCGTCGCGGAGCATGGCTTCGCCCTCTCACTTTAGGCTTCGACTAGGATTTCCGTGCCTTTATGATGAGTGATGGCATGTCGAATTCGATCGTGCCGCCGTCGATCACGAAGGGCGTGAGCACCGTCTCCGACTCCTTGAGAAGCCGCTCGAACTGTTCGTCGGCCAGCAAGCCGCCGAGCGTCCATACGCAGGCGCGCTCGGTTGACACCAGCGCATCGATCGATTTGAAGCGGACCTTTCCATTGTGCTGGACAACCTCCGCCCCTGCAAGCTCCGCTTCATTGCAGATTTCATACAGCCGTCCGGCATCGCCAAGACTGAAGGGGGCGCGGAATGCATCCCCCACCTCCTTTCCGAACAGCTGATCGAGCAACAGCGCGAAGGCGCTATAGCCCGGCGAGTTCTCGACCGCATCGCACACGGCAACCGCCAGCCGGCCGCCCGGCTTCAGGACCCGCATCATCTCGGCGAGTGCCTTCGGCTTGTCCTCGAAGAACATGAAACCGAACTGGCTGACAACGGCGTCGAAGCTGTTGTCCGGCAAAGGCAGCGCCTCGGCCAACCCTTCCAGCCATTCGATCTGCACGAGCTTGCGACGCGCAACCGCCAGCATTTCCGGATTGGCGTCAAGCCCTACAACCGAGCCCGAAGGGCCGGCGATTTCGGCTACGGCAAGCGTCAGAGCGCCGGTGCCGCAGGCCACGTCGAGCACACGGTAGCCCTTCTGCACCCCTGCTTCCGCGGCGACGACCGGCCCCCAGGGGGCAAACAACGCGGGCACGAAGTGGATGTCATAAATTTCGGCAGGGCTGCGCAGTTCCTCAAGCGTGGTCATGGTCTTTCCTCCACCCTCATCGTCAAACTGGGCACAACCGTTGGATATGCCGGTGCGCACAGAGTATAATTCGAGGATGATCCAGGCCCATGACCATACGTCTTTGTCGATTGCCGCATCGTCCACTGCGCTCGATGCGGAGCGGTCGGACACGGCGGTGGAGCCGCCCGCCCAGTACAGGACGCATGGCACCGATCCGCTTTCGGACGTCCTGCGCACGGTCAAGCTGACGGGCGCCTTGTTCTTCCTGGTGGACGCGTCCTTCCCCTGGGGGGTGGAGGTGCCGCACGCGGATGCGTTTTCGTCCATCATCCTGCCGGGCGCCCAGCATATCGTGTCCTATCACATCATCCTGAAGGGCTCGGGCTGGGCCGGGATTCCGAACGTCGCCTCCACGTGGTTCGAGGCCGGCGACGTGCTGGTGCTGCCGCATGGCGACCCGTATTCGATGCTTAGCGAGCCTAACCAGCCGCCGGAATTCGACGTCGAAGCGACGATGGACTATTTCCGGGACATGGCGGCGGGCAGGCTGCCCTTCGTGTCGAAGGAAGGCGGCGGCGGCGAGCCACACAGCGAATTCGTCTGCGGCTTTCTCGGTTGCGATATGCAGCCCTTCAATCCTGTGCTCTCCACCCTGCCGCGCCTCTTGCGGATCAAGCGGTCCCACGACGGGCGTGAGGATTTTTTGAGCCGTCTCATCGATCTCACGCTTGCCGAGGCGCGCCAGCCGCGGGTCGGCGGCGAGTCCATCCGGCTGAGACTGAGCGAGTTGGTTTTCGTCGAGGTGATGCGCCAATATCTGGAGACCTTGCCGGCCCATGAGACCGGCTGGCTTTCAGGCCTGCGCGACCCCGCAATCGGCAAAGTCTTGGTCATGCTCCATGAACAGCCCGCATATCCGTGGACGCTGAACGAGTTGGCGAGCCGTGCCTGTATGTCGCGGGCAGCACTTGCTGCACGGTTCACCCATGTCGTGGGCCATGCCCCAATGCAGTATCTGACGCTCTGGCGCATGCAGATTGCGGCACGCCTTCTTGCGGATAGCTCCATGAAGGTAGCCACGGTAGGCCATGAGATCGGCTATGAATCCGAGGCGGCCTTCAGCCGGGCGTTCAAGAAGAGCGTGGGCCTCTCACCCGCTGCATGGCGTAGTGGCGCCGTTGGAACCAGCCAATCCCAAGACCGCCGACTGGCCCAACCTGATCGCGCATAGCCACGGGTTTCGGCGGCTGGCCCCAAGCTTCAATTGCACAAAGGCGTCGTACGCCTACCTGGGTAGTGCATCCTTGGGGATCGTGATGGAGAAGTCTTCGGCATGAATAATTCCTCCACGCGTTGCCGCGGCAGGTCCTCGCACGATATTATAGCGCGCAGGGGAAAATACTGGATGAAGCGCCCGCTCTTTCCCTTTCTAGAACATCCCCGGCCGATTCCGATTGCCCATCGCGGTGGTGCGCAGGAGGCAGAGGAAAATACGTGGGCTGCATTTGAGCGCGCGATCATGCTTGGCTACCGGCATATCGAAACCGACATACAGGCCAGCCGCGACGATGTCGCCGTCATCTTTCATGACGACACGTTGGAACGTTTGACCGGCCGACCGGAACCGGTTGGCGCGCTCGCATGGTCGGACCTTGAGCACATGAGCACGCTTGGCGGCGGCCGCTTGGCCAAGCTTGAAGATGTGCTATCCGTATGGCCAGACTGCTACTTCAACCTCGAGCCCAAGAGTGATGCGGCAGTATCGCCGATTGCCGAGGCGGTCGCCCGATGCAATGCGCTGGACCGGGTATGCGTCGGATCCGTCGACCAGCGCAGGGTGAAGCGGCTGCGGGAGATGCTGGGGCCGGATCTGTGCTGGTCGCCGGCCCACTTTGGCGTCACCCGACTGTGGCTGGCCGGCTGGGGCTTTCATATCGGAAGGCTTTCCTTCCCTGTTGTGCAGGTTCCGCGAACCTATGGTCCCCTGGAAGTCGTGACGCCGCGTTTCGTTGAGGCCGCCCATGCTCTCGGCATCGACGTGCATGTGTGGACGGTCGATGCTGAGGAAGAGATGGATGAGGTGGCGGATTTCGGCGTCGACGGCGTTATGACGGACCGTCCGAGCCTCCTCAAAGAAGTTCTCCAGCGGCGTGGCCAATGGACGGGCGCCTGATGAATCGAGCGTGCGCTCCTAATTGCGCAAAGTCTCCGGCTCGTTTTACGATTTCATCGCCGAGCGTTACCATGGCACCACGCACGAAGGCCTGGCATCGCCCCCCCGACGATTGGGGCGGGCTCGCGGCAGTCGCCGGGTGCTCGACCGCATCTACGGATAGGAGCAGGGGCCGCCTGACGGCTCTGCTGCGATAGGAGGCCGACCCATGTCTCATCTGGCAAATGACGAGCTCGAAGGCAGGCTGAACGCCCAGCGCGAGACGCTGGCATTCCTCATTGCTCATCTCGCGCATCTGGAAGGCGACGGCCTGCTGGATGCGCTGGACGAGCATTCCCAGTTCCAGGACCATCAGGAAGACCCGGGTGCCGTGCCCACCGGTGGCGCCTTCGCGATCGAAGGCGCCATGATGCGCGAATTCCGCCTGCTGCTTCGGGAGGCCCGCGCCCGGCTTGCGGAACTCCGCCGGGCCGAGGCCTAAACATCGTCGAAGCGGCCGCCCTCGCATTGCTGCGTCGGAAAACGCGCTCCTAACCTTCTTCTTCTGATCGATCGCCGGTGAGACTTCAATCCTCGGGGAGAGGGCGTTGCTCTGAAGAGCGTGCGGAAAAGCGCATGGTGAACACCTGGCCGCCTATACCCTCGGCCAGCGTCGGCGAAAAATCCAAAGGGGCGCAGCTTTCGACCGCTGCAATTGCCTCATTCACGAACCGCTGCCGAGCCTGAGCATCGCCGTCGACATTTATGGCCGTAGGTTCCGGGCGGCCAATCAGAGAGCCGTCGCGCCTGAAGCTGAATCTCAGAGTGACAGAGGAGCCCTCGCTGTTTGACGACGGCTTCCAACACCCCTCGATGGCCTCCCCGACATCAGCCATGCTGTTAAGTGGTTCTGCCAACGAAAGGCCCGTTGCGACAATCAAAACGGATCCGGCAATTGAGATTGTTTCAAGGTAGCGTTTAATCATGATTCCACTTGCTCCGTTGCCACGCCAAATGCGCTTCTTTTCATTCGTCCGAAGCCAAGCGCCCCCTAGCTCTCCCGCTTCCTCCATCCTTCTTCGGACCTTACCCCGCCGAAATGAGCGCGGAAAGTCTCTGTGGATTCGGCCTCTGCAAAGCCGTGTAGGCGATACGCCTCCTGCTTTATTCGAACCGGCCATACCGCCGTCACCCCTCCGCGTTCGATGGTCCAGGCCACGCTCTTTGCAGAAGCACATGATGAGCGTGAGATTGTCCATCACCACACTTCGGAACATCTCGTCGCAGGCGTGCAGGAGGGCGCGCGTCAGCGCGATGGCAGGGCCCGCCCGAGCGTGTAGAACTCCTCGTTGGGCCGCATGTCGGTGACGTTCGCTAGCCGGTTCGACAAGGCGAAGAAGGCCGAAATGGCGGCAATGTCCCACGCGTCCTCCTCGGTGAAGCCGTGCGATTTGAGCACCTCCAGATCGTCCTCGCCGACCGCGTAGGCCGCCCGCGAGACCTTTACCGCGTAGTCGAGCATCGCCTTCTGCCGGTCGGTGATGTCCGCCTTCCGGTAGTTCACCGCAACCTGGTCGGCGATCAACGGGTCCTTGGCCCGGATGCGGAGGATCGCCCCGTGTGCGATCACACAGTACTGGCACTGGTTCAGGTTTGAGGTGGCGACCACGATCATCTCGCGCTCGGCTTTGGTCAGGTTGCCGGGCTTGTCCATCAGCGCGTCGTGATAGGCGAAGAACGCACGGAATTCCTCGGGCCGGTGGGCGAGCACGAGGAAGACATTGGGAATAAAGCCGGACTTTTCTTGCACGGCGAGGATACGCTCACGGATGTCTTCGGGCATGTCTGCGATTTCCGGCACGGGGAAGCGGCTTACCTTGGGTTCGGCTTTGGTCATGTCGGTGTCTCCATGTTCGGCGCGGGCACTCATCGAGAACGGGCCTCCGCTGGAGCCGCTTCATCCGCGCTCCGGCGCCGTGCTGACACACTATCTCTTTGGTCGTGGCGCGGCACATTCGACAAAACTATAGGGCCTTGACCGGAGCAAAGCACCAGGATGGCAGAGGTCAGCAAGAATGGTTAGGCCTCCCAACCAGTGGCAGCCCCGATTGGCATCCTATGCTAATGGGTTAATCTGGCTCAAACTGGTGAGGAATGACCTCCCCGGCAGTGTCCGGCGAGGCTCCGTGCGTTGAGGTTGGCCGATATCTTCATCGCCCTGTCTGCCGCCCTGGATATTCAAGCTGGGTGGCGACGACGTCGGCTGTGCGATCTCCATAGCGGGCCCCGATTGCAAGAAGCGCCTGGTCCAACGCTTCCCCCGGCTTGCGATCCGCGAACGCGGGAACGAGCTCCTCCGCTGGCCAGTCCGTGGCGACCTGATCGGGGATGATGCTGATGCCGTTGCGGGTCTCGACCGTGTCTGCCGAGCCGGCGAAGGCGACGGCGCGCGACAGATACGTGCGCGACCAGGCGTCGGCAACGAGCGCGAGCGACACCTCGTCCATTCCGGGTGTCAGTTCGATGCCCAGTTGCTCCCGGTTCCAGAAGGCGAGAATATTGCCCATTACCGTCAAGGCGAAGGGGCGCGTCAACTTGAACGCACCGCTGTCGTGTCTCGCGTCCCACTCATTCAAGCCGAGGTCGCGGGCGACCGTCTCCGCCTTGTCGCGACCGGCAATGGCCTCGATCAGGGTCAGCATCATCGGTATTGACGCGGTGATGCCCGTAGTCGTCGCGACGCCTCGGTCGACCACGAGCCGCCGGTCCGCAACATATTGCATCGTGGGATTGTCGTTGCGCAATTTCTTGAGGAAGTACCAGTGGGTCGTCGCCCGCTTGCCGTCGAGCAACCCGGCAGCACCGACAACCCGGGCTCCATAGCACACTCCTATGACGACCGCACCCTTGGCTGCTTGGCTCTTTAGCCAATTGAGCGCCGTCGGGTCATCGTCGCGACTCATGGCGGGGACGATGACATAGTCAGCGCCTTCCGGATGCCGCGCCTCGAACTCCGCGACTGTTGCATCCGGCTCCACCGTCAGTGCCGGAAAAAGCTTCACCGGTCCCGGTCCCGTCGCAAGCATCACCACGTCCGCAACGTCGGCGCGCCGCAGGATCCCGTATGGCATCAGATAGTCGGTGGTCTCCGTGGCATCGTTGATGCCTATGACCGCGATCAGCGGGCGCTCGCGCCTCGGCGGTCTTAAGGCCGATAGGGTGGCGACCGCTTCTTCTGCGGAAATGGGCGGCTGCGCGGCGGCAGCCCTCGCAGGCGGGAGTGAGAACACCCAGGTGGCGAACACCGCAACGGCAAGTAGCAGGACGCCAATACCACCCCACAACACCAGCTTCAGGTTCATGGCCCGTTCCCACCTTGACCGATGCATGTCTTGACGCTCCCAATCTAACGGCACACAGTGTTGTCTGAAATGACATTAATCAGGCAAAAACTGCCATGCGTCGATCCATTGCGGTCGTGATACATCCCGGTTTCCAGCTTTTGGATGCTGCCGGGCCCACCACAGCCTTCGAGATTGCCGAGCGGTTTCGTCCGGGAAGCTATGATCTCACTTTGCTCGCACCAGGCGGTGGAGAGGTGGAAAGCTCGTCCGGGGTGAAGCTCGCCTCAAAGCCGCTGAAGCACGGCCCCTTTGACACGATCATCGTTTCGGGCGGCGAAATCGTCCGCTCGATGCCGGCCCTGCAGGATATTTTGGCTTGGCTCAAACGTGCCAAGCCGCGACGCGTTGCCAGCGTTTGCTCGGGCGCATTCATATTGGCGGAGGCCGGTCTGCTGGAAGGCCGTCGTGCCACGACACATTGGGAAAGCACCGATCATTTCAGGCGCCGCTATCCGAATGTCACGTTGGATGCGGACCGGATCTTCATCCGGGACGGCAATGTCTGGACTTCCGCAGGCATTTCGGCCGGCATTGATCTGGCGCTTGCCCTCATCGAAGACGACCTCGGACCGGAAGTGGCTCGTCGCACGGCGCAGCAACTTGTTGTCCATCGCAGGCGCCCCGGCGGCCAATCACAGTTCTCCGGCCTCGTGGAGCTCGGTGGACGGACCGGCCGGTTCTCAAAACTGATCGCGTGGATGGGCGAGCATCTGGCCGAACCGCTCACCGTCGAACAGCTTGCCGATCGCGCGGCCATGAGCCCGCGCCACTTCGCCCGAGCTTTCGTTGCGGAAATGGGAACAACGCCCGCGAAGGCAGTGGAACGCATGCGTCTTGAATTCGCGCGCATGGCGATAGAGACGGGCCACGCCCCGTTGGAGCACATTGCCGAAGCCAGTGGTTTCGGCGACCCGGGACGTATGCGCCGAGCCTTCGTGCGAGCCTTCGGCCTACCACCGCAGGCATTGCGGCGAACGGCCAGGACCTAGCTGCCTTGTGCAGTAGAGCGGCGCTGGAAGCTGGCGCGGATAAATCCCGTCGCGCTCTCATTTCAGCCGAGAGCGGAACGGCGGCTTCCGAGAAATGAAAATTCGAAAGCCACCGTTCGTCTCCTATTCGGTCGGTTGTCATTGAACTTGAATTGAGAGCCCTGCGGGCAGACTTTCAGTCATTTGTCACAGCCAGGCATCGCCCGATTCAATATTCATCGTGCAGCCGGACCCAGCTCATGGTGCCGCCGGTTTCGTTGCGGCCCTTGGGGGTAAGGTCGAGCCAGCTGAACGCGCCCATCAGCAGCTCCGTGCCGCGGCCATAAGTCGAATAGCTGTGGAAGACGTCACCATTCTCGTCCTTCACGAAGATGCTGACGCCGAACATGTCCGGGCTGTTGCGGATGGGCATGAGACCGAAATTGTAGGTCGCACGGCCGGCGGCGCGATCCTCTTCCGTGAACGACACGCCGAAATCGTAGTTGAAGTCGCTGTCCTTCGAGGAAACCCAGGGGAAGGTCCAGGCCATCCGTTTCTTGACCTCCTTAATCCGCTGGATCGGCGCGCGCGATACCGCGGCAAAGGCCAGGTCGGCATGCTCGAAATGCTGCCGTGCCGCGTCGACATGGTCGACGGTGTACGAACAGCCGGGGCAGATATGGTCTGAGCCCGGCGTCAGCATGAAGTGATAGATGGCGAGCTGACTGCGGCCGCCGAACAGGTCGCCCAGCGTGCACTCGCCGTCGGGCCCTTCGAAGACGTAGGGCTTCTCGATCCTGACCCAGGGCAGTTGCCGGCGCTCGGCGCGGAGCGCGTCGAGCTCGTGGGTCATGGCGCGCTCCTTGGCGAAAAGCGCCTTGCGGGCGGTCAGCCACTCTTCGCGCGAAACGATCGGATGGTTCATGGTCGGTCTCCTTTGGTTATCGGTTCGATGCGCGCCCAGCGGTGGAA
The DNA here is from genome assembly GCF_009812055.1 of Chelativorans xinjiangensis. Lineage (GTDB taxonomy): Bacteria > Pseudomonadota > Alphaproteobacteria > Rhizobiales > Rhizobiaceae > Chelativorans > Chelativorans xinjiangense. The sequence goes on along the minus strand of NZ_WQNH01000015.1, from coordinate 25,903 downwards.
GCAAGCCTCAGCCAGGGCGGCAGGTGGAAGAGGCTCATCAGCAGGTACATCGCGGTCATGCTATCGATCGGCAGGATGCTCGAACCTGCGGAGCAGAGCGCGATCCGGGCCGCATCGTTCGCCGCGATCAGGCCCATGAGCGCGAAGGTCGGCGAGGCGGCGTAGGCGAGCCAGCCGGCCGTTGCGCTTCCGTTGTTCGCTGCTGACGTTGCCATTCTTCGGCTCCCGCTCGATTGTCGCTATTGCCTGCCGTTGCAGGATCGAGCCGGAATATAAGGCGGGGCGGAAGCCGGGTGAGAGTGACAAGTGTGGCGGGATTTCGATGGGCTCGCGAATCGCGGCCGCTGCCCGGACACTTGCTATCCTGCCGCGGCTCGACGTCCAATTTCATCTGTAACCGGGTTTCGGCTCACTGAAATCATCTCGTAGCGCTGCTCTTCGACGATTGCCGTTCAGCCGGACAATCGCATGGTTGCGCCCGGCTGGTGGCGAGGAGTTCATCTTCCCGTCAGAACAAAGGCTTGGAGGTTATTATGCGTAATGTTGCTGTCCTCACTTCCATTCTAGCCATGCTCGGTGCCGGCAATGCAGCTGCCTTTGATGCCGCGCAAGGCTTCGGCCCAAGCGACGCGAACGATCAGCCTGTCCCGCGATTTCAGATCGCCCGCTAGAGTAATTCCAGGAAAAGTGGAAACCGGTTTTCCGTCCGGAATTGCAACAAAACAACGAGTTGGACCAGTTCATCAATTCCATGAAACGATGAACTGGTCCAGGGAGGCACTCCCGTCCGGCCGGTATCCGGGCCCCGAAATGAAAAGCAGCCCCGCACTGCCGGGGCTGAAGACGCTATTCCGCCTCGGCCAGCAGCGCCTCGGCATCGATGTCGAGCCCGAGCCCGGGGCCGTCGGGGGCGCGTAGCCGGTCGCCGGAAAGCTCCATCGGCCTGCGCAGAACGGCATCGCCGAGCGGATTGCGGCCGATCCAGTATTCGCAGGTCATGGTGTTGGGCATGGCGGCACCCAGATGAGCGGAAGCGGCGAAGGAGATCGCCGAGCCGATGCTGACATGCGGCGCGAAGGCGACCCCGAAGGCATCCGCCAGCTCGGCGATGCGCCGGCACTCGGTGATGCCGCCGGCGCGGCAGACGTCCGGCTGCACGAGCCGAAGCCCGCCGCGGCGCAGGAAGTCGAGCGTCTCGTGGCGCGTCATCAGGGAGTCGAGCGCCAGCGGAATGTCGAGCGCGCGGGCGATCTCCGCGTAGCCCGTCTTGTCCTCGGGCGGGATCGGCATCTCGAAGAAGCCGAAGTCGAGCCGTTCGAGCACCCGGCCGAGGCGGATCGCCTGCGCGGTATCATAGGAGCCGGCGGCGTCGGCATAGAAGATGAAGTCCGGTCCCAATGCCTCGCGCAGCACCTCGGCCGAGCGGACGTCGCCGGGTATGTCGCGGCCGAGCGCGAGCTTGATCGCCGTATGGCCGGCGGCCTTCAGCTCGAGGCCCTGGCGCGCGAGGTCCTCGAAGGTTTCGTCGGGTGCCGCACCGGGCAGGGCCGGCAATCCCGAGGCGTAGACCCGGACCGGGTTGCGGAACGCTCCGCCGAGTGCCAGATGCAGCGGCTTGTCCGAGGCCTTGCCGACAATGTCCCACAGCGCGATATCGACGCCGCTGATCGCTTCGAGATAGAAGCCGGCCTGATGCCCGCGCACGCGCATGCCGGCATACATCCGCTCCCACAGCACCGTGGTCTCGCGCGGGTCGGTGCCGACGAGAAGCGGTGCGAGCAGCAGGTCGACGATCGCCTTGGTCGCCTGCGCGGCCACAGGCGCCTTCGCCTCGCCCCAGCCGACGATGCCCTCGTTCGTGGTGATGCGGACGATGACCGTCTCGATCCGGTCGGAATAGATGAAGGTGCGGCGCTGCTTGGGCGGATATTCGGCCGAGATGTGTGTTGTGTCGGTGGCGGCACCCCAGGCCCGCGCACCCCAATAGACCTTCTCGTCGATCGGTTTCGCCCGCACCGCGAAGGCTTCGACCCGTGTGATCCTCATTCCTCGCACTCCATCAGAAGAAGCGGCCCCTGGCCCCATGGGAAGATGCCGAAGGGCCGCGTCGCATAGGTCGCAAGCTGGCCGACCGGGGTCGCTTCGCTGACGCGGCCGAGCCGTCCCTCACCGTCGATATGGGCGCGCACGCCAGCCTTGGCCCGTGCGATGACCGGCTCGAGCGCGGCCTCGTCGAGGAGGCGGGCGAGGGCGGCCTTGCGCAGGGCGTATGCCGCCATGGCGGCAAGCGTCGTCTCCTCATATGTCTCCTCGCGGCCGATCACCGTCGTCCAAAGGCCGATCGGCCTTTGCGCCGCTTGAAGTGCGGCGACGAGCGCCTTCAGTCGGTCGAGTAGTTCGCCCCGCCCCGGCGTTTCGGCGGGCACGGCGGAGAGCGTCCCAACCATGCCGAGCAGGGCCCAGCCGTTGCCGCGCGCCCACAGATGGCCGTTCGGGCCGGCATGGGTGTCGTAGCCGTGGAAGAAGAGGCCGTTCTCCGCCTGCAGGAGGCGTGCATGGGCGAGCGTCAGCGCGACGGCTTGCTCGTATCGGGCATCCTCTCCCGTCGCCTTGCCGAATTCCGAGAAGAGCGGACCGATGAGATCCATGGAATCGACCCAGATCTGGTGCCGCCAGCCGGGCTGGTCGGCGCGCACCAAGAGCGCGCCCTCCGGATTGCGGGGGAAGGATTCATGCAGAGCGACAAGCCTTCGCGCCGCCTCCAGAAAGCGCGCGTCCCCCGTCGACCGGTAGAGCGCGAGTAAGGCGCGCCCCGGCGCCGTGTGATCGGCGTTGCCGATGCCGCGGGCGACGGTCGCCAGGCATAGGGCCACGGCATATTGCCGATAGTCCTCCCTTCGCAGGAGGTCAGCTCCGGCGAGCAGCCCCTCGAGCGCGATCGCCTCGCCGAAACCCCACAGGCGGAACGGCCAGCGCATGGTCTGCCGGGCGATTGCCTCGATGCGCACGGCGTCCGGGAGCGCACTCATACGACGCCCCCGTCGACGATGATGGTCTGGCCGGTGACCGTTCGCGCGCCGTCCGAGGCGAGCCACAGGACGGCCGCCGCTATATCCGCCGGCTCGATCAGCACCGGCAGGCATTGCAGCGCCTTGGTCTCGGCCTCCCACTCCGGCGTAAGCAGATTGTCGCGCACGCGTTCCGTCATCACTCGGCCCGGCGCCACCGCGTTCACGCGGACGAGGTCGGGGCCAAGCTCCCGTGCAAGCCCTCGCGTCAGGCCGACGATGCCGGCCTTGGCCGCGTGGTAGCTCGCAAGGTTTGGCGCGAGCTTCATGAAGGCCGTGGAGGAGATGTTGACGATGGCCCCGCCGCCATTGGTACGCATCGCCGGCGCGGCTAGCCTGGCGAGCAGGAAATGGTGGTCGAGGTTTACCGCCAGTGCCGCCCGCCATTCTTCGGCCCCGATCTCCTCGAAGGGGCGGCGATCGTCGCGCCCGGCGTTGTTGACGAGGACTTTCGGGAAGCCGAGTTGCGCGCCGGCGCGCCGATACGCTTCGTCGAGGGCGTCCGGATCGGTGATGTCACAGACAAGAGGCAAGGCGCGGCCCCTGCCGTGACCGGCAAGCGTCTCCTCGAGACCCATGGCGTTGCGGTCGAGGGCGGTGACCGAGGCGCCCTCTGCGAGGAAGGCACGGACGATTGCGCGGCCGATCCCGGCGGCCGCCCCTGTGACGAAGACGACGGCGCCCTCGAACTCCGGGTAGCGCCCGCTCATCGGGAAAACTCCGTCGCCGGCTGGCCCGGGGTGTCGACGGCAAGCGAGAAGATGCCGCCGGAAAGCGGCGCCTCCTCGAGTGCCTTGCCGGAAAGCCGCACGCGGGCGCTGGTGATGTAAAGGGTCTTCAGGTCCGGCCCACCGAAGCAGCAACTCGACGGGCGCGGCACGGGAAGGTCGACCTCGCGGTCGAGCCGACCGTCCGGGGCGTAGCGCGCCACCCGCCATCCGTCCCACAGCGCGATCCAGACATAACCCTCCGAATCGACGGAGAGCCCGTCGGGGCGGCCCGCGTCCGGCGCGAAGCGCAGGAACGGTCGGCGGTTGGAAATCTCGCCGCTCTCGATATCGAAATCATAGGCGAAGACGGTGCCGAGCGCGCTGTCGGTGAAGTAGAAGGTGCGGTCGTCCGGGCTCCAGTCGAGGCCGTTGGAGACCTGGAAGCCGCCGTCCATCGCCTTCGCCGAACGGGCATCGTTGAAGCGGTAGAGTGAGCCGGTCGGCATTGAGGCGTCGAGGCTCATCGAGCCGGACCAGAGCCGGCCACGCCGGTCGCATTTGGCGTCGTTGAAGCGGTTGCCGGGCAGGTGGGCCTCCGGATCGAGGAGCGGCGTGAGCATCCCTGCGGAAAAGTCGAGCGCCTCCAGCCCCTGCTGCGTCATGGCCACGTGCCCACCGCCTTCCGCGGGCAGCACCGCGGAGACCAGGCGCGGTGCCTGGCGCCCGGTGTTGCGGCCGGTCGCCGGATCGTAGGCGTGGACCGAAGGCGCCAGCACGTCGACCCAGTCGAGCGTGGCGGTGCGGCGGTTCCAGACCGGCCCTTCCCCTACGATGGCGCCGGCCGCCAGCACGCAGACGAGTCCTTCCTCGATATGGGCACTGCGCCTCGGGTTCGGCGTGATCGAGACCGCCGCGCCGATGTTGCCGGTGATGCGACGGGCGGCTTCCATCAGGTCCCGGCCGATGGTGTGCTGCTTTTCCGGCGGGACGCGGTCTTCGAGCGCGGTGACCACCAGTGCCCCCTTGGCGCCGCCGCCCCCGCCGAGCACCGGCGCGGCGATGATGACGACGCCCCGGATCGAGCGCGACTGGGCGATCGTATAGCCGCGCACCCGGCTCATCGCCATGGCCGAGAGCGCGTGCGCCTTCTCCTCGTCGGACAGCGCGGCGAGGTGGACGTTCGCCTCGTGTGGAGGCAGGCCGGCGAGGATCGCCTGGCCGGAAGCGGCCGAGGCGGCGAGCGCCCGCCGCCCGATCTCGATGCCGACGGCAAGCGGATGCGGCCCGCGGCGCGTGTCGATATAGATGACGCTGTCGCCGTCGAGCGCCACCAGCGAAGCGGTCTCGCCGATCTCGGTTGCAAGCCGCACGAGTTCCTGCTCTGCCGCCGAGCGCAGGTCGAAGCCGGAGAGCGAACGCCGCGCCAGCTCGATGAAGCGGGGCCCGAGGCTGTAGGTGCTGAGCCGTGGGTCGTGGTGCAGATAGCGGAACTCGACGAGGGCGGCGAGCAGGCGGTAGAGCGTCGCCTTCGGCACGCCCGTCGCCTTCATGAGCTCGGCGGACGTCTTGGGCGAATCCGCCTCGGCGAAGAGTTCGATGATCTGCAGGCCCTTCACCAGCGTGCCGGCGCCCGGAAAAAGGCCGGCAATGTTGTCGTTGTTGAGTTCGGCGGGTCTCATGGGACGACCTGATGGGTTTCCGGGTGGAAGACGTGGATTTTCTCGGGCGGCAGCGCGATGCGGATGACGTCGCCCGCGCGGTAGCGCCGGTCGTCGATCACGCGCGCCAGAAGGCCGCTGCGCCGGGCGGAGTCGTTCTCCTCGCCGGACATGACCGCATGCTCGGCGCCGGGCATGTCGAAATGCAGGATCTTCTCGGTGCCAAGGCTTTCGACCAGGGCGAGCGTCAGCGGCAGTCCCTCTTCGCTCCCGTTGACGGTCATATGCTCTGGGCGCACGCCGAAGACGGCCTCGCCGTTCCCGATCGCGGCGAGGTCGTTGGCCGCCGGTGCAAGGCGGACGCGGGCGCCCGCCAGACGGGTGAAGCCCGCCTCGCCCTCGAACTCGATCGGGCCGCGGAAGAAGTTCATCCCCGGCGAGCCGATGAAGCCGGCAACGAAGATGTTGGCGGGGGTGTGGAACAGGTCGTCGGGCGCGCCGATCTGCTGGATCACGCCGTCGCGCATCACCACGATCTTGTCAGCCATGGTCAGCGCCTCAGTCTGGTCGTGGGTGACGTAGATGGTGGTCACCCCGAGCCGCTGTTGTAGGCGCACGATCTCCGAGCGGGTCTGCACCCGAAGCTTGGCGTCGAGATTGGAAAGGGGCTCGTCCATCAGGAAGGCCTTGGGCTCGCGCACGATGGCGCGCCCGAGCGCCACGCGCTGGCGCTGACCGCCGGAAAGCGCCCGTGGCCGGCGGTCGAGATAGTCGGTGAGTTCGAGCAGGCGCGCCGCCTCCTCCACCTTGCGGTCGATTTCGGCGCGCGGGATGCTGCGCATCTTCAGGCCGAAGCCCATGTTGGAGCGTACGCTCATATGCGGATAGAGCGCATAGTTCTGGAACACCATGGCGATGTCGCGCTTTCCAGGTCCAAGATCGGTGACGTCCGTACCGTCGATCAGGATGCGGCCGCTGTTCGCGGGCTCCAGACCTGCAAGCAGCTTGAGCGCGGTCGACTTGCCGCAGCCCGAGGGGCCGACGAGCACGCAGAAGGCGCCGTCCTCGATTTCAAGGCTGAAATCGGAAAGCGCCTTCATGGTCCCGTCGTAGGACTTGGTGATGCCGTGGAATTCGATGCTGGCCATGGGACCGCTCTCACTTCTGCGCGCCGGCAGTGAGCCCGCCGACGAGGAACCGTTCGAGGAAGAGATAGACGACGATGATGGGCGCTGCGGCCATCAGCGAGCCCGCCATGATCACGTTCCAGTCGGTGATGAACTCGCCCTTGAGCGTGGCGATGCCAAGGTTGAGCGTCCACTTCGATTGCGAGGTGGTGAGAAACGTGCGGGCATAGAGGAAGTCCGACCAGGATAGCACGAAGGCGTAGAGCGCGGTGGCGGCAAGGCCGGGAGCGGCGACGGGCAGCACGATTCGCCAGATGGTGCCGAGCGGGGAGCAGCCGTCGACGAGGGCAGCCTGCTCGAGCTCGTCGGGGATGGTGTCGAAATAGCCCTTCAGCATCCAGGTCGCGAAGGGCACGATCAGCGTCGACTGTGCCAGCACCACGGACCAGAGGGAGCCGACGAGCCCAACCGAACGGAAGATCACGAAGAAGGGGATCACCATCAGGGTCGCCGGCAGCATCTTGGCCGTCAGGATGAAGAGCCCGAGCGACTGGCCGCCACGCAGCTTGTGGCGCGAGAGAGCGTAGGCCGCCAGCACCGAGACCGAGAGCGAGAGGATCATGGTGCTGAGCGCGACAAGGCTCGTATTCCACATCCAGCGGCCGAAGGGCTGGGTGGCGAGGAGGTCGTGGAAGACGTCCCATTGCGGCTCCTCCGGCCACAGCCGCGGCGGGAATTCGCGCAGCCGCGTGCGCGGCGAGAGCGCCGTTACCAGCATCCAGTAGAGCGGGAAGAGGAGTACCGCCGACGTGGCGGCGACCCCGGTATAGATGGCAAGCTTGCGGGCGAAGGCGCGGCGCAGGCGCCCGGCGGTCCGCTGACGCTCTGGAACGAGCGGGTAGGGCATGGTGGCGGCACCATCTGCGGCCGTCCCGCGCGCGGGGGAGGGGCTGGGCGTCTCGATCGTGCGATCCGGACGGGTCATGGCTCGATCGCTCCTAGTGAACGCTTTGCGCAAAGCGGCCGACGAGCGCCCGGCTGATCAGGGCGCAGATGATCATGGTCACGACGCCGACGGCGGCACCCTGGCCCATCCGGAAAAAGCCGAAGGACTGCTCCCAGGTGAGGATCGACAAGGTCGAGGTGGCGCCGATCGGGCCGCCGCGGGTGAGCACGAAGATGATCGCGAAGTCGCGGAAAACCCAGAGCGTCGTCATCACCATGGTCACGCCGATGACCGGGGCGAGCCCCGGCAGGGTGATGTAGAGGAAGCGCTGCCAGGTGGAGGCGCCGTCGACCTGTGCGGCCTGGTGATGCTCTTCCGGGATCGACTGGAGCCCGGCGAGCAGCATGATGGAGACGAAGGGGTACCCCTTCCAGATCATCACCGCCGAGACGGCGAAGAAGGCGGCCGTGGCGTTGGAGGCGAACTCGACGGGTGCGGAGAGGAGGCCGCTCACCTGAAGCGCCCAATTGATGATGCCGAAAGAGCTGTCCAGCATCCACGCCCAGATGACGACCGCCACCACCTCCGGCACGGCCCACGGAAGGGCGACCAGCAGGCGCGCCACCGAGCGTCCCTTGAAGCGCTGATTGACGAGAAGCGCGGTACCGAGGCCGATGGCGAGCGAGACGCCGCCGACCACGGCGACCAGCTTGATCGTCACGAACACCGCGTTCCAGAATTCCGCTGAGGTGGCGAGCCATCGGTAGTTGGCGAGCGTCCAGGGCTCGGACGCCCCGCCGACGCGGGCGATGCGCACATCCTGCAGGCTGATGTCGACCGACAAAAGGATCGGATAGACGATGATCAGCGCCATGAGGATCACCGCCGGCGCCATAAGCAGGTAGCCGAACTTCGTACGGTGTCGGGGGCTGCTGAAATCGATCACGGATGCCGTACTCCCTTTAGGCCAATTCATCGTTTCCTGGAATCGATGAATTGGTCTAACTCTTTGTTTTGTCGCAATTCCGGACGGAAAACCGGTTTCCACTTTTCCTGGAATTGCTCCAGACTCGCGGCCGGCCACCTGAAGAAGCGGGCCGGCCGCTTGCCTTCACCGCCTTACTGGAGGATGGCTTCCACCGCGGTCTGGATCGCCTGGCCGGTCTCGGCCGGGTCGCGGTCTTCGATGAGCATACCCTGCACTTCGCGATGGACGACCTTGGCAACCTCGTTGAACTCAATCTCGAGCCCCTTGGGCAGCCGATCGACCCCGGCCGCCGCGGCCGCGTCGTTGGCCTGTGCGAACAACTCGAAATAGGGGATCGTCTCGATCTCCTTCGTGTAGTCGAGGCCGGGCCGCGGGGCGGGTGACGACCCGAGCTGGGCGAAGCGCTGCTGCATCTCCGCCGAGGCCACGGTCGCGATGAACTCCCACACCAGCTCCTTCTTTTCCGGCGCGAGCTCGGCGGGCATGCCGATCACGTTCGACGTGCCGCCGACCGGCGGGCTGAAGGGGGAGGGGGCGAGCTTGAGATTCTCGGCGATCTCCGGCTCCGCCCCCTTCAGGATGTTGTAGATCCAGGGCCCATCGAGGCGCATGGCCAGGCGCCCTTCGACCATGAGCTGCCTCAAATCGCCGCTCGGCGTGTCGCGCGGCGTCAGCTTCTCATCGACGAGCGTCTTCCAGCGCGTCAGCGCCTCGACCACGGCCGGCGAATCGAAGGCGGGCTCGCCGTCGACCGTCCATGCGCCGCCGGCGTCGAGCACGAAATGCAGCATGTCGTGCATCATGTTGGTGCCGCCGGTGGTGTCGAGGCCTAGGCCGTAGACATCGGTCACGCCGTCGCCATCCGTGTCGCGCGTGGCCTTGCGTGCGGCGTCGAGGAAGCTCTCCCAGTCGGAAGGCAGGTTTTCGACGCCGGCCTCATTCAGCGCCTGCTCGTTGTAGGCGAAGATATAGGCCGTATAGAGCAGCATCAGGCAGTAGGTCTGTCCTTTCCACTCGCAGGTTTCCTGTCCCGCCCAGCCGTTGAGGTCGAGGCCGGCCCTTTCGATCCAGGGGCCGAGATCCTCCAGCCAGCCCTCGTCGGCGAAGGGCTGGTACTCGAAGGCGGCGAGATGAACGATGTCGGGCGGCGAGCCGCCGGCGAACATCGTGAACATGGTGTCGGCATAGGTGCTGCGCTCGACCTTGGTCATCTCGACCTCGACGCCGGGATGTTCCGACTCGAACTTGGCGATGACCTCGTTCCACCAGTCGCCATAGCCCGGTTCGCCCTTCATCCAGCTCACGAACGTGAGCGTCTCGGCCCGCGCGGGCAGGGCCAGAGCCGCGAGGCAGACGGCAGTCGCGGCCGTATTTGCGATCCCTTTCCATTTCGACATTTTGCTTCCTCCCTTCAGTCGATCTTACTCAGAAAACGGAATGCCTCCTCGTTGGGGTTGACGCCGTGGCCGGGCGTGCCTTCGACGAAAAAGACGCCGCGGGTGCATTCGGCCGCCCCGTCGAGCAAGGCGGCGTTGCGGCCATAGACCGTGTGCTGGAACTCGTGAGCCTCGGCACCAAGAGCTGCGGCCGCGCGCAGGCTGGCGGCCATGAAGATGCCGAGCCCAATGGTCGCGTGCGGGATGACGGAAGCGCCGGCCGCGCGTGCCTCCCGCCCGATGCGCATGAACTGGGTGATGCCGGTGTGGCCCATCTCGGGCTGCACGATGCTGCACGCATTAGCCAGGCGCCGCGGCCGGTAGTCCCAGAGCGAGCGCCATTCCTCGCCGAGCGCGAGGGGCACGGAGATGACGGAGGCGACCTTCGCCTGCGCCTCGACGTCCTCCGGCTCGACCGGCGCCTCGATGAACCAGGGGCGGGCTGGCTCGAGTTCCTCGGCGAGCGCGATCGCCTCGTCGGCGCCAAAGCCCCAGTGCAGGTCGAGCGCAATGCGCTGCTCAGGGCCGAGCGCCTCGCGCAGCGCATGCATCTCGCCCGGCACATCGCGGCCGAGCGCGCCGATCGGCACCTTGACGCTGTCGAAGCCACGCGTCTGCCAAGCGACGGCGAGCGCAATGCGCTCCTTCGCGGTGGGCTTCGGCAGGCCGGAGACATAGGCGGGAATGGCATCGGACTGCGCGCCGCCCAGCAGCGCCTGCAGTGACAGGCCCTCCCGCTTCCCCTTCAGGTCCCAGAGCGCGATGTCGACGGCGGCAAGCGCGTCGGCATAGTAGCCGTTCCAATAGCCGCGGTTGCGCATCAAGCCGTAGAGCGCGTCCCAGGCCGCATCCGGAGTGCGGGGCCCGGAGGCCTTGAGCCAGGGCGCGAACAGGTCCTTGACGATCTCGGCGGTCGCGCGCGGGGCGACGAGGCCGTAAGTCTCGCCCCACCCCTCGGCGCCGTCGGTATCGCGCAGGCGCACCACGACCGAGCGGTCGACGGTCGGATAGACAGTGCCGTTGAAGCCGCGCACCACATAGAGGTCGCCGAGGCGGGTGTCGGCCTCGCCGAGTGCGCCAAGATACGGTGTCTCGCGCGGGCGCTCGAAGACGAAGACGTCCACCCTCTCGATCCGGCTAGACATGGGCGCGCTCCGTCAGGTCGGCAAGCCGCGCGTAATATTCCTGCACCAGCGCCTTCAGCGCCTGGTCCATCTCGGGCACTGGCTCGCGGACGACGTCGGACGCGATCAGGCCGCGCAACACGAGGATGAGCTTGGTCATCCGCATCCGGTACGGCGCCTGGATGAGGAGGAGGGGAAGCGTGCGCTCGTAGAGTCTAAGCGCGGCCTCGCGCTGTCCGGCCGCATAGGCTTTGATCAGCGCGACGTGAATCTCGAGCAGTTCGAGCGCCGGCATGGTGGCGACGATGCCGCGCTCCAGCTCCTCGAAGAGATAGCGCCCGCCGCCGCCGCCGATGACGCCGTCGAGATCGGCCCCGCAGCCGGCGACGAGCGCGGATACTTTCGGGCCGGAGGGCACTCCCTCCTCCTTGACGTAGCGGATGGCGGGGACTTCCCGTGCGAGCCTGAGCATCGCCTCGGCGGAAAGATCGGCGCCGCGCGGTCGGAACACATTTTGCAGGATGATGGGCAGTCCCCCGGTCGCCGCGGCGATGCGGGCGAACCAATGGGCGAAGTCTCTTTCCATCGCCGGAATGGCCATCGCCATGATCGCATCGGCGCCATGCGAAGCCGCCTGCTCGGCAAGCGCGACCATTCCCCCGGGCTCGTCGCTGTTGATGCCGGCGATCAGCGGCACGTGCCCTGCGGCTGCGGCGCTCGCTGCGGCCAGGCACGCAGCGCGTTCCTCGGCCCTCAGATGCAGGTCCTCGCTGGCGACGCCGGGAAAGACGACGGCGCCGGCGCCGGCCCGCACCGCATGGTCGACGAGCAACGCCACGCCGTCGGTATCGACTTCGCCCGCCGCGTCGAAGGGCGTGGGAATGATGGGCAGAACGCCCCTAAGCTTCATGTCGCCTCCCTAACATAGTCCCAATATATGAGACTATGTTTTCATATATTGGGAACCGTAGGTGCGATGGCGCGCGATGTCAATCCCGGCACGCGGGGTGGAATCGGATGCTTCGGCCGGTTCTGCCGCGCCACAACCAACTCGGCCCCGGCGCAGGTATTGGCCTCAATTGGCGATCGCCGGGCGAGAGGCAGCCTGTGAGGGTTTCCATTCGACCTGCGATGGGCTAGAGGAGTGCCCCTTCCGATCATTCCCCATTCGCGGTGCGCGATAGCGCCCGGTCACGCCCTTGCGAGCCGTTTTCCATGAGCCGTTTTCATTGCGGTGTCGATTTCGGCACCACCAATTCCACCGTCGGTCTCTGCGCAGGAGGCAGCGACCCGTTCCTGATCCCCGTCGAGGGCGATCATATCACCATCCCGTCCGCGCTCTTCTTCAGCCTCGAGGACGGCAGCGTGCATTTCGGCCGATCGGCCGTTCATGAGTACATGGACGGTGCGGAGGGGCGTTTCATGCGGGCGTTGAAGTCGATCCTCGGCACCAGCCTGATGAAGGAAACCACACAGGTCGGCCGCAACCGCATGACGTTCCAGGGGCTGATCGGTCGCTTCCTCCGCCATCTGAAGGAGCGTCTCGAACAGCACCCCCGCGGCATGCCGGATCATGTCGTGCTGGGCCGCCCCGTTTTCTTCGTCGACGGCGACGAGACCGCCGACCGCGCCGCGCAGGATCAGCTCGAGGCTGCCGCGCGCGCGGAGGGCTTCCGTCACATCGAATTCCAGTTCGAGCCGGTCGCGGCGGCGCTTCACGTCGAGCGCGCGCTCAACGAAGAAGCGCTCTCGCTGGTGGTCGACATCGGCGGCGGCACATCCGACTTTTCGGTCCTGCGGCTCTCGCCCGAGCGCTCGCGCGCGGCGGATCGGCGCGGCGATATCCTGAGCACATCCGGCGTCCATGTCGGCGGGACCGACTTCGACCGCTGCCTCAGCATCGCGAAGGCCATGCCGCACATGGGGCTCGGCACGAAGACCCGCGACGGCAAGCGCCATCTGCCGGTCTGGTATTTCAACGACATGGCAACCTGGCACAGGATCAACCAGCTCTATACGGCAAGGACCTTGCGGGACATCCAGTCGTTGGCGCGCGAGGCGGCCGAGCCGGAAAAGCTGGCACGCTTCGAGCATCTGCTGGCCCACCGTTCCGGCCACAGGCTGGCGGCCCAGGTGGAGAAGGCCAAGATCGAGCTGACGGATGCGCCCGACACCGTCATCCATCTCGATGAGCCGGGCCTGTCGCTGGCGCTGCCGGTCGGCCGTGGCGCGTTCGAGGCGGCGAGCGCCGAGTTGGTGGCGAAGATCGGCGTTGCGATCGATGATGCGCTTCTCGGTGCGGGGGTGGCCGCGGGGGCTATCGAAACCGTGATCCTGACCGGTGGCGGCGCGCAGGTTCCGCTGGTGCAGACGGCCGCGACCTCGCGCTTCCCCGATGCCCGCATCACCCGGTCCGACCAGTTCGGCTCGGTCGGGCTGGGGCTTGCGGTCGACGCTGCCCGGCGCTTCGCGTAGCTCTTATTGTACATGAGCCTTGCACCAAAACCGGCGTAACGAAACCGTACAGCAGAAACAGAACCGCGCCGCCAACGGCGGTCACCCTCCTGATGCGTACTTTGTCGATCGCGCGGCCATTACCACTTTTCGAAGCGAATGTTCGGGTATGGCGTCCGATCGCGCGCGCCTTTGCATAGAAGGTCAGCAGATGGCGCTACCGGTAGCGGTCTGCATTGAACCCGAAAGCCGAACATAATGGCTTATTGATTGTTGTAAGGGCAGGGAGGTGGGGTATTGGGTTTTGGTATAATTTTGCAATGAAATCAATTAGATGATGGGATATATGGTAGCGGAGGAGCGCTACCGCCAATACAGTGTCGCACGGAATTCTTTTGCTGAGGCTGTTCTTTCCGCCGATTGACGTCGACAGGATCAAATCCTGCTCCCGAAACCAACCAGAACCAAAATCCTCAAAAACAGCTCCGGATCACCGTCTTGTGCAATGATATCAATCATTTGTGTCGAAAGAGGTTCAAGTCGCGAGTCCTCAACCCCGCAACCACTACACGAAGATACGCCCCACCGGCTGCTGGACATCTCCGCGCGACCCGTAAGTGGATAACAGAACGCGTTTTTCGCTGCTTCCCCTAGGCTTGAAATAGAGGGCAGCGTTCATGGCACATGACCCGGAGCTTGCCGCACGCCCAGGTCAGCGCGCATTTGCCTATTGACTCGCACGCATGGTCCAGTCAGGCTTGTAAAGCGATTTACTAAACCGCTTTACAAGATGATATGCTTATGGTGCAGCCGAGCAAACCCAGCCTGAAGGATGTGGCGCAGCGAGCGGAGGTTTCCGTCGCTACCGTGTCCCGAATGCTGAATGGTTCGCTCGAATTGCCGGAACAAACCCGGCAGCGGATCGAGGCCGCCATCCGCGCTCTGAACTATCAGCCAAACCCCCATGCAAGGCGACTCAGCCGCGGGCGTTCCGACACGATCGGCCTTGTTGTCCCGGACATCGCCAACCCCTTCTTCGCGATGCTTGTCGCCGCGGTCGAGGAGGCTGCGGACGAGCAGAAGCTTGCTCTCTCGCTCTACGCCACGCTCAACCGCCAGGGCCGGGAAGTGGCATATCTCGAATTGATCGAGCGCAACCATGTGGATGGCCTGATCTTCATCACCAACCACCCTGACGACGGGAGTCTGGGAGACCTGATCAATCGCACGGGCAATGTGGTTGTCGTGGATGAAGACGTGCCAAATGCGCATGCGCCGAAGCTCTTCTGCGATAACGAGCAGGGTGGCCGCCTTGCAGGGGAACTGCTTGCCGAAAACGGTCACAGGAATGTGTTGTTTGTTGGCGGACCCGACCAAATGATCAGCGCGCGCAGGCGCTACAAGGGACTCGCGGATTCGCTCAGCAATCATTTCAGGACCGAGATCCGGCCGCAGCGCTACGAGGGGGACTACACCGAGGCGTTCGGCCGTGAGGCGGCGCAGCGCTACATTGCGGAAGGCGCGGTTCCCACCGCCATATTCGCGAGTTCGGACGAAATAGCGATCGGTCTGATTGAGGTTCTGCGCGCCCAGGGCATATCCATTCCCGGAGACGTGTCGATCATCGGCTTCGACGATGTCGGGCCGCTCCACCTGTTTGCGCCGCCCTTGACCGCGATACGGCAGCCCGTCCGCTCCATTGGACGGCGCGCCCTGTCGCTACTCACCGAGACCGACTGGAAGACACGGGGCAATGTGCCCTCAGAAGAACTGCTTCCGGTCGAAATCGTCGTACGGGAATCCGTTGCCCCGTGCGCGAAACCCCAACCGCAGCGGTAAACCGAAAGAGGAGAACTCCATGAACACGAAATTCACCCTCAGAAGACGCATGCTTTCTCTCGGGCTGGGCGCGGCCCTGACCCTGCCGCTCGGCATGGCCATTGCGAAAGCGCAGGATGAAAAGACCTTCGCCCTTGTCCAGATCAATCAGCAGGCGCTGTTCTTCAACCAGATGAACGAGGGCGCGCAGAAGGCGGCCGACGAGGCCGGCGTGAACCTGGTCATCTTCAACGCCAACAACGACCCGGCGGCACAGAACAGCGCCATCGAGACCTACATCCAGCAGGGCGTTGACGGTCTGGCCGTGGTGGCAATCGACGTGAACGGCATCATGCCGGCGGTGAACCAGGCGGCCGAAGCCGGTATTCCCGTCGTCGCGATCGACGCGATCCTCCCGGATGACGGTCCGCAGAAGGCACAGATTGGCGTCGACAACGGCGCGGCGGGTGCCGACATGGCTACCTATTTCCTCGACTACGCAAAGGCCAATATGGACGGCAAGGCCAAATACGGCGTTGTCGGTGCGCTCAATTCCTACATCCAGAACGTTCGCCAGAAAGGCTTCGAGGACGTCGTCGATGCTGCCGACGGTATCGAGAAGGCTGGCGTCGTCGATGGCCAGAACATCCAGGACAATGCGCTCTCGGCCGCCGAGAACCTGATCACCGCCAATCCCGACATGAACGTGATCTATGCAACAGGCGAGCCGGCGCTGATGGGCGCAATCGCCGCCGTCGAAAGCCAGGGCAAGCAGGAAGACGTGAAGATCTTCGGCTGGGATCTGACCGCCCAGGCGATTGCCGGCATCGACGCAGGCTATGTCACCGCGGTGATCCAACAGGATCCGGCCGCGATGGGTGCCGCAGCAGTCGAAGCGCTCAACACGCTGGCCGGCGGCGGCGAGGTGGACAAGACCATCTCCGTGCCGGTGACCATTGTGACCAAGGAGAATGTCGACCCCTACAGGGCGATCTTCCAGTGATGTCGGACAGACAGCAGGAAAACGCTGTCGCTGTCGGTTCCGGACGGGTCAACCCCGCCCGGAACGGCAGGGCCGACGGCGGGCGGGTCCCGCGTATCGCGCTCAGGGACATACGCAAGAACTTCGGATCGCTCCAGGCATTGCGCGGCGTCGATCTGGACATCTATCCGGGAGAATGCCTGGGGCTGGTCGGCGACAACGCGGCCGGCAAATCGACGCTCACGAAAATCATCTCGGGAACCTATATTCCCGACGACGGAACGATGCATCTCGATGGCGAGCCGGTGCGCTTCAGCGGTCCGGCGGATGCGCGGCGGCGCAACATCGAAATGGTGTTCCAGGATCTGAGCCTGTGCGATCACATCGATGTGGCCGGCAATCTGTTTCTCGGCCGGGAGGTGACCAGGGGGCCGTTTCTCGACCGCAAGACGATGCTGTCGGAAGCGCGTAAGATGCTCGATGCGCTGGAAATCCGCATTCCTCGCCTGTCCAGCAAGGTTGCGCAGCTCTCCGGCGGCCAGAGGCAGGCCATCGCCATTGCCCGCGCGGCTTCCTTCGATCCCAAGGTGCTGATCATGGACGAGCCGACCTCGGCGCTCGCCGTGGCGGAGGTTGAAGCGGTTTTGTCGCTCATCAACCGCGTCAAGGCGACGGGGGTCTCTGTCATTCTGATCACGCACCGCTTGCAGGATCTGTTTCGCGTCTGCGACCGCATTGCCGTCATGTATGAGGGCACGATGGTGGCGGAGCGCTCGATCGCCGAAACCGATCTCGAGGATCTCGTCAAACTCATCGTCGGCGAAAAGGACGAAAGATGACCGCCTATACCGAACGAAGCCAGGGCTCCCCATGGGCCGACTTCCTGTCGGAACAGGCCCAGGTGCTCTCGATCGCTTTCTTCTTCCTGGTCTGCGTCGTGTTTTTCGCGATGACGACCGACACCTTCATGACGCTCGGCAATCTGCTAAACGTCATCCGGCAGGCAGCACCCATCCTCATTGTCGCCGTGGCCATGACATTCGTCATCATCACCGGCGGCATCGACCTTTCGGTCGGTTCGCAAGTGGCGCTGGTGAATGCCGTTGCCGCCATCGCGCTTGCCGCGGGGCTGCCCTGGCCGGTGGTCGTTGTGGCGATGCTGTGTTTCGGCGCGCTGATCGGCCTCGGCCAGGGCTGGTTCGTGGCCTATCAGGGCATACCGGCCTTCATCGTCACGCTTGCCGGACTTTCCATGCTGCGCGGCATCGCCCTCTACCTGACGCAGGGCTATTCGATTCCCATCAAGGGCGTGCCGGGCTTCTTCGCCCTGGGGCGTGGCGAACTCTTCGGCATCCCCGTGCCGGCTCTTATCGCGATCGCCGTTGCCATACTGGGCTATGTGGTGATCACCTCCACCCGCTATGGGCGCCAGGTGGTCGCGGTGGGCTCCAACATGGAGGCGGCGCGCCGCGTCGGCATGCCGGCCCGCTGGGCAATCGCTTCGGTCTATGTGGTGGCCGGCGTCGCATCCGCCTTGGCCGGTCTCCTGATCGCCGCGCGCCTTGGTTCCGGCTCGTCCAATGCGGCCGTCGGCTTCGAGCTTCAGGTGATCGCTGCCGTGGTGCTTGGCGGAACCTCGCTGATGGGCGGGCGGGGCACCATCGTCGGGACCATTCTCGGCACGCTCACCATTGCGGTGATCGGCAACGGGCTGATCCTGATGCACATCTCGCCGTTCTTCACGCAGATCGTCACCGGCGCGATTATTCTGATCGCCATCTGGCTGAACACGCGCATCTTCACGGCCAATTTCCGCTTCGGATTCGCGAGGGGAAATAGGCCATGACCGACGAGCGTTCTGAAGCCCATGTGGGGTCCGGAAAGGTGATGACCGTGGCCGGCGCCATCTCGGTTGAAAAGCTCGGCGTCACGCTGATGCACGAGCACATCCTGAACGACTGCCGGTGCTGGTGGAACGAGCCGGAGGAACCGGAGCGGCGCTATCTGGCCGACCAGCCGGTCAGCATCGAGATACTCTCGGAGCTGCGCCAGGACCCGTTCGTCAACAAGCACAACATCGCGCTGGACGACGAGGCGCTGGCGATCGAGGAACTGCATCGGTTCGCGAAGGCGGGCGGACACACCGTCGTCGACCCCACCTGCCGCGGCATCGGGCGCGATCCGCTTGCCTTGCAGCGGATATCGGCGGCGACCGGCCTCCAGATCGTGATGGGGGCGGGTTATTACCTGCAATCCTCGCATCCGCCGGCGGTTGCCGGCATGTCGGCGGACGATATCGCAGACCAGATCGTCGGCGAGGCGCTGGAGGGCGTCGACGGAACCGGCGCGCGCATCGGTCTGATCGGCGAGATCGGCGTTTCGTCCGATTTCACCGGCGACGAGGAGAAGTCCCTGCGCGGTGCCGCGCGGGCTCAAGTGCGCACCGGCCTGCCGCTGATGGTGCATCTGCCAGGCTGGTTCCGGCTTGGCCACAAGGTGCTCGATATCGCCGCGGAGGAGGGCGCGGATCTGCGCCACACGGTGCTTTGCCACATGAACCCCTCGCACGACGACTTCGCCTATCAGAGCGAATTGGCGGCGCGCGGCGCCTTCATCGAGTACGACATGATCGGCATGGATTTCTTCTATGCGGATCAGCAGGTGCAGTGCCCGAGCGATGAGGAGGTGGCGCGCGCCATCGTCCGGCTGATCGAGGCGGGACATCTCGACCGCATCCTGCTGTCGCATGACGTGTTCCTGAAAATGATGCTGACCCGCTACGGCGGCAATGGCTACGCCTTCGTGCTGCGCCATTTCCTGCCGCGGCTCATACGCCATGGCGTCGACGGGGCGGCATTGGAAACACTGATGCGCGGCAATCCGATGCGTGTCTTTCACGCCGGCTGAGGCTGGCCCATTTCTGGGAAAAAGAGAAAATGCGATGACGAAAAAAGTGCTTCTCGTGGGCGAAAGCTGGTTCAGCTCGGCGACCCATTTCAAGGGCTTCGACCAGTTCGGAAGCGTGACCTTTCACCTGGGCGCCGAACCGCTGGTGAAGGCGCTGGAAGGCAGCGAATATGAGCTTACCTACATGCCGGCGCACGAGGCGGTAGAGAAATTCCCATTCGAGATGAGTGGCCTCGACGCCTACGACGCCATCATCCTGTCGGACATCGGCGCCAATTCGCTCCTCCTGCCGCCGGCCGTCTGGCTTCACTCACGCACGGTTCCGAACCGTCTGAAGCTCATCCGCAGCTGGGTCGAAAAGGGCGGCAGCCTGTTGATGATGGGCGGCTACTTCTCGTTCCAGGGCATCGACGGCAAGGCACGCTGGCGGCGCACGCCGGTCGAGGATGTGCTGCCGGTGACCTGTCTTCCCTATGACGACCGCTTGGAAATCCCCGAAGGAACGGTTCCCGACATCGTGCTTTCCAATCACGCTACCATTGCGGGCCTGGAGGGCGAGTGGCCGGTGCTGCTCGGCGTCAACGAAGTGGAACTGCGTGACCGCGACGATGTCGAGCTTGTCGCGCGGCTGCCGGAGGACCAGGGCGGGCATCCGCTGCTCGTCACCGGCCGCTACGGCAAGGGGCGCTCTGCGGTCTGGACCTCCGACATCGGCCCGCACTGGCTATCGCCCGCCTTCTGCGAATGGAAAGGCTACGGCATTCTCTGGAAGAATATCCTGGGCTGGCTCACGGAAACGGCCGGGCGCTAATGAGCGCCGGTCGACCGGCCTCAGCCGGCGGCGAGGATGGCTCGCAACTCGCCGGCGGAGGGAAACGCCGAATGCGTGCCGCGGCGGCCGACGGTGATTGCCGCGGCCTTGCCGGCGTCGCTGATCGCGCGCCGGTCGAGCGTCGTTGCGCGCAGGACGGCCGAAGCAAGCGCCACGGCCATGAACGTGTCACCGGCCCCGGTCGTATCCACCACGTCGCATTCCATGCCCGGCACATGCAGAGCGCTTTCCGCATCCACCAGAAGCGCGCCATTCGCGCCAAGCGTTACCACGACGCTGCGCACGCCTTGGGCGATCAGCCGCCTGGCGGCCTCGGCATCATCGATGCCGGTCAGTGTCCGTGCTTCGCCCTGGTTGAGGAAGGCGATGTCGATGAGCGGCCACAGCCCGCCGAAATAGGACCTGAGCGGCGACGGATTGAAGGCCGCCGTCATGCCCTTTTCGCGCGCTGCCCAGAGCGTGGCCGTCGTGGTCTCTTCGTTGAGATTGCCCTGCAGGATCGCAAGATCCCCGGTGGCGGCCTCGTTCAGCCCGGCGTGCACCTCGGCGGGACTCAAATGGCTGGCGCAGTCGGTGGTGGTGACGATAGCGTTCTCCCCGTCCGGCGTGGTGAGGATCGTCGAGAGGTCGCTGGCATGGCTGTCGAGCTGGATCAGATGGCAGGCAACGGGCTCGTAGCTGAGCTGCTCGCGGATCGTGGCGGCGCGGAAATCATCTCCGATGGCCGCCACGAGCGTTGTCGGCACGCCGCAGCGCGCCATGACGATCGCCTGGTTGCAGCCTTTGCCGCCCAGGCCCCGCCCCGTCTGCGCGCCGAGGATCGAAGCGCCAGGCTGCGGCCAGTCGTCGATGGCGATGGTTTCGTCGACGGTGACATTGCCAATCACAAACGCCTGCATAACCTGCTTTCAAAAGGGTGACACAATGACTCAGATAGCGAATACGTCCTCAAACGCCATAAGAGACATATTCGGGACTGGCAAGGTTCTGATCGGGATGATCCATTGCCCTGCCTTTCCCGGTGCGCCCCGCTATGCCGGCGGCGGCACCGACGCGATCTATGATGCCTGCATGCGAGATGCGGAGGCGCTGGTCGAAGGCGGCATGCATGGCCTGGTGATCGAGAACCATGGCGATATCCCGTTCTCGAAACCGGAGGATATCGGGCATGAAACAGCGGCCTTCATGTCCGTCGTGACAGATCGAATCAATCGCGCTTTCAGCGTGCCGCTCGGTGTGAATGTCCTGGCCAATGCCCCGATCCCGGCCTTTGCAATCGCCATGGCGGGCAGCGCCAAGTTCATCCGGGTAAACCAGTGGGCCAATGCCTATGTCGCCAATGAAGGGTTCATGGAAGGCCGCGCGGCAGAGGCGATGCGCTATCGCTCGCTCCTGCGGGCCGAGCACGTCAAGGTGTTCGCTGACAGCCACGTCAAGCATGGCAGCCACGCCATCGTTGCCGACCGCTCGATCACGGAACTGACACGCGATCTCGCCTTTTTCGATGCGGATGCCGTCATCGCTACTGGTCAGCGGACCGGGAACACGGCCACCATCGAGGAAATCGAGGAGATCGGTTCGGCCACGGATTTGCCGGTGCTGGTCGGTTCGGGCGTGACCAGGGACAACATTGCCGAGATCCTCGAGCGCACGAGCGGCGTCATCGTTGCCTCTTCTCTCAAGGAGGGTGGCGTCTGGTGGAACCCGGTGGATGTCAAGCGGGTGCGCGCTTTCCGCGCGGCGGCCGAGCCCGCGCTGGAGGCCTGACGCGTGGCTGCCGAAACGCTCAGCGAACAGATGCTCCGCGAGAACGCTGCTGTGTTCGAGGCGATGGTCAACCACCGCTTCGTGCGGGATATCGAGCAAGATCGCCTCGATGCGCGGGTCTTCGAGCGCTACCTCGTTTACGAGGGCGCATTCGTGGAGACGGCCATCTCGATTTTCGCTTATGCGGCGGCGAAGGCGGAGACCATGTCGCAGAAGCGTTGGCTGATCGGTGTTCTGGATGCGCTGGCAAACCAGCAAATCGCTTATTTCGAGCGGACCTTCGCCGCGCGCGATATCGATCCTTCAACCTATGCCCTTGACCCACCAGAGGTGCGTGCCTTTCGCACGGGCATGCTCGATATTGCCCGGCTGGGCGATTTTCTCGACATCCTCGCTGCGATGTTCGCAGCCGAGTGGATGTACTGGACATGGTCGAAACGCGCCGCCGCGACAGCGATATCGGATTCGCTCCTCAAGGAATGGGTCGCCATGCATGCGGACGAGGCGTTTGCTGCGCAGGCGCTTTGGCTCAAAGCGCAGCTGGACGAGGCGGGTCACGTGCTTTCCGCGTCTGAACGATCCAGGTTGAGCCTGGTCTTCGGCGAGGTGCAGCGGCTGGAGATCGCCTTTCACGATGCCCCCTATGGGAGGAATGACTGACTTCATGCAGGCTGGTCGAGCGTCTGCTGCGCTCGCACCGGATCCGCCGACTGGACGCCGCGGCGGTGCTTGAGATCCTGCGACAGAAACTCCTAGCTGCGGGTGCTGGAACCGTGGCGGCAGCCACGGCGTACACCCGCCCGGTAATCGTCTGGCTCGAGCTGGTCGATCGGCAGCTCAAGGCGGCGCATCGTCAACTGGAGGCGCTTTGCGATCGGTTGGCGGACGCCGGGGAGAGTGCGGCGGGGCAGGGGGCCGAGCAGTGCGACGTGACCATCCTGCGCCGCCGGGAACTGGAAGGATCGTCATTGCCGCACTGCTCACGGAGGCCTGGCAGCCCCTGCATCGGCGATCGAGAGGTTGCCCGATACGCTATCTGCGCCTGGTGACATGAGACGCAGCACGCCGAGCGGCGCAATGGCGTCCTTCAGAAGAGTCTCAGCCGCTTGGCGTGAGCTTTCCACTGCAGCAGCCGTTCGCGCGATTCTTCGGGATGGGCGGCAGCTGCGGAATCGACGAGCAGGCTCAGCGCCAGTGAAATGCCGACGGTCGATTCGAGGAACAGGCCGGTCCGAGACGGCGCGTAGATCACCGCATCGGCGATGCCGCGGCTCCAGTGGCAATACTCGTCCGAGACGACGATGCAGGCCCGCTCCTCTTCCTTGGCGAGTCGTGTCAGGTTGATCGCCTCGCGGGCATAGGGCACGACAGAGGTGGTGCCGATTTTTGAGACAGGGGCTTAAGGTGGATCGACCGATGAGAAGGACGATCCAGCATGAAGACACGCAGACGGTTTTCGGCCGAGTTCAAGGCCAAGGTTGCGCTTGAGGCGATCCGCGGCGAGCGGACGATTTCGGAACTGGCGACGAAGCACCAGCTTCACCCGAACCAGATCACGCAGTGGAAACGGCAGGCCATCGAGAATCTGGCCAAGGCGTTCGACGACAAGGCCTCTGATGCGCAGGTGAGCCGGGAGGCCGAGGTGATGAAGCTGCACGCCAAGATCGGCCAGCTCGTCGTAGAGCGCGATTTTTTGGCCAAGGCCTTCGATCGCTGAGCCTGGATCGGAGGAGAATGATGATCGACCCCGATCACGAGCGGCTCTCGATCCGCCGCCAGTGCGAACTGGTCTCGATCGCGCGGGCGTCGTTCTACCGGCAGCCGGCCGGCGAGACGCCCGAGAACCTCGAGCTGATGCGCGTCATCGACGAGGCTTTTATGGAAATGCCCTGGTATGGGTCGCGCCAGATGGCACGGCATCTGCGCCGCCAAGGCTGGTGCGTGGGCCGCAAGCGGGTCCGGCGGCTGATGCGCAAGATCGGTCTGTCGCCGATCTACCAGGCTCCGAAGACCAGCGAGCCGCATCCGCAGCACCGCATCTATCCCTACCTGCTGCGGCATCTGGCGATCGAGCGGCCGGATCAGGTCTGGTGCGCCGACGTGACCTACATTCCCATGCGAGGCGGCTTCCTCTACCTCGTGGCCATCATGGACTGGTTCAGCCGCAAGGTGCTGGCCTGGCGGCTGTCGAACACGATGGACGCCGACTTCTGTGTCGCCGCGCTCGAAGAGGCGATCGCCCGCCACGGCAGGCCCGACATCTTCAACACCGATCAGGGGAGCCAGTTCACGAGCTTCGCCTTCACGTCGAGGCTGAAGGACGCCGGCATCCGCATCTCCATGGACGGGCGCGGCCGCTGGATGGACAACGTCTTCATCGAACGGCTGTGGCGCAGCCTCAAATATGAGTGCGTCTTCCTCAACGCCTTCGAGACAGGCAGCGAGGCGCGCAGCGGCATCGGCTCCTGGATGGACTATTACAATCGGCGACGTCCGCACTCAGCCTTCGGCGGCAGGACACCCGACGAGGTCCATGCTACTACCGAAATGACGGAGCAATTGGCGGCATAGAAACAACCCCGATCCACCTTAGCCAGGCCACCAAACGGTCTCAACAAGCGGGTCCATCTCTCAAAATGCAACCCGAGGCAACCTGCGTTTGATGGAGCTAAGGATAAGATCCGCGCAACTGTATGATTTCCTTGAAGAATTTTGGTAGCGGAGGAGCGCTACCACCTTTCCACACACCAACCGAGCCTTCGCTATCGGCTCCGATCGTGCGCCTGAAGCCGCTCGCTTCGGTTTGAGCCACGGACGCTCTTCCATCGAATCCCGTACCGGAGGCGCTGGTCCAGGCCGCTCGATTTCGCTGTTGCACCGGGGGACGTACAATTTGCTTAGGCTGAACTCAGCGGAAGTGTCATGCCTCTACAGCTCTATTGGCTGTATGTCACATTTCATCGAATCCGAAAGCCGTGTTTCGCACAAACGAATACTGTCTTGGGCTACTTGGATATTCCTGGACAGCTGGCTCTGCGTCTCGACAAGCGAGATCTGGGTCGAATGGAGCCGCAAGGCATGGCGTGAGGACGATCCGCCGGAACGTTTCGTGACTGGTCGGATCAACCTCGGTGCGGTCATGCCGATTGATTTCATTCCGGTACGAGAGGCAACTCTTTCGCCGGTGGTTTCCACTGCAAAAGTTAAGCCCTATCGCGAGCGCCTGCTTGCACTTCTGGAAGCCGAGAGAGTTCATGAGATGATGAGCCATGCCGCCTACACAATGGAGCGGGAGGTGCCTGGCGAAACGCTGGCATTGGCAGATCGGATCCTGTTTGGAAATAAGAGACCGTTCCAGGCCGCGCGAGAGGCTTGGCGGCATCTTGAAGATGAGCTGGAACGCTGGGAGGTGGAGCTAGAGGCCGAGCGATCCGCCTTGGCCCGATCGATCCTCGAAATCGGGCCGGGAGACATCGTTACGTCGCAGAGCCGTAGCCGACTGTTGCGGCTTTCGGTAACCGGAACTTCGCTCTATGCCAGCGACGGGCATGTTACGTTTGTCATTCAGGGGATTCGCTTTCGCAAAGATGGCACACTCGGCAAATTGCAGGAGACGCTGTCGCTGTCTTTCGAGGACGAAGGCTGGCGGAAGGAGGACAGGCAGCGGTAACTTGACATGGGGTCTATAGACGGCTGGCCAGGGCTACACCGTCGACCACGGCTTGTTTGTTCTGACGACGGAAGTCATGCGTCGAGCGATTGTCGGCTGATGACCATGCGTAGCATCATGGTAAGTTTTGGCCTGCGTTCTTGCGATTCATCAGTGATGGCCCGAACGAAACGCAGATCCATTTCTGTTTCCATTACGCCGCCAGTCCTGGAATCTCGCTTTCTACCAAGCGCAAGAATCGTTGGCTGCGGGCCCCCGCAACCAACTCCAGCTAAAATGGCCTGCCCCCTGGAAAGTGGTCCTCCCTGAAGTAGGCTATTGAGCCGTAGTGAGGTGCTTCCCGACTTTGGATCGCCCCGGGCGGGAATTTCCGGGGTGTCTGGCTCAGGGTGGCGCAGCCGCCGATGAGCCTTTCA
>NZ_WQNH01000014.1 GCF_009812055.1 Chelativorans xinjiangensis | reverse complement strand
GGCTTGTGCTTCTTCTGGGGCATTCCAACGTCCTCTCTACGGCTCAATAGCCTACTTCAGGGAGGACCACTTTCCAGGGGGCAGGCCAAGCCGTGAAATGCGTCATCCGCATCGGCTCCGTCGGCATTGCGGACGCGCCCGGGGAGAACCGATGCCAGGCGGCCTTGGCAGGCGCGATGTATCTCGGCGGTCATTGGGAGCACATCTTCGACATCGGCGGCACCACCATCCGTGCGCAGCACTCCGAACGCCTGCGGAACGGCGACTACTGGCTCGACTTTCCGGCCGATCGTCTATGGGTGTTCAATCGGTCTTGCTAGCGCGGCGCCGCTTGCGGGGCGCTTGCGCGACCTCGGAGGCTTTCTGCGCCTCGAGCGCCTTGATCAGCTCCTCGCGGCGGCTTCCTATATGACGCCGGGTCATCAACTCGGCCAGTTCAGCGTCCCGGTCGGCGAGAGCGTCGACAATCCTCGAATGCTCGATAAATGCTCGCCTTGCCGGCCAGCGCTCCTGCGGAATGATGTTCTGGATCTGGAAGCGGGAGAGTCTGATGAGGTTATAGTAGGTGTCGCAGAGGATCGAGATCAGGCTCTCGTTCCGCGTGCATTTCGTGATGAAATAGTGGATGTCCTGGTTCTGGACGCCTTGGACGTAGGGCTCGGCGTCGAGGTCGGCGATTGCCCGCTCGTGCGCTGTCAGAAGACCGCGCAGATGCCTGATCTCGTCGTCGGTGATGTTTGCCGCCGCCTCCCGGGCGGCGACAACCTCGAGCTGCTCGCGAATCGTATAGATCTCGATCAGCGTCTTCAGCGAAAGCGTGGCGACGCGCACCCCGCGCCGCGGAATGCGGGTGATGAGCTTGCGTTCCTCGAGCCGCCTGGTCGCCTCGCGCAGCGGCGCCCTGCTGACGCCGAATTCCGCCGAGAGCTCGGCCTCGCTGAGGCGCTGGCCCGCCGTGTAGCGGCCTTCGAGTATGGCCGCGCTTATCATTTCGAAGACCCGATCGCTGAGCGTCTTGGACATGGACTGTTCGCCTCGCATACCAGCTCGAAACGAGCTAGTGGAACTGCATGGAACGAGAATCCTAAGGACCTGTTACGACGCTTGCAAATGAGCCGCAGTCCTTGGGTCGTTTCGCGCTGGAATATGGATCGGCTTACGTGGCGAAAACTTTCTACCTGCTCAGGGGTCGATTGCCTCTCATTTTGGAATTCGGTATACAGATCGATGTAGGCAAGCCGTTTCGGTCGTGCAGTGGAAGCTTGGGCGTCTGCCTAGTCTGAAATTGCCGGTCGTCCACGAGGCGTTGGTCTTTCCTGTTCTGAAGAGGCGATATGAAATATTTTTCCCAAGACGGCGGCTGGAAGGAGGCCCCGCGTATCGAGCACGGCCTCGTGGCGGTCCCGTGCGCGCTCTACCGCGGCGGCACGTCCAAGGGCCCCGTCTTCCTGGCCTCCGACCTGCCCGCCGACCGGGTGTTGCGCAACCAGCTCATTCTGGCCGCGCTCAACCCCGATCATCCCGGCCAGATCGACGGCGTCGGCGGGGCGGAGACCTTGTCGAACAAAGTCGTCATCGTCTCCCCCTCGCGCGAGCCCGGCGCCGATGTCGACTACAAGTTCATCCAGCTCACGCCCGGCAGCACCGTGGTCAGGGACGATTGCGGCACCAGCGGCAACATGGCGGCAGCCGTCGGCCCCTTTGCCCTGGAACGGGGGCTGGTCCGGACGAATGGGGACGAGACGAAGGTGCGCATATTCGCCGTCGACTCGCGCATGCTGATCTCGGCCAAGGTCCGCTCGCCCGACGGAGAAGTCACCTACCGGGGCGAGACGGCCATTGCCGGGATTTCGCATGCGGCCGCACCCGTGGTGCTCACCTACCGCGCGCCCTTCGGCAATCTCACCGGCACGGGCGCCCCGACGCCCACCGGCAATCGGCGCGAGGTGATCGACGGCGTGCCGGTGACGGTGATCGACGCCGGCGGCGCGCTGGCGATGATCTTCCGTGCCGATGCGGTCGGCCGGACCGGTTATGAGAGCAAGGCCGCGCTCGATGCCGACGAGGCGCTCGCGGTGCGGATGGAGCCCATCCGGCGGGAGGCCGGCCGCCGGCTCGGGCTGCGCGAGGCCTTTGTCGACGACGCGCTCGGAACCATGATGATCGCGCCGGCGCGCGACGGCGGATCGATCAGCTCGCGCAAGCTGTCGACGCTGGCCGACGCGCCCGCACGCTGCCACGCCGCCCATTCCGGCTCCGGCGCGGTCTGCCTGGCGATCGCCGCGATGCTGCCCGGCACGGTGGCGGCCGAGATCTCGACCGCCGGTCCGGGTGGAGGGCAGAGGGAATTCGGGATCGAGCACCCGTCGGGCATCATGAGCGTTGTCGTCGAAACGGAGGGTTCGGGTGCGGGCACCTCCGTTTCGGGGGTCTCGCTCTTACGTACCAGCCGCAAGCTCTTCGACGGCACGCTCTACGTCCCGGCGGATGTGTTGCGCTAAGGTGCCGGGAAAGTGCTGACAAGTTCGCCGTCCAGCACGTTCCAACGGACATCCCGGTCCAGCGGGTAAATGGGGCGGCGGATGTTCCTGAAGTCGATGCGGTCGAGGCGCCGCATTGTCAGGCCCGGCGCGTCGATGTCGTGAATTTGCGCGCCCGTGAAAAATTCGTCGAAGCCGGCTCGGAAATGGCCGCGGGACTTGATGACGAGCGCGCGCACCTTCTTCAGGTCGACGCCCAGCATCTCGAACATGACCGGATCGGCCGTTTGCAGGGGCTTCGAGATCACCGCCGCCAGCACGGGACCGACCTGCAGCAGGCAACTCGGCCCAAGCGACAGCGCCTGACCCGCATAGAGGCCTTTGCGCCCGACACACTCGCCGTCGTGCAGCCGCAGCACGCACGCGGGCGCGTCGAACCGGCCGGAGGTCGGCTCGGTCTCGTCCCGATTGAACTCGGCGAGGAGAGACGAGCCTTCCCCCGCCTGATGTGCTGCCCGCGCAAGCGCGGGATCACAAAGCGCGCCGATCAGGGCCCCCTCCACGCCGCCTTCCACGAATGCCTTCAGCGCCCAGATCGTGTTGCCGCGGGCGCCGCCGCCGGGGTTGTCGTTGGTGTCGGCGAAGGCTAGCGCGGGCAGGCCTGGGTTGCGCACGGCCTTCAAGGCGAGCTCCACCGCCTGCTCGAGGCCCATCAGATCGAGTTTGAATTCGTCCCGCGACTCCCAGAGCAGCGTTGCCGCACGCCTTCCCGCCGTTCTGACCTCCCGTAGGCAGTCTCCCTCTCCGGTCACGATGACCGACATTCCACTCTTGGGGCTGTCACCGTGGGTGTATCCGGTCAGGATCGAGATGTTGAGGATCGGCGGCCGCCAATGGCGGCGCATCTCTCGCCAGATGCTCCTGATCGGATCGGCATCCGTCAGATGGGTGGGCGAGGGCGCGATGAGCGGCAGCTTGTAGAAGGCCGAGACGACCCGTGCTCCGCCCACCAGGCGCCCGAGAATTTGAGCGGCCTCCGCTCCGCGCTCATACATGTCGACATGCGGGTTGGTGCGGTAGCCGATCAAGGCGGAGGCGGCCCGAACCACTTCCGCCGAAACATTTGCGTGCATGTCGAGCGTTGCCACGACCGGCATTCCGGCGCCGACAACGGAGTGGACTTTCTGAAGCAGCGTCGCCTCCGGATCCTCGTCCCGCGTCGTCTTGGCCGCACCGTGGAGAGCCAGATAGACCCCGTCGAGCGGCAGCACCGCGCTCAGCATCCCGCACAAGCGCTCGACGATGTCCTCGAAACACGCGTGATCGATCGGCCCCGCCGCCGAAGCGTCGGCATAAAGGAGGGGGACCAGTTGGGCTCCATCCATCTCCTGCAAGGCCGTGTCGTAGAAGCCCTTCAGCTCCCGGGACACCGCAGGCGCGGCAAGGCTCAACTCCTTCAGCAGAGCCTCGCCTTCCCGGTAGCCGATGGCCTCGAAATGCGGCCAGGCGACGGGCGGTGCGTTCGGATTGCACTCGCCCATGAAGCTTCCGATCGCTATCCGCTTCACCATCGACCTCTACCCCTACCTCATGTGATGGGATGCTTCCGTTCCGCCTATTCCGCGCCGGCCGCGGCGGTCACGGTGATTTCGAGGAGGCACTGGTGGCGCGCCGGAGTAGCGCGCGCGCATGTGCGCGCCGGAGCGCAACCCTCCGGAACCCACTCCTCCCAGATCCTGTTGATCTCCGGGATGTTCTCGATTTCGCGCGTCCAGACGATGCCGGTCAGAAGCCGGCTCTTGTCCGTCCCTGCCCTCTCCAGGAAATGATCGATCTTGCGCAGGATCTGCCGTGTCTGGGCGGCCACGTCGTCGTCCGGATCGTCGGGCGTGAGGCCGGACAGGTAGACCACCCCGTTGTATTTGACCACTCGACTTGATTTTTCGCTCGTTTCAAAACGTTCGATCATAGATCGGTCCCTCCACCTTGCCTGCACGGGGCAGGCCGGCCCATTGCAAGTAGATATGGAATACCGTATTCATACCCCATGCTGTCAAGCGCAAAAATGGCTCGAAGGAAGGCGACCAGTGAGTGGAGGCACCGGAACAATGCTCTCTGGTGGTGGCGTTCGAGGTAGGCTAGAAAAGGAAATGGTTGTATTCCGAATTACAAATACCATGATCTCAAGGCTCATCGGCGGTGGACAGTATGCTGAAGGACAAGAATGAGCCCGGGCTGCCCGAACGGTCTGCTCACCTTTTCGAGCAGATCCACGAAA
This sequence comes from Chelativorans xinjiangensis, assembly GCF_009812055.1. Classification (GTDB taxonomy): domain Bacteria; phylum Pseudomonadota; class Alphaproteobacteria; order Rhizobiales; family Rhizobiaceae; genus Chelativorans; species Chelativorans xinjiangense. The sequence continues at coordinate 84,316 of NZ_WQNH01000014.1, read as the reverse complement.
TCCTCTGGGACAAGATTCTGAACGGCGAAATCGAGCCTGCTCAAAGGCTGAGGGACCGTGAGTGGGCGAAACGCCTTGAGGTTAGTCGTACGCCGGTGCGGGAGGCGATGAGGAAGATGCAACAGGAGGGCATCCTCCTGCCTCTCAGCCAAGGCGGCTATGAAGTTCGAAGTGTCTCCAACAAGGACCTGCAGGGCTTGTACAGTTGCCGCGCCGCCCTGGAGGCGCTGGCAGCGCATCAGGCCGCCGAACTCACGACCCCCAAGTCGGCCCGAGCGCTCGAGCTTATTATTGAGCAAACGGAAAAGGCACTGGCAAAGGAGGATCTGGATCGCGTGTTTGCCGGCAATTCCTCGTTCCATGGCCTGATAATAGACCTGAGCGACAATGCGCATCTAAAGGGCTTGTGCGAGGCGATTCGGAAGCTGATCCTGTTTTACAGGGCCACACTGCTGAACAAGGTCAAGAACGAGTTGAAGGACAAGGGAGCCTATCTGGAGAGACTTCGAGTGAAGAACGAAGAACATAGAAACATACTGGATGCGCTGAGAGAAAATGACGCGTCGCTGGCCAGCAAGCTCATGCAAGACCACCTGATCGAGTCCGCGATGGACATGCGCGTCGACGGCTGAAGAGTATTCGGCGACGCCCTTGCCGATGCGCTGTATCGCGGTCAGCCCAGGTGACGGTGGAAGAACGGCATGGCCGCCGCCAAGACTTCGGGCAGGGCCGCGGTGAACAGGTCGCCATGCTGCAGACCCGGGATGGTCGTGTGTTCCTTCGAGCCGGGCCATTTCCGGAAGATGCTTTCGGACTCCGCATCCGGCACGACGAGATCATTCACCATGGAGATGATGAGGCCCGGCCGCGGCTGGCTCCGCGCTACCTCGTCCTCCGGACTCCACTCGATGATCGTCTGCGCGCATTCGAGCGGCATTTCGAAGATACGTTCCGGCATTTGGGCATTGAGCGTCTTCTGCCGTTCCGACGAGGCAGGATCGAGAACCACAACATAGTCAGGACTCACACGTCGAGAAATCCCGGTCGTCACTCTCCCGATACGGTCACGTTCAATGTCGACAAGGAATTCGAGCCATTCATGATGTCGCCGCAGGCTCTGGAGCCACCGACGCCCGTTGCCCACCCCGACTGAGCAGGCGGTGCATTTGACGCGATCGTCCTGGGCGGTCGCGCTTAGGGCAACGCCACCTCCGAAGCTCGAGCCGTGAAGGCCAACCCGGTTCGCATCGATCTCCGCCTGGACCGAAGCGAAAGTGATGGCGTTGCGCGTGTCCTCCACCTGCCGGCGCGGGTCCAGACGGCCGCGATCGCCTTCGCTGTCGCCAAACCCGCGATAGTCGCAAGAGAGTGCGGCAAAGCCTTCCTCTGCATACCGTTTCGCCATGGCCGGTATCGACGTCTTTCTCAAGCTGCCGAAGCCTTGCAGGCACAGAATGACGGGAAAGCCGCCGTCTGGTGCGGGGCCTGCCGGTAGCCAAAGGTCCCCCACGACGCGGTCGCCGCGACTGAAGAAGGTGACCGTGCGTGTTTCGATATCAGCCATTTCCTATTCCTTCTCCAGCTTCCTTCTCCCGTTCCGTGAACTAGCAAAGGCTGATAACTCCCCTCGGGTCCGAATGGCTGGAAGCGGCGTTCGTGCGGGGATGTCTGGATAGCCCGTGGCCGCGCTCATCTATGCCGGCCCAATCTGCGGCGCGCCAACCAGACGGACCGATGATGTCGCTCAATGATGATGATGGCGAGTGATGTGGCCGTGATCAAGGCCCAGCTCATGCATGCGGTTGTGAAGCCGACGGTGAGCAGATTCCAACACCATTCTCATTGCTTTGTAGCGTTCAGTCTCCGCGCGGGTACCAATCGTGTCCACATAGGCCATCGCACCTTCAATCTGCTCAAGGATCGTCAGTGCATCTGTCGCAGAAAAGAGCTCCGACCCTGAGACATTCACCGCGACAGGCGAAGAATGAGCGGCAATCATCTGCGGCTTGTCCGGGTATTTCGCGCGAACGAGCAGTGCGATCCACGAACTTCGATCTATCGATATCGGCCAGCAACCCGAATCCTTGTCTTTCCTGATCTTCCTGCTCTCGCGAACCATTCCGTTCACGATCAGCTGCACTTCAGTCATTGGGACGGTTACACTCGCGACTTCCCAACTGACATTCACGGTGCCTCCGGAAGCCGCCAGATCAAGCCGGCTTCCTACACCCTGGCCTTCGACGGATAGCTCCATCAAGGGCCCGTAGGTGACAAACGTTCGAGAGGATCGAACGGCATCCATCCAAGTCTCGTAGCTGAACTCCTGGTCGGGCGGTATCCGGGCGTAGGTTCGGACCGTTCCGACCGCGAACTCCGCGCTCATTTTGTCCGTGCCGCCGACGGCTGCCACGAAATACCCGTTGTTCAGATATCGATACCAGTCAGAAAGCGTGTAAGGGTCGATGCCGGCATAGAAATCCGAAAGGGAGCACATCTCCACGGCGTCCGCCTTGCGCAGGACGTATGTTGCAGCGCTCTCCAGCCGCGGGTCGGGGAAATGAGGAAGCACCACGAGTCCACCCTGTTCGCGGCACCGTTCCGCCCACTCGGTGACAAGAATATCCACCGGATCACCGATTGCCGATTCGTTGGGCCCCCCAGCACAAAGCGGCGTGATGATGTTACCCTTGTAGCCAAGCAATGAGATATGGCCGAGAATGCGTTGGCGATTTTCGGTGCCAACCCGAACGAGATGCTCGCCGTCCCCACCTGCTTCCTTCGATCCGTAGGTGCTCTTGCCGTCAAAATCGCCGACATTGGTCATCATCTCACCCCACTGGCTTGCGAGCAGATTGATGACATTGATCCCTTCCGCCGCGCCTTCGAGCATGGCGGTCGCAGGTGAGAGAAAGTGGACGTGGGTATCCGCGGTTACCCAGCCCCTCTCCCGCCAGTTCAATCGCCTTCCAAGCTCGATCGTGACAACGTCGGTTAAGGAGTTCACCTCGAAGGTTTGGCGGACGGGTTCGAACTCGAATCCCTTTGTGACCTCGATATGGATCGCACCTAACGGTACCTCGATGGTCGTCTCTCCAGGAATGTACGCGCACACGTGATCGCCATGGACCAGGTCGGCGCCATCCAAACCTTCGTACCAGCGCGGGTTCGGGATGCGATGGTGGTCCAGGGGAGCCAGATAGTCGCCATAGGGACCGTGGACATGCAGCTTGGCCGGCGTGATCCTGCCGGTAAGCTCGTCGATCACTTTGATGATGATGCGCTTTCTTCTGGTTCCGATCGAGCAAAGAGACCAGCCGTTTTTCGAACTTGACCGGTCGAGATCTGCCGCGGGAATTCGTACGCCGCCTGCCAGATGAAATACGGCATCGGGATGGGCGGAGTATTCGACGAACATCTCGTTCGGAGAACGCAGAGGCTGCAGATTGTGGCGGGTGGCGCTCCACTCGTCGTCTGGATAGATCAGCCGCGGCACGGCGGAGATGACTTGGCCAAGATCGAGCTGTATTTGGCCGAACTGCCCGAATTCGTCCATGGATGAGTCAAATTCGACGCCTTCAGGCAAGCCGAGAACAGCTTTGCGCCGGGCTTGCCATCGCAGGGGCATCGACGTTGCGTCTCCGGCCGCCAATCCGGAAACGATCATGGCTCCGGATGCCGGCTCGAACCGAACCGCCCTTATCGTCTTGTCCGGATATGGATTTTCGAGCGCCCAGACATAGTTGTTCCAAGGTCCGCCTTCGATCATCACCCTCCTTTGGCGCATCCCCCAACTGTCAGGGCTGCGAGCTCGACCAGGATCGCTTCGCGCAATCGGCTGATCGGCAAAATCGCCTACCGGCTTTGGCTTTATTGCCTGAACTGCGCAGACGCAGAATTCTCCCCATCTGGAGTGAAAAGGCCCGACGTGGTGGCGGCGCAGGACACGTGCCTTCTCCACCGATCCGTCGTCGTAGATCAGCGCATAGTAAGCGGCGAGCTCACCGAGCTTTCCTGTGCCGCGCATGGGTGAGATGAAGCCATGTTCATCGCTGTCATCTGGCCTGGCATCGGACGTATGAATAAATACAAACCATCGTGCGCGTGTGGGTCTGATCTCCATTTCGACAGGCGCGTCGCCGGCGCGGATGACAACCGGGTCCAGAATATCGAATGGAATCCCCCAGGCAACGCAACGGCCCGTGTGTGCATGGGGCGCGGCGTTGACAATCCCGCTGGACAATCCCGTTCGCCGGATTGCGTGAAAGCTACAGTTTCCTCGCAGTATAACCGGCGAAAACCTCTCTGAAGCGGGGCCATCTCGAAGCGCTGCCAATGTGATCGCTCTCAATTGAGGAATTGTGGTGACATTTCGCCGATTCAACGCCCTCAGAGCCGGTAATCAAGCTTTTGCACCGATGGTTTTCCGGCCCGCTCCGACGAGGTTCAAACACCTCGCTCCTCGGCAGGGCGGCGATCGAATTCCGTCGTGAACTGGATTCCCAGGCTTTTCTCCGTCCTCGCAACGTCGAACACCTGCTTGGCCTCCGGCGCGCCGATCAGGTGAAACACCTGGAAGCCTTGCGGATTCTCCTCCAAGGCGCGCAGGCAAGCCCTGCCGACGTCGTAGCGGTCGATCCAGCTGTGTTTTCTCATGCTCTTGTTCCAGCCCTCCGGTCCGCCGTGCCGCTTGCGGCCGAGCTTCAAGTCGACGATTGTACCAAGCCGGAACGCCACCACGTCGAGCCCGTACATTGCCGCGAACCAGCTGCCAATTTCCTCCTGGAGCCGCTTGGTGAGGTCATAGATTTTCGGCACGCCGCGATAGGGAGTCTTGTGGTCAACAAGGGTGCCGGGGGAATGGTCGACATGGGTCTCGGCCGCGGCGATGAGAATGATCCGCTTGATTCCCGCCAGCCTCGCCGCATCGAGGATATTGTAAGTGCCCCACACATTGACGTCGAAGGGATGCGGGTCGCCTACCTCGTGCATGCCCGCGCGCCAGTCGGCGACCGCGGCGTGAATGACCGCGTCCTGTCCGGAGACGGCGTCCGCCACCGCCTGCCTGTCGGTGATACTGCCAACGATGCCTTTTACATGCAAATCTTTGCGGATGTCGGGAAAGGGCTGGGGATCAAAGGCTCGTACGACGTGGTGTTGCGCCACGACCTCGGAGAGAGCCATGCCCAACCAACCCGCTCCGCCTGTTATCAGTACGTTCATAGAGTCATCCTTTCCTTGGGTTCGTCGTTGAATTGGTCGGCGGATCTACGCGTCCGGTTCGCTACCGAGCGAATACCAATGCTGCCACTCGCGCAGTTTCGTGCAGCGCATGGCATCGTCGAAATCGAGGATGAAGATGCCGTTGCCGGCGCGCCGCTCATCGGTTTTGACGCGCAGATAGGTCGCCTCGAAATTGGCGAATGCGCGATCGGCGCAGATCCCGAGCAGCTCAAAATCAATACGGTTCTCGGCCTGGCGCGTGGCGAGGTCCGACCAGAACCGGTGAAAATCGCGTGCTTCCACCGGCTTGCTGAACGGCCGGTCGATATAGACAGCATTGTCCGTGTAGAGCGAGACGAACGCATCCGCGTCCTGCTTCTCCCAGCTGTGCTTGTAACCGGATAGCCATTGCTGAACGTCCTCGGGATCCAAGGTCATTGGCGGCTCCTTTCCTTCCATGCTGTTGCTGGCCTCCAGTGCAGATGCCACGCCTACAGTTTCGATGCTTGCAGGGGCGTCGTCGTATGCATTGCGATGCGAGCCTGCGGAGTGACAACGGCGCGATCCAAAAGATGCAGCCCTCGAACTGGTCCCAGCTCAGCGGTGGCGCCTGCCTTCAGGCCATCGAGAACGGCCTCTTCGGCCGTTCGCGGCGCGAGGCAGTCGCCGACGATATGGACGATGCCGGTGTAGCCCGATAGGGATTCTTCGAGTTCCGTTTCGGGCACAGGCGGTGCAACATGGATGACGGTGTCGACCGGCCGCACCAACACCTCGCGGCCACCGGTCATATGGGCAAACCGGGCGGTGTCGCCTTCCGCGCCCAGGTACCGCATATAGGGGAGCACCTCGACGCCGAGCCGGTGCAGGACACCGGCCCAATGGTCGCGGACCTGCTTGGGTATGTTCTGGCCGGGCATGTAACCCAGGACGGCGAGGCGCACCTTGCAGCCTCCGAGCGCCAATTGCTCGGCAAGCCCCATCGCCAGCCAGTCCAGGCGGCTGTCGACGACGACCACCTCGGCCCCGACATTCGCCTGGCCGAGTTCCCAGAAAAGCTTGCGCCGACGATGTTCGCCGGCATGGTCATGGAGAATCTGGAACAGCCGCCACGCGTCGACCTCGTTCTGTCCGAGATCGGGCGTTCGGCGCCGGACCCCCGTCGCGACGATTACGACGTCCGGGGCTTCGCGGTCCACCAACTCGCGGGTGACGGTGACGCCCGGCACGAGCCTGGCGCCGGCCCGCTCCGCCTCGCCGACAAGGTTGCTGACGATCCCGCCGAACTCCTCGCGGCCCGGCAAGGCGGCGGCGAGCATCGCCTGGCCGCCCAATTCATTACGCTTCTCCAACAGCGTGACGTCATGGCCGCGCGACGCCGCGACCGCCGCCGCCTTCAATCCAGCCGGCCCGCCGCCGGCCACCAGAACCCTGCAGCGCCTTGCCGCTGGCGGCAGATCGCCGAACTGAAGCTCGCGCCCGCTTTCGGGATATTGGATGCAGGAAATGGGCGCGCCCTTGGGGCTGTGACCGATGCAGGCCTGGTTGCAGCCGATGCACAGCCTGATGGTCTGGGGCGTGTCGGCGGCCGCCTTGCTGGGCAAATCGGGATCGCAGATCAGCCCGCGTACGATGCCGCAGAGATCGGCCTTTGCCGAGGCGATGATTCCTTCCGCGAGATCCGGCGTGTTGATGCGGCCGGTGGCGATGACGGGCTTCGTCACCACTTTCTTGATGGCTGCGGAATATTTGCCGACATAGCCGGCCTCGATCGCCATCGGGGGCACGACGTGGATGCTGCCGTCGAAGGCCGAGCAGGAGCCGGAATTGACGCTGAAATAGTCGACCAGCCCGAGCCGGTCGACTGCCTGGGCGATGGCGTTGGTCTCATCCGGCCTGAGGCCGAAGGTCGCCTGCTCGTCGCCCGATATGCGCACGCCGAGCGCGAAGCCATCGCCGATTTCAGCACGCACTTCATGGAGGATCTCGACGAGGAAGCGCATGCGGTTCTCGAAGCTGCCGCCGTAGGCGTCGTTCCGCCGGTTGCTTCGCGGATTGAGGAACTGCGAGACGAGATGGCTGTGGTGGGCCATGACCTCGACGCCGTCGAGACCGGCCTCCGCCATGCGCCGGGCCGCCTCGCCATAGCTTCGGACGATCTCGCGTACCAGGCCGACCGGCATGGCCCGCGGCGTCAATTGCTTGCTTTCGCAGGCGATGGCGGACGGCGCGTAGATCGGAAAAATCGTTCCATCGTCGCTGCCGCCGGCGATATCGCCCCGGCCAGGGTGATAGAGTTGGCCGAAAATTTTCGTGCCGTGCCGGTGCACGGCCCCTGCAATGCGCCGGTAGCCGGGGATGCAGTCGTCGGTGTAGGCGACGGCATAGCTGCTCGATCCGCCGGCCGTTTCATGGACGGAGGCCGCCTCGCAGATGATGAGGCCCACACCGCCCCTTGCCCGCGCCTCGTGATAGGCGACGAGGCGCTCGTCCGGCACACCGCGCGTGCTCATCTTTGTTCCATGCGCCGAAAACACGATGCGGTTGCGCAACCGCACGGGCCCGATTTCGGTCGGGGACATCAGGTTCGGATATGGCATCGGCGTTTCAACCTTGCATTGATCGTCCAAGCGGCCGACACGGCCGTCGTCTGCGCAATCGGCGCAGGCCGGGCTCTATCGTGCCGGTTTGCCATCGACGGGATACCAGTGCTGCCACTCGCGAAACACGCGGCAACGGCCGCTCTCGTCGAAGCTCAGCACAAAGATTCCATCGCCCGTGCGATGCTCGCCCGTGGTGGTGCGGTAGTAGTTCGCTCTGAAATGCGCGATGCCGACCGGTCCGTTGACCCCCAGGACTTCGAACTCGATGTGGTTTTGCGCCTGCCGCGTGGCGAGTTCCGTCCAGAACCGGTGAAAGTCGCGCGCCTGCACCGGCTCGCTGAAAGGCCGATCGACATAGACCGCATCATCCGTATAGAGAGAAACGAACGCGTCCACGTCCTGCTTCTCCCAGCTGTGCTTGTAGCCAGCCAGCCATTGTTCAAGTTGCTCAAGACCAAGTTCGCTCACTAAGAATTCTCCTTCCGTCTTCCTGGGTTCATCACGAGCCGCCACCTCCACGAGAGTCGGCGACCCGGTCGCGACACCTAGGCCGCTCCCAGCCTGACCGGTACTGGAATGTCGGCGCCGCCGAGAAGATGCAGGCTGCGGCGTTGCTCCAGCTCGGCAGCGGTTCCGGCCTTCAGCCCCTCAAAAACAGCTTCCTCGGCTGTTCGCGGCGACAGGCAATCGCCGATCACATGCACGTTCCCGGAATAGCCGACGAGCGATTCCTCCAATGCCGTGTCAGCTATGAAGGGAGCGACGTCGATGATCGTGTCGACCGGCCGCACCATGGATTCACCGCCCCCGGTCATATGTGCGAGGCGTGCCGCATCGCCGCTCAGGTCGAGGAAGCGCATGTAGGGCATGACCACCACGCCGAGTTGATGCAGCACCCCGGCCCAGTGATCACGCACGTGTTTGGGAATGTTCTGGCCAGGCATGTAACCAAGGACGGCAAGGCGAACCCTGCAGTCACCGCGCGCAAGCTGCTCGGCCAGCCCCATCGCAACCCAATCGAGGCGGCGATCCACGATCAGGACATCCTTTCCCACGCCCGCCTCGGCAAGTTCCAAAGAGAGCTTGCGCTTGCGATGCGCGCCCGCATTGTCGCGCAATATCCCCAGTATCTTCGAAGCGTCCGCACCATCAGGCTCGGCGTCTGCGTTCGGCCTCCTGCCGGTGGCGCCCGTCGCCACAATCACCACGTCCGGTGCCTCGCGCTCGACAAGCTCTCGCGTCACGGCAACGCCGGGCACGAGTTGCGCCCCGGCGCGTTCGGCTTCGCCGATCAGGTTGCTGACGAGGCCGCCAAATTCGGCACGTCCCGGAAGGGCCGCGGCAAGCAGCGCTTGTCCGCCGAATTCCCTGGCGCGTTCGAAAAGCGTTACGGTATGACCCCGCGCGGCGGCTGTCGCGGCCACCTTCAGCCCTGCCGGACCGCCGCCGGCAACAAGCACCCTGCACGGTTCGTTAGCCGGGATCAGATTGCCGAACTGAAGCTCCCGACCGCTTTCGGGGTATTGGATACAGGAGAGTGACGCTCCTTTGTTGCTGTGACCGATGCATGCCTGGTTGCAGGCAATGCAGACACGGATCGTTTCGGCAGCTCCGGCGGCTACCTTGCTCGCCAATTCGGGGTCGCAGATCATTGCACGCACCATGCCGCAGAGATCGGCTTTCCCGGAGGCGATGATGGCTTCGGCAAGCTCCGGTGTGTTGATGCGGCCGGAGGCGATGACGGGCTTTGTGACCACGTCCCTGATCATCGCCGAATACGCGCCGATGTATCCCGCCTTGATCGCCATCGGCGGCACCACGTGGATGCTGCCGTCATAGGCGGCCACCGATCCGGAATTGATGCTGAAATAGTCCACCAGCCCGAGCCCATTCACCGCCTGCGCGATGCGACGGGTCTCGTCCGGCCTGAGCCCGGATGTCGCCTGTTCGTTGCAGGAAATGCGCACGCCCAGCGCTATTGCCTCGCCCACGCTCGCGCGGATTTCACGGAGGATTTCAATGAGAAACCGCATCCGGCCGTCAAAGCTGCCACCATACACATCCGACCGTCGATTGCTTCTTGGGTTGAGGAATTGCGAGACGAGATGGCTGTGGTGGGCCATGACCTCGACTCCATCCAGGCCGGCTTCGACCATGCGCCGGGCGGCGTCGCCGTAGCTTCTGACGACGTCGCGGACCAGGCTGGTCGGCATTGCCCGCGGCGTAAAGTGCTTGATCTCGGCGGGGATAGCCGAGGGCGCATACATGACGGCGATGGTGCCGTCTTGGGTGCTGCCCGCAATCGAACTGCGCCCGGGGTGGTAGAGCTGTCCGAATATTGCCGTCCCATGCCGATGCACCGCCTCCGCAAGTCTTCGGTAGCCGGGGATGCACGCGTCGGTGTGGGCCGTCGCATAGCGACCTGTGCCGACGGCCGTCTCATGAACGGAAGCTGCTTCGCTGATGATCAGGCCGGCGCCGCCCCTGGCGCGCGCCTCGTGGTAGGCGACGATGCGCTCGCTGGGCAGACCGTTGCTGCTCATATCCGTCCCATGAGCCGAGGAGACAATGCGGTTGCGGAGCGTCACACGTCCGATCGCGATCGGCGAAGTCAGGTTCGGATATGGCATGAAGCCTTCAACCTCTCGTTCATCTGCGGTCGACTTTGCTCAGGCCACCCGCGTAGCCGGTGCCGGCTCAAAGTCCCACAGGGCCTCCATCAGAAGACGAGCCCGGTGCGGGCACGTCCCTGCGCAAATCTCAAAGTGTCCTGAATCTGCGAAGATCCATGTTGCCTGTCGGCGTGATGGAGATCTCGATATCGTCGGGATGGATGAAAGCCTCCGGCTCATGCCAGAGCCAGACATAGGCACCCGTGTCTTCCATGATCTCCTGCATCCGAAAGGCGGTCTCGGCCCGCTTCTTGTCGTCGGTCTCTACCCTCAGACTTTCATACAGTTTGTCGAACTCGGGGTCCGACCAACGCTCCCAGTTCCAGACGCCGATCTGGCTTTTGACAAACCATTCGAAGGAAGCCTCCGCCACCAGACCGGTCCCGAAACGGGTCACGTAGATCTGCAGGTCCTTCCACTCGTCTCCCTTGCTTTCCCGGCCCTGGTTCCAGAACGTGCCGGTTTCGAGGGGAATGACGTTCACCTTGATGCCGACATCCGCAAGATTGGCCTGGATGACCTGGGACACGTTCATGCGCTCCTGCATGTTCATTACCTTCAGGTCCAGCTCCAGACCCGAAACCCCGGCTTCGTTTAGAAGTGCCCGCGCGCGGTCGGGATCATAACTGTGGCCTTTCTCCTGGCGTCGGCCGGGAACTCCAGGCGCGACGACGCCGTAGGAGACCATGGCCGCATCGCCGAAACCGGCAGCCACCGCCGTTTCGGTATCGATCGCGTGCTGGATAGCCTTGCGAACCCGGATGTCCGAAAGCTTCGGATGCTGCGTATTCATGCCGAGCCACCCATAATTGAGGTAGCCTGCGATCGTGATCTTGGAATTGGGAGGCGGATTTTCCGTATAGCGCTTCAAGGTCGCGGCCGCGATCCGGGTACAGTCGATTTCGCCGGCCTCGTATGCGAGATCTGCCGCCGCTGCCTCGGTGATGACGATGTGCTGAATCTCGTCGAAATCCGGCTTTGGACCCGGCCATTCGTCATTGCGTGCGAATACGATGCGCTGCTTCGGCATCCACTCCTTGACCACGTAGGGACCGCAGGTTGCGGGTATCTCCGTCGTGTATTTCCCGCCCATCGCCTCGGTCGCCTCCTTGCAGACCAGGCAGCCTGGATCTCCGCCGATGGTGTTCACCGCAAAGGCCTCTTCAGGCTGCTTCAGAACGATGGCGCCGCTGTATTTGCCGGTGACCTCGACGTGATCGAGGGCGTTGAAGAATCCGGTTCCATACTGGGAACCTATCATCCGCCCATAGGAATATTTGACGTCTTCGGCGGTCAGCTCGCCATAGCCGTTGGTCCACATGAACCCCGGCTTGAGTTCAAAGGCGTAACGGGTCGGATCGGTCTGCTCCAGCCTTTCCATGTATTCCGTTGGAGCCCAGGTAAAGAAATCCCCCTCCTTCACGACCCTGGCCAACCGCGGCATCGTGGGCATCTGGGTTTCGATGTCGACGTTTCCTATCATGTATGCCGGGTCTAGATTTTCCAGGTCTCGATAGGCCCGGGTCCTCAGGATTTTCTTGCCTTGCGCGTGGATGATTTCGACTGAGGAACCTAAAGCCGTCAGTCCCGCGACACCGGCGGCTCCGTGCATGAACATGCGGCGTGACAGCTGTTTCCTTGGCATTGAAACCTCCTGTTCCGGCTTATTTGGGCCAGTTCCCCTCGAACTCTCCTCTTCTCGCATCGTTGGTGCCAATGAGAGTCCTTCAATAGTATACAGAATACAGAAATTTGCAAGAAGTTTGAATTCTGCCGGGAATGAACGACGCCATCGCCCCTCGGCCTTCGGGGGCAATCGGAAAGTTCGGCGTGCAGGTGCGTCGATTCCTCGGCCGACAAGTCCGAATGCTGCTCCCTCGGCGGTGCCAAGTTCATTGGTTGACCAAACAACGCACATCCGCTATAAAAGTATACCGTATTCAGAAAAAAACGTTTCGTTGAGGTTTCGATGGCCCGCGAAATTAACGCGGCCCGTTCCCGTCGGAGCAATCATCTCGAGAAGCGGAATGGAGAGGGCGGAGACCGCCAAAATCATGCTGCATAGCAACATTGCAACCGGCCAGGAACATCGCAACGTGTTCGAGGATGCGAGAAGGCGATTTCCGCGAGCCGCCAACGGAACCTATCTGGACGTGGCGGCGAACGGCCTACTCTCCGTTGATTCCGTCACGGCGATCGAGAGGCATCTCGATACCTTGCGCGACGGTCGGCTGGACAAGCGGGAATGCTTCGAGAGGGTCGAAAGCTGCCGCGGAAAGATCGCCCGGCTGATCAAGGCCGAGCCGGACGAGGTCGCCTTCACCAAGAACGTCTCGGACGGGCTGAACATCATCGCCGCCGCGATGGATTGGCGGGCCGGCGACAATATCGTCCTGTGCATGAGCCTCGAGCATCTGAACAACGTCTTTCCCTGGCTCAATCTCGAAAGGCGGCGCGGCATCGAAGTGCGCGCCGTGGCGGACCGCAGCGGCGCGATCGACATCGACGCCATGATCGGCGCGATCGATGAGCGGACCAGGCTGGTAACGCTCTCGCCCGTCACTTTCGCGCCCGGTCTGGCCGTCGATGTGACACCGTTGGGCAAGGTCTGCCGGGGGAGGGGGATCTTCCTCTTGGCGGACGGCGCCCAGTGGGTCGGCGCCAGCGGCATCGACGTGGGCAGGATGCAGGTGGATGGGCTTGCGGCATCGACCCAGAAGGGCCTGCTCGGTCTCTACGGCCTCGGTTTTCTCTACTGCCGGCGCGAATGGGCCGAGAAGCTCAACCCGGTAGCGCTCGCGCGTTTCAGCGTCGATCTCGGAAGCGGGACCCACGAGGCCTCCATGGGCAACCACTATGGCGCTCATGCGCATGGACGCGACTACGTTCATATGCCGGGAGCAAGGCGGTTTGACATCGGCAATTACAACTATCCGGCGATCTTCGCGCTGGAGCCGTCTCTCGACCTCCTCCTGGAAATCGGCACCGGTGAAATAGAAAACCATACCCGGAACCTGGCGGTACAGCTCACCGATGGCGTGCGACGACTCGGTCTTCCGGTCTGCGCGGATGGCGCCATAGCGGGTGCATCGCGTCCATCGCACATCGTGACCGTCGGCCGGTTCAGCCGGACAATGCGCGACAACGAAGCCGATCCGGAGTTGGCGGGCCTCTACCGGTTCCTCAGGAGCCGGAACGTGGGGCTGACCATACGAAGAGGCATGCTTCGGTTCTCGATGCACCTCTACAACAACAGCGATGACATCGAACGCGTCCTCGGGTTGATCAAGTCATATGGCAACGGGGCGATACAGAGCCAACGAACCTCTTGGTAAGAAGAACCTTGGACGAGCAAATCGATACGGTTCTCAAGAGCCGGTCTCATCGTCCACCCGGAGCTGTCGGGCTCTGCGAAAAATGGAAGACCGAGATTGCGGATTGACCGGACGCCGAACATTCGTTAAATGTGTATACTGTATTCCACATTGAGGTAGAGCGATGCTGGCCGGATCGCTGCAGAACCCGGTCGATATGGCCCTCTCCGCCGACAATTGCGGCGACAGAGCGGAAGGAGAGGGCGCGGCCCGGCAACACGAGGCAACCATGCTGCAAAGCGAACCATCGACCGCCCCCGAGCGCCGTGACATCTTCGAGCGCGTGCGAGGACGATTTCCCGGGACCTTGGACGGAACATATCTGGACGTAGCGGCGCGCGGCCTGCTCTCCATTGACACCCGTATGGCGATCGAAAGGCACCTCGACATCCTGCGCGACGGTCTCTTGGACAAGCAGGAGTGCTTCGAGAAGGTCGAAAGCTGCCGCGGAAAGATCGCCCGGCTGATCAAGGCCGAGCCGGACGAGGTCGCCTTCACCAAGAACGTCTCGGACGGGCTGAACATCATCGCCGCCGCGATGGATTGGCGGGCCGGCGACAATGTCGTCCTGTGCATGAGCCTCGAACACCCGAACAATGTCTTTCCCTGGCTCAATCTGGAGAAGCGCTGCGGCATCGAAGTGCGCGCCGTGGCCGACAGCAGCGGCGCGATCGACCTTGACGCCATGATCAAAGCGATCGACGAACGCACCAGGCTGGTGACCGTCTCCCCTGTGACATTCGCGCCCGGGCTTGCCGTCGACGTGTCGGCCCTGGGCAAGGTCTGCCGCGAAAGGGGAATTTTCCTCCTGGCCGACGGCGCACAGTGGGTCGGCACCAGCGATATCGACGTGCGCAGGATGCAGGTGGACGGGCTCGCTGCATCGACCCAGAAGGGGCTGCTTGGGCTCTATGGTCTCGGCTTCCTCTATTGCCGACGCGAATGGGCGGAGAAGCTGAGGCCGGCGGCACTCGCGCGCTTCAGTGTCGATTTGGGAAGCGAGACCCATGAGGCCTCTATGGGGAGCCACGAAAGCGACCACGCCCATGGGCGCGGCTACATGCACATGCCCGGCGCGCGGCGGTTCGACATCGGAAACTACAACTATCCGGCGATCTTCGCGCTGGAACCGTCTCTCGACCTCCTGCTGGAGATCGGCACCCGTGAAATAGAAACCTATCTCCGCGACCTGGCGCTACGGCTGACCGAAGGCGTGCGGCAACTCGCTCTTCCGGTCTGCGCGGACGGCGCCATGCCGCGGGCATCTAGTCTGTCGCACATCGTGACGGTCGGTCGCTTCAGCGAGACGATGCGCGATGACGAAACCGATCCGGCGCTGCGAGAGCTCTACCGCTTCCTGAAAGACCGGCAGGTCGGGCTGACGACCAGGCGGGGCATGCTCCGCTTCTCCATGCACCTCTACAACAACGGTGACGACATCGATCGCGTGCTCGGCCTGATCAAGACATATCGTGACAAGGCGATGCCGAGCTAGAATTCGCCGATGAAGAACGGACGAGCTGGGAAGGGACCCGGATGGGCGGATCGATGAGCTTCTACTCTCATGACGGTGAGCGGCGCCGGATTCCGAGCCGCGTTTCCCGAAACGCCGCAGCGTTTTCCAATCGCGCGCCCGACCGGCCGCTGCGCCTCGCTCTTTTCCAGATGGCTTCGAACGATCTTGGCGCCGATGCTCGGCTCGAGCGGCTGGATGCGCTTTTGCGCGAGACCGGCGGCACGGCCGACCTGCTTGTTTGCCCGGAACTGTTCCTGTCTGGTTACGATATCGGCGAACGCCTGCCCGAACTCGCCCAGCCGAGCGACGGGCCGTTCGCCCGGGCGGTCGCAGGGCTTGCAAGGAAATGGGGCACGGCGGTCGCCTATGGCTATCCCGAGGAGGCGGCCGGCCGGTTCCACAATTCCGCGATCTGCTTTGATAAAAAGGGCGACGTCTTGGCGAACTTCCGCAAGCTGCACCAGTGCAACGCCTTTGAGCGCGCGAATTTCACGCCCGGCGAGGAGCTTGTCCTGTTCGATCTGGAAGGTTGGCGTGTCGGGATGCTGATCTGCTATGATTTCGAGTTTCCGGAGACTGTTCGCGGCTATGCGCTGGCGGGTGCCGACCTCGTCGTCGCGCCCACCGGCGTCGGCGACCGCTGGAGCGTCATTTCCGAGCGCGTGGTGCCGGCGCGCGCCTTCGAGAACGGGCTGTTTGTCGCCTACGCCAACTATGGTGGGGCGCATCTCGACGGCCGTCCCTTCCTGGGAAAGAGCTGCATCGCCTCGCCGCACGGCACCGACCTCGCGCGGGCGGAGGACGCCCGGGAGACCATGCTGACGGCCACGCTGGACCGGGCGGCGATCCGCGAGGCGCGGGAGCGCATAGCTTATCTGGAAGACAGGCGCAGCTTGGGTTGAGAGGCGGCTTCAGATCCCGTCGCGCGGGATCTTGTCGAGCCAGCTCCTGGCAAAGACAGGCCGTCCGTTTTCATAGGCGCTCATGCGCGTTTCGAGATGGAAATGGTCCTCCGTTGAGGTCATCGCCGTGGACCCCTCGATGCACAGGTCGAGGTCGCCGTGACGACCGAAGGCCAACTCGCAGCGCATCCATACACGCGCCGACAGCGGATCGCCTTCGACGATCGACCGCTCGGTTTCGACGATGGAACTGTATTCCCAGCCGCTCGCGTCGATACGGACCCTACCTGTGTCCCTGACGTCATGCACCGTGATGCGGCCCTGGCCGAGATCGCGCAGGACCGTGGCCGTCCGGCCGGCGGGAGGGCGCAGCTCCGTGGTCGGCAATGCCGGCGATTGCTCGGCCGGCGCGAACGACCTCAAATCCGCATCCTCCGATCGCGGCGGGCGGACGGGCAGTCGTAGCTGGCTCGCGCCCGTGTGGACCGTCAGCGTGACCGGAGAGGGCGACGGCCAGACCAGGGGCCAGAACGATGTCGAGCAGGCGACACGGATGCGGTGTCCGGCGGGGAAGCGGTAGGCGGCATCGTTGAGCCTGACCTGGATGCGCTTCCGTTCGCCGGGGGTCACCGGCTCGACCCTTTCATGCGTCGCGTCATGGGTGAGGTTGAGGAGACCGTAGCTTATGCGGGTCGACGCGCCGCCCGGCGCGACGTCGCACAGGCGCACGCAGACGAAGGCGACGGGCCGGTCGACGGAGACCTCCAGGACGACGACCGGCGCTCCGAGGATCTCCAGGTCCTCCTTAAGCGGTGGCGTATCGAAGGAGAACGAGCGGGCATCGTCCACCCGCTGGTCCTCCGGGTCCTCCGGCGCTCCGTCGCTCGTGCCCTTGTTCATCCAAAAGGGGCTGGCCTGGCCCACCGTCTGGCATGGCTCGAGAGTAAAAGCCGCCTCGGCCTTGGCGGTGTCCCCCGGCCCGTCCGGATTGATCGCGAATTCCCGCGTCTCGATGCGCGGCGAGGGCCAGCGGTCCTCCGCCACCCAGCGGCCGGGCAGTTCCTCCTGGACCGAGGAGGGCTCCACCGTGTCCTGCATCCAGACGCGATAGGCCGGCTCCTCCATGATGCCGGTGTCGATGCCCTTCAGCCAGTGGTCCCACCAGCGCAGGCATTCCTGCAGGAAGCCGATGCGCGGACCGGGGCTCGCCCGGTGCGCATATTGGTGACCCCAGGGACCGATCAGCCCTTTGCACGGCACCTGGAGGCCGGCGAGCAGTCGCGGCACGGCATTGGAGTATCCGTCTCCCCAGCCGCCGACGGCATAGACCGGACACTTGATCGCCGCAAAATCCTCACACACGGATCCGTGCTTCCAATAGGCGTCGCGGCGCGGGTGCTCGAGCCACCGGGTGAGCCATGGGCGGTTTTCCTCGAGCCGCGCGAGCCACATCTCCTTCCAGCGCGGCCCGACCAGATCGGGATCCGGCGGCTGGCCGTTGCGGCAGAACATGCGGAAGCCCCAGTCGACATTGTGGGTCAGCAGACAGCCACCCATGTAGTGCACGTCGTCCGCATAGCGGTCGTCCGTCGAATAGACGGTGACGATGCAGGCGAGCGCTTGCGGAGCGCGGGCGGCGATCTGCAGCGTGTTGAAGCCGGCCCAGCTCTTGCCGATCATGCCGACCTTGCCGGAGCACCAGGGTTGCGCCGCGATCCAGGCGATCACCTCCAGCGCGTCGTCCTGCTCCTGGGCGAGATACTCGTCGTGGAGGATGCCGTCGGACTCTCCGCTGCCACGCAGGTCTACGCGGAACGCGCAATAGCCGTGGCCGGCAAAATAGGGGTGCATCGTCTCGTCGCGCACGCGCGTGTGGTCGCGCTTGCGATAGGGATAATATTCGAGGATGGCGGGAACCGGATTCTCGGCGGCATCCTCCGGAAGCCAATAGCGTGCCGAGAGCTTGGTGCCATCCGAGAGCGGTACCCACGCGTGCTCCACTTCACGGGCGCGATGCGGAAATTCGGTCCTCGTCTTCATCCACTCCCCTCCTCTCTCCCAAAGGCTCTCGTCGTTCCGGCACCATGCCTCCGTCCCGCCGAACGGCAGGCCCCCCTCCGGAAATCGCCGGAGTCGTTCTTGAATACCGTATACATCAATGCTAGAACCAATTGCAAGCCGGCGGAGGATCCCTCGCGTCATTCGGGTTCGAAAGGCTAGAAGAGAGGGCGGATGGCCCAAGGGATCATGGCGGGACGGATGAAGGCAGGAATGTAGGAGAGGAGTGGCCAATGCGCGTGAGATTGACATTTCCCCACCGAGTCCGGGAAGTCGAGAACGAGTGGATACCGATGTCGGACGGAACGCGGCTCGCCACGCGCTACTGGCTGCCGGAGGGCGCTCTGGACAATCCGGTGCCGGCGATCCTCGAATACATCCCCTACCGCAAGCGCGACCAGACGGCCGGCCGCGACGAGACGATGCACCCCTATTTCGCCGGTCACGGCTATTGCGCGATCCGGGTCGACATGCGCGGCAGCGGCGATTCCGAGGGCATCCTGCACGACGAATATCTAAAGCAGGAGCAGGACGACGGGCTGGAGGTGATCGCCTGGATCGCGGCACAGCCCTGGTGCACGGGCAAGGTGGGCATGATCGGCAAGAGTTGGGGCGGCTTCAACGGACTGCAGGTCGCAGCCCGGCGGCCGCCGGCGCTCAGATGCATCATCACGGTCTATTCCGTGGTCGACCGCTACACCGAGGATATCCACTACAAGGGCGGCTGCCTGCTCACTCACAACCTCTATTGGGCTTTTCAGATGTTCGGCCACAACGCCCGCCCGCCGGACCCCGACGTCGTGGGCGAAAAATGGCGCGAGATGTGGCTGGAGCGGCTGGAGGCGAACCAGCCCTGGGTGATCGACTGGCTCCGACACCAGCGCCGCGACGCCTATTGGAAGCACGGGTCCGTGTGCGAGGACTATGCCGCCATCGAGTGCCCGGTCTACGCGGTGGGTGGCTGGGCCGACATCTATCCGAGCACCGTCGCCTCCGTAGTCGAGCACCTGAAGGCGCCGCGCAAGGGCCTGGTTGGGCCGTGGGGCCACAACTACGCGCACCAGGCCGAGCCCGGGCCGCAGATCGGGTTCCTTCAGGAATGCCTGCGCTGGTGGGACCACTGGCTGAAGGGCGCCGACACCGGCATCATGGACGAGCCGGCTTACCGTGTGTGGATGCAGCACAGCGTGCCACCGAGGACGCGGCACCGGGAGCGCCCGGGCGAGTGGATCGCGGAGGAAGTCTGGCCGTCGCCGCGCATCGAGAGGCGGGAACTTGCGCTCAATGCCGACGGAATCGGGGCCGAGGGTGGCCCCGAAACGCCGCTGACCGTGCGATGTCCGCAGAGCGTCGGGATTGCAAGCCCTGTCTGGTACAATCACGGCGACATGGACGCGGCGGCGGAAGATCCTGCCGACCAGAGGATCGACGATGCGCGCTCCATCTCCTTCGACGGCACGCCGCTCGAACAGCCGACCGCCGTGCTCGGCGCTCCCGAGGTGGTGCTCGATCTCGCCGTGGATCGTCCAAAAGCCTTCGTCTGCGTGCGCCTGTGCGATGTCGCGCCCGACGGGTCGTCGACGCGCGTCGCCTTCGGCCTCCACAACCTTACCCACGATGCGACGCACGAGACCGTGACGCCAGTCACGCCCGGCGAGCGGCGGCGGGTGACGGTGAGGCTGCACGAGGTCGCGCACAAGTTCGCGGCTGGCCACCGCATCCGTATCGCGGTCTCCACATCGTTCTGGCCGAATGTATGGCCCTCGCCCGAACCGATCTCGCTGATGCTTCACGCCGGCGCCAGTCGGCTCTTCCTGCCGATCCGGCCCGACCGCAGAGAGGATGCGGATCTGCCGGCGTTTCCCGAGCCCGAGGGGAGCGCGCCGCTTGCCGCGACGGCCATTCGCCCCGTCAGCCCGAAGACCACGACGATCACGCATGACCACGCCACGGGCCGCGTGACCGTCACGAACGAAAAGGATTTCGGCCGCAAGCGCATCGACCGGTTCGGCTGGAAGTTCGGCCGCCGCTGGCGGGAGCGGCGGTCGATCGTTGACGACGATCCGCTGACGGCGACGGCCGAGTTCGAGGCCGAGATGGTCTATTTCCGCGCCGGGCAGCTCGACCTCCGGGTGGAGATGTCCTGTACAGTGACGGCCGATGCGGAGCACTTCGCGGTGGAGGCGCACCAGCAGGCCTATGAGAGCGGCCATCCTGTCTTCGCTAGAAGCTGGCTGGAAAAGATCCCACGGGACGGTATCTGAGCGTCATCAGCCGCGCCCGTCCTTCCGGGATAAATATTTCCACAGGCCGATGCCCGCGATCCCGGTCGTTTTTCTGCAGCAAGACGCCGACAGCGGAATTCGCGGTCGAGCCTGGCCGCGCTGGCCGCCCCGGCGCGGGATGCGCCGGGCCCATCCAGCCGGATGGCTTCTCTCACCCCGCCCCCTGGCGCGATCCTTGTCGAGGAATGCGTCACGGAGGCCGATCTTCGCTCTCACAGAGCCTCGTCTCGCCTAATCCTCCCGCAAATTTCAGCTTGAAAAAGAATGTATCCGGTATACAATTATCTTTGGAGTGGAACGTTGATAGTGGCGCATCAGGGCCATCTCGAAGAGGGAGCGACCTGCCAGCGCTGAAAGCGGAGGTAATCATGTTGCAGGAAGGGATTTCACGCCGCGACCTGATGCTGGGCGCCGGGGTGTTGACCGCCGGCTGCCTGACCGGCGAGGTGATATATGCCCAGGGCAGGACGATCCTGCGCTCGCGCAACAAGGCGGATATCGAGTCCCTCGACCCGCTGACGATGGGGACGACGCAGGAGCGCGAGGTGATGACGGCCACCCTGCCGCGTCTGGCGCGCGTGGTGACGACTGGGGGTGCCTACGACTGGGAGCCCAGCGTCTATGTCGAATCCTTCGAGATTGTCGACGATACGACGATAGCATTCAAGCTCAAACCCGGCTTCAATTGGTCGAGCGATTTCGGCGAACTGACCGCCGAGGACGTGAAGTATTCCTTCGAGCGCGCCAAGGGGGACTCGCAATGGAAGGACAAGTGGGCCGCTTTCGACCGCGTGGAGGTGACCGGCGAATACAGCGGCAACATCGTTCTCGCCTACCCCTTTCCGGCATTCACGCTCACCGTCCTGGCGCATGGCATGGCCTGCGTCGTAAGCCGAGCGGCGGTCGAGGCGGCCGGCGGCAAATATACCGTTGAGATGCCCGCGACCTGTGGTCCCTACATGGTCAAGGAGTGGATTCCAAAGCAACGCATGTCGTTGGTGCCGGACCCGCAGTGGCCGGGGGAAAAGCCGGATTTCGACGAGGTTCAGGCGATTCTCGTGGCCGAGATCACGGCCGCCGAGCTTGCCTACGAGGCGGGTGAACTGGACGTGACACAGATTTCGCCGGAGGGGTTCCTTCGCTATGAGGAGGCGCTCCCGGCAGGTTCGGCGATCGCCAATGCGGGGCATCTGAACTACGCCTGGCTCGGCATGAATACCGAGCACCCGAAATTGTCGGACATTCGGGTGCGCAAGGCCATCCAGCACGCGATCGATGTCGACACCGCCCTGCAGGCGGGCTTCTCGGGATCGGTGATCAAGGCGAACGGGATCATCCCGCCCGGCCTCGCGGGGCATCGCGAAAAGTCGGGCTATGATTACGATCCCGAGAAGGCGCGCGCCGTTCTGGCGGAAGCCGGCGTTTCCGGGCTCGAGCTGGACCTGAAGACCATGAACCTTCCCGAGCGGCTGGTCATCGCCCAGGTCTTCCAGGCCAATCTCGCGGCGGTCGGCATCAAGGTGAACATTATTCCCCTGGAGGTCGGAACTTACTGGAATCAGGGTCGCGAGAAAAAAGGCGAGGAGTGGAAGGACCTGCAGATCTACCTCACGCGTTTCGGCGGCGGGCTCGATCCGTCCGGCTACGTCAACTGGTTCGTCAAGGAGCAGATTGGCAACTGGAATTGGGAGCGCTGGACGGATCCGGAGTTCGAGGAACTCTATCTGGCGGCGGCCAAGGAGTCCGACACGGAGAAGAGAGCCGAAATGTATCTGCGCATGCAGCAGATCATGGAAGACACCGGCGCTTATGTGTGGCTATGGCACGACCCCGAGTCCTTCATCCATCGCACCGCGATCGTGCCCTCTATCGTTCCCGGCGGTGAATTCGAATACGCTTACTTCAAGAAGGCTTGAACGAGGACCGGTTCTCGCCGCCAATGGAGGGCAAACCCGTTGCTGTTCTACGCCGCAAAGCGCATCGGCCTGACCGCGGTGATCGTCACGGCGATCGTTTTCACGCTGTTCTGCCTGATTCATCTGATCCCGGGCGATCCGGCTGCTGTGGCGCTCGGACCCTACGCCACGCCGGAGATGGAGGCGCGCTTTATCGAGAAGATGCAGCTCGACAAGCCGGTCCATGTACGCTTTCTCTCCTTCGCCTGGAACGCGCTGCAAGGTAATCTGGGCGAGGATATCTTCTCGGAGCGGCCGGTGAGCCGCATCGTTGCCGAGGCGCTGCCCTACACGATCGCGCTCGCCTTCGCCTCGCTCGGGTGGGCCATCCTCATCGGCATTCCGCTCGGCTGCTTCTCGGCGGCCCATCCCAATTCCTGGATCGACAGGCTGACGGGTGTGATCTCGATCGCCACGATCACCATCCCCTCCTTCGTGGTTTCGATCTATTCCTTGCTCATTTTCTCGGTGACCCTCCGTTGGTTCCCGGTGATCGGCGCGGGCGAGGCGGGCGATCTGGGCGACCAGCTCTGGCATCTGGTGCTGCCCGCCTTCGCGGTCGGGCTCGGCTGGGTCGGCTATCTGGCGCGCATGGTGCGCGCCTCGATGCTGGAGGTGCTGGGCGAGACGCATATCCGCTCGGCCCGGGCCTTCGGCCTGCCCGAGCGCGTCGTCGTCTACCGCTATGCGCTGCGCGTGGCGATCCTGCCCACGGTGACGCTTCTCGGCATGGGCTTCGGCAGCGCATTTTCGGGCGCGGTGTTCGCCGAGATCATCTTCTCCCGGCCGGGCATCGGCAAGCTGATCTACGACATGGTGGTGGCGCGCAACTATCCGGTCGTTCAGGGCGGCGTGATGACCGCGGCGATCCTTTTCGTCACCGCCACCCTCATCGCCGACCTGGTCGCGGCCGCCCTCGACCCTCGCATGAGAGCGAATCTCTGACATGGCCGTCGCACCCGATGTCCCTTCCTCCTCCCTGCCCGAGACGCCGGCTGCAAGGCGCGCCCGCGCCTTTTGGCAAGGCCTGAAGGAGCTCACACGCAACCCGTTCGGCGCGGTCGGTCTCGTAATCGTCGTCCTGTTCTTCCTCAGCGCTCTCTTCGCGCCCTATCTCACGCCCTACGATCCCTATGCCCTCGACGTTCCGTCGCGGCTTGCGCGGCCCTCCTTCGAGCATCTTCTGGGTACTGACCAACTCGGCCGGGACACTTTTACGCGCGTGCTCTATGGCGGGCGGATCGCCATGCAGCTCGCCCTGGTCGCGGTGACGGCGGCGCTGGTCATCGGACTCGTGCTCGGCATGATCGCCGGCTACGGCCCGCGCTGGCTCGACAGCATCCTGATCCTCGTCTTCGACACGCTGCGCTCCTTCCCGACCATCATCATGGGGCTCGCCATCGTCGCCGTGACGCAGCCGAGCCTCACGGTCATCATGGTGATCTTCGTCCTGCACGCCGCCCCGGCCTTCGGCCGTATCGCCAGGACGCAGACCATGGCGCTCAAGAACACCGAGTTCATCTTGGCGGAGAAATCGCTCGGCGCGCGCACCCCCCTGGTGCTCACCCGCCACATGATGCCGAACGTGCTGGGGCCGCTCCTGATCCTGGCCGCCATGGACGTGCCGGTGGTGGTGACGGTCGAAGCGGGCCTGAGCTTTCTCGGCCTCGGCATCCAGCCGCCGACGGCGAGTTGGGGCGGCATCCTCAAGGAGGGCTATTCCGTCCTGCGCGAGACGCCGTGGCTGGTCATCGCCGGCGGCATGCCGCTGGTGCTCACCACGCTCGGCTTCACCTTCCTCGGCGAGGCCCTGCGCGACAGCTTCGACCCCAAGCTGCGCGAGGCGAGATGACGCCGACCATGACCGACGTGCTCGACATCCGGAAGCTGAGTGTGGAATACGCCACGGCGCGCGGCGCGGTCCACGCGTTGCGCGACGTCAGCCTCTGCGTGCCGAGGAAGAAGACCGTCGGCATCGTCGGCGAGTCCGGCTGCGGCAAGAGCACGCTGATCGCCTCGATCCTGCATCTCATGTCGAGGAACGCGCGCGTGCCGGCCGGCCAGATCCTCTTCAACGGCATCGATACGTTGACGCTCGGAGAGGACGCGCTGCGGGATCTGCGCGGCAACAAGGTCTCGATGGTCTTCCAGGACCCGATGACCGCGCAGAACCCGGTGATCCCCATCGCCCGGCAGATGGTCGACATCCAGTACCGCGAGCGGCTGAGCACGGAAGAAAAGCGCAAGCGCGCGGTCGCGATGCTGCGTCGGGTCGGCATCCCCGATCCCGAGAGCAGGATCGACGGCTACCCGCACGAGTTCTCCGGCGGCATGCGGCAGCGCATCTCCATCGCTATGGCGCTCCTGGTAAGGCCCGACCTGCTGATCGCCGACGAGCCGACCACAGCCCTCGACGTCAACATGGAAGCGCAGATCATCTTCCTGTTGCGCGAATTGCAGCAGGAGTTCGGCACAAGCCTCTTGTTCGCCTCGCACAATCTCGGCCTCATTGCCGAGCTGTGCGACGACGTCGTCGTCATGTATGCCGGCGAGGTGGTGGAGAGGGGCAGCGTGCGCGACATCTTCCATGAGCCGCAGCACCCCTATACGCAAAGACTGCTCGAATGCGACCCGGCGCTGGTCAAGGACGGAAGGCGGACCCTGCCGACCATCCCCGGGCGCGTTCCCGACCTCAGGGTGATTCCGGAAGCCTGCATCTTCGAGGCGCGCTGCCACAAGGCCTTTTCCGTGTGCCGGGAACGGCATCCGGCACCCGTCGAGATCTCCGACACGCAGTCCGTCCGTTGCCATCTGGCGAGCGGGCTGACGGGGGCGCCGGTGCGACGCGCCGAGCCGCGTCCGCAGGGCGGGGGCCTTCGCCGCAAACATGCCGGCGAGCCGCTGCTTGCCGTCGAGAACCTCCGCGTGCGCTATAGGACCGAGGGTTTTCTCAAGGCGCTCGCCAGCGGCAACCGCGATCCGTTCCTCGATGGCGTGAAGCAGGTTTCGCTGATGTTGCGGCGGGGCGAGACGCTGGGGCTGGTGGGTGAAAGCGGTTCCGGCAAGACCTCGCTCGGCCGGGCGATAATCGGCCTCACCCCTTGCCATTCGGGATCGATCCGATTCGACGGCACCGAGCTCGTGGGGCTGCCCGATGCCGAATACAATCTCCAGCGCCGCAAGATGGCGATGATGT
Source organism: Chelativorans xinjiangensis (assembly GCF_009812055.1). Lineage (GTDB taxonomy): Bacteria > Pseudomonadota > Alphaproteobacteria > Rhizobiales > Rhizobiaceae > Chelativorans > Chelativorans xinjiangense. The sequence continues at coordinate 58,535 of NZ_WQNH01000014.1, read as the reverse complement.
TCCAGGACCCGATCGCCTCCTTGAGCCCGCGCCGTACGGCGCGCAGCCTCGTCATGGAGCCCTTCGAGATCCACGGCATCAAGCTGGAGGACGAAGACGCGGAAGCCGAGCGCCTGTTCGCCATGGTCGGGCTGTCGACCGCCTTCTTCAACCGCTATCCGCACGAGCTTTCGGGCGGCCAGGCGCGGCGGGTGGGCGCAGCGCGCGCTCTGGCGCTCTCGCCGGAGCTGATCATCGCCGACGAGCCGACGGCGGGCCTCGACACGTCCGTGCAGGGCGAGATCCTGAACCTGATGGGCGAACTACAGCGCGAGCACGGGCTGAGCTATCTCGTCATCTCGCACAATCTGCCCGCCATACGGCACATCAGCGACCGCATCGGCGTCATGTATCTCGGGCGCCTCGTCGAGGAGGGGCCGGTTGCCGAGATTTTCGAGAACCCGGCGCATCCCTATACCCGCGCCCTGATCGAGGGCACGCCGCACCCGGACCCCGACCGCCGCCGCACCCTCCTGTCCATCGAGGGCGAGGTGCCGAGCCTCAAGGACAGGCCGCGCGGCTGCGAGTTCCACCCACGCTGCCCCATTGCCGAACCGATGTGCAGCCGCGAGGCGCCGCAAGCACGCGACATCGCGCCGGCGCATGCCGCCGCCTGCCACTTTCCGCTCAACCGCGAGCACCTGAAGCAGAGGGCCTGAGATGAACGAGATGACGCCGCGCTGGACGCCCCGGATCGAGAACGACCTCTTGACGCTGCCCTGCACCTTCTATCGCGGCGGCACCTCGAAGGGGCCCGCCTTCCTCGCCTCGGACCTGCCGCCGGACCCGCGCCTGCGCAACCGGGTGATCCTCGCCGCGCTCAATTCCTCTCACCCGCGCCAGATCGACGGCATCGGCGGCGCGGAAACCCATTCGAACAAGGTGGTGATCGTCTCGAAATCGCGCCGTCCGGACGCCGATGTCGATTACAAGTTCCTCCAGTTCTACCCGGGCAGCAGCCATATCGGCGACGACGAGGGCACCTGCGGCAACATGTCGACCGTCGTCGGCCCCTTCGCTCTGGAAATGGGGCTGGTCGCAGCGACGGACGGCCGGTCCGTCGTGCGCATCTTCGCTGTCGATTCCAACATGCTGATGAGCGCGCGGGTCGAGACACCGGGCGGCCGCGTCAGCTACCGGGGCGATGCCAGGGTCGCGGGCGTCGACGGCACGGCCGCACCCGTCGAGCTCACATACCTCCCGCCCTACGGCAAATTCACCGGCAAGCTCCTGCCGACCGGCAACAGGCAGGATGAGATCGACGGCGTGCCGGTCACCATCGTCGACGCCGGCGGCGGCGTTGCGGTCATCTTCCCAGCCGCCGCCATCGGCAGGACCGGCTATGAAAGCGCGGCAGAGCTCGACGCCGACGACACGCTTGTCGCCCAGGTGGAGCCGATCAGGGCCGCGGCGGTGCGCCTCGCCGGTATGAATGGAACCCCCATCGCCGCTATCCTCAAGCCGATCATGGTCGCGCCCCCGACGCAGGGCGGCACGATCAGCGCCCGCGACCTCACCACCAAGCCCGAGGCTCCGCACCATTGCCACCCCGCGCACTCCGCCTCGGGCGCCGTGAAACTGGCGCTCGCCCAGGCGCTGCCGGGCACGGTCCCGTTCGGCCTTGCGGACGTACGCCGCGACGGGAACACCACCTTCGTGGCTCTGGAGCATCCGTCCGGCACCATGAACGTATCCGTCGAGATGGGCGAGGAGGATGGGAAGGTCGACGGCGTTTCGGCTCTCAGGACCTGCCGCAAGCTCTTTCGCGGCGAGGTTTGCGTTCCGGTTTCAGTGCTCGATCCGGTGTGAAGGCTGGCACGGCGCACCGATGCCGTCCGTGACGAGGTCGAGCAGCTGGCCAAGTGCCGTCTCCGGTCCAAGCCCTTCGACGAGTCGTGCAATCTCGGCGCTGCGCTCGGGGCCGAGCGAAGGCACGGTCATGTCCTGATATTTGCGGCGGACCTCTTCATGGGCCGCCGGCCGCTCCGGATCGCCGGGCGCTTCGGTTGGCGGCGAGGTCAGCCGCCGGCCGTCGGAGAGGACAAGGCTTACCCGCGCAAGCCGGCGGGCGGGAAAGGCCTCGTTGAAGCCCTGCTCCTCAGTAAAACTCATGCCGTCCGACAGGCGCATGACCTCCGGATCCGCGAAGGCATCCTCGCTCACGTCCCGCGGCCCGAGCCCGCCGCGCACGAGGACGACCGCCGTTGGGAAGGATGTCGAATACTGCGCCTGCTCGGTCGTCAGCGGGCGCCGCACGGCCAGGCGGATCGCCTGGTGGAAGGTCGCGACCTCGACGCGCTCGATCTGTTCCGACGCAAGGCCATGCTCGCGGGAAAGATCCAGGGCCGCCTTGACGGCCGGCTGGGCCCAGCGGCACACGGGATAGGGCTTGTAGTACTGCTCGCATATCCGCCAGTTGCTGCCGAGATCGGACCAGAGGTCGGCGACCTCGTCGCCTTCGACTGTGACCGCCGGCGCGCCCGTGAAGCCGGCCTCGGCCAGGAAGGCGGCCGACACGCCCGCCATCGCGCCCCAGCCGGAGCCGTCCTTCACCATGGTCGGCCAGTCGATGCATCGCATCATCTGGCTGCGCGGCCCGTGATACTCGGCGATGCCTATCGCCTCGCGCGTGGCGGCGGGGCCGAGGCCGAGATAGCGCGCGCCGATCGCCGCCGCCGCGATCGTCACCCAGGCGCCCGAGGAGTGATAGTCGGGCGCCGTGCGATGCAGCGCGATGCCGGCGCGCGTGCCGATCTCGTAGCCGAGCACGAGTGCGGTGAGGAATTCCCCGCCATCATCCTGCCGCTGCGTCTCGGCGAAGGCGAGGCAGGCCGGCAGCACGCCGCAGCCGACATGGCCCTTGGTCAGCTTGTGCCCGTCATGACCGTCGAGCGCATCGATGGTCATGCCGCCGGCGAGCGCCGCCCCGGCCGGGCTGACGCTGCGCCCGTCGAACAGCATGCGCGCGCTGCTCCCTTCCGTGCAAAAATGTTCGGCTGCGTGATCGCAGATGATCTGCGCGAGCTGGGTCCGGCGTCCGCCTACGGCGACGCCGACGAGGTCGAGCAGCCAGCGCCGCGCATGGCCACGGACCGCCTCCGGCAGATCCTCATAGGTCAGCCCGTGCACAAAGTCGTCGAAAGCAGCCATCGTTCGACCAATCCGGCGTCTGGGCGGAACGCGGTCCCCGCTGAGAATTTTCGTATGAGAGAATACGCCGGCGGGCCGAACTGAACCGCGAGAATCCGTCAGCCGACGGCAAAGCTCCGACATCGTCCGCGGCGGCCGGCGCGTCTTGACAAAGGCGCGCCGCCTCAGGGCCAGCGCACGCGCAGGACGCTGCGCAGGACCAGCATGTTGACGACACCGATCACGCCGCACAGAAGCCATGTCGGCGTCGCGCCGATGAGCGCGAAGCCCCAGATGCCGATCAGCGGCCCGAGGCTGCGGCACGCCGAGACCGTCGCGAAATAGACGCCGAGCAGCTTTCCCTTGTTCTTCTCGAGCACCAGGAAATAGGCCAGCGACACCATCGACGGGGCGAACAGCACATCGCCCACCGACATGACGACGCACAGAAGGAATGCGACGGCGATGTGGGTGCTGACCGGCAGCAGGGCGAGGCTGAGGCACAGGAGCAGCGTGCCCCACCCGGCGACCTTGCGCTGGTCGACATGTTTGAGCAGGTTCGTCGTCACGAGCCCCATCAGCGCGATCAGGAGGCCGTTGACCGCGAAGATGGCGCCGAGTTGCGTCGTGTCGAGGCCGTAGTGGCTGGTCAGGTACAGGGGATAGATCGCGTGCCGCTGATTGCCGACGCAATGGTGCAGCACGGCCGCACCGCAAAGGACGATGAACGGCCAGCGGCCCTTGGGCGGCGCGTTCGCATCTTCAGGTGTCGCGGGGGCGTTCCCGGGCATCCCGGCCACACCGCCGGCGAGATGAGCGGGCAGCCAGACGAGCACCGCGGCGGCCGCGGCCAGATACACGCCGCCGCTCGCCCAGAACATCAGGGAAAAATCGATCCGGGAGACGAGCCCGCCGATCACCGACCCGACCGCATAGCCGAGACCGATCGCGGTGTAGTAGACCGCGTGCGCGCGCGGCCGGTCGATCGGCGCGCAGTGCTTGAGAAACAAGAGCATGATCGGCGTGCGAAGCGCCCCCTCGAAATTCGCGCAGGCAAAGATGCCGGCGAGAAAGAAGAGAGGGCTTGCGACGGCGGAGAGCAAGATGAAGCCAGCGCCGAGGCAGACCATGGACGCGGCCATCTGCGCAACCGCCGACAGGCGGGCGGAGGCCCAGCCGCCGATGAGCGTACCGGTGACGATGCCGGCGCCATAGGCGGCGACGGTGATGCCGATCTGGTTTTCCGAGAAATTCAGCACCGCCAGGAGATAGACGGCGAGAAAGGTCGCCACCATCTTCCCAAGCGACGTGAGGAACGAGATCGCACCCAGCACCCAGACCAGTCGCGGCAAGCCGCTGACGCTCGCCTTGAGCTTCAGCGGGACCAGGGTGCGCAGGCCGTTCGGCAACGACGTTTGACCCCTCCCTCCCGTCATATCTGGGTCCCGCTGCGGCCATCAGTCGACGCGGGCGTGCAGTCGCAGCCGGCCGCAGGGAGCTTCCCAGCCTCGCCTCTCGAGATTCGAGCGATAGTTCATGTATACTGGATTCTCTTATCCAGCGATGGGGATGATGTCAAATCGTGCCATTGTGCCGGTGGGAGTCGGGAAAGGGGCAGATCGATGAAAGGATCGGATACTGAACCTGGAATGCCGCGATCTGTCCCCGCGGACATGGCACTTTGACACGCTGGAGAATGGCTGCCTCTGGGGCGGGATGCATTCAAGTGGCGTCAGGTTTGCCCGGCAGGGCAGAGGAGGGACAAAGGCAGAGGCTACACCCGCATCGAGCTAAGCACGGCTTGCTCTAGCTGCTCTCGCTTGTTGCCGAGGCTTGGACATGGCGGCGGAAGGATTCGAGGTCGTCCCGGGCCGGCTCCTCTCCGGTGAACGCCCGGAGGTAGGCCTCCACATGCGACAGGCGGCTTTCCATGGACTCGCGGAGCTCAAGTGCATAATAACCGATCTGCATGTAGTACAGCACCCGGGCCCGAACGAAGGCATCCTCGTCCGAATAGCCGTGGCGCGCAAACATTTGCCGAATGGCGTCGACCCTCTCATCATCGGCCTGATCGATGGCGCGCCGGACGGAGCCGGACTTGCGCGACCATGCCCGAATTGCAAAGTCAAGCCGCGGGTCAAAAAGCTGATCATTGACCCAGCATTCAAAAACGTTGAGTACCCCGCGAACAATGACCCGTGAGGGCCGCCGAGTTCGTTCGACTATGACGCGCGTATTCTTTACCCGCCAATAGTCGAGCAACTGATCCAGCAAATCCTGTCTGCTCTTGAAGTACCAGTAGAAGCTCGACCGGGAGACACCCAGCTTATGTCCCAACGTCTGCACGCGAACGCTTTCGACTCCATCGGAGATCAACGCGTCGAGCGCGGCATTTATCCAGTCTTGCTTGGTCGCCTTGATGTTTCCGTTGGCGATCGGAGAGTCTGTACTGATATCGCTCATTGGCGTGAAATGCCACGGTTGATCACGCAAATCAAACCCCCATCGTCGCTGGGGAAGCGCGGCTTGGTCCGGCATGACGCTATCTGCGCAACTCGCGTGGGAACTCAGGAAATCGGCGGGGCCCCTCCCTCCGCAATGCGTGGTGCGATGAACGCGTCGAGCACTTCTCCGGCGGCCGCAGCAGACGCGGGAGGCTCGAAATCGACGAGGACCTTCTTCCAGACGAGGTTTGCCCGCTGCGTCGCATTCAAGCTTCCTGACTCGGTCCAGTTGCCGAAGTTAGACCAGTCCGCAACAATTGGCTCGTAGAACGCCGTCCGAAAGCGGCCCATGGTGTGCGGCGTCGAGAAGAAGTGCCCGCCCGGCTGGACATCGGCGACGGCATCATAGCCGATAGCCTCCTCATCTCCCGGTGGTGCCGAGAAGAGCTCGGCCATCCCTTGGAGGACTTCAACATCGGTAACTAGCTTTTCATAGGAAACACTGAGGCCGCCTTCGAGCCATCCGGCGGCATGCACGAGCACGGTTGCGCCAGCCAGCACCGCTCCCCAAAGCGCGAACTGCGTTTCGTTCGCGGCTTGCGCATCGGCGTCGTTCGATGCGCTGCCGCCGCCCGCCCTCCAGGGAAGGCCGATATATCTGGCGAGCTGCCCCGCGCCGAGCGTTGCCTTCACGTGCTCGGGCGTACCGAAGGCCGGTGCCCCCGACTTCATGTCGACATTCGATGAGAAGCTTCCGTATATGACCGGCGCTCCCTTCCGGCTTGCCTGAGCCAGAACAATACCTGCGAGCGCTTCGGCATGCTGCAGCGCGAGCGCACCAGCAACGGTGATTGGCGCCATGGCGCCTGCCAGGCAAAATGGTGTGATGATCGAGGCCTGCCCGGCCCTGGCAAAGTCGATGATGCCTTGCGCCATCGGCACGTCGAGCTGGCGCGGCGAGTTGGTGTTCACGATCGTGTAGCAGTGGACGCCGTCGCGGAACTCTTCCCGTGAAAGTCCACGCGCCAGACGAACCATCTCGAAGCAATCTTCCACCTGCGGCGTCCCGCGTGAGAAGATGAACGGCAGCTTGTCGGAGAGCGTGAGTTGTGCGCGCATCGTTCCGTAGTGGCGAACGGGCAGTTCGAGATCCTGCGGCTCCACATATGGTCCATGTAGATGCAGGACGTCGAAATGCTGCGCAAGGCGCACGAGGTCCTCGAAATCGGCAAGCATCCCCGTGCGGCGGCCGCGGTCGAGATCCGTCACGTTCGGCGCGCCGCAACCGGCCACGAAAGCCAGCGTCCCGTGCTCAAATACGGAGTCGCGTTGGCGGCTGCCCGCTTTCGCGGAAATGGACTTCGGTGAGCAGGAAAGCGCATCGGCCACAGCCTCCGGTCCTATGCGGACGAGAAGGCTCTCCTCATCGACGCAGCACCCGATGGAGCGAAAAATCTCACGCGCCTCGGGAAGAAGGATCCTGATGCCGAGGTCCTTCAGAATTCTCACGGCTGAATGGTGAATGGCCTCGATCTGATCTGCTGAGAAGATGGGCTGCGGCTTAAATGGATTGCGCAGGGCTTTATAGCCAGTTGTGCGGACTGCCGGTATGCTGTCAGAACTCCGACGTCGGCGTCTTCGCTCCTGCTGTTGTCCGCCCTCGGAGTCGCTCGCCATCGGGCACTCACCCCTTGCCGCAGTTCAACGGTCTTCAAAAATGAAGATACATGTACTAGACATCAATGTCTAGTACATCGAGAGCCGATCACGGGCTGCACCGGCGTGGCAGCAGCCCTTCGATCAAGACGAGCAATCGGCAAGGCTCGAAGCCAGACTGCTCAGAATGCCGATTATCGAGCCGTCGATCAGATTGTCGAAGAGGTGTGTGCTTCGCACTGCAGCCACTCGCAAAATCTATGCACCATCCCATGAACTCTTCGGCCATCCGCGACCACGCAGTAAAAGCATCCCTCCGGCTTGTGGGCGTGCTGCAAGACCCCCACCAATTGGCCGGATGCTTCCAGCCCGCCGGTCAACCCCGACCAGCCCTGGTTGAAATCAAACGGTGGGAGAAAGCCGGCGTTCCCTCGAAGCTTGTCGAAGAGATGACCGGGTGCGCGACACCTTTCCGCACAGAGCGTTTCGCCATCGCGGGTGCGCGGGAGTCGTTGACGATCGATACACGCGCCGCCTGCGAAAAGCCGCTCGGGAGCGTCCCCCAGAAGCGCTTCGGAGACTTCCACTTCTTGTCACTCAACTCGTGGAAACACTTCCGTGGCGACCATGCGGTCACCACGTTCATCCTTCCGCTAGCTCCTCGGCAAACGCTGGTCCGGACGCGTTGGCTTGTCCACAAGGACGCGATGGAAGGCATCGACTACGACCTGGATCGATTGGGATAAAGGCACGGGAAATCGAATGGGACTGGATCCTGCCCTGCTGTAGCAAGCCGAAGTCAGACGTGGTGTTGGATTGCTGAATCCGCCCGTGCCGAGGTTGAATCCGCTGGCGTAGGTTCCTTACAATGCAACAACGCCTACCCCGTCTTCAAACCTTACCCTGGTACCAAACTGCTGCGACAGTTGTTCCAGCTCTCGAACGACGTCCTCCGCCTTCCCGTTGCGCGCGACCATCGGTCGCCCCTGCTGTGCCCGGTGCGCATGCTGGCCGAGTTCAACGGGATAGAGGAACAGCCTTGCCAATTTGCCTGCTTCGAAATCGCAGCGCGCGATAATCGTGTGCCACCAGCGCGGGTCACGCCGCAGGCCGTAATCCCACATGCGGGCGTCGGACGTATCCGCCGGAAGCCCCCGGAGCTCATCGAGCCCGTGCTGTTCGTAGACATCCGCAGGAAGATATTCGATGGTCTGGCTCTGATAGATGAAGTTTCCCAGGCTGTAGAAGATCGGACATCCGGAATAGATCTCGACGCCCTGGAGAATGTGAGGGCCGTGGCCAAGAATTGCGTGCGCCCCCGCGTCGATGCACGCTCTCGCGAAGGTCCGCACGAATTGGCTTGGATTTTCTATCGCATCATCGGTCTCGTGATGATGAAGACTGACAAACACGAAATCAGCCTGGCGTTTTGCCGCTTCAATGCCCTTGATCATCGCCTGAAGGTCTGAAGCATCCGGCTCGCTGCATGCGCCGGGATTTTCGCCGGAAATGAACTCGTGGCCGAGGAAATCGTACCGACCGAGCTTAGCCTCGGAGTCGCCGCGTTCTGTCGTTGCCGGTTCAGATTCTTCCAATCCGATGCTGCTTCCGATGCGCCGCAACGCGTCGATTTGCTCTACCGGTACGACAAATCTCTTCTTGTGCCGCAGCCCGCTGATTCCGGGCCGCCCCTGCATGTCCGGTCGCTGCTGGCCCGCCCGCGACCCCGGCGGACAGGTGGAGCAAATCGAGAGCAGGGCGATACGGCCCCTGGGAGTGTCCAGATAGGCGGGGCTGCGAGCTTTGGCGAGGTTTTCCCCGACACCCGAATAAGCCAGACCTTGAGCGTCGAGGTGACGGGACGTGGCCGCCAACCCGCCGTGCGAAAAATCCATGGCATGATTGTTGGCGCGAGATAAGAGATTGAAACCTGCCCACTTCATTTCCTCGGCGATGAAAGAGGGCATTGCCATATAGGTTCCGCCGCTGTGCTCGGAAGGAAAGCCTTCGAAGTCGTTGATGAGCACTTCCAGATTGGCGAAGGAAACGTCTGCTTGCCGGATGCGGTCGATCACAGCCTTGAATCGTTCCTCACCATGTATCGACAGCCGCCGACCAACTATCGCGTCGCCCACTGCGACCAAGCTCAGGTTCCCGCTTTCCGCCTCATACAACATGTCCATCTCCAAATGATCGTATTCCGTATCCAGATGATAGCTACTTTCAATACGGGTTCAATCGATGAGTTGCCCAGTGAAGCCTGCTCATCGCATAGGGCATGTGCGGCGAGGTCGCCATTGATCGTGGCCGGTGGCCGAATGCTCTTTGGCAGGTTTGGGGACGGATGGGCGCTTTCGCGACTGGAGACGGCACGCCTCCGCTCAACGCCAGACAACGTCCGAGAGGCCGATGCGCGGCGGCATGCATGGCGCATCACGCGCGCATCTTCAGGCCTTCCGGATCGTAGGGGGACGGCGGGATTATCCGGGCGCTCCGCTCGACACCCACGATATGGGCCGTCAGCTCGAGGCCGGTCTCGGAGGCTTCCCAATCTACAAGCGCCATTGCCAGGCTCTTGCCGATCGTATGGCCATAGCCGCCCGATGTGACGAACCCGATCCGCTCGCCGTTGCGCCAAACGGGCTCGTATCCGCTGGCGTCCGCATCCTTTGCGTCGACTTCGAGCGTGACCAGCAGCCTGGAAGGGCCGGCACACCTCTCGTCCAAGGCGGCCTGCCTGCCAATGAAATCGCCCTTGTCGAATGCGATCCAGCGGTGCATTCCGGTCATGCCGGGGGTGTATTCCTGGGTAAATTCACGCGACCATATGCCGAAGCTCTTCTCCAGCCGAAGCGCGTTCAGTGCGTTGAATCCGTATTCCCGCGCCTCGAGGTCCTTGCCCGCCTCCAGCAATGTCCTTCTAAGCGTCGCGTGCTCATTGGCTTGGCAATGGATCTCATAGCCGAGTTCGCCCGTCACGGAGAGCCGTCCGACCTTGGCCCGGATCAGCCCGACATCCACCTCCGTGCACCCCATAAAGCCCAGCGTCTCGTGGGAGATGTCCTGGTGCGTGAGACGCTGCAAGAGTTTGCGGGAATTCGGCCCAGAGAGCGAGAGTCCGACAACCGCGTCCGAAATGTCGCGTATGGCGACACCTTTGGCCAAATGCTTTTCAAACCAGCGCATATGCCACTCGCGCAAATAGTAAGATCCCATGATCCACCATTTGCCGCCGCCCCAGTTGAAGACCGTGAGATCGCCATGCAGCTTGCCGTTCGGCTTCAACATGGGCGCCAACTTTGCCCGCCCCGGCCTCGGGAGACGGCAGGCAAGCAGCCGGTCGAGCCATGCCTCGGCTTGCTGGCCGGTGATCTCGTACCTGGAGAAGGCCGTGATATCGAGGATGCCGACGCCCTCGCGCACGCTGCGACACTCCTCGCCGACGATGTCGAAGGCGTTCGAGCGGTTGAGCGTCGGCGTTTCGGAAAAATCCTTCGGCGCGAAATAAAGGGGAACTTCCATCCCCCATACGCTGCCCCAGCGGGCACCTGCCGCGTCCATGGCGTCATGCGCGCCTGCCATGCGCCGAGGCCGTCCGGCAGGAAGCTGCTCGTTCGGATAGCTCATGACGAAGCGCCGGGAATAGAACTGCCCCGTCGTCTGCCGGACATATTCGCGGTTCGATGCGAAGGCGCCGTAGCGCGCGATGTCCATGCCGTAGACGTCGACCTCCGGCTCGCCGTGGACCATCCATTCGGCGAGCGATTTGCCGACGCCGCCCCCTTGCAGAAAGCCGGCCATGACGCCGCACGCGACCCAGTAGTTCGGAACGCCGCGCACAGGCCCGACGAGCGGATTGCCGTCGGGTGAGAAGGTGAAGGCGCCGTTCACCCACCGCTTGATGCCAGCCCTCTCCAAGCAGGGATATCTGCTGAACCCGAGCGCCAGCTCGTCGGCGATCCGATCGGTGTCCTCCTGAATGAGCTCAATGCCGTAGTCCCACGGCGCGCCATCCATGTTCCAGTGCTTGTGCTGGATCTCATAGATGCCGAGGAGCAGCCCCTTCTGCTCCTGCCGCATATAAGTGAAGCCCTCGAGGTCGACGACGAGAGGTAGCTCGCGTTCAAGCGCCCCAATCTCGGGAAGGGCTTCGGTGACGAGATAGTGGTGCTCCAGCGGCGAGACGGGCAGGTCGATGCCCGCCATGCGGCCGACCTGTTTGGCCCAGAGGCCTCCGGCGTTGACGACATGCTCGGCCACGACGGTGCCTTTCTCCGCGACGACATCCCAATTGCCGTCGCTGCGCCGGTTCAGTTCCAGGACCCGGTTGTGCTCGATAATGTCGGCGCCGCGCAGCTTGGCAGCCCTGGCATAGGCGTGGACCGTTCCCGACGGGTCGATGTGGCCTTCCCGTGACGCGTATAGCCCTCCCAGGACTCCATCGGTGTCGAGGATCGGACAGAGCTTCCCTATCTCGTCGGCGCCCACCAGATATACGTCCTCGATGCCCATTGTCTGGAAGACGCGGTAGGAGGCCTTGAGCCACGTCCAGCGCTCCGGTGCCGATGCGATCGATATGCCTCCGGTCATGTGCATGCCGATATTCTGACCGGATTCCCGCTCGACTTCCGAAAGAAGATCGATCGTATAGGCTTGCAGCGCGGCGATGTTGGGATCGGCGTTCAGGGCATGGAATCCACCCGCTGCGTGCCAGCTCGAACCGGCCGTCAGAACGTTGCGCTCGATCAACGCGACATCCGTCCACCCCAACTTCGCCAGGTGATAGAGCACCGATGCTCCGACGACGCCGCCGCCGATCACGATTGCGCGGTAGTGTTTCATGTGCCCTCCGGAACTAAGGCTCACCGCTCGACCGCCATACAGCCGCTCGAAAGGCAGCTATCGCCTATGGCTCACTCACCAAGTCGCACGAGACCGCTCGCGCGCTCGCAAACGGCTGAAAGCGGAGCCGACTTGCTCAACTTTGTCTTCCCAGCGGAACCGTGCGGCGTTCCGGCCCGCTATCTCGCCGCTCACGAAGCATTCGGTGACATTTCCGCTGCCCAGATAGAGATGGCCGAACGCGCTGCTGCACTCTCCCGCCACATAAAGGCCCGGAATCGGATCACCAAAGGCGTCGAGGACGCGCTGCTCCTCGTCACGCAACGGGCCGCCTTGCGTGTTCGAGACGATCTGGTGAACCTCGGCGACGTAGAACGGCGGCTCCCGCAGGGGATGCATTGAATTCGGGGGACGGCCGAATTCCGGATCAAGCCCGTTGGCGCAGGCGGAGTTCCACCGGTCAATGCTGTTAGCGACCACCTGCGGGTCGGCATCAATCAGGCTCGCGAGTTCCTCCACGGTTGCCGCCTTCCGGAAGAGGCCGCTGGCAATCTCGCGGCTGTTGTCGCGGCTCCATTCGTAGCTCACCTCAGGGTCGTTCCGGATTGGGCGACCTAGCGGGTAGAGCAGGCGTCCTGCCTCGTTCGTCACCAAGTAGGATGGCTTGCGCGGATAGGATTGCGTTGCCGGGTCGAAGTGAGCGAGAGGGCGGTGCCCCGTGTCCTGGCCGTATGGCTCGTACTCGTTCATGAAGCGCCGGCCGTAGCAGTCCAGCAGAATCCAAACCATTTTGGGAATGTGGGGATTGTCGATCGACCACCAATTGGGAAGAGACTTCACGCGGATCCCGTATGGGTAGCTAGGATCAGGAAGTCGGTAGCCGTAGGATCCGTGGTAGTGCCACATATGCCATAGGCCCGCCCCGAGTGCTTGCGCCATGCGCAGACCGTCACCGGTATTGTGCCTATAGCCGCATGGAAGGGCTGGTCCGCCGGGCCAGTATTGCGCTTGAAGCTCGGCATCGGCTTCAAAACCACCGCAGGCAAGGATAATGCCCCCCCTGGGTGCGACGGTTGTGCCGCCGGCGAGTTCAAGCTGCAAGGCACCGCTGTCGGTCCGGCGCAGACGCCTGGCGGCGCAGTTCGTCACGACCTCGATCTTATCCGTATTGGCGGAGACATTGTCCTCCATGACCTTGAACAGCAGCGCCCCGTTCTCGGCGGAGCCCCTTACATGCGGATAAGACACGGCGGGGTCGAAATTCGGTATGCTCTCGATGAACATCGAGCCAAGAGACCCCGTGCCGGGCAAGGGATAATTGCCGGGATACACGCGCTGCGCGACCACGGCGCCGTTGACCCGCGCGAATCCGGTGAGTGTCTCGCGCATCCTGACCATGCCCTCGGCGAGCCGACGCAATATCGGGTCCGGGGTTTTTCCCGCGCAAGTGGCCTTCAAATAGGCAAATGCGTTGTCCTCATCCGTCGCGGCGCGAACGCCGCCACCTGAACAGATCGAGATACCCCCCGGCGTTGCTGCCTTTTCCAGGAGCAGCACGCGGGCACCGCTGCTGGCGGCGGAAAGCGCCGCGGCCGCACCGGCATACCCGTAGCCGACGACCACAACATCAATATCGCTACTTCTCATTGGCATCCCCAAGCCTGGATTGTGGGGGTTCGCGGGCCTTTGAGGGAGTCCGTTCACCCGTCCGGAACATCACTGCGCCAACGGACTCGACAGATATGTCCGTGTGCACTACGCTGAATACTGAATACAGAATTGCTTGACTAGACACATATGTCAAGTAGTGTCGAATGGTGCCCGGCAGGCGTGCAGTTCTGCGTTCTTTCGGCTCACCCACGGCAAAACAGGAGGGATTTTCATGTGGCTCAAATCCGGCCGAATCTTCGACGCCAATACCGGCGAATACCGGAATGCCGATATCTTGGTGGAGGACGGTCGCATCGCCGATGTCGCGCGCGCGCCCAACCAGGGGGCAGAGGTTGTCGATCTGGATGGCCGCTATCTCTTCCCAGGGTTCATCGATTGTCATGTGCATATCTGCGTCAAGTCGGACAATGCCAATCCGCACAATCCCTGGCGCGATGTATTGCCTGGCACCATTGCCATCTGGGGAGTGCGGGCCGCAAAACGGATGCTGCACGCAGGCGTGACGACGGCCCGCGAGGTGGGCGGCTGGGACTATCACGAGATCGCAGTGCGCGATGCGATCGATGCAGGCTGGATCGAGGGTCCTCGCCTGTTCTGCTCAGGCAGGATCCTTACGATCACCTCCTCCACCACCCCTTACTTTGCGGGCATGTATGAGGAGGCGGATGGGCCGGAGGCGGTTCGAGCGGCGGCGCGCAAGCAGTTTGCCAAAGGGGCCAATCTCATCAAGATACTCGCTTCCGGCTCGCTTCAGTCGTCAAGATACGAAAGGGCGGATGCCATCCAATACCGCCCCGACGAAATCCGCGCCGCCGTCGAAATCGCTGAGGACAACTTCACCCATGTTGCCGCACACGCACATGCGAACAAGGCCATTCGCAACGCCGTCGAATGCGGTTGCCACAGTATTGAGCATGGGACCTATGGTTCGGCCGATATATTCGATCTGATGGTCGAGCGCGGAACCTATCTGGTGCCCACGTTGTGCACTACGCCTGGCCTGCTCGGGGACGAAACCTTTGCAAGGGACGTTCCACCGCACATTCGCGAACGCAAGGAGAAGGCGCATAAGATCAAGGTCGCCAATCTGAAGCTCGCTCGCGAGCGTGGCGTCAAGGTGGCGATGGGCTCGGACGTGGGGGCTCCGGGATGCCACTGCGGCGACAATCTGTTCGAGTTGGAGGTCATGGTGGAGGAGGCAGGCTACCAGCCCGTGGAAGCCATACGTTCGGCCACCTTGATCGCAGCTGAGCTCATGGGCCTGGAAAAGGAACTGGGCAGCCTCGAAATCGGCAAGCGCGCCGACGTCGTGGCTTTCACCGACGATCCCCTGAACGCTATCGGAGCACTGCGTCGGCCGATCTTTGTCATGAAAGACGGCGCTATTGTCCGGAATGAATAGGGCATGCGGATGTGGAGACGAAACGACCGTTCGCCCGGTCGCCTCTCGCATCGCCTTAGTTGGATCGTGGACCACCCCGAGTGGGGCGACGACATCCAGTGAACCGGTATTGGTGGGATCAAGGAAAATGACTTTTTCAATGGAGTTGGCGACGAGAGCCAACGCGATCCGAAAGCACGAGGTGCCGCCCGAGGCCATCAGGATCGCCAAGCGCGCCGTCCTCGATACGCTCGGCGTGGCTCTCGTGGGTTCCCGAGCGAGATTTGTCCCCAGTATCCTCGCCACCTTCCCACCGGCCACGGGAAAAGATGCGTGCACGACGATCGGCCACCCAGGCAAGAGGGGGATGCTGGATGCGGCGCTCGTCAACGGCGTTTCTGCTCATGCGGTCGATTTCGACGACGATTCGACCACCATGGGCGGGCACCCCTCCGCACCCGTCGTGCCGGGAATTCTGGCGCTCGCCGAGGTCGAGGGGTCGGGCGGCAGGACGTTGCTGGAAGCCTATGTCGTGGGCTTCGAAACGCAGACGCACCTCGCGCGCGCGCTCATGCCCGTCCACTACGACAAGGGATGGCACCCTACGAGCACCATCGGCACCTTCGGTGCGGCCGCCGCCTGCGGGTTCCTGCTGCGGCTCGACGACGCGCGTTTGGCGGCCGCATTCTCCATCGCCGCCTCCTTCGCGGCCGGTCTGAAAGCGAATTTCGGTACGCCCGTGAAGCCGCTGCAGGTGGGCCAGGCCGCGCGCAACGGGCTTGTTGCGGCGCTTCTGGCAAAGAACGGCATTGACGCGAACGGGAGCGCGTTCGAGCACCCGCAGGGCTTCTTCAACCTCTTCAACGGTGCAACGGGCTTCGATCCCGAAAAAGCTCTGGGCGCGTGGCACGAGAATTGGGAAATTCTCGCAAGCGGCATCTCCATCAAGCAGCATCCGTGCTGCGGCAGCGCGCATTCGGCGATCGACGCCGCGATCAAGCTGCGCCGCGAGTTCGGCTCCTTTCCGCCCGACTCCATCGCCGGCATCGAGGTCACGCTGCACGAGCGCCGCCTGGCGCATGTGGACCGGCCGTTTCCCAAGTCGGGGCTGGATGCCAAGTTCAGCGTGCAGTTCCTCACCGCCAAGGCGCTGCTTGCGGGCGCCATTACCCTGGACGATTTCGACGACGGAGGCTTCATGACACACGATACGCACCGTCTCATGGACGTCGCCGGGGTCCGTGCGCATCGGCTGGACGACGAATATTTCGCCGAGGTGGTCGTTCGGATGAGGGACGGCACCGTACGACGCGCGTCGGCTTCGACCCCGTTCGGGCGCGGTCGCGACAACCCCATGAGGGACGAGGAACTGCGGTCGAAATTTCTCGATTGCGCGGCCCGCGCCATCGCGCCGGGGCAGGCAAGCGAACTTTACGAGCGCCTGATGCGGCTGGAGCAGGCGCCGGACATCACAGCCATCGCCGCGCGTCTTGCGCGCGCGCCCGCGGTGCTTCCGGCCGCCTCAGCCTGAGACATATCTTGCCACGCGCGACAGGCCGAAGGCGATGTGGTTGCGCTGGATGAATCCGACTGCGCGCAGGTCGCCCGCGCGCAGCGCTCGGCGATGCTCCAACAGCTCTTCGAGCAGGAAATCGACCTCCTCTTCCCACATCTTGTCGACGAAGCTGTACCAGACCCGCGACGCCTGGAAATAGAGCCTGTCGTGGACCTCCTTTAAGGAGGCGTTCGCAATCAGGCTGTTGGTGGCGAACTGCAGTTCGTGGTTGACCGCCCAGAACTCCTCGAAGTTCTGCGAGCCCTTGAGCGCCTCGACGCGGGGTATGAGGCCCTCGATCCGCTCCAACGCTTCAGGCACGCCGTCAAGCGAGCTGAAGTCGCCGATCATCTCGCTCAGCCGCAGCCTGAAGGCATAGATCTCCTTGAACTCGGGGAAGTCGACGCCGGTCACGCTCGTGCCGACGCCGTTCCTCGTCTCCGCTAGTCCCTCATAGACCAGCCGCTGCAGCGCCTGCCGGATTGGCGTGCGGCTGACCTGGAACTCGTTGGCGAGCGTCGTCTCCACGAGCAGTGTGCCCGGTGGATAGCGCAGCAGGCAGATCCGTTCGCGCAAGGCGCGATGGATGTCGGGAGCCTGGCCACGCGGCGCCGGGAACCGCTGCGCGGCACCCTTGCTCTTCCGCGAAGGACGGGCCTGTGTAGCGTGATCCTGCAAATCAGTGGTCCCGGAGCAACTGGCCATGGCGGGGCATCCGGTCGTGCACCCCTGCCAATCTCAGACAGTTCCATAGCATAGCCTGGTTGCTGGTGATAACCGGCTTGTTCAACTGGGCCTCGAGTCCATCGATGATCTCGACGGCGCGCAACGCACCGCAACTGACGAACAGGGCATCGGCCTCAGCGCGGTCCACGTAGCGGGCGAACTCAGCGATGAAATCCGGTGCAAGGCGTGCCATGTCCGCATCGTTCTCGATGCCGAGCCCCTCCATGTTGACGATCTCGAAGCCGTTCCTCTCGAGATAGACACGTTCGATCTCGTTGACGGGGTCGAGATAGGGGGTCGCGACTGCAACCTTCCTGGCCCCCACGGCACGGAGCGCCTGCATGACCGAGCTGATCAGGCACGTGGCGCGGGCCTTGGGCGCGCCACGGCGGAGTTCGGCGAACACACGCTCCTCGCCGATGACGACGCTGCCCGAGGTGCATGCATAGCACACGACGTCTGGTTGCCGGTCGGGGAGCAGGAGCGCGGCCGCCTCGCCGATGCCTTCCGCCATCTCCAGAAGCGTGGCGACGTCGATGCGGTTGGCCATCGCCGCGCGGGAGAAGTGGACGCCGACGCCGGGCGGCACCAGGGCGAACATGTCGCTTTCCACCGTCTGCTCCATCGCCAGCACGACGAAACCCAGCCTGGCGCGATGGTGGCGCCCCCCATCGAAGCGGACTTCGGGGCTGGAGCGGGCGCGCGGCTTCGTGACTTCCCCACTGTTCATCGGGGCCTCCATCGGCAATCTGTGCACAGCTTACATGACTTTGCAGGAAAGCCAGCTATTTTTTCCGCGTTGACGGGAAATTTATGACGTGATCTACAGTGCGACATGCAAGCTGCATACAGCTCGGGAACGCATTCAAGCCTCCGGAAAAGGACGGCCGACCTGCGCGCCGCGCTCGCCGAGGGCGGCCTGTCGGCGGCGGTACTGGCCGATCCTGACTCCATCGCCTATTTCGCCGGGTACTGGAACTACCTCGGCGTCGAGTTCGGGCGACCGACGCTGCTTGCCGTCTTTTGCGACCGCGATCCCGTGATCGTCACGCCACGCATGGAAGCCGAGATGTGCACCGCCATGACGTGGATCCAGGATATCCGCCCCTGGAGCGACGGGGCTGGCGAGGAATGGCGCGGCGCTCTGCGATCGGTTCTCGGCAGCGGACTTGCAGGCCGGATCGGCATCGAGAAGCGGTCGATCCCGGCGCTCGTCGCGAACGAGCTTCTGCCGATGCTGGCCGACACCGAAATCATGGATGTCGGCCCGCTCGTTGCCCGGATGCGGATGGTCAAATCGGCCGACGAGATCGCTGTCATGCGCCGGGCGGGCGAGGTGGCGATCGCAATGGTGGAGGGCGCGAAGGAGGCGATCGGCGAGGGCGCGCCGGAATACGAGGTCGCCCTTTCGGTGATCGCGGCGGGCACGCGCAAGGCGGCGTCGTTCCTCGAAGACGGCAACGACCGCTTCGTCTCCCCGACCATCCACAACCTGCAGATCCTGCAATCGGGTTCGGACACCTGTATGGTGCACCGCCGCTCTTCCGTGCGACGCATGCAGCGCGGCGATCCCGTCTATCTGTGCTTTTGCGGCATCGCCAATTTCCGCAACTACAAGCTCGGCTTCGACCGCGAGTTCTTCGTCGGAACGGTGACCGACGAGGAGGCGCGGGTCTACGAAACGGCGGTTGCCGCGCAGCAGGCCGCGCTCGCGGCGATCCGGCCCGGCATCGCTTGCGAGGAGGTCAACGCCGCCGCCGAGGAGGTCTACCGGCAGGAAGGCTTCGAGGCGGGCTACCGCACGGGCCGCTCGATCGGCTGCTCCTTCCTCGAGCCGCCGGAGCTCAAGCGCGGCGAGAAGAGTGTGCTCCAGCCGGGCATGACCTTCGCCGTCGACGGCGGCATCACCGTGTCGGGCAAGTTCGGCGGCCGGGTCGGCGATTCCATCGTCGTGACCGAGGACGGGTTCGAGTACCTGACGCCCTATCCGCGCGATCTGACGATCATCTGAAGGGAGGATTTGATGTCCAAAGTGACGTTCGAGACGCTGAGAGCACTGAACAGGGAGATGTTCGGCGGGCGCTGGAGCGAGGACGATCTGCGCCAGCTCGTCGATCCGCGCTTCGGCGTGGTGTCGGACTTCGAAAGCATGCTGCACGGTCTCGAGCGAATCCTCGACAAAGATTTGGGCGACCTGCCGCCCGACAGCCCCGTTGCGGGGTGCGGCGAGTGAGCGGCGGCCGGTCGGTCGAAAGCTTCGCCGCCGATCTTTTGGCGGGCCGCCGGTCGGCCGTCGAGCTCACGAAGGCGAGTCTTGCTGCTGCCAAGCGCACGCAGGCCTCGCTCAGGAGCTTCATCACGATTGCTGCCGAAGAAGCGCTGGCGCAGGCTACAGAGTCCGACCTAAGGCGAAAGGTCGGGGGGCAGCTCGGTCCTCTGGACGGCATGCCTTATGCCGCCAAGGACATCTTCCAGACGCGAGGAATCCGCACCACTGCGGGCAGCCGGGTGCTCGAGGACTGGATTCCCGACCGGTCGGCCGTCGCCATAGAACGCCTTGCCGATGCAGGCGCCGTGCTGATCGGCAAGACCAACCTGCATGAATTCGCCTATGGCGCGACGGGGGAGAACGCCTGGTCGGGCACCGTCGCCAATCCGCACGACGAGACACGGCTGGCGGGCGGGTCGAGCGGCGGGTCGGCGGCGGCCGTCGCCGTCGGCGTTGTGCCCTTCGCGCTCGGCACCGACACGGGCGGCTCGGCGCGCGTGCCCGCGGCGCTCTGTGGAATCGCAGGCTACAAGCCGAGCATGGGGCGCATCAGTCTCGAAGGGGCCATTCCCTATTGCTGGAGTCTCGACCACGCCGGCATTCTTGGTTCGACCGCCGGAGACCTGATCGCCGTGGCCGAATGCCTCGGCGCGGTCGGCGTAGGCGTCGTCGTGGCTGCTCTGCCCGCGCGGCCGCTGCGGGTGGGCTTGGTGCGCGGATGGGCGGAAAGGTCGGCGCCGGCGGTGCGACAGGGCTTCAAAACGGCGCGGGACGCCCTCGCCGGAATGGGTGCGGTGCTGTGCGACGTGGACCTCCCGGACCTCGAGGAGGCGCGGACCGTCTCGCTGACCATCCAGCTTGCCGAAACGCTGACCTATCACGGGCCGAACCTGCGCCGGCCGGGTGCCGCCTTCGGCGACGACATTCGCGCCGGATTGGTGCTCGGCCAGTTCCTCTCCGCCGAGAGCTACATCCAGTGCAAGCGGCTCGTTGCGCGGTATCTGGAGGCGTTCCGGGCTCTTTTCGACGACGACGTCGACATCCTCCTGACGCCCGCATGTCCCGTCGTCGCTCCCCCGATCGGCGCCGTTCACGTCGAGGTCGGCGGTGAAAAGATGCCGGTCGGCAACGCGCTGACCCTGTTCACCTCGTTCTTCAATCTCGTTGGCGCGCCGGCCGTCGTGCTGCGCGCCGGCGCCGACCCGGCCGGCCTTCCGGTCGGGGTCCAACTCGTCGGCGATGTCGGAGCCGACGCCCTCGTGCTCGCCGCCGCACACGCGCTTGAGGGGCAAGGCCTGGGCATGTTGGCCGCGCGTCACCCCTGAAGCGTGCTGCGGACGCGCGCCTCCGAGGGCTTTACGCCGAAGACGCGCCGATAGCAGGTCGCGAAGTAGGAAGTGGATGCGAAGCCCGTCTGCACGGCGATGTCGATGATCGGACGGTCGGAATAGATGAGCAGCTCGCGCGCCCGCTCCAGGCGCATCTGCATGTAATAGCGGTGCGGCGTGAGGCCCGTATGCCTCATGAATAGGCGCTCGAGCTGCCGTGAGCTCGTTCCGGACCTCTGGGCGATGGCGGGAAGCGGGACCGGGTCCTCGATGTTGCTGCGCATGATGCCGACGGCGGTGCGCAGGCGCTCGGGCATTCGCTCGACGAATTCCATGCGCCCGCCGCGCTGCTCCGCCCCGTCGCCGCGGATGCGCTCGTGGTGGAACTGGTTGGCGACCGCGCAGGCCAGCTCCTCGCCGTGGCGCGCCGCGATCAGGTGAAGCATCAGGTCCATCGCCGCCGTGCCGCCGGAGCAGGTCATCCGGTCGCGGTCGATCTCGTAGAGATTGTTGGTGCATTCGATGTCCGGGAAATCCTCCTGGAAGGCGGTCCGGTTCTCCCAGTGGATCGTGCAGCGATAGCCGTCGAGCAGGCCCGCGCGGGCGAGCAGATAGGTGCCCGTCGACAGGGAGCCCAGAGGAATTCCCTTGTGCGCCGCGTAACGCAGGACCTTCAGATAGGCGCGTTCGTAGGATGCATCGACGGGCGGGCCGCCGCAGACGAGCAGATGATCGGCACCCTCCAGCGCTTCCCCGTAGCTGACGGTCTTCACCGCGATGCCGTTCGATGCCTCCACTTCGCCGCCCTCGGGGCTCACCAGCCGCCAGCTATAGGCCTGCCTGGCAGAAAGTCGGTTGAGCGAGCGCAGCGGCTCGATCGCCGCCGACAGGCTCATCATGGAAAAGCTCGGCACCGGCAGGAGCGCGAAGGCCTGCGTCCTGTCTTCCGCCTGGACCCGCAGCGATGGATGGAAGACGTTCATCATCGAACTCTCGCCCCGCGCCGCTTCCACCGTCAGCTCCAGGGAAAGGGGCTGTGCGAGACGGGATGCAGCCTGCCTTCCTCATAGCGCGACATCCGGAACGGCTCCAGGAGCGCGCTCTTCTCGCCGAGAAGCTCGCCGGCGACCAATGCCCCCACGCCCAGCATCTTGTAGCCGTGGTTGGAGTCGGCGATCACGGTGCAATTCTCCCGGAAGACGTCGAAGACGGGGAAGGAATCGGGCGTGAAGCAGCCGATCCCGCCGGAGCTCTCCCGCCGATAGCGCATGTGCTTGCCCTCGAAGCGCTTGTGGCAGAAGGCGAGCGCGGACGTCCACATGTCGGCGAAATCCGCCGAGGCGACGAATTGCGGGCTCTTGGGGCCGTAGGGGTCGACGGCGACCTCCTCGGCGGGAAGGCCCACCTCGTAGGGCATGGCACCGCCCTGAATGCCGCCGAAATTGAAATCCGGCTTGTAATAGACGCCCCACAATCCCTCGGCGATGAGCCGGCCTGTTGCCTGCGAATAGAGCGGCGCGTCGGTATCGAGGTGGATCACGGGCGGCATCCCGCCGTCATTGGTGACGAGGCAGCCGGGCTCGACCTCCAGCACGCCCTCCTCGAGCTGCCAGTAGCGCCACATCGGCACATCATCGTGCATGCGACCGTCGCGGCCCTTGACGCGGATCGCGCGCGGCAGGCCGAGCATCGCCCAGAAATCGCGCACCCACGGGCCGGCTCCGATCACCACATGGTCGCAGTCGAACCGCCCCGCATGCGTGTTCACCGCCGCGACAGCCCCGCTTTGTCGCCCGAACTCGAAGCCCGTGACGGTCACGCCCTCTCGGATCGTCACGCCGGCCTCCCTCGCCTTGGCGGCAAGTCCGCCGAGCGAGGCGAGATTGTTGGCATAGCCGCCGCGCTTTTCGTGCAGGACCGAGGTGATGCCCTTCGCCTGCCAGTCCTCGAACAGGCCTCTCATGTAGCGGTGACAGTCCCGCTCTCCCTCGATGAAGACGGAGTCGTAGCCGATCGCCTGCTGCTGCGCGAAGATGGCGGCGACGTCCTCGCGCATGACCTCCGGGCTTATCTGCATATAGCCGACCGGATGATAGGCGTAGGCTTCGGGATCGCTCTCCCAGACCCCGACCGAATGCGCCATCAGTTCGCGCATGGCCGGCTGGTAGTAGTTGTTGCGCACGACGCCGCAAGCGATGCCGGAGGCGCCGGAGCCGACCGTGCCTTTGTCGAGAACCGTGATTTCCGCCGAAGACCGGCGCCCCTTGGCCTCCAGCATGCGGGCAAGGTTGTAGGCGGTCGAAAGGCCGTGAATTCCCGCGCCGATGATCACATAGCGCGTCTTCACCTGAGGGGGCATGGGTCGCTCCAGATTGTCGAAACGACGGATATCCTCCCAAGCTTCGGATCGCTACAGGACCGAATTTGCGACCATTTGCTCTAGAAATGCGACCAGAGGCTGCGAATGCACGTCTGGCGTATTCCGTATCCGAGCTGTCGGAAAGGTGAAAGTCCCGACTTCACAGGCGACTATCCTCCGCTCGTGACGATAGAACCCGATACGGAACCGCGACATCTCATGAAGAACCGACTTCGCGCCCTGCTGGACGAAGCCCGCGATGGCTTTTCCCTGCCGCAGGCATTCTATACCGACCACGACCTCTTCGAGGCCGACATACAGGCGATCTTCGGGGGCGAATGGCTGTTCGCCTGCAATGCCGCCGAGATTTCGCGGCCGGGGGACTATCTGACCTTGGAGGTCGGGCGCGAGTCCATCGTGGTGCTGCGCGGCCCGGACGGCGAGATCCGCGCCTTCCACAACACCTGCCGGCATCGCGGCGCGCGCATCTGCACCGACGCGTCCGGCTCGGCGAGCCGCCTCGTCTGCCCCTATCACCAGTGGGTCTACGGGCTCGACGGCAGGCTTCTTCATGCGCGCCAAATGCCCGCCGGCTTCGACACTTCGCGCTACGGCCTGGCGCCAGTGGCGGTGCAGTTCGTCTGCGGGCTCGTCTATGTTTCGATGGCGCCGGACCCGCCGGCCTTGGAAGGCTTCCGCGCGGCGGTCACGCCCTATATCGCGCCGCACCAGCCGGACCGCACGAAGGTCGCCTTCACCTCGACCATCGTCGAGAAGGCGAACTGGAAGCTCGTCATCGAGAACAACCGCGAGTGCTACCACTGCGCCGGCAGCCATCCCGAACTCCTGGTTTCGCTGGTCGAGTTCGCCTTACCGGAGGATGCCGAAGAGGAGGAGGGGTTAGCCGCGCTGATGCAGGATGCGGCGCGGCGGTGGGAGGCACTCCGACTGCCGCACCGGCCTGCCGAGGGCGGCGACGAATTCCGCTGCATCCGGCTTCCCTTCAACCGCGGCGCCGTCTCCTTCACGACGGACGGCAAGCCTGCATGCAAAAAGCTCCTCGGCGACTTCACGGACCCGGACCTCGGCTCGGTGCGCATGTTCCGCGCGCCGAACAACTGGCATCATTTCCTCTCCGACCACATCCTGCATTTCCGCGTCACACCGCTTTGCGCCGACCGCACCGCCGTTCGTACGACCTGGCTCGTCCACGAGGATGCGGTCGAAGGCGTCGACTACGATCTGGAGCGGCTGACGAAGGTGTGGCTAGCCACAAACAACCAGGACCGCGCGCTTGCCGAGAACAACCACCGTGGCGTGCGGTCGAGCGCCTATCGCCCGGGCCCCTATGCGCCATCGGAATTCATGATCCGCAATTTCGTGAACTGGTACAGGGCGCGCATGGGCGCCTTCGCCGGCCGACCCACTGCGGCGCTGGCGCGAGCGGGGTAGGGCCGCCACCATGAGCGATGTTCTGGAGATTCCCGAGAACGCCTCGGCGCGGGCAAGGTGTGGATGGCTTCGGCTGCGCTGCACGGGCGTGCGCGTCGAGACGCCGTCGATCAGGACCTTCGCCTTCCGCTCGGAAGACGGGACTGTCCGGCACGAGCCCGGACAGGCGATCACGCTTGCACTCGATTTGGACGGAGAGCGCCACTTCCGCACGTTCTCCATCTCCTCGGCGGTTGGCGAAGGCGAGGGGATCGAGTTGACCGTCAAGGCGCACCCGCAGGGGCGGGTGACGCCGTGGATGCACCGCGCCTTCACACCGGGTTTCGCGGTTGAGGCAAGCCCGCCGCACGGGCGCTTCACCCTCGGCCTGCGGCGAGGCGGACCGCTCGCCTTCATCTCGGCGGGCTCAGGCGCCACGCCGCTCGTTTCCATGCTCCGCCGTCTCGCTGGCACCGAACCGGAGGCGGATGTCGCGTGGCTGCATTTCGCGCGCACACCCGCCGAGATGCTGTTCTCCGGCGCTTTGGCGCGCTTGCAGGGCCGCATGGGGCGGCTTTCGGTCGGCTTCGTCGCCAGCCGGCCGGAGCCCGGCTGGTTCGGCTATCGGGGCCGCATAGGGCGCCGGCTTCTGTCTGTCGCCATACCCGACCTTGCGCGGCGCGAGGTATTCTGCTGCGGTCCTGGGGACTTCATGCGCGAAGCGAGGCTGATCCACCGCGCCGAAGGCGGCGACCCCGATGCCTTTTACACCGAGTCGTTCGGCGCCGAACTCGAGGAGCAGCATCGGGAGGATGTCTCGTCCCCTGCCGATGCTGCGGCGTTTCGCCTGAAGGTCGGCGGCCAGACGATCGGCATCGGCGCCGGCGAGACGATTCTCCAGGCCTGCCGCCGCCAGGGCATCGCGCTTCCCTTCGGCTGCCGGGAGGGCCTGTGCGGCACGTGCCTCGTTCGGAAGAAAGGGGGGACGGTCCTGATGCACGACCGTGGCGGAGTAACCGAAGGACAGAAGGAGGGCGGTTTCGTCCTCGCCTGCGTGACACGCGTGGCATCCGACACCGAGATCGAGATCTGACATCGCCTCGAACCACCCTTCCGATACTCCCGTTACCGACCTCGCCCATTCCGCGAACCGGACGTCGAAGACCAGCGTCGGAAAGAAAGTCTTCTTTCCGGCAGCGCTGTTGTCCGATCGCGAGAAATTGTATACGGAATACTGATATTGATGAGGCCCTGCCGAATCGGAGGCGCGGAATGCAGAGCCTACGGACGTCATGCGCAGTCGCCGGACTCGGCCCCAATGGTGCGCTCGTCGGCCTTCTTGGATCGCGAAACCGCTTGATGACACCCTGCCTCGTGCTCGATATCAATGCCCTTGAAGCGAACATACGCGCCATGTCGGACCACTGCCGGAGCCACGGCTTTGCGCTGCGCCCCCATGCCAAGACCCACAAGTGCGTCGAGATCGCCCGAAGACTGCAATTGGCAGGCGCAGCCGGAATCTGCGTGGCCAATATCGGCGAGGCTGAAATCTTCGCGGCAGGCGGCATAAGCGACATTCTGGTCACCTCGCCTCTGGTGTCCGAGGCGAAATTCGAGCGGCTTGCCCGGCTCTTGAGGCAAGGAAATCGCGTTTCGATCGTCGTGGACAATCGGGACGCGGCCAAGAGGCTGGGCGAATTTGCCGATCAGTCGGAGCTCGGCCTCGACGTGCTCCTCGACATCGACATGGGCCGGCACCGGACCGGCGTCGGCACGATGGAGGCGGCGATCGAGCTCGCCCGCTTTCTCGCATCGCATGGACGATTGACGTTCGCCGGCCTGCAGGCCTATGCGGGACATCTGTCGCATGTTCCCGATCACGACGAGCGCCTGGCCGGCGGGCGTCTGGCGGCGGTCAGGATAGCCGAGATCGTCGCATCACTGACCGCCGACGGGATTTGCGTGGAGCGGATCTCGGGCGGGAGCACCGGCACTCTATTCATCGATGCCGAGCTGAAGCTCTATACCGAGCTCCAATACGGCAGCTATGTCTTCATGGATGTCGAGTACGACGCGGTGGCGCTGGATCGGCTTGGCCGCGCACCTTTTCTGCCGTCCCTCTTCGTCCGAACGAGCGTCATCAGCAACAATTGGCTGGGGATGGCGACGACCGACGCCGGCTTCAAGCACTTCTCCGGCAACAAGGCTCTGCCCGAGATCGTCTCGCCCAAGGGGCTCGGGCGGTATGAGCCGCGGAGCGACGAACACGGGGCGGTCCACCTGAGCGACGACCGACGACATCTGGCGCTCGATGAGGGGATGGAGTGCCAAATCCCGCACTGCGACCCGACCGTCAACCTCTACGACCGCTATCACGTCGTCGATGGCGAAATGCTGGTCGACATCTGGAAGGTCGACGCACGCGGCGCAATGTGACCCGCCCCCCGTCTCCTGATATCACGGGAGCCTAAGGGTCAACGTGCATCTCCTGAACCGTCTTCAGGAGGTGCCGTTCGATAAGCCGGGCTGCAGTCTCTCCCTCCCCTGCCTTCACCGCGTCGAGAATGGCATGATGTTCCCTCTGCTCCGCAGCGAGATGCTCGAGATACTCTGCCTTGTTCGTCTTGCCGGTCTTGACGCGGTTGAGCCGCGCCGAGCGGTAGAGATGCACGAGCTTCTGCACCGTATTGCACAGCCCAATGAGATGCTTGTTCTGGCTGAGATCGATGAGTTCTCGATGAAAAGCTGTATTCAGCTCGAAAACATGGTCGATGTCACCCTTCCTGATCGCCTCGTCACCGTCATGAAGATAGCGCTCGAGTTTCTTGATTGCACGCGGCTTGGCCTTGCCGGCCGCCTCCCGCACGGCGACCGCTTCGAGCGCCGCACGGCACAGGTAGAGCTCGCGCCGATCCTCATCGGAGACGGGGCGCACCTCGTAGCCTCCTTGGCTCAGAGGCCGCAGGATTCCCTCCTGCTCCATCTTCCGCATGGCTTCGCGGACGGGCGTCCGGCTGACGCCGAGCTTCTGCGCCCACTCGACATCCTTGAGACGCTCCAGCGGCTCGATCTCGCCGTGCAGGATCTTTTCCCAAAGGATGTCGTGGATTTGCCGGTAAAGATGGGATGTCCGGGTCGGGAGTTCCATGAACCGCCTCTCTCCTGATCTGGTCGTTTCGCGCGCCGCTCCGCGCCGCATGACATTGGGTAAAGAATCCCGCATGCATGATTTTCAGCACATTTCCTTAGGCCGTCCCCGCGTTCCCGTCAATCTGACCGCGCATGCAGTCAGCACGGGACGAAGACGGATGAATCGCCGGTCCTTCAAGGGGTTCGCCGCCGAAACCGGCACCTCCGAAAGGCACCCCATTGCCCAGCCGGCAAGGGCGGGTGCCGCCTTCCGATGAATTCCCGCCTGCAGAGATGCCGGTTGAAAATTACGAGTTGGGTATTCCGTATTCCGAATTTTGCGCTATAGTCGGGTTGTCGTGCCGATAAGAATCCCGTGGAGAGATTCGACAGGCGAATAGCAAGCAGCAGAAAAGAGGATGACCTGTATACAGCATCGATGCTATAGGCAGAGTCGCCAGTGTCGAACTGTCATCCGCATCAAGCGCGCGAAGACGCGTGGTGGGTGGTGGCGGTGGCGAACTTCAGAAGGGAGAAATGACATGAATTCAATGGGAAAAGGCATCGCAGGTTTGATGCTTGCGGTCGCCGCCAGCGCGGCTTCTCCGTCGCAAGCGTCGGCCGAAACCACCCTCTACTATGCGCCGTCTTCGGACCTGGCCTCGCTCGATCCGATCGCATCGACGGGAAGCGTACCGAAGATTCACGCCCTCATGATCTATGATACGCTGTTTGCGATCGACGGAAAGGGCATCGTGCAGCCTCAGATGGTCGAGAACTATACGCTTTCGGAGGGCGGGCTGACCTACAGGTTCACTCTCCGGGAGGGCCTGAAATGGCACGACGGCGTGCCGGTCACGCCGGAGGATTGCATCGCTTCTCTGAAGCGCTGGGGCGCAGCGGACACGAGTGGAAAGCTGCTGTTTGACTTCATCAAGGAATTCCGCGTCGTCGATAGGTCGAACTTCGAATTCGAGCTGAACGAGCCTTTCGGCGCCACCATCGAGGTGCTGGGGCGGAGCCTCTCGCGAATTCCCTTCATCTTTCCCGAGCGGGTGGCGATGACCGATCCGGGCACACCCATCACCGACTATACCGGGTCGGGCCCCTTCATCTTCGTCGAGGAGGAATGGGTTCCCGGCAACAAGCTCGTCTACCGTAAGAACCCGGACTATGTGCCCCGCAACGAGCCGGCGAGCGGCTGGGCCGGCGGCAAAGTCGTCAAAGTCGACCGTGTCGTATGGAACATCCAGCCCGACAAGCAATCCGCGATGACCGCCCTGTTGGCCGGCGAGATCGACATATGGGAGGGGGTGCCGAGCGATCTGCTCCCCATACTGGAAGCCGATCCGACCGTCAAATTCGAAGACTCCACAGGCTGGTTCGCGTATCTGATGGTCAACCATCGCCACCCGCCCTTCGACAATGTGAAGGCGCGCGAGGCCTTGGCCTGGCTGATCGACCAGACCGCCTATCTGCAGGTGATGGTCGGCAATCCAAGCCTCTACTTCACTTGCGCTTCGATGTACGACTGCAAATCCGCCTCGGCATCGGATGTGAACAGCGAGGCCATTGCCGGCTACGATCCTGAGAAGGCGCGGCAGCTATTCGAAGAATCGGGGTGGGATTTCTCCCAGCCGATCGTCATTCTCGACCCCACGGATGAGCCGGAGATCCACGCCGCCATGCTGCTGACTACGGACCGGCTGAGGAGTATCGGCCTGACCGTCGATCACCAGGCGATGGACTGGGCGACGCTCACCAAGCGCCGCGCCGTGACCGGCCCCACCAGCGAGGGCGGATGGGACATCATGATGACCTTCGGAGCCTCTACAACCTTCGGCGATCCGTTTTTCCATTCGCGCTTCGGCGTCGATTGCGAAAAGCCTTATCTCGCAGGAGCATGCGACAAAGAGCTGCAGGATCTGAGGCTCGCATGGGCCAAGGCGGGCAGTCACGACGAGCGCGTCGGCATTGCCGGGGACTTCCAGGCGCGGGCCTTTAGCCTCCACACCCCCTGGTATCCGCTCGGGCAGTGGGCGGTCCCGTATGCTGTCAGCACCAAGATTGACGGCTTTATCGCCGGGATCAACTATCCCGTCTTCTGGAATATCGAGAAGCAGTAGTAAGCATCCGCCGGGGGTATCGATGCTGAACTTCACCATAAGACGCCTTCTGGGTGCCGTGCCCGTCCTGGGGTTCATCGCCCTGTTCGTCTTCGCACTGCTCCATCTTGCCCCCGGCGACCCCGCCGGGATCATCGCCGGCGAGGAGGCGAGCCCGGAAGATATCGCGCGAATCTACGAGGCGCTGAACCTCGACCGCCCGCTTCCCGAGCAATTCGGGCTGTGGCTCTGGGGCCTCGTCAACGGCGATTTCGGCGTCTCGATCTACACCAGCCTGCCGGTTCTGGAACTGGTGCGGCAGCGGCTGGAGCCGACGATCTCGCTGGCGATCACGACGATCATCTTCTCGGTCGTGGTCGCCATACCGCTCGGCGCCTATGCCGCCTGGCGGGCGGGGAGCCTCGGCGATCGGGCGGTAATGATCTTCTCGGTGCTCGGCTTCTCGGTTCCAACTTTCGTGCTCGGCTATCTGCTCATCTATTTCTTCGCCGGAAGGGGAACCCCCTTCCCGGTGCAGGGCTTTGTCAGCATCAGGGAGGGCCTCGCGCCCTTTCTGAGGCACATCGCCCTGCCGACCTTCATGCTGGGGACCAGCTACATGGTGCTGATCATGCGCATCACCCGCGCAAGCGTGCTGGAAATCCTCAACGAGGATTACATCAGGACGGCACGGGCGAAAGGCGTTCCGGAGCGGAAAATCCTGACCCGACACGCACTGCGCAACGCCGCGGTGCCGATCGTCACCGTCGTCAGCCTCGGCTTCGCCTTTCTCGTCTCGGGCGTCGTGATCACGGAAAGTGTGTTCAACATCCCCGGGCTCGGGCGGCTAACGGTGGAGGCGATCTCCAAGCGTGACTATCCCGTCATACAGGGCCTCATCCTGCTGGTCTCGGCGACCTACGTGCTCATCAACACCGCCACCGACATCACCTATGCCTTCTTCGACCCCCGCATCCGCTACTGACCGGGAACACGACGCCTTGAAGAAAATTCTCGACAACCCCAGTGTCGCCCTCGGCCTGGTCATCGTGGTGATCATGGCCGTCCCGGCGCTCTTCGCTCCCCTTGTCTCAAGCATCGACCCGACCGCCATGGCGCCCATGGAGCGGATCAAGCCGCCGTCTGCCTCCCACTGGTTCGGCACCGATCTGTTCGGGCGCGACGTCTATAGCCGGGTCGTCCATGGCGGGCGGACGAGCCTGCTCGTCGGTCTGACCGTCGCGGCGATCTCGATCGTGATCGGCATGGTGATCGGCGCTGCATCCGGCTACATCCGCGTGATAGATGCCGTCGTCATGCGGATCATGGACGGGCTGATGGCCATTCCGAGCCTGCTGCTGGCCATCGCCATGGTGTCGGTCGGCGGCGCGAGCCTGACGAGCGTCGTCGTCGCCATCACCCTGCCGGAGATCCCGCGTGTCGTCCGGCTCGTCCGGGGCATCGTGCTCACCATCAGGGAGGAGGCCTATGTGGAGGCGGCGGTCACCGCCGGCACGAGCACGGTGGCGATCCTCTGGCGCCACATCCTGCCCAACACGATCGCGGCCCTCATCGTGCTCGCTTCCTACATCGGCGCCTCCGCGGTGCTGACGGAGGCGTCGCTGGGCTTTCTGGGTGCCGGGATTTCGCCGGAGATCCCGAGTTGGGGCAACATCATCGCCGAAGCCAGGGTGTCGTTCCAGATCGCGCCCTGGATCCTCTTCTTCCCCAGCGCCTGCCTCGTGCTCATCGTGCTCGGCGTCAACGTCCTCGGCGACGGCTTGCGCGATACGCTCGACCCGCGGCTGGCAAAGAAAATGTGAGGCGTCCCCAGATGAACCTATCCGAAAAGACCCGGCCGGCGAGTGGCGCGCCCGTTCTCGACATCCGGAACCTGACCGTCCGCCTCCCGAAGGGCGCGGACCGCGAACACGCCGTCGAGGGTGTCAGCCTGTCGATCGCGGCGCGGGAGATCCTCTGCCTGGTCGGCGAATCCGGGTCGGGCAAGTCGATCACCTCCTTTGCGGTCATGGGCCTTTTGTCGAAGGAACTGGTTCCGGTCGGCGGCGAAATCCTTTTCCAACGAGAAGACCTGCTGCGCGCCTCTCCTGAGCGGCTGAGGCAATTGCGCGGCAGCCGCATGTCGATGATCTTCCAGGAGCCGATGACGGCGCTGAACCCCGTGATGACGGCGGGCAGGCAGATCGAGGAGGTGCTGACCACGCATACCGACATGAGCCGGGACCAGCGGACGCGCCGCGTCCTGGAG
Source organism: Chelativorans xinjiangensis (assembly GCF_009812055.1). Classification (GTDB taxonomy): domain Bacteria; phylum Pseudomonadota; class Alphaproteobacteria; order Rhizobiales; family Rhizobiaceae; genus Chelativorans; species Chelativorans xinjiangense. Next base: position 26,202 of record NZ_WQNH01000014.1, on the reverse strand, counting down.
GTGATCCGTGCGGTGAGCCTGCCGGACCCGGAGCTCATCCGCCGTCTCTATCCGCATCAGCTTTCGGGCGGCCAGCGGCAGCGGGTGATGATCGCAGCCGCCCTTGCGCTGGAGCCCAAGCTGCTCATCGCCGACGAGCCGACCACCGCGCTCGACGTCACCACGCAGGCGCAGATCCTGCGCATTCTGAAGGAGATCCAAGGCTCCCACGACACCGCGATCCTGTTCATCACCCATGACATCGGCGTGGTGGCGGAGATCGCGGACCGCGTGGTGGTCATGCAGTCGGGCCGGGTGGTCGAGCAAGGCGATGCCGGCCGCGTGCTCGACGCGCCGGAGCACCCCTATACGAAGATGCTCATATCGTCCGTCCCAAGCCTGACGCCAGGAACTCGAGCTGAAGCGCCCGTCAAGCCGGTAGCGCTGTCCGTCGAGGGGCTGTCGAAGATCTATAGGGGCACAAGCTTCTTCGGTTCGAAACGCGAGGTGAGGGCGATCGACGACGTCGGCTTCACCGTGCGCGGCGGAAGGGTGCTCGGCGTCGTGGGCGAGTCGGGCTCCGGCAAGACCTCGGTCGCCCGCTGCGTGATGCGCCTGATCGACTGCGACGGCGGCAGGATCAGGCTGGACGGGGTCGATCTCGCCGCGGCCTCCAAGCGCCGCCTGCACGACGCGCGCAAGGACGTCCAGATGGTCTTCCAGGACCCCTACCGGTCGCTCAATCCGCGCCGCACGGTGGGTCAGTCCATCATCGAGGGGCCGATGAATTTCGGCGTACCGAAGAGGGAGGCCTGGGAAAGGGCGCGGCGGCTGATGACGCTCGTCAGCCTCGATCCGGACGCGCTCTCGCGCTACCCGCACCAGTTCTCCGGCGGGCAGCGGCAGCGCATCTGCATCGCCCGGGCGCTGGCCATGGAACCGCGGCTGCTGGTGGCGGACGAGATCGTCTCGGCGCTCGACGTCACGGTCCAGGCGCAAGTGCTGGAGCTTCTGAACGGCATCCGCGAGAAGTTCGATCTGGCCATCCTCTTCATCACGCACGACCTGCGCGTGGCCGCAAAGGTGTGCGACGAGGTGGCGGTGATGCATCGCGGCCGCATCGTGGAGATGGGCAGCACGTCGGAGATCTTCGCCAGTCCGAAGCACGAGTATACCCGCAGCCTGCTCGCGGCCGTTCCGGGACGGACATGGAGCGCAGAGGCGGGCCTGGGCGCGGGTGGGGCTTGAAGCGGAAGTCGGCGCAAACAGGAAGTGCGGTACGGCAGGCAAGGTGCGATGGGTGATCTAGTATTCGGATCCGGAGGCATTGCTGAGGTCGTGCCGCTCCGTGCCCTTGAGCGGCGGGTTGAAGACGCTGACCAGAATCAGGTCGCTCGTCTTCCCGCTGCGCAGATAGTGCCGGTCGTGCCGGTCGAGCACATACATGTCGCCCCTACGGATGGAAAAGACGTTGCCGTCCATGTCCTCCACCTCGCCTTCGCCGCCGATGCAGTAGCAGGCTTCGAGATGTCGGCGGTACTGGAGCAGCGAGACGGTACCCGCCCGCACCATCGTGTGGCAGATCGTGAAACCCATGCCGTCTGCCTCGGTCAGAAGCCGGTGGCTGGTGCCGTTGCCCCACTCGACGAAATGCCCGGACGCCTCGACGTCCCGCAGGCTGCGCACGAACATGAACCTTTCCCCGTTCTGGGAGCCGTTGCTGAAACAGGGCGGCACGACAGGGACCGCGCCCTTCTTATTCCGCAGGAGCGGCACTCTCACAAACGAGGAGTTCTCACCCGGTCGTCAAAGAGGGCTCACACATGCTTCCGCCGCTCGGTGCGTTGAGGGTCTTCGAGGCGGCCGCGCGGCTTTCCAGCTTCTCGCGGGCCGGCGACGAGCTGCACGTCACGCACGCCGCCGTCAGCCACCAGATCCGCCAGCTCGAGGCGTGGTTCGGACGACCGCTGTTCCTGAGGGAGAGGCGGGGCGTGCGACTGTCGCCGGAAGCGGCAGGGCTTGCAGCCACGCTGACGGCCGGCTTTGAGAGCATCGCCGGCGAGGTGGAGCGGCTGAGGACGAGGGCATCCGGCGACATCACCGTCGCCTCGATCCCGTCCGTCGCCGTCCGCTGGCTCATCCCGGCGCTGCGCGATTTCCTGGAACGGCACCGGGATGTCGGCGTGAAAGTGATCTACGCGGGAGCAGGCCAGCGCCTGCGCGAGACGGACGCGGATGTGCTGATCACCGTCGGCGCCGACCGTTCGGAAGCCGTTCGGTGCAAGCGGCTCTTCTCGCGCAGGACCCTTCCGGTCGCAAGCCCGCGCTATCTCGAAAGGGCCGGTCCGCTTGCCACCGCGCCGGAGATTGCCGCAGCCGACCTGCTGCACGACGAGACGCGAGCGCGCTGGCGGGACTGGCTCGACAAGGCGGGCGTCCCCTCGTCGGGCCGGCCGCGGGGGCCGGTGTTCCAGGACATCAACCTGCTGGCTGGAGCGGTTCTGGCCGGCAGCGGCGTGGCGCTCTGCCCAGTCGAGGTCTTCCGCCGGGAGATCGTTCGCGGGGAGCTTGTGGTGCTATCGGATGTCGCCATGCTGGAGGATGAAAGCTATTTCCTGATCACGCGGACCTCGCGCGAGAAGACCGTCTCGAGCTTCGTCTCCTGGTTCTGCGACGCCGTCCTCAGCGATCATCGAGCGCGCAGACCTTGCGGATGAAATCCGAGCAACGTTCGCACAAGTGTTCGAAAATCTCCTCGCCGAGCGCAGCCGTCGCCTTCGACGGGTCGTCGCCGTAGCCCGGCCCGAGCCCCAGCCGCTTGCCCGCCTGAAAGACCCGCACACCGTCGATGCGGCTCTTGGTCACCATCTCGGCCGGTCCCGGCAGCGTTGCGGAGACCAGCTCAGGCGTGAGGTGCATCATGACCGCGGTTTCGGCCTTCCCGGCGTGCCCCACGACGATCCCCTCCGGATCCTCGTAGAACTCCCACACGTCGAGCGCCGTGATGGTCACATCGTGCCGATAGTTCATCTCGCGGGCAATGATGTTCATGACGTCGACATTACCGCCGTGGCCGTTCAGGATGGCAATCCGCCTGAAACCGGACCCGACCAGGCTGCCGACCAGGTCCTCAAGGATGCCCAGCATGTTCGCCGTACCGACCGTCATCACGCCCGGATGCGGCTTGTGGTGATGGGAAATGCCGTAGGGCAGCGTCGGCGCGACCAGTATCTTCAACTCGGGCGCGAGGCGGCGGGCGATCGTGTCGGCCACTTGGGTGACGATCATGGTATCGGTCGAAATCGGCAGGTGCGGGCCATGCTGCTCGATGGCGGCGATGGGCAGAACCACCAGGGAATGGGGGGCACTCTCCCTGATCTCGTCTCGAGTGAGGGTGGCAAGGTGTGTCTTCTTCATGGGCTTTCTCCAACGGAGATCGAGCAACTCGGCAAAAACGGCTTTTTGGGGCTGCGCTGGCAGGTTTCATTCGTGAAGTTTGGACATTATAAATGGTATTCCGTATTCTTCAATGGCTCTCAATTGGACCGCTCCGGTTACAGGAAATGCAGCCACATCGGATTTTCGAGTCTTTCTTCGAGAGTTTGCTGGCGAGCGTTGATGCAGCCGATCTTCGCCGTACCATGTCCGCGGCGTCTGCTGCCCTCGATCTGCGGACATATGCGTATCTGTCGCTCCCACCCAAGCCGGCCGACAAGCCCATCCTCATATCGAACTACCCGTCCAGTTGGACCTCCCACTACCTGCTCCGTCAATATGAGCAGATCCGTCTCCACGGCTGATGTGGAACGTCTCGGCCAGCGCGTCGGTCGGGCTTTATCGCATCGACTCCGCCGCGCCCGCCCGCGGCGAATTCGTGCTCGTCCGCATGCCGGAGTCCCTCACCGCGTTCGCCGCCGGACGCGGCTATCTGCCCCGCAACCTGCCGCTGGTGAAGCGGGTCGCGGCACTCCCTGGCGGCCATGTCTGCGCCTTCAAGGACGCCATCATCATCGGCGGCGAGATCGTCGCGCGCCGGCTTAAGGCGGACCGCCAGGACCGCCCGCTGCCCTGGTGGAATGCCTGCCGCAGGCTCACCGGCAACGAGGTTTTCCTGCTCAACGGCGGCACCCCCGGCTCCTTCGACAGCTGGTATTTCGGGCCGGTGCCGCTCGCCGGCATCGTCGGGAGGCTCGTGCCGCTATGGACCGAGTAACGCCTTCAGCCTTGCGCAGAGTGCGACCGGTTTCCTCAGGTTGAACGTTTCTCAGGCACAAGATGAGCGCACACTCGCCGTACTTCGCTCAGCGTTGGATGAGTTCGGCCGCTAAAATCCACGTGGGGAAGCGCCATTGGGCCGACGTCTTGTGTGGATGGCTCCTGCATTGCAAGGCTTTTTTGAAGTTTCGGCATACCGTAGTCAGTTACAGTCTTGTGTCCGGCCTGTTGTCGCAGAGTGTTTGCCGCTGGCCCTGATGGTTTCCGTGGATCGAGTCCCATTCTACTTCGCGGACATTTGATGTCCCAGACGTCGGGCGGGTTTGCTCGGCCCCCGGTCTGACCCGGATCGCCATCACTTCTCATCGTCCTTGCAAGCTTGATCTCCTTTTCTGGCCGAGCCGGTTACGGCGTCGAATGCATCATCCCATTCCTGAGCAGGGGAAATGGCTAAGGCAAGTCGTGGCTGGCCACTTCGCTTACTATGCGGTCCCGACCAACAGCCGGGCGCTCTCGGCGTTCCGGCGTTATGTGACCGACCTCTGGCGGCGAACGCTTCGGCGGCGCAGTCAGAAGGACGGATTCACATGGGAACGCATGGCGAAGTTGGTTGCTGATTGGCTTCCTTCACCCCGCGTCCTTCATCCCTGGCCAGACGAACGCTTTGACGTCAGACACCCGAGGTAGGAGCCGGATGCCTTAGTTGGGCGTGTCCGGATCTGTGCGGGGGGGCGGCCAGTAATGGCCGTCCCTACCGCGATACGCTGAGCAAGCCTCGAAAAGGTCGATGTGCAGGCCGACCCGACCGCCCTTTCGGGGAAGGCTGATACGGCTGGGTGAATGAGCGAAGACGACGCCCAGCCGCTGCACCGGGGTAGTGGCGGCAGCATGTACGCAAGGAAAGCGCACGCAACACGGGAAGCCCCAGGACGTGGTCAGGGATGACCAACCGGACACCCGCGAGGGACAGGCCGGGCGCCCTGGGGTGGCGGAGGGGTTCGTAGTACTGTTGAAGCCGGGTAATGCCGGAGGAGGGAAGGGACCTCAGTTCAAGACGAACGCAACAAGTGGAGAGGGACCTGGAGATTGGGCAACCTATCAACTCCGAAGAGTGTCCAGAAACTGCAGACGGCGTTACACGCGAAAGCGAAGGCAGAAGCCGGCTATCGCTTCTACGCCCTGTACGACAAGATCAGCCGCGAGGATATTCTGGCATACGCCTATGCCCAGTGCCGCTCCAACAAGGGCGTGCCGGGCGTAGACGGTCAGGACTTTGCGGACATCGAAGCTTACGGGGTCGAACGGTGGCTCGGCGAACTGGCGCTTGCGCTCAGAAAGGAGACTTACCGACCGGAACCAATCAGACGAGTGTTTATACCGAAGGCCAACGGCAAACTCAGGCCGCTGGGCATCTCGACCGTGCGGGATCGGGTCTGCATGACGGCAGCAATGCTGGTGCTGGAGCCGATCTTCGAAGCCGACCTTCCACCGGAACTCTACGCCTACCGTGCCGGGCGCAATGCCCAGCAGGCGGCGATCGAGGTGGAGGAGTTGCTGTTCCGTGGTCATCCGGACGTCGTTGACGCCGACCTCGCGGACTACTACGGGAGTATTCCCCATGCCGAACTGATGACGTCAGTGGCGCGCCGGATCGTTGATCGGCGCGTGCTGCACCTCATCAAGATGTGGCTGGAATGCCCCGTGGAAGAAACCGATGATCGAGGCCGGAAGACACGCACGACCGAAGCACGGGACAAGCGGCGCGGCATTCCGCAGGGCTCACCCGTCTCACCCTTGCTGGCAAATCTGTACATGCGCCGGTTCGTGTTGGGATGGAAGAAGCTCGGGCTTGAGCAAAGCCTCGGCACTCGGCTCGTCACCTACGCCGACGATCTTGTGATCTTGTGCAGGAGGGGCAATGCGGAAGCGGCGCTCCAGCACCTGCGCGCGATCATGGGCAAGCTGAAGGTGACGGTGAACGAGGACAAGACACGCATCTGCAAGGTGCCGGAAGGCGAGTTCGACTTCTTGGGATACTCGTTCGGACGGATGTATTCTCCGAGGACCGGCCAGGCTCGCCTGGGACAGCGGCCATCGAAGAAGAGCATCAGGCGCGCGGTCGAAAATGTCCACGCGCTGACCGACCGAAAGGGTACATGGCAAGAGACCACAAAGCTGGTGGGCAAGTTGAACCGCACGCTGCGCGGATGGGCGAACTACTTCTCTGTAGGCACCGTCAACCCAGCGTATCGGGCACTCGACAGCTACACCGCAGTGCGGTTGCGCCGGTGGCTGCGCTCCAAGCACAAGACCAGACGAAGCAAGGGCGGGGCCTATCCAGACTCGCACCTTTATGAGCACTTTAGGCTCGTACGTCTGACCCAACTTGGACGTGGTGTGCCGTGGGTGAAGGCGTGAGTTCTTGTCCGAGAGCCGGATGCGGGCGATCCGCACGTCCGGTTCGATGAGCGGGGTGTGGAAACGGAGCCAGGGTTGAACCAGTAAGGCACCGCCAGACGAAAGGGGCGGAAACAGATATGTTCAACCTACCGCCACCGCGCCACACCTCGACTCTACCAGGATTGCCCCATCAGCCTCCGCGCGGGAACTTCCGCAAGGGTCATGGGTGTGAATTCGGCAGGGGCGAACGAACTTCCGAAAGGGGTCGGAACAGGTATTCCGCATCGGGTACCAAACGTCAGATTGGACTAGATCATTTCAGTTTCGGCGATCTGCTTTCGATACAATCGCAATCATGCCGTCTTGGACGCCGTTTCATTCTCTCGCGATATTGCAACGACTTCGCGGATGATTTCATGAGGATCGAAACCTATGACTTCCGCCAGTTCCAAGAATTCGACGACATCGACTCGGCGGCCGCCGGATTCGATAGCCGCCACAACTGACTGGTATCGATCGAGGGCTTCGGCCAGATCGGACTGGCTCATGCCGGCTTCCTTGCGTTTGTCGACGATGAGCTGAATGAGGCGCATATGCCTTGGAGATCGAAGCGTTTTCTGCATATGCCCTGCCGGCCATTGACGAAACCGGCAGATCAATTAAACCGAAATACAGATAACCAGAAAATCTGGTTGAACTCGTGAACGACGACACCTGCATGGATTCTCGATTGATTGCGGATCGCCATCCGGTGCTAGGACGGCTCTATCGGGTCTGGCTCGCGCGGGCAGACGGTGCCGCCATGCCTCTGGCCGAAGCTATCACGCAGCGTCTGGCTGATCTGGAGGATGTGATTGTGGTGATCCTCCGGCCGATCGGACCGGACGCAACGCCGCAGATTGTGCGCAGCGGCAAGATGGTCGATCAGCTTTACGGAATCGCGCTTGCAGGCGAAACAATCAGCCGGCTCACGCCGTCGAGCGAGGATGCGGAGAATGAAGCGGCTATCGTGTTCGAGTCCGGCGCTAATGATGGAAGATCATGTGCAACTTCCACGCGGCCCTACACGCATAGCGAGGCTTTATCTGCCGTTTGCAGATGCTGTCGATCGCGTGAGCGGGATCATAGTCGGAATCACCAAGGTTTCCTGAAATCCATAAAAGCAGGTCTACGTAAGCGAAGGTAACGAACGCTCGGCGTGCTGATCCCAGTGATACGCCGCGCGGCTTCGGCTGTCACCTTGCCTCCCCTACGAAACCATTTGCCCATATCTCACTCCCCAAAGCCGAAGACTATAGAATGAAAGCAATTCATGAATAACTCGCGCCGGCAACCGACTTGAATTAGGCTCTGAACCATTCTGGGCACAAGAATCTTTGGGGGGAACATGCCTTGGTCTGATCGATTAGCGATAGGAAGTCCTGCGCACCAAATCGCATCGTCAACTAACCCTCGGGTGCGGGTGGTGGCAGGTCCCGGCACTGGCAAATCTTTCGCGATGAAACGGCGCGTGGCTCGGCTCTTGGAGCAAGGAGTAGAGCCTGCGGTGATTCTACCCGTCACATTCACCCGTGTCGCTGCAGAAGACCTTCATCGTGAGCTAGTCAGCATGGACGTGGAAGGCAGCGACGGATTGACGGGCGTTACGCTCCATAGTCTCGCCATGCGTATGCTAATGCGAAATCACGTGCTTGGCGCAACCGGCCGAGTGCCAAGGCCGCTTAACGACTTTGAACTTGAACCCCTCATCTGCGACCTGATGGCCGCGCATGGAGGAAAGAAGGCAGTAAAGAAATTCAAGCAAGCTTATGAGGCGGCATGGTCTCGACTGCAACATGAACAGCCGGGGTATGTCCTGAATGCGGAGGACGCTGCGTTCCAACAGGACCTGTTAGGCTGGCTCCGTTTCCATCGCGCGATGCTGATCGGTGAGGTGATCCCGCAGCTATATCAATACCTGCGAAACAATCCGGCCGCTCAGGAGCGCAGCGAATTCCAACACATACTGGTGGACGAATATCAGGACCTGAACAGGGCCGAACAATCGGTAGTCGAGCTTCTTTCAGATCAGGCACATGTCTGCATCGTTGGCGACGACGATCAATCGATCTACAGCTTCAAGCACGCTCATCCGGACGGTATACGCGAATGGCTTGTTGTAAATGCTAGCGCGGACGATCTTGGGCTGGATGACTGTCGGCGTTGCCCGACCCGCGTCGTTCAGATGGCTAACAGCCTAATCGGCCACAACCAAATCAGGCCAGTGCCTCGCGCGCTTGTCACCATGCCGGCAAATGGGCCGGGCGATGTCAGGATCATCCAATACCCGTCGCTCGCAAACGAGGTGAATGGTGTCGCGAACATCATTGCCGGGATGGTCGCGAACGGCACGCCTCCGGGCGACATACTGGTGCTTGCGCAGCGCGGCGTGATCGGAACGCCGATCTATGAGGCGCTTGTGGCCCGACACATTCCGGTTCGCTCTTACTACGCGGAGGCAGAGCTTGACGCGCCAGAAGCCCGCCGTGCGTTTGCCAAGCTAAAGCTCCTCATCAACCGAGACGACCGTGTAGCTCTGCGATGGCTGGTCGGCATTGATGGAAACAATTGGCACGCGGCAGGCTACCGGCGTGTGCGCCAGCATTGCGAGGCGTCTGGCCTGACGCCGTGGCAGGCGCTGGAGCAGATCGCGGCAGGAAACCCTGCTCTACCGCACACTGGCGGAATCGTCGTCGCCTTTAATAACCTCGTGGCCGAACTTAACGCCTTGGAGGCACTCCCTGACCTAGCTGCGATCGTCAACACGCTATTCCCACAGGGGCAGCTTGCGACACGCGACATTAGGCAACTGTCGCTTGATATTCTGGCCGAAATGGACATGGAAGATGATGTCGAAGGCGAGGATGTCAGAAGTGAGTTCTTGGCGCGCCTTCAAGAGGCGATCAATCAGCCTGAAATCCCTTCGGAAATCCAAGACGTAAGAATCATGAGCCTGCACAAGAGCAAAGGCCTCAGCGCGCCCGTCACAATTATTGCAGGCTGTATTCAAGGCTTGCTCCCTAAGCAACCCGACAACGCCCTTCCCGCCGTTCAACAGGCTCTAGAAATGGAGGAGCAACGACGGCTGTTCTATGTCGGCATAACGCGCGTAAAGGCAGCACCGAACGTAGGTAGCCCGGGCACGCTGATCCTGACCTATTCACAGACCATGCCGGTGGCGTCCGCACTTGGGGCGGGCATTGCGCCTGCACAGATGCAATACGGTCTTGCATCGCTCCACGCGAGCCAATTTATCGCTGAATTAGGTCCCGCTGCGCCCCAGGCAATCGCTGGCTGAATCTGGCTCTCGCGATTTAGACATCGTTTTCGGCGTGTGCTTCTTCGACCGCCTGCGCTGTGATTGTTGTCATTGCGCTGGCAATCTGCCACGCATTGAAGAGTTCGTCATGCAAGCTCTCGAGGTCGGCGAGCATCGCGTCGCGTCCCTCATCGGTCTGTATCCTGAAATTGTGTTTTTCAAAGAAGCCGTGGTTTAGCCGGTTCCGCGCCTGCAGTGCGGACGCGAAGCGATCCTCAAGATCGTCGCCAAGGTCGATGTGCTTTTTGAGAGTGGTGAGCAGGCGGCCTAGTGTGCTGCGGTTTATGTCGTTCAGAGCCGCCTGCGCGCGCTCACCGTCAGGGGTGACATGCCAACCGTTTCTAAGACCGCGGGCGCATAGAAGCAATGTACCCAACTCTGTCTCGAAGAGCTGAGCTGCTTCTGCCGTTATGCCGAATTTGGCATAGACCTCGTCCCGCGTCGCCATGACCCCAGATTACGCACGGCGGGTCTGTCGTCCAAGTACAGTTTTCGAGTTCTTTGAGAATGGAGAAACGCGGCAGCGACGTGTAGGCGGAGAACCTGCTGGTCGTGATTCCGGTTGTTGTGCTGTCGAGGTCTCCGGCCGCGCAGACGGCGCGGCCGGAAATTTCCTCGATTCTGATGGGGGAGGCTGGCCGGAGCCGTCGCGGCTCCGGCCTGGGCGGCTTACTCGGCCGCGATGTGGAAGGCTTCGCCATCCGAGCCGCTGCCATCATCGGCAGACGAAACGCCCGAACCATCCGGCGCTCCTTCTGCCGCAGGCTCCGCATCCGCCTCGGCCAGAGCATCGCTTTCCAGCGCGTCCCGTCGTTCCATTTCCGGTTCCGAGAACCAGGCAGGCTTGGCCGTCCGCATCATCGCGGGGAGCCAGCCGGTTGCGGTAAGCAACTGCTCGGCAGCTTCCGCCATCGGCTGCTTCTTCATGGACGAAAGCCTGTCCGCCGCCTCGTCGCTGACGGCTTCGCGCACGGCAGCGAGGATATGCGCCTTGGTGACGCGGCCGAGATAGGTCCGCACCGTCGGGGTCCAATGCTCGGCCATGTCGAGGGACACCGCCGTTGCCAGCCTATCCGCCGTCTGATGCGCATGGGGCTTGCACTCCCAAGGCTGCTTCACGGCGTTGACCGTGAGCGAGGCGCAATGCGCGAACAGCGCCATGACGCTCGCATGGTCGAGCGAGGCGATGAAGCCCCACAGGTCGCCTACATCACGGGGCATGTCCGCCGCCCATGCGGCCTGCCGATCCGCCAGCAGCTTCGCCGGGGCCGTGTCCTCGATGCCGTCCGCGTGTCCGCCAAGATGTGCGCTGGTGGGGCGGATTTCGAGGCAATGCGCTTCCACGCCGCGATAGAAGGTCTGCACGGCCAGCGCATGGGTGACGGCAATCAACGCCATGTCCGGCTGCTCGCCAAGGGCAAGGCGAAGCCCAAGCGTGCGGTGAGCGGTCAGGTCGCGGATGAGAAGGTCCGACAGCGGCTTGCCGTCATCCTCCGGTTCCTCGTCCTCAGCATCGCGCGCGGAAACTTGGGTATCCCGCTCGTCATAGTCGCCGTCCTCGATGATTTCGCCATCGGCGTTGACGCGAACACCATCACCATCTGCGCCATCCTCGGCTTCTTCCGATTCTGGCTTCTCGTCTTCCGGACGGATGAAACCGCGCTCGATACGGGCCTCCCCGTCATGGGAGAGGACTACAAGCACGCCGCCGCGCGCGATGTCGTCGGGATCGTAGGCATGACGCAGGCCGTCAATGCGCTCGATCTCGGTTTCCAACTCCCCGAAACGCTCATCCACGTCATCGGGCAGTTCGTCGGCGCTGTCGTATTGCTCGGTCAGCGCGTCATATTCCGTCTGCACCGCTTCCCGTGCTGCTTCATCTTCCGTCGACAACGCCACGGACTGCGGGTAATTCCGGCGCAGGCCATGTGCATGCGGGAAGTCGATGTGGACGGAAGCCCATTTCCAGCCTTCCGCTTGAACCTCGGCAGCGATGCGCTCCAACTTTTCCAGCACAAGCTGGTCCAGCAGCGCGGCATCTTCATAGAAGCCGCCGCGATCGTCCGTGAACAGGTCGCGGATGATGACGCCGCCGGCCTCGGTGTAGGCTTCCGCGCCGACGAAGATCGCGCGCCGATCCGTCGCCGCCACATTGGTCTTGGTCAGGTCACGGCGGATGATCCACGGCTCGCGGTTATAGGAGAGGTTTTCATAGACCTGCTCCTGCCGGGCGTGGTCCTCGGTGATGGCGAAGGCCATCAACTGGTCGAGGGTCAATTCGCCGTCGCGATAGACTTGCATCAGCCGAGGCGAGACCGCGCCAAGGCGAAGCCGCTGCTTGACCACATGCGCCGTCACGCCGAACCGGGCGGCGATTTCCTCTGCTCCCCATCCGCGATTTTCTGAAAGCTCGCGGAAGCGTTCGTATTCGTCGGCGGGGTGCAAGTCCTCGCGGTTGACGTTCTCGTCAAGGCTGATTTCGCTCGGGTCGTTCTTGGTGTCGATGACGCAGCGGATCGGTTCGGTCTTCTTGATCTGTTTGCGCTTCACGCGCAGCAACTGCGCCAGCCTGCGGCCTTCGCCGATGGTGGCGAAATAGAAGCCGGTCGGCTCGCCTGCCTCGTCAAGCTCCGGCTCCACCACAAGGTTTTGCAGGATGCCCTTGGCATGGATGCTCGCGGCCTTGGCTTCGATAGACGCCTCGCTGTGCGGGGTCTTCCGCGCATTGCGCGGCGACTTCTTCAACTTGTCGAGCGGAATGAAGATTTCCGCTCCGCTGGCGGCAACGGCGGCACCGTCCACGCCGGCGATCTCACCGGTCATATCAACCTGATCCGCCATCGCCTCGATGACGGCTTTCGTCTTCCTTGAATTCCTAGCCATTGTTTGATCCTTTCTCCGTTAATGCCGAAGGCATGTCCCTCGACATGCCTTCCGGGGGCGCGTGAGCGCGCGGGAGTGAGGGGGGCCAATGCCGGCGAGCAGAGCTGGGCTGCACGGCGAGCGAGGCGGATCGGTTCAGTTCAGATGGTGAGGGCTATGCATCGCTTTGCGAGCAAGCGGCCCCGCTCTGGCGCAGGCGGCGTTGGCGGGGGAGCGAGGGGAAAGTCTCCTCGCTCCCCGGTCGGGCACACGGCCGATCGATTATGATTTACCTATCGCAGCCTGATATGGGGTAGCGTCGCGAGTGGCGACCGTGCTTTGAATAGGGTGTGTTTTGTCCACGCTAGGTTGACTAAAACTATCACTTGTAAAGTTCTGCTCGTAGCCACTTTGAAATCATGCCATAATGTCCATTATGGATGGACATAACGCCTCGAAGCTAAAGCTACTCCTTCAAGCCGTGCCACCGGGCTTTCTGGTCGATACGGCTTGGATGACGCGCCACGCCATCTCACGACAGTCGGTGTCGGCCTATATCAAGCAGGGCTGGCTTGAGAGGGTGACGCAGGGCGTCTATCGCCGCCCTTTCACGACTGGAGAAAATCCGGAAGCCATCACCGGGTGGAAAATCCCTCTGCTATCCGCCCAGTGGATCATGGGGCATGACTTCCATGTCGGTGGCCAGACCGCCCTGAGCCTTCGCGGTCATTCACACTATCTGCAGTTGGGTGGCGGCTCCGCAATCTATCTCTACGGGCCGGACATACCGACGTGGCTAGCGAAGCTGCGAACCGATGTCCGCTTCGTCCGGAGGAACGATGCTCTGTTCGGCGAGGAAGCCACCGGCGTCGAAGACCGTGAATTCAGCCTGTCTGAGGGATTGGATGCGGAACTGGGACTTAGTCCCTGGCGCTGGCCGATAAGAATGTCGTCGGCCGAGCGGGCGACCCTTGAGGCACTTGACGAGTTGCCAAAGAACGAGAGCTTCCACACCATCGATATGATGTTTGAAGGCCTGGTCAATCTGCGCCCCAAATTGCTGATGACGCTTCTGGCTCACTGTCGGAGCGTGAAAGTCAAACGCTTGTTCTTCATCTATGCCGACAAGCATGCGCATGCCTGGCGCAAGCATATCGACATGTCGAACATCGACATGGGAAGTGGCGATCGGGCGCTCACTCCGGGTGGTCGCCTTCATCCAATCTACCGCATCACGGTCCCCGCCGACCTGTTGCCACAGGAGGCTGCGCATGGCGCGTGACCAATACATGCGGCAGGTCGAACTGCTGGTCCGGACACTGCCCTACATCGCGCGACACGAGGCGTTCGCGCTCAAGGGTGGAACCGCCATCAATCTCTTCTATCGCGACATGCCGCGCCTGTCGGTCGACATCGACCTGACTTATCTGCCGATCGAGGATCGTGAAACGACGCTGAACGGCATCGACACCACGCTCGACCGCATCCGCGAGGACCTGCTGCGGAATTTGCGCGGCGTCGCCGTCCAGCGGATCGCCGGCGGCGGCAACAACGATACACGCGTGCTGGTGCGGCAAGGCGGCACCGAAATCAAGATCGAGACCTCGCCGGTTTCGCGAGGGACAGTGCATGCTTCGGAACTGCGACCTGTGACTGACGTGGTCGCCAACACATTCGGCTTTGCCGAAATGCAGGTTGTGTCCTTCGAAGATCTGTTCGGCGGAAAGCTCCATGCGGCTGTTGACCGTCAGCACCCGCGGGATCTTTTCGATGTGAAGCTGCTCTATGAAAACGAAGGGCTGACGGACGCGCTGTTTCGCACCTTCCTCATTTATGTCGCCAGTTCCGGTCGGCCGCCACACGAACTCATCAAGCCATCCTTTGCCGATCTCGACGAAGGTTTCGTCAAGGAGTTCGAAGGCATGACCGCCGAGCCGGTAAGCCTGAGCGAGCTAGAGGATGCGCGGGTGCGGCTGACCGGTGACTTGCACGCGCGGCTGGATGACAAGGCTATGCGGTTCCTGCTTTCATTGCATGATGCCGAGCCGGATTTTGAAGCCATCGGCATGCCCCAGGCGGCGAACCTACCTGCGGTGCGGTGGAAGCTGCTCAACCTCGCAAAACTGAAAGAGCAAAACCCCGAGAAGCATGCCCAGCAGCGCCAAGCGATCGAGGAGATGCTGCCCTAGCCGAGCCGTCCATGCCACCCGGCTGATCCGAAGTCGATCACGTGGAGAATTGCTGCGACTCTATCTAGCGCAGCACAGCCAGCGCTTGACACGACGAGAATCTGGCTGACTCAGCGATACCGAGGAGGCAAGAGCGAATTTTTTTGGCGCTTCCTGTGGATGAAATTGGCCGCCGTCTGCTTCCTATATGCTTCCTGTAGCAATTTTTGGAGTAGCGCCTTGTCGGCTAAGTAACTGATTTTGTTGGCGCACCCGACAGGATTCGAACCTGTGACCTCTGCCTTCGGAGGGCAGCGCTCTATCCAACTGAGCTACGGGTGCAGGGCTTGACCGGGCCAAAAGCCCGAAAGCGCGCCGCGCTTACATAGCCGAACACGCCCCGCTCATCAACGGCGAAAGCGGCGCCCCGCCACGTGGCAGCGCGACGCCTTGCCTCACTCAGACGTGAAAACTCGTGCGGAACAGTAAATCCGTGCGCTTCGTTAGGCCCGTGAGCAAGGCGAAATGAAACCATGAAAGGGAAGATAAATGCGTAAGATTCTCCTGGCTACCTCGGCTTTGGCCCTGCTCGGCGCGGGTGCCAGCTATGCCCAGGATTTCGAACCTTCCGGTGCCAGATGTCGTGGAGACGCAGGACGTCGACACCGACTTCACGACAGGCGCCGTTGAGCCCGAGCCGCTGGTGCCGTTTTTCCCCAATCAGGTGGACGCGGCGGACGGCTTCAAGCCCAGCGATCCCAATGATTCTCCTACGCCGGACATCGTTCAAGGCGATGATTTGGGCGATGAAGGCATCACGACCAGCGCCATGACCTGGCCTCTGAGCAACAGGGACGCGCAATATTGACGGTCCACCGCAGCACCGCGGATACCGTTCCTGCGGGGGAGGAGCGCGATCGTAAGCTCCACCGCAGGAAAAAGTGGATACAGCCACGCTGAAGCCCTCCCTCCCAGGGCTGACCGCGGAAAGGCCGCTCGGGCTCGTCCCGGCGCGGCCTTTCATCTTTGCGCTTCCCGAGCAACGTGCCGTGCGCTACAGCGGCGCCGAAAAAGCGTCGCGGCGCACGCCTGCCGCGCATAGAGCACTGTGCGTCCGTTCGGACGCACAGTGCTCTATGTTTTGAATCTACGCATCGTGCTTCCCGAAAATCGATTCCGATTTTCGGGCCGATGCTGTAGTCGGATGACCAATTGACCCCTCGCCTCCGCCGTGGTCAAACGCGGGCAGGCAAGCACTGTGGAGACGTTGCGAATGAGCGATCGCGTCGAGATCAACGGGCTGAAGATCGCCCGTACGCTACATGATTTCACGGTGGAGGAAGCCCTTCCCGGCACCGGCGTCGACGCGGAAACCTTCTGGTATGCGCTTTCCGACATCGTGCATGCGCTTTCGCCGAAGAACCGGGCGCTGCTTGCAGCGCGGGATGCCATGCAGTCCAGGATCGACGCCTGGTACCGCGAGAACGGCGCACCGGTCGATCCGGCCGGCTACGAGGCTTTTCTGCGCGAGATCGGCTACCTGCTGCCGGAGGGGCCGGATTTCCGGGTGACGACCTCGGATGTCGACCCCGAGATCGCTCACGTCGCCGGCCCGCAGCTCGTCGTGCCGGTGATGAACGCCCGTTACGCGCTGAACGCGGCCAATGCCCGTTGGGGCTCGCTCTATGACGCGCTTTACGGCACCGACGCCATTCCTGAGAGCGACGGCGCGGAGCGCGGCAAGGCGTATAATCCCAGGCGCGGCGAGAAGGTCATCGCCTGGGCGCGCGCCTTTCTCGACGAGAGCGCCCCGCTCGAAGGCGCAAGCTGGCGCGAGGTGACCGGCCTCGCCGTTAAGGACGGGAAGCTCGTCGTCGACACGGAAGCCGGCCCCGCCGGCCTGAAGGACCCGGCGCAATTCGTCGCCTACGGCCACGAGCCGGACAGCCTCGAAGAGGTGATGCTGACGCGCAACGGGCTGCATATCGACATCGTCATCGACCGCGACCACCCGATCGGCAAGACGGACAGGGCCGGCATCGCCGATGTCGTCCTCGAGGCCGCCATGACCACCATCATGGATTGCGAGGATTCGATCGCCGCCGTCGATGCGGAAGACAAGGTGCTGGTCTACCGCAACTGGCTCGGCCTCATGAAGGGCGACCTGACGGCGTCGTTCGAGAAGGGCGGAAAGACCCTCACGCGCGATCTGAGCGACGATGTGCGGCTCAAGGCGCCGGCCGGGCAGCCCTTCACGCTCCCCGGCCGCTCCCTGATGCTGGTGCGCAATGTCGGCCACCTGATGACCAACCCGGCGATCCTCGACCGCGAGGGCAACGAGGTGCCCGAAGGCGTCATGGACGCCATGTTCACCGCCATGATCGCCCTCCACGACATCGGCCCGGGCGGCCGCCACAAGAACAGCCGCGCCGGCTCCATGTATGTGGTGAAGCCGAAGATGCACGGGCCGGAAGAGGTCGCCTTCGCGGTCGATCTCTTCGCCCGCGTCGAGGATGCGCTCGGCATGCGCGCCAACACCGTGAAGATGGGCATCATGGACGAGGAGCGGCGCACCACCGTCAACCTGAAGGAGTGCATCCGCGCCGCTGCCGAGCGCGTCGTCTTCATCAACACCGGCTTCCTCGACCGCACCGGCGACGAGATCCACACCTCCATGGAAGCCGGCCCCATGATCCGCAAGGGCGACATGAAGGAAGCGCCCTGGATCAAGGCCTACGAGGACTGGAACGTCGACATCGGCCTCCAATGCGGGCTTTCCGGCCGTGCCCAGATCGGTAAGGGCATGTGGGCCATGCCCGATCTGATGGCCGCCATGCTGGAGCAGAAGATCGGCCATCCCAAGGCCGGCGCCAACACCGCCTGGGTACCGTCCCCCACCGCCGCCGTCCTCCACGCCACGCACTATCACAAGGTCGACGTGAAGGCGGTGCAGGAAAGCCTCAAGAACCGCCCGCGCGCGAAACTTTCCGACATACTTTCGGTGCCCGTGGCGGTCAGGCCCAACTGGACGCCCGAGGAAATCCAGCGCGAACTCGACAACAACGCGCAAGGGATCCTCGGCTACGTGGTGCGCTGGGTGGACCAGGGCGTCGGCTGCTCCAAGGTGCCGGACATCAACGACATCGGCCTGATGGAGGACCGCGCCACGCTCCGCATCTCCTCCCAGCACATCGCCAACTGGCTGCACCACGGCGTGGTGACGCGCGAACAGGTGACGGAGACCATGAAACGCATGGCAAAGGTCGTCGACCGCCAGAACGCGGGCGACCCGGGCTACGAGCCGATGGCGCCCGATTTCGACACCTCCATCGCCTTTAAGGCCGCCTGCGACCTCGTCTTCAAGGGACGCGAGCAGCCGAACGGCTACACCGAACCCGTCCTGCACGCGCGCCGGCTGGAGAAGAAGGCGCGGGACCGGGCGGGGTAGAACGGGGTTCAGCCATGTCCGGAGCCGACCACGCCCCTTCGCGCACCCCTCTGTCCTGCCGGGCATCTCCCTCACACGGGGGGAGATCGGCCGTCGCATATGGCTTCGCCAACCATCGGCGTTGCAGAACAGGTGCCGGAGCAAGCGGCCAGTCTAATCTCCCCCCTTGCGGGGGAGATGCCCGGCAGGACAGAGGGGGGCGCGAAAGGGCGCCGGCCCCTCCCTTTACCCCAACACCCGCAAGTCCGGTGTCCACACGCCTCGTCAATCGACCGGCATCGGACGCCACCCTCCCATGAACATCCTCGCCATCGACACCGCCGCCACGCTCTGCGCGGCCTGCGTCTACGATTCCACCGCCCGTGTGGAGAAGGGACGTGCCGTCTTGGAGCTTGGCAAGGGCCACGCCGAGCATGTGATGACGATCGTCGGCCAGGCACTGGAACATGCCGGCATTCCTTATGAGGCCCTCGGCACAGTCGCGGTCTCCGTCGGCCCCGGCTCGTTCACCGGCGTCCGCGTGGGCGTGGCCGCTGCGCGGGGGCTCGCGCTGGCATTGAAGGTCCCGGCCATAGGTGTCACCACGCTCGAAGCGCTGGCAGCCGAAGCGCGCGAATCTTTCCCCCATCGCCCGGTGCTCGCCGTCATCGGCAACAGGCCGGAAAGTCTTGCCACGGCCCGCTTCGATGCCTCCGGCGCCTGTATTGAGGGGCCGACCCTGGCCACAATCGAGACGGTCACCGCGACAGCGCGCGCCGGGCGCCCCGTTCTCGCCGGCGACGCGGCGGGCCTGATCGCTGAGGCTGCGGGCGGCACCCTCGACATGGGGCCGCAAAGGGCAACGGCGGATATCCTCTTCTACGCCCGCATCGCCGCCCGGCGCCCACCCGGCGACAAGCCGAAGCCGCTCTATCTGCGCGCCCCGGACGCCAGGCCGCAGGGCGCCTTCGCCCTTCCCCTGAAAGACCGCTGATGGCGTTCTCCTTCACCCCCTTCCGGCGAAGAGACTTCACCGTGCGCCCGCTCGAGAGCGCCGACAGCGATGCGGTCTCCGCCCTGCATGCGGAAGATTTCGCACGCCCCTGGACGGATGACGAATTCGCCGCGCTGATCGCCCAGGACGCCGTCTTCGGCTTCGTCGCGGTGGAGGTGGGCGCAGTGGGGGCGAGGCCGTGCGGCTTCGTTCTGGCCAGGCTGGCGGCCGGCGAGGCGGAAATCCTCACCATCGCCGTCTCCCGCCCGTATCGCCGCCGCGGCCTCGGCCGCATGCTGATGGACGCCGTTCTGCGCGCCCTGCACGCCGAACGGGCGGAGGCGCTCCTCCTGGAAGTGGACGAGAACAACCTGCCCGCCGCCGCCCTCTACCGCCGCCTCGGCTTCCGCGAAGTCGGACGTCGCCCGCACTACTACGAGAATGCGGCAGGCCGCACGAACGCCCTCGTCATGCGGCGGGACTTGCGGTAGGGGCGCATGCGCAACAGGTCTATCTTCCCGACAATCCGCCTCGCCGGCGCGCTGTTGCTCGTGGCGGCCGGCACCGTGCCCCTGGCGCTTGTGCAGGCGCTGGTGTTGCGTACCGGATGGTGGAGCGATCGGGTCGTGCCGCGGCTCTGGCATCGGCTGGCCCTCAAGGTGCTGGGCATTCGCGTTCAAACAAAGGGCGCCGCGGCGGCGGAGCGACCGCTGCTGATCGCGGCGAACCACATCTCGTGGACCGACATCATGGTGCTCGGCTCGCTCGGCGGCATGCATTTCATCGCCAAGTCCGACGTGCGGGACTGGCCGGTGATGGGTTCGCTTGCGCGGCTGCAGCGCACCGTCTTCGTCGAGCGTGAGCGCAGGCGCGCCTCGTCCGGGCAAATGCGCGAGATTGCCGCGCGTCTGGCCGACGGCGATCCGATGGTGCTCTTCGCCGAGGGCACGACCGGCGGCGGCAGCCGCGTGCTGCCCTTCAAGTCCATGCTCTTCGGCGCCGCCCAGCTTGCGCTCGGCGCGCTCCCGGCCGAGCGCGTCCTGGTGCAGCCGGTCGCCATCGCCTACATGCGCAAGAACGGTTTGCCGCTCGACCGGCGCGAGCGCGGAGACGTCGCCTGGATCGGCGACACCGCGCTTCTCCCGCATCTCAAGACCATGCTCGGCGCGGGCGTGATCGATGTGGAAGTGCACTTCGGCGAACCGATCCCGTTTTGCGCGGAATCGGACCGCAAGGCGGTGGCGCGCGCCGCTGAAAACGAGGTGCGGCGGATGCTCGTGGCAGCGCTGCGACGCCGCTAGTGGTCTGACCCGAACAGATGGTGCCCATCTGTTTGGAAAAGTCAGCCCACAAGCTATCAATCTGGTGGTGCGTAAGGTGAAACGTGGCAGCGTTCAAAAACCGTCTGTTTTTTGACCTCCAAAGACGCTAGGTAACCGGCATGGAACAGAATACGATGCCGGACATGATGAGCCGTGAAGAAGCGCCCGACACGGGCGCAACGGGCGCAGCGCCCAAGAAGGTCTTCGTGAAGACCTACGGCTGCCAGATGAACGTCTACGATTCCCAGCGCATGGCCGATGCGCTGGCAGCCGACGGCTATCGTCCGACGGAAGCGATCGAGGACGCCGACCTCGTGCTCCTGAACACCTGCCATATCCGCGAGAAGGCGGCGGAGAAGGTCTATTCCGAGCTCGGCCGCATCCGCCTGCTCAAGGAAGAGCGCGCCAGGAACGGCCGCGAGACGGTGGTTGGCGTGGCCGGCTGTGTGGCGCAGGCAGAAGGGCGCGAGATCCTGCGCCGCGCGCCGGCGGTGGACCTCGTCATCGGCCCGCAGACCTATCACCGCCTGCCGTCCGTCGTCAGCCGGGCCAGGGGCGGCGAGAAGATCGTCGAGACCGAATACGCCATCGAGGACAAGTTCGAGCACCTGCCGGCGCCCGAGCGCAAGGCCGTCCGGAGCCGCGGCGTCACCGCCTTCCTCACCGTGCAGGAGGGTTGCGACAAGTTCTGCACCTTCTGCGTGGTTCCCTATACGCGGGGCTCGGAAGTCTCGCGGCCGGTCGGCCAGATCGTCGCCGAGGCCGAGCGGCTGGCAGAAGCCGGCGTGCGCGAGGTCACCCTCCTCGGCCAGAACGTCAACGCCTGGCACGGCGAGGGCGCCGACGGGCGCGAATGGGGCCTGGGCGAGCTTCTCTTCCGGCTGGCGGAGGTGCCGGGCATCGAGCGGCTGCGCTACACCACCAGCCACCCGCGCGACATGGACGACGCGCTGATCGCCGCCCACCGCGACCTGCCGCAACTGATGCCCTATCTCCACCTGCCGGTGCAGGCGGGCTCCGACCGCATCCTCAAGGCAATGAACCGCCGCCACACCGCCGATGATTACCTGCGCCTCATCGACAGGATTCGCGCTGCCCGCCCGGATATCGCCATGTCGGGCGATTTCATCGTCGGCTTTCCCGGCGAGACGGACGCGGATTTCGAGGAAACGATGCGCATCGTGCGCGAGGTCGGCTACGCGCAGGCCTTCTCCTTCAAATATTCGCCGCGGCCGGGAACGCCCGGCGCGGACATGGAAGACCAGGTGCCCGAGGCCGTGAAGGACGCGCGCCTCAAGCGGCTTCAAGCCCTGCTCACCGAGCAGCAGCGCTCGTTCGCGCAAAGCCTCGTCGGAACGACCATCGATCTTCTCTTGGAGAAGCCCGGCCGCGAGGCGGGTCAGCTTGTCGGCCGCTCGCCCTGGCTGCAGCCGGTGATCGTCGATGAAGAGGCTGGCGAAATCGGCGACATTGTGGAAGTGCGAATAACGCGGGCAGGCTCCAACAGCCTGTTCGCCGATCCAGTGCAGCCTATCGATTTTGGCGCGGCCAGAACAGCCGCCACGAAGGAGGAACACGTTTGACGGCTGGCACGCAGTTGAAGAATACGCCCTCCGGGGCGTCCGACATGGCGCACATCGTGCTGACCTTCGACAACAACAAGCTTGCTGGCGTCCTCTACGGCCCGTTCGATGAGAACCTGGCGCGCATCGAGCAGAAGCTGGGCGTCGACATCCATTCCAAGGGCAACCAGCTTGCCATCAAGGGCGAGCCGACCGCCGCCGAGCAGGCTCGCCGGGCGCTCGATTATCTGTACGAACTCGTGCAGGGCGGCACGGAGCTTTCGGCCTCCGAGGTGGATGGCGCCGTGCGCCTTGCGCAGGCGACCGACGATCAGCTGAGCCTCCCCACCATGGAGGGCAGGGGAAAGCTTGCTGCCGCGCAAATCTCCACGCGCAAGCGCACGGTCTACGCCCGCTCGCCCAACCAGGACGCCTATATGCGCGCGCTGGAGCGCTCCGAGCTCGTCTTCGGCATCGGGCCCGCCGGCACGGGCAAGACGTTCCTGGCCGTCGCCTACGCCGCCATGCTTCTGGAGCGCGGCATGGTCGACCGCATCGTGCTGTCGCGGCCGGCGGTGGAGGCGGGCGAGCGGCTCGGCTTCCTCCCCGGCGACATGCGCGAGAAGGTCGACCCCTATCTGCGCCCGCTCTACGACGCGCTCTACGACATGATGCCGGCCGACAAGGTGGAGCGCGCGCTCGCCGCCGACGTGATCGAGATCGCGCCGCTGGCCTTCATGCGCGGGCGCACGCTCAACAATGCTGTGGTGATCCTCGATGAGGCGCAGAACACCACGCCCATGCAGATGAAGATGTTCCTGACGCGATTGGGCGAAAACGGCCGCATGATCGTGACCGGCGATCCGAGCCAGATCGACCTGCCGCCGAACACCAAATCGGGCCTCGTGGAAGCGTTGCAGGTGCTGAAGGACGTGCAGGGCATCGTAACCGTCCGCTTCAACGAGAAGGACGTGGTGCGCCATCCGCTGGTGGCGGCCATCGTCGAAGCCTACGACCGCGAGATGCCCGGCGGCTCACCGTCGCCCAGGAAAGATGCCTGACCGACAGCCGTCGTCCGCTCCTGACGTCGCCATCGATATCGCGGTGGAAGCCGACGGCTGGCCGGCGGCGGAGGCGTTGCAGCGTCTGGCCGGGGAAGCGGTAGCGGCGGCCGCCGCCACGACCGGTGCCGGCGGCGGCCGGACACTCGGCATCCTTTTCACGGACGACGAGAACATCCGCGCGTTGAACGCCCGCTTTCGCGGCAAGGACAAGCCGACCAACGTCCTGTCTTTTCCCGCCCCACCCGGCATGCCGCCGCATGGTGGGCCGCCGCACCTGGGGGACATCGCGCTCGCCCGCGAGACGATCGTCCGCGAGGCCGAAGCGGAAGGAAAGGCCTTCGATCATCATTTGACTCATCTTGTCGTTCACGGTTTCCTTCATCTTGCGGGCTACGATCACGAGACGGCAGAGGAGGCGGACGAGATGGAAAGCCTGGAAAGGCGCATCTTGAAGGGCCTTGCCATTGGCGACCCCTATGCATAACTGTGTAGGTGAAACGACTGAAAGACGATGACTGACACATCCATGATCGCCGCCGGCGGCACCTCGGACGCCGAAGGCGGTTCTCCCGCGGAGGGAGAAGAGGGGTCGAGTAGACCGCCTCAACGCGTCCAGACCAGACCAACGTTTCTTCGGCGGCTTGCCGTTTTGCTGGGCTTGCGCAACGGCTCGTCGCTGCACGACGATCTCGCCGAGGTGCTCCACGAGCACACCGCCGACACGGCTCCCTTCTCTGCGGGGGAGCGGGCGATGCTGCAGAACATCCTGCGCCTGCGCGAGTTGCGCGTAGAGGATGTCATGGTGCCGCGCGCCGATATCGAGGCGGTCGACCTCTCCACGACGCTGGGCGGGCTTTTGAACATTTTCGAGCGCGGGGCCCATTCGCGCATGCCGGTCTACGCCGAATCGCTCGATGACCCGCGCGGCATGGTGCATATCCGCGACGTGGTGGCCCATCTCATCCGCACCTCCCGTCAGAAGAAGGGGCGCGGCAGCCGCAAGAATCCGGCCGCCATGCCGCTCGACCTCGCCAATGTCGATCTCGGCCGCACCATCGGCGAGCTCAACATCATGCGGCCTCTGCTTTTCGTGCCGCCGTCCATGCTCGCCTCCGACCTCATGGCGCGCATGCAGGCCGGCCGCACGCAGATGGCGCTCGTCATCGACGAATATGGCGGCACCGACGGCCTCGTCTCGCTTGAGGATATCGTCGAGATGGTCATCGGCGACATCGAGGACGAGCACGACGAAGACGAGCCGATGATCGAGCGGACGGGCGACGGCATCTTCGTCGTCGACGCCCGGGCCGAGATCGAGGACGTGGCAAAGGCCATCGGCGACGGCTTCGGCGCCGGCGAGCACGCCGAGGACGTGGACACGATCGGCGGCATGATCTTCAACACGCTCGGCCGCGTGCCGGCGCGCGGCGAGGTGGTACAGGCGATCCCCGGCTTCGAATTCCACGTGCTCGACGCCGATCCACGCCGCGTCAAGCGGGTCCGCATCGTCCAGGGCCGCACCGCCGAACGCCGCCGCCGCATCCTCAAGCCGATAGCCGAGAAGTAGGCCGCTTCACCGAAACACCTTCCCCGCCAGCACCACGCGCGCCGCCGCCGTATAGAGCGTGATCGCCGCAAAAACGTAGGCGATGAGGGGAAACCACCCGGGAAACAGGCAGGCAAGCGCAAAGGCGATCAGCGTCTCGCCGGCTTCCGCCAGCCCGGTCGTGAAGAAGAAGGATTTCTCGCCCCGCTCCAGCGTTTTCATGCGGCGCTTTTCCGCCAGTGCCGCATAGGCGAGGAAGCTTGCGCCGTTGACGTAGAAGGCAAAGAGCAGGAACGCACCGGCCACGCCGTTGGCGCCGGGATCGTAGAGGACGAAGCCGAGAGGAATGACGCCGTAATAGGCGAAATCGAAGACGATATCGATATAGCCCCCGAAATCCGTGTTGCCCCCTATGCGCGCCAGCGCGCCGTCGAGTCCGTCGCCCAGCCGGCTCAGGACAATGAGCGCAAGCCCCACCCAGAAATGGCCCGTGGCGATGGCCGCGCCGGCGCCGAGCCCGGCCAACAGGCTCAGGACCGTCACGGCATTGGGCGAGACTCCCGCCGCCGCCAGCCTTGCCGCCAGCGCGGCGAGAACCGGCTCCAGCCTCCGTTTTCCCCAACCGTCGATCACCGTTCTCTCCTGCCCGGCATTCACCCAAATTGACCTATAGCCTTGCCGGACACATATCACCTGTCACAATGTCGTCAGACTCTTGCGAGGCGGCGCGCGGCAAGGTGGGACCCAAGGTGGACCCCCGAGGTGGGACCCCGAGGTGGGACAAATGTATCGAGCGATAACCCACGACATAGAGGTGTGCGTCGAGCCCTTCTTCCTGCCCGAGCGATCGGACCCGGAGGAAAACCGCTATGTCTGGGCCTATCAGATCACCATCGCCAATTTCTCCCGCGAGACGGTCAAGCTGATGTCGCGCTACTGGCAGATCACCGACGGGCTCGGGCGCATGCAGGAAGTGCGCGGCGAAGGCGTGGTGGGTGATCAGCCCGAGCTCGAGCCGGGCGACAGCTATCAGTACACCTCCGGCTGCCCGCTCACCACGTCCTCCGGCATCATGGCCGGGCGCTATACGATGCGGAACCCGCACGGGGCGACCTTCGAGGTGGAGATCCCGGCCTTTTCCCTCGACCTGCCGGGAGAGCAGGTTTCGCTCAACTGAGGGAGCCTGATGAATTCAGGCCGGGTCATTCCAACCGCCGTCATCCCGCTCCAAGGCATCTTCCCCCGCCCACGTCAAAAGCGGGCCGTCATTGCCGCATATGATGGACAATCGTATTGACATTGAAA
>NZ_WQNH01000013.1 GCF_009812055.1 Chelativorans xinjiangensis | reverse complement strand
TGTTTGATCCCGCATTTTGATGGTGCATTGTTTTCCCAGGAATGGAAGGATGCACTATGGGACAGGTTCTTCACGGCAGCGCCACAACGACAGAGGCGGTCCGTCGAGCAATACAGAATAGTCAAGAGAGCCTGAGAGCACTGGCCAAGCGCTACGGCATCAACCAAAAGACCGTGGCGAAGTGGAAGAAGCGCAGCTCGGTCGCCGATCTGCCGACCGGGCCGAAGGATGCCCATTCCACGGTGCTGTCGCTGGAAGAGGAGGCGATCATTGTCGCTTTCCGCAAGCATACGCTGCTGCCGCTGGACGACTGCCTCTATGCCCTCCAGCCGACCATTCCGCATCTGACGCGGTCCTCATTGCACCGCTGCCTGCAACGCCACGGCATCTCCCGCTTGCCGGACGTGGAGGGCGACAAGCAGCCGAAGAAGAAGTTCAAGCGCTACCCGATCGGCTACTTCCACATCGACATCGCCGAAGTGCGCACGGCCGAAGGCAAGCTCTACCTCTTCGTGGCCATCGACCGGACCTCGAAGTTCGCCTACGCGCAACTGCACGGGAAAGCCGGCAAGATGGCCGCCGCCCAGTTCCTACGCAACCTCGTGGCCGCCGTCCCTTACGCCATTCACACCGTGCTCACCGACAACGGCATTCAGTTCACCAACCGCAAGCAGGACCGGCACGCCTTCGAGCACATCTTCGACCGCGTCTGCCGCGACAACGGCATTGAGCACCGGCTCACCAAGGTGAAGCATCCGTGGACGAACGGTCAGGTCGAGCGGATGAACCGCACCATCAAGGAGGCCACCGTCAAGCGTTTCCACTATGACGACCACGATCAACTCCGCCAGCATCTCCAGGACTTCATCGACGCCTACAACTTCGGGCGCCGGCTCAAGACGCTGAAGGGGCTAACCCCCTACGAATACATCTGCAAATGCTGGACAAAGGAGCCCGAACGCTTCAGGCTCGATCCAATCTATCAAATGCCGGGACTAAACATACGAATACATCTGCAAATGCTGGACAAAGGAGCCCGAACGCTTCAGGCTCGATCCAATCTATCAAATGCCGGGACTAAACATCTAGAGGCTCTCCGGCCGCATCTGGAGCGCATCGCGCCGGTGAAGAGCTTTACCGTCCACAACACCGGCGCCTCACCCTTTCCCGAGATCGTCAAGGCGACGCGGGAGATCGGCCGGCTGCTGGGCAAGGACGCGGCGGCCGACGCGCTGATCGAACGCACGCACGAAACCTTCGAAACCGCAGCGGCGCGCTGCGGCCT
This sequence comes from Chelativorans xinjiangensis, assembly GCF_009812055.1. Lineage (GTDB taxonomy): Bacteria > Pseudomonadota > Alphaproteobacteria > Rhizobiales > Rhizobiaceae > Chelativorans > Chelativorans xinjiangense. Next base: position 95,368 of record NZ_WQNH01000013.1, on the reverse strand, counting down.
GCTCCGCGACCGCCGGCTCTTCTTCGTCAGCTTCATGGACCCCCATCACGTCCGCGTCTATGGCCGGAACGGCATCTTTCAGGACGTGATGGACCGGATGGGGCTCACCAATGCGTGGGATCGCCCCACCAATGGTTGGGGTTTCGCAACCGTCGGCTTGGAGCAACTGGCGGGCGTCGGGAACAGTCACCTTTTCTACCTGGACCCGGTGCCGCCGGACGTTCTCGAAAGTCTCGGGCGCAGCCCGCTATGGCAGCAGATGCCCTTCGTGCGCAAAGCGCGGATCGACCGCTTTCCCTCCGTTCTCATGTTCGGCGCACTGCCGGCCATGAGCCGCTTCGCAAACCTCCTGGCCGCGTTCGGAGAACGCGATGCAGGCTAACCTGCGCCTGGCCCCAATCTCGCTGCTTCTGCTTCTGCTCGTGCTTGCGGGCGGGCTGCTGGCGGCGATCGTGGCGGGACATCTCCCCTCGGGCCGCTACTGGGCAGCGTTTGTCGCGCCCGATCCTTCGTCTGCAGGGGAGATGCGGGTGCATTACAGCGTGCTGCCGCGGCTTGCCGTCAGCCTGCAAGCAGGCGCCGCGCTGGGGCTTGCCGGGGCCCTGTTGCAGCAGGTCTTGCGCAATCCGCTGGCATCGCCCTCCACCCTGGGTATTTCCGCCGGCGCGCAATTCGCGCTGTCGCTGGCATTGCTGTGGGCGCCCTCGCTCGTCGAGGCGGGGCGCGACCTTGTCGCAATCGCCGGCGGGGCGACGGCCGCTGCCCTCGTGCTGGCGCTCTCCTGGCGGCGCGGCCTGGAGCCGTTTTCCGTGGTGCTTGCAGGGTTGGTGGTCGGACTTGCCCTTTCGGCTGCGAGTGCCGCGCTCGTTTTGCACAACGAGCGCTATCTCGAAGGCCTTTTCCTGTGGGGCAGCGGCGCGCTGACCCAATATGATTGGCATACAGCGGGCGTGCTGTGGCCGCGTCTGCTTCTCGCCTGCCTCTGCGCGGCCCTGATGCCGCGCCCGCTGGCCATGCTCGATGTCGATACGGTCGCCGGCGCGCTCGGTGTCAATCTCCCCCTCACGCGCCTTGCTGCGCTTGCCGTCGCCGTCGCGCTGACGGCGGTCGTGACAGCCCATCTCGGCGTCATCGGGTTCGTTGGGCTGGCCGCGCCCGCCTTCGTGCGCGCGGCCGGCGCAAGACGCTTTTGGGAGAGGCTCGTATGGGCGCCCATTGCCGGCGCGTTGCTCCTGACGGTGACGGATCTCGTTGTACAACTCCTCTCGGATCGCATCGGCGTCTTCCTGCCGACGGGTGCCGTTACCGCCTTCCTCGGGGCACCGGTGCTCTTGTGGCTCCTTCGAAGCTTCAAGGCGCGGGGCATTCCTCCGGCGGCAAGCCGTGCTCCCGGCCGCCGGGCGATTGCCGGATCATCGGCGCGGATCGCACTCATGTTAGCGGTCTTCGGCCTTATGGTCTGGCTCGCGCTTTCCCTTGGCCGTACGCCTGACGGCGGGTGGGAGCTTGCGAGGGGCCCGCTCTGGAGCGAGCTTCTGCCATGGCGCTGGCCGCGTGTTCTCGGCTCCACCTCCGCCGGCGCCCTGCTGGCGCTCGCCGGCGTTATCCTTCAGCGCTACACGGGCAATCCTATGGCAAGCCCGGAAGTCCTCGGCATCTCGTCGGGTGCCGGCCTCGGCCTTGTCGCTGCACTCTTCATGACTGCGGAGGCCGGCTTTGCATCCCAGACGCTGTTCGCTGTGCTCGGAGCCGGGCTTTCCCTGGTGCTTATCCTTTGGCTCTCCAGCGGCGCCCGGCGCAGCCCTTCGCAGTTTCTACTCGTCGGCGTCGCCCTCACGGCTTTTCTCTCCACCCTTTTTGCCGTGCTGATGGCGACGGGCGACCCGCGCATGCTGCGGCTTCTCGCCTGGATGTCGGGTTCCACCTACGACGTACTGCCGCAGGAAGCGGTGCTCGCGTCGGCTGCCGCCATCCTGTTCCTCTTCGTCACGCCGCTTGTCGCGCGCTGGCTCGACATCCTCCCTCTCGGTGCGGAGACCGCGCAGAGCCTGGGGCTGCATCTCCAGGCAAGCCGCGTCGTCCTGCTCGTGCTCGCGGCAGCCATGACGGCGGCGGCAACCCTGCTCGTCGGTCCTCTCACCTTCGTCGGCCTGATGGCTCCACATCTTGCGCGGCAGATGGGCTTCGTCCATGCGCGCCCGCAGCTTCTGGCGGCGGCGGCCCTCGCGGCGATGATGATGCTTGCGGCCGACTGGCTGGGGCGCACGATCGACTTTCCATGGCAATTGCCGGCGGGGCTTATCGCCACGCTGCTGGCAAGCCCCGCGCTCATGTGGTTGCTTGCGAGGCGGGCGGCATGAGCGGCGCGTCTTCCATGCATCACCGGCAGGTCCATGATCCGCTGTTTGCGGCCCTGCCGGCACACGCTAGGGGCAAGTTCTTGTACTGCAGCGAACGCATCTTTTCGCAGCAGCCCGCCGGGACCAGCTCCATGACGGGAATAGATCTGACCGACGCCAGATGCTTTGACGAGATCGTCGCGCCTTTCGCGGCCGCCTATCCCGGCGCCGACCGGCGCGCGGTCATCTCGATGTGGAGCCTCTATTATTTCAGCACCCTGGTCATACCGGCGACCGTCTTCGCACTGGTGCTGGGGATGCGCCCGCCTCTTGCGCTCGACGAGACACGCATCGTCTTCGATGTGGAGAAGGGCACGCCGAAAAGCTTCATTATGTCCGATACGCCGCGTGCCGGCGAAACCACCGGCATCCACGACCGCATGCGCCCGGTGATGCAGGGTCATGCACAGGTTCTCATCGACTTCCTACAGGGGCATGCACGGCTGAGCCCGAAACTTCTGTGGAACAATGTCGCCTCTTATCTCTCGTGGGCGGTCGAGGAAGCCGGCCGGCACGTGGACGGGAGTCTGGAGGCGGAAGGGCGGGCGCTGCTCGATGATCCGCGCCTTGCCGACGGCAGCGTCAACCCACTGTCCGGGCTGCTGTGCAACGTCGAGAACCAGGGGCATATCCACCGGCGGAGACGCCTGTGCTGCCTGCGCTACATGCTGCCCGGCGTCGGCGGTTGCGGCGCACTCTGCCCCGTTCCCGAGGGGCGCCTGGCGCGCGAGAGGCAACGCGCGGCGAAAGCACAGTAGATGGCGGCTCCGTCGAAGATCCGTCCGGAACCGGAGGCGTGCGGTCGAGATCGTGAAGTGTATGGCCGAAGCGCCGGCGCATGCGCCCGACATCCACCCCAATGTCGCCGAGATCTACAAGGCTAAGGTCATTCGCCTGACCGAAGCCCTGGCGGATCCGGATCTGCGCGCCGAGGCAGCCGATGCGATCCGCTCCCTGGCGGGCGAGGTGATGGACATTCTCGACATCGTGGCCGAGCACAAAGGCCAAAACCAGCCCCAAGTTATAACAAAAGGCGTTGCGGGCCCCCAACCAATCAATACAACAAAACCCTGCCAAACCAATAGGTTAGCAGGGTTTTGTTTTGGCTGCGTTGCCCGCCGAAAAACAGATATCAACAAAATCAATCACTTAGCATTTAGGTTCAAATCACTTCGATCTCTAAGCGGTGCGTTCAAGCAGGCTGCGGACTCGTGCGATGCGCCAGCAAGATCGAGCCGCTTGGGGGACAGCGCATCAACGGCGCTCCAGCAGTCTGTCCACCCCCTCCCGGACAAGGGCGGGGATCTTTTCGGGATCATCCAGGTAGGCGCTTTCCAACAGGCCGTCTGAAAGGGCGACGAGGAGGGAAGCGGTCACGGAAGGAGCGGGATCGCCGTCCTCTGCGAGGAGTTTCCGCAGGCTGTCGTGATACCACACGCGACGCGCATCGATGGCCCGCCGCACCGGGCTGGTCGGGTCTGGGTACTCGGCCGCTGCATTGAGGAACGGACATCCCCGCCAACCACCCGCGACCACGGCCTCGCTGATCCGCCCCATGATAGCTGCGATTGATTCCCGCGGCGGCTGCTTCGGCAGCGTTGCCACTGCCTCCCGCCCGAGCCGGTCCTGCTCTTCGATATAGGCAACGACGAGTTCATCCTTCGACGGAAAGTGCTTGTAGAACGTCGCCTTGGCCACGCCAGCTTCCGCGATGATGCGGTCGATGCCCGCGGCATGAATTCCCAACTCATAGAAAAGCCGGGTCGCGGTATCGAGCAAACGACGGCGCGCGGGACTTGCTTCAGGGGAGTTGCGGGGACTGATTTGGTTCACCGCTTGACTCTAACAGACAGGTCTGTATATTGCAATATAGAGACAGACCTGTCTGTGTAGGAGGCCGTCATGCGATCTAATGAGACATCGGAAATCGTTCGCCGGTTCAATCAGGCGTTTCTGGAACACGATCCTGCAATCTTCGAAGGCCTCATTGCCCCGGACTGCGTCATGGAGACGATCCAGCCGGCACCGGACGGCACGCGATACGAAGGTTACGATGTGAACCTGACGTTCTGGCAGACCATGGCGGTCGACCGCGTCAACCGCTTCGAGGTGGAAGACACCTTCGTGATGGGCGACCGCGCCAATGTTCGCTGGCGCTTCCATTTCGGCGGTGGGGGCTCGCTCCGCGGCGTCAGCCTGATCCGTGTCCGTGACGGTCGGATCGTCGAAGCCTTGGCTTATGCCAAAACACCGGGTCAATCGGCACCCTTGCCTGAGTGACCGCCGAAGCCGCTCCGAACAAGCGGATCAATACCTAGAGGAGAGAAGTACATGATCATCATAGCCGGGCACTCTCGAGCCAGGGATGGAGTTGAGCGCGACGCTGCGGTAGCGGCGTTTGCAGACATGGTCGAAAGAGCAAGGAAGCAGGACGGCTGTCTTGACCTGTCGATCAGTGCTGACTCGGTCGATCCGGATCGGATCAACGTCTTCGAGCGCTGGCGCGACCAACAGTCCTTGAACACTTGGCGTAAGATCGCGAAAGGCCCGAGGGTCGCACTGCGGGACGCCCAGGTGAAACTCTATCGCAGCGACAAGGCCGAGAAACCATTCTGAGACCTACGCGACAGGCACTTTTCGGGCGATGCGCTGTCGACCACCCACCCAGGTCGCAGCGCCTCCAGCGTTCGGACCGGCAGTCAGCGGACACCAGCCAATGGCTGCATGACTCAATGAGGTGAGAGGATGAACACCAACAGCGAAGTTACCCGCGAAATCATTGAACGTTTCCATGCCGCCTTCGAGGCGCACCGTGCCGATGAACTCGACGACCTGATTGGTGAGGGTTGCGTTCTCGAAAATACGGCGCCAGCCCCGGACGGCGCGCGATACGACGGGCGTGAGGCCTGCCTCGATTTCTGGAAGGGCATCGCATCCTCCGCGAATCTTGTCTTCGAAGCAGAGGAGATATGGGCCGGCGGGGACCGCGGGATCATCCGCTGGAAACTCCGCTGGGGCGAGAACGAGTCGGACCGGGTTCGAGGGGTAAACATCATGCGCGTTCGGGGAGGGAAGATCGTTGAAGGTCTGGGATACGTGAAGGGATAGGGGAATGCCTCCTATTCGCGACCTCGCGGGCATTATGCAGGCTTGAGCCTCCGTCCGATGTTACGAGATCCGAGCTCGCCGCTGGCTAAGGGATTTACAGCAGGTCGCAACGTGGACGTCAGACTGCCGAGGCTTGCCTGTGGCGAATTGCTGTCGTTCTCAACATCTCCTGAGGGCACCTGACATGAGCACGACTCCTCGCCGCAGCACCACTGGTCTGCGCCAATTTCTGAATCTTGAGCAGCAGCGCAATTGGATAGAAGGCAAGACGAGCTTGCGTGACGCCGACGAGCGCTCGGAGTCCATGGAACTGCGGTTCAAGTACGTCGCGCGATTTCAGAAGCTGCTTCGTCGCCCGCAGGCACAAGAGGTTCTGAAGATTCTCAGGCTCTACGGCCAAAACTGCATCCCCATCCCACGCAAATCCGAGCGTCGCTACTGGTCGGTTTCTTGTCTGCCGTCGACCTCCGACAAGCCGCTCGTCCGCGTCAATGCGAGCTGGATGGAGCTTTTCACGCTCTATGCGGATGGCGAGGGCATCCGTGCTAGAGTCCTGGTGCACCTTTCGGATTTCACCACGGACCATTCACCCGTGCAGGGCCATTTGGACGAGGCTTTTCTCGAGCACTGCGTCACGACGCCAGAAGACGTCGGCTATTTCTTCCCGCGCGGCGAGGACATTTTCGGCATCAAGGTGCGAGGCGCCCCCTCGATCCACAAATTCCTCGCGACCCGCCACGTGTTGCGCGCCATTCGGAGATTCAATCTAACGCACATGAACCGGGGTCGGAACGCCTATCACGCGAGCCACTGCTACAGCTTGGCGGATTACTTGCTGGAAGGCTGAGTGGATCTGGAATGCGCACCGCCTTGGCGGGCCGAGAACGACGAAACAGAGAACTACGTCTACGCTATAGCCCTCCATGCCCCTCGTAAGTAGGGTTACAGCTGAATGGCGAAACATGGTGGAAAGCCAATTCATCCATTCAACTGATCGAACGACGCAAATGCCTCATTTGCGCCTTCCTGAAGGCAAAGCGAAGGCCCGGGCGTTCTTCGCGTTGCTCATGGCGCGAACGGGAGGAGCGGCCATGGCTGTGTTGGCGGTAAGCCTGGAAGGCCTGGAGTCGATCATTGCTTCCGTTGAAGTTCGCGCGGTGATTGGCCGAGTTCGCGCCGCATCCAGAGTGCCATGTGTGACTGATGCGCAAAACCCGCCTCAAGCGCCACTTCGCTCGCCTTGAGTTCGCCCTGCAACAGAAGCACGCGTGCCCTCTCAACCCGGCGCCGTACAACATAGCGATGAACGGTGGTACCGGTCTGGGCCTTGAACCAGTGCCTGAGGTGGGCGCTGCTAGCTCCGGCAATTCGTGCGAGCCCTGCGAGCGTGAGCGGCTTTTCCAGATGCGCCTCGACATAGTCGAAAACGCGTTGCAGCTGCGCCGACGTCAGGCCACGTGGTGCGCCTGCTATCCGCTTTGTCAGGCCAAGCAATTGCGTCGCGATAGCAACGCCGACACTGTCGACGAAGAGGCGTCCCGCAGGCGTTGTGGCGCGCTGCTCGCTTTCGAGCGCCCACGCCAGGTGGGCGATCCTGTCGTCCCTCACAATGTGACGTGGCCGCAACCCCGATCGTGCAGCCGGGCGTCCCGCCTCTTCCGCAACCCGTTCGAGCAAACCGGGCGGGATGCGCAACTCCAGTATGTCGCAGGCCGTTTCGGCGCCGTAGCCGCCCGCCTCTCCGGAGGGCACGATATCGATGTCGGAGTGACGGCGTAAATAGCGTTGTCCGGCCTCCCGGCACACCGACCATGTCGACGGGCTGGCATGTACCAGAAGTCGGTGCTCGAAGGCGGGCGGTAGCCGGATCGACCCCGCATCGCTGGAAATCCGTCTGATGCTTATGCCTGCGGGCGGCCAAAACTCTTTTGAAATCTGCAACATCAATGCCGTTCTTCAGATACGATAGCTGCAAAACATGCTCCAAAATTTGGCAATTCCTGCGCGATTTTCAACTCCGATTGCTCCAGAAACCGATGCGGATCAAACTGGAGCATGGACATGGCTAAATATGTGGTGGTTGGCGCCGGCCCGGTCGGATGTGAGACCGCGCGGCTCTTGGCCGAAAGGGGCGACGATGTTCGCCTGATCAGCAGAAGCGGCACGGGGCTGGCCCATTCGCGGGTTCACGCGGTCGCGCTCGACGCGCGTGACGCCGACGCGATCGCACGTGCGAGCCAGGGCGCCGAAGTGCTCTTCATGTGCGCGATGGCGCCTTATCACCAGTGGCCGGCTGAGTTCCCTCCCATCATGGAGGGCGTCGCGCGTGCAGCCGAGCGCGTAGGTGCAAGGATCGTGGTGGCTGGTAATACCTACGGCTATGGAGAAGGTGCTCCCAGCCAGCTTTCTCACGATCTCCCACTGAAACCAACCACCGTCAAAGGGCGTGTGCGCGTAGCCATGTGGGAACGCGCACTCTCGTCCTCGGTGCCTGCGCTCGAGGTGCGCGCCAGCGACTATCTTGGCAAAGGTGCCGTTTCCTTGTTCACGTTGGCGGTAGTTCCGCATGTGCTTGCGGGCGAAGAGGCGGCAATCCCGGGTAATCCGAATGCCGTTCATCCCTGGAGTTTCACCAAGGACGTCGCGCGCACACTGGTTGCTGCGTCAAGCTACAGCGGGGAATGGAACCGCGCCTTTCATGTCCCGTCGCAGCATGCGACGCCTCGCGAACTTGCGGCCCGCTTCGCCACACTCGTCGGCGCGCCAACGCCTCGACTGCGAGAGTTCTCCGAGCCGGAACTTCGTTCGCTTGCAGAAAATGACCCGGTCATGCGGGAAGTCGAGGAAATGGTGTATCTGCTTGAGGAATCCTCGGTCCTCGACGCGTCCGAAACCACTCGGCTCTTAGGCATCGTCGCGAGCGCGCTGGACGACATGGTGAGTGACACGTTGCGCTTGTCCTGAGGCTCATTTGTCGACGTTTTACACGTTCTGCATTCGTCGCTCGTTCTGTGCCGGCCTCATGTTCGCGGTGGGGTCAGTTTGTGTAGAGTGCTACTTTTGACTGAAGTGTTGGGCCATTTGGGGCCCAACAGGCCCTACACGGACGATAGACCGCAAGCGCCGCCCATCGCACAGCCAGATCGAAAAGGGCGTGAAGCAGGCCTGAGCCTCCCCCACTGAACTGGTCCACCGCTATGGTTAGAAAACGGAGGACCAGAGATGGCGAACAAGCGACACAAGCCGGAAGAGATTGTCACGAAGCTGCGGCAGGTTGACGTGCTTGTTGGGCGGGGAATGGCCCGGATAGATGCGGTACGCGAGGTTCGCATTACCGAGCAGACCTACTACCGCTGGCGCAAGCAATATGGTGGGATGGGAACCGACCAACTGAGGGAACTCAAACGGCTTCAGAAGGAGAACGAGCGGTTGCGCAAGGCCGTTTCGGACCTGACCCTGGACAAGCTCATCCTCGCCGAGGCCGCCCGGGGAAACTTCTAAGCCCCTCGCGTCGTCGCGCCTGCATCGATCATGTCCGCATGCGGCTGTCGGTATCAGAGCGTCGGGCCTGCCAAGTTCTCGGCCAGCATCGATCCACTCAGCGGAATCGACCGAACGGTCGTGCCGATGGGGAACTGCTGGTGGCCGACATGATCGATCTGGCCCGGCAATACGGTCGCTACGGATACCGCCGCGTTGCAGCCCTGCTGAGAGACGCGGGCTGGCAGGTCAGTGATGGTCGCATCGAACGGCTGTGGCGACGTGAGGGGCTGAATACCATGGTCAGCGCCGCTTGAGGTTCAGGGAATGGACCGCATCGGGGCAGCAGCTCGCACACGGGAGCTGATCGAGATCGTGAGGCTTTCCTGCGCGAGCAAAAAATCCGGCCATTCGATCCTGCATGTTAAACCCTATTGACAGTATCCAAAATGGATACAAAACTTGCGGCCAATCTTGACTTGAGGAAGAGGGTTATGAACGCCAACGGTTTGCAGGGGGAATGGCTGGTCGGGGTCGATGTCGGTGGGACCTTCACCGATTTTTCGGCGCGCAATCTCGCGACCGGCCAGGTGTGCATTCACAAGAGGCCGTCGACCCCGGACGATCCGGGCCGTGCTGTGATCGCCGGTCTTGCCGAACTGGTCGAGAAGCACGCCATCGACCCTGCGTCAATCACCCGTTTCGCTCATGGCACCACCGTTGCCACCAACGCGCTGCTCCAGCGACGCGGTGCGCGGGTCGCCGTCGTGACCACCAAGGGTTTCCGCGACCTGCTCGAGATCGGGCGGCAGATCCGTCCGCACCTCTACGATCTGCAACTCGACCACCCGGCACCGCTGGCCTCGCGTGATCTGCGGTTCGAGATCGACGAGCGCATCGGATCGCGAGGCGAAGTCGTCAGGCCGCTGACCGATGAATCCATTGCCGCGCTCATCGCAGAGCTGCGGGAGCATCCCGAGATCGAGGGTATCGCGGTCTGCCTGCTCTTCTCCTATCTCAATGGCGATCACGAGGGGAAGCTGGCCGAGGCGCTTCGAGCCGCTTTCCCTGATCTGCTGGTCTCGGTCTCGCGTGAGGTGCAGCCGGAATTTCGCGAATACGAGCGGTTCTCGACCACGCTGATCAACGCCTTCCTCCAGCCTGAGGTCAGCCGCTACATCGACCGTCTGCGCAACAATGTGGGCAATGCCGCGCCAAAAGCGGCGTTCGGCATCTTCCAGTCGAGCGGTGGCCTTATGTCGGCAGTAAAGGCCGCGGATTACCCGGTGCGCACGGCGCTGTCGGGACCTGCGGCGGGAGCGGTTGGAGCGGCGCGCTCGGGCGCGTTGTCGAAATTCGAAGACATCATCACGCTGGATATCGGTGGCACCTCGAGCGATGTCTGCCTGATCCGCAACGGCCGCACCGCCATCGCGCGCTCCCGCGACATCTCGGGATTCAGCATCCGTCTGCCCATGGTCGACATCCACACCATCGGTGCGGGGGGGGGCTCCATCGCAGTCTTGGCCAACGACGGGCTTATGAAGGTCGGTCCGGAAAGCGCCGGCGCCGTGCCAGGGCCTGCCTGTTACAATCTCGGCGGCACGCTGCCCACGGTCTCTGACGCGAACGCCGTCCTCAATCGGCTCCCGCAGGAGTTGGTGGGCGGCGGTTTTGCCCTGCGGCGTGACCTGGCGGTTGACGCGCTAAGACCCATCGCCGACAAGCTCGGCATTGGGCTTGAAACCGCTGCAATGGGCATCATCGAGATCGTCAACTCGAACATCGTGCGAGCGATTCGCACCATCTCGGTTGAAAAGGGCTACGACCCACGCAAGTTCGCGCTCATGTCCTTTGGCGGAGCAGGGGGGCTTCACGCCGCCGAGGTCGCCCGTGCACTCGGCATGAAGCAGGTGCTTGTGCCCGAGGCGCCGGGGATTCTCTGTGCCGATGGGCTCATCGCGGCGGACCTACAGGAGGATTTTGTCACCAGTTGTCATCTCAAGCTCGCGGCTGGCGTCGCGGAGCTTGAAGCGGTCGTGCAGAAACTGTTCGTGCAAGGGCAGGCGTGGCTGAAGACCGAGGCGGTGGACGCACAGGGCGAACGACTGTTGCTGTTCCTCGACATGCGCTATGTCGGCCAGAACTATGAGTTGCCGGTCGAGATCGAGGCAGCGGTCGACGCGCAGGGCCGCGTGGCGTTGTCCGATGCCGACACGCTGGCTCGGGCCTTCTTCGAGACCTATGAGCGCAATTTCGGTCATCACGACCCCGCCGCGCCAGTCGAGATCGTCAACGCTCGCTTGCGTGTGCTGGCGCATCTCAGCCGCACCGACTACGCACAAGACAAACCCGCGGCCGAGACTGGTGAGGCGAAGACCATCCAGGTCTGGTTCGGCGAGGGCTACCGCGACACGAAGCTTATCGAACGTGTGGGACTGAAGCCGGGCGACAGCTTCTCCGGTCCCGCCATCGTGACCCAGCTCGACACCACGACCATCGTTCCGCCCGGCGCCACGATACGGATCGATGAGGCCAGCAACATGATCATGGACCTGAATTAATGACTGACTGCACGTTTGACCCGATCGCGCTCGAGATTGCCTGGAACGGGCTGAAATCCGTCGCCGACGAATGCTTCATCAGCATCATGCGAACGGCCTTCTCGACCAACGTAAAGGAGCGTCACGACCATTCTACCGCCATTGCCGACGCCACCGGCCGGCTGGTGGTGCAGGCCGAGATGGCGCTGCCTATCCATCTCGCCTCCATGTCGGGCCTGCTGGAAGGGATCGTGCACAAGTATGGCGACACGATTCGTCCTGGCGATCTGTTCCTCGCAAACGATCCGCATGTGGCGGGCGGGACGCACCTGCCGGACATCAATATGGCGATGCCGGCCTTCGACGGCGACCGTCTGATGGGCTTCGTTGCCAACATCATCCACCATGCCGATGTTGGCGGCGCCGCGGTGGGCTCCATGTCCGGGGGGCTCGACGAGATCTACAAGGAAGGTCTGCGCATCCCGATCATGCGGCTATATTCCGCTGAGACGCTCAACACGGAACTGATGGAGCTTCTGCTTCTGAACATGCGCCTGCCCGACGAGCGCCGGGGCGACCTGAATGCGCAGATCTCCGCCTGCCGTCTCGGCGTGCGCCGCCTGGGCGAGATGATTACGAATCTCGGCGGCGACATGCTGGCGCAGATATTCGATGAGATCGTCTCGCGCACCGAGATGCGCATGCGCACCGCCATCGCCAAGCTGCCCGATGGCGAATACCGGTTCGAGGACCTGATGGATGACGACGGCTGCGGCACGCTCGACATAAAGATCGCGCTCAAGATCACCAAGTCGGGCGAAAGCATCTGCTTCGACTTTGACGGCACCGATCCTCAAGTCCGCGGCAATTTCAACATGACCTGGAGCGCCACTCAGGCCGCGGTCTGCTTCGGGCTGAAGGCGCTGCTCGATCCGGAAGTCGCCAACAATCAGGGGATCTTCGACGCCATCGAGATCAAAGCCCCGGCCGGCAGCTTTGTAAACTGCGTCTTTCCTGCGGCGGTGGCGATGCGCGCCAACTCGTGCCAGCGGGTGGTGGATTGCGTCTTCGGCGCGCTGGCTGAAGCGGTGCCGGACAAGGTCGTCGCGGCCACCAACGGCGCCAACACCAGCGCGGTCTTCGCGGGCACCGATCCGCGCAACGGGCAGGCTTATGTCTATCTCGAGACCTTGGGCGGTGGCATGGGCGCGCGGGCGACCCATGACGGCAAGGACGCGGTACAGGTGAACATCACCAACACCTCAAACCTGCCGGTCGAAGCGATTGAATTGGAATACCCCCTGCGTGTCGAGGAATACGCCTTGGTCGCCGACAGCAGCGGTGCGGGCAAATATCGCGGGGGGCTGGGGATGCGCCGGGTGATCCGCCCCGTGGGCCACGTCTGCGAGTTCAACGGAGTCGGCGAACGCTTCCGCCACCGGCCCTGGGGGCTTTTTGGCGGGCGCGATGGCGCAGCGGGTCGCTTCTACCTTCGCGGTGACGATGGGACCGAAACGCAGCTTGCACCGAAGGCCAGCCAGGTGCGCCTAGCCCCCGACGCAGCCGCGGTCATGGAGACGCCGGGAGCTGGAGGCTACGGCGATCCCGTAGAGCGCAGCCGCGAGGCTTTCGAAGCCGATCGCGCTTCGGGCAAATTCTCGGAGCGCTGGTTGAAGGAAAACTATCCGCAATTTGCGGCGCCAGCATGGGTGGCGGGCTGAGCAGAACGCCGGAACGAAATAAGCCGGAACAAAACAATAAGAGCAACCGAAGCAATGAAATGGGAGTTTGAATTATGACCATTCAGGCAAAGGCAATCGCATTCGCGGCGGGATTCGTCGCGATCGCAACCTCGGCCGTGGCCCAGGAAGTCCGCTGGGACATGGCTACCGAGTATGGCGAGAAAACCATGCTCGGTCAGACGCAAAAAGCCTTCTCGGAGAAGGTCGAGGAACTGAGCGGTGGCGAGATCAGCATCACCAACCATTTCGGCGGTTCCATCGGCTACGGTTCGCTGGAACAGTTCGACGCGGTGGGCGACGGTCTTCTGCCCATCGCCAGCACCTCGGTCGGACAGGTGGCTGGGATCGAGCCCATCTTCCTGCTGCCGTCGCTGCCCTTCCTTGCGGCCGACACCGATGCCTCTCATATCCTCTGGGAGGTGGCGCGCCCGGCCTACGAGGCCGCTTTTGAGCGCAACAACCAGGTGCTGCTATTTGGTGTGCCCTTCACGCCTGCGGGGATCTGGGCCAAAAAGTCCGTCACCTCGCTTGAAGATATTGACAACCTCACCGTGCGCGCCTGGGATGCGTCGGGTACCCGGACGCTCAAGGAGGCCGGCGCTAATGCAGTGCAGCTTGGCTGGAGCGACGTGGTACCTCAGCTGGCCTCCGGCGGTATCGAGGCGGTGCTGACCTCGGCCGATGGTGGCGCCAGTGCCAATTTCTGGGAGTTTCTCGACGATTTCACAGCCATCAACTACTCGCAGTCGGTAAACATGATCCATGTGAACCGCGACGAGTGGGAGGCCCTGACCGATGAGCAACGCGGCTGGATCCTAGCGGCTGCCGAATATGCCGAAACCACCGGCTGGGAACAGCTTCGTACCCGTATAGACGAGCTCTACACCGAGATGGAGGGTCACGGCATGACCATCACCAAGGAGATCTCGCCGGAATTTGCCGCGGAGCTTCGCGAGGCTGGCGAAGTCGTCTATGCCGACTGGCTTAAAACGGTCGGTGCTGAAGGACAAGAGGTGCTCGACGCATACGCCAAAGCCACTGCGGAGTGAACTGGCGCCCCCGGGCGACATCCACGGTGTGCCGCTCGGGAGCTTTGGTGCCCTTCCCGATAACAGGAGGCGTCGATGTTCCAATGGATTGAAATCATGACCGAGCGGCTTGCGGCGTTCGGGAGACTGATTGCGCAGGTGTTGATCGTCTACATGATGCTGCACATCATGCTCGAGATCATGCTGCGCGTCTTTTTCAGGACGTCGACCTACTCGATGAACGAATTCGTCGGCTACGCGCTGGCGGGGATGGTGTTCTTCGGGCTTGCTGAAACCTTCTACCAACGACGACACGTCCGCGTGAGCCTGCTGATCGTCACACTGCCGCCCCTGGGCCAGAGGATCCTGGACCTGTTTTGCCTCGTGGCGACGGGTCTCGTCATGTCGGGTCTCACATATGTCGTCTGGATCACGTTTCAACGTGACCTCGAGCGTGGCTCCGTCAGCCCCTCGATGATGGCGGTGCCGACCTGGATAATCGACCTGGTGATCCTTACCGGGCTTGTCCTGTTTCTGTTGCAGCTCGTCGTGACCACCATCCGAACCGCGATCTCGGGCATGAAACCCGACGCTGCGCCGGTCGAAGGGTAAAGCGTATGGATCCGATCCTCGTTGCCGTCATCACCCTGGGGCTGATCGTCCTGTTTCTGGGCGCAGGCGTCTGGGTCTTTGCCGGGCTTCTGCTGGTCAGTTGCAGCTCGCTTTACTTCCTGCTCGATATGGATCCGATGCGTATCGGGCGGATCATGGCCACGCTTGTCATACGCAGCGCCACATCGGCCGAGGTCGCGGCCATCCCTCTGTTCGTCTGGATGGGCGAACTCCTGCTGCGCACCGATGTCTCGCGCCGCATGTTCGAGGGGCTTTCGCCCATCGTGCATCACCTGCCAGGGCGGCTCTTTCACACCAATGTCCTCGGCTCGGCGCTCTTCGCCGCGATCTGCGGGTCGAGCGCCGCCACCACGGCGACCGTAGGCAAGATTACCGCGCATGAGCTGGACCGCCGCGGATACAACCGCTCACTCAACTACGGCTCACTAGCCGGGGCGGGCAGCTTCGGTCTTCTGATCCCGCCATCGGTCGTGCTGATCGTCTATGGCGTGCTGGCCGAGGTCTCTATCTCACGCCTGTTCCTCGCTGGTGTGGTCCCGGGATTGCTCATCGCCGGTATGTTTTCAGCTTATATCGGGCTGCGCTGCATCGTTGACAAAAGTCTCGCGCCTTCTGACGGCGTACCCTCAGCGACAAGCGACATCCTGCGCGGAGTCCAGCTGCTGCTACCGGTTCTGGCGCTCGTGCTGATGGTGCTGGGCTCAATCTACAGCGGGCTTGCCACGCCATCCGAAGCGGGCGCTGTCGGTGTTGGGGCGACTCTGCTGCTGACCCTTGTGACGCGACAGCTCAGCTGGAAGGTGATCCGCGACAGCCTGAGCGCCGCCGTCCACACAAGCTGCATGATCGTGGCAATCCTGATCACCGCGTCCTTCCTGTCGACCGCGATGGCCTATTTGCATGTGCCGCAGCAGGTGGCCAGTTACATCGCGCATCTGGAGCTGTCGCCCTACGAGCTAATCGCGGTTCTGGCGGTGTTCTTCATCGTGCTGGGCATGTTCCTCGAGGGTATCTCCATCACAGTGATGTCGCTGCCGATTACCCTGCCGCTGATCACCGCTGCGGGCTTCGATCCGATCTGGTTCGGCATCTTCCTCGTCGTCATGACCGAGCTTGCCCAGATCACCCCGCCAGTGGGCTTCAACCTGTTCATCCTGCAGAATCTAACCACCGTCTCGATCCTGCGGGTGGCGGTCTATGCGGCACCGTTTTTCATGCTCATGTGTCTTGCCGCCGCAATCCTGACCATCTGGCCCGACATCGTGTTGTGGCTACCCTCCTTCCTGTGAACCCTCGCGAGAGCAGCCAATGATCGACCTTTCGGATATCGAAGCCGCAAGCGGACGGCTGCGCGGCCACGCGGTCCTGACGCCGCTTCTGGAGCTGCCTGTCCTCAACGAGATGGCCGGCGGAAGGGTATTGCTCAAGGCCGAGCCGTTGCAGCGCACCGGGTCGTTCAAGTTCCGGGGTGCCTTCAACCGCATCGCCATGATGAGCGATGGGGAGCGTGCGCGCGGGGTCGTCGCTTATTCGGCGGGGAACCATGCGCAAGGCGTGGCCGCCGCAGCCGCGGCGTTCAGCATCACCGCGACTATCGTGATGCCCTCGGATGCGCCCGCCATCAAGATGCGCAACACGCAACGGCTGGGTGCGCGGGTCGTCACCTATGACCGCGTCGAAGACGATCGGGAGAAGATCGCCGCTGACATCCAGGCAAAGACCGGCGCGGTGCTGGTTCCGCCCTATGACGACGAAGGCGTCATGGCCGGGCAAGGGACGGTGGGGCTCGAGATCGTCGAGCAATGCGCTGGCTTCGGTGTGGTGCCGGATGTGCTGACGTGCCCGGCGGGCGGCGGCGGCCTGCTGGCCGGGATAGCCACGGCGATGACCTTACTGTCGCCTTCCACCGCGCTTTACGCGGCCGAGCCCGAGGGCTTCGACGACCTGCGCCGATCGCTCCATGCGGGCGAGCGGGTGGAGAACCTCAAGGGCGCGGTGTCCATCTGCGACGCTATTCTCACGGCAACTCCCGGCAAGCTGACTTTCCCGATCCTGAAGGCGCATCTTGCGGGTGGACTGGTGGTGAGCGACGCGCAGGTGATCTCTGCGGTGAACTCGCTCTTCGACGAGGCGAAGCTCGTGGTCGAACCGGGCGCGGCAGTGGGTCTCGCGGCACTGTTATCGGGAGGACTGCAACTGCAGGGGCGCTGCGCTGTGGTGGTGCTGAGCGGCGGCAACATGGACCGAACCGTCTTTGCCGAGCGCTTCGCTCGCGCGGAGGCGTATCCCGAACCGGCCTGATGCGCACCTTTCGGGCAGGGTCACTTCGACGCCAGGGCGCGTTTCCGACCGCAGCCGGGTGCCTCTTGAGTTCTCCCCACAGGCTCTTTAGCGTGACAGGAGCACGGAAGTGAAAGAGCGCAGATTCGGCATGGTCGACAAGCGGGTACGTGACGGAAGCAAGGTTTATGAGAGGATCCGTGAGGGCATCCTGCGGCTCGAATTGCGTCCCGGCTCGATCATCGACGAGGCGACGCTCTGCAAGGCGATGGAGGTGTCGCGGACGCCCGTGCGCGAGGCGATCATCCAGCTCATTGCCGACGACCTAGTGATCCGCGATGGACGCAGCGTGCGGGTGGCCCCGCTTGATTTCGACGAGATCCCGCGGCTGGGCGAGGCACTGCTGGTCTCGAGCCGGATGATCCACCGGCTCGCGGCATGCAACTGCACCGCCGCCGAATTCATGAAAATCGAAAAGGCGATGAAGGCTTTCGAAAACGGTATCGAGTTGGGAGACGGCATGGCACGCTCCGAACTCAACCTCTCGTTTCATCTCGCGATCTCCGAGGCCGCGCACAATCGATATTTCCAGCGCTTCTACGAACACGCGCTGATCGGCAATTTCCGCCTTGCCCGGGCGGCCTTTTCGCAGCACGAGGGGCGCATCCCCGGCAAGCCGCTGGACAAGGACACCGAGGCACATCTTCAGGAAACCTGCCGCCAGCACCGAGAAATGGTAGAGGCGATCCGCAACGGCGATCAGGACCGTTCCGAGGCCCTGGCAATCGAGCATGAAGCGCTGTCGCGCGGGCGACTTCAAAGGTTGCTCTTCTCTGCCCCGACCAAGCGGGCGTCCGAGGTGCCGAAGCTGACCGCAGGGACCGACGCTGGCTGAGATCAGCCTGCGGTAAAACTCTGTGTCAGCCAGGCGTGGAACTTGCGCGCCGATGGCGTTACCGGACGTTGCGGATTGAAGGCGGCTACATGGACCAGGGAGGTCTCGGCCCCTTGTCCCGCCGGAGCCGACAGGCGGCCCGCAGCGATCACCGGGTCGGCATGGGTCGAGAACGCCACGGTCAACCCGCCGGATCCGGCGATGACCTCGAGCGCTGTTGTGGTGTTGTCGACCTTGACCGGCGCGCGCTGTGGCGCCAGCTTCACCGCCATCGCCTTGGCCCAGCGTTCCCAGAGTTGGTGTTTGCCCTGGATATAGACCAGCCGTCGCCCGTTTACCCAGTCTGACAGGCTTTCACCGGGAGCGGGCAGGGTTTCGTGCGGAGGGGCGACCAGCACCATGCGCTCGCGGCCCAGATGCGTCATGTCGGGCGTGAGCTGCACCCGGTCCACAATGGAGATGCTCAGATCTGCGAGGTCAACGTTTGGATCGGTCCAGATCGTGCTGTTCAGCCGCACCTCGATCTCGGGGTGACGAGCCTGGAAATCACTCAGATTGCGGGCCAGCCAGATCGATGCGAAGGAAACCGGCGCGGACACGGTCACCGTGCGCTGCGCCCGAGCCCCTACCAGCCCTTGCGTCGCCGCTTCGAGCACGTCCAGTGCTTCGGCTACGCCGGGGCGGTAGGCCTGACCTACTTCACTCAGTTCGAGTCCGTTGCGGCGCCGGTGAAACAGCGGCCGTCCGAGATGCTGCTCGAGCGCACGAACCCGCTGACTAATCGCCGATTGGGTGCAGTTCAGCTCTTCGGCGGCGCGGCTGAATCTGAGGTGCCGGGCGGCGGCCTCGAAGGCCTGAAGATAGGTCAGGTGAGGCAAAGTTCGCATAACATTCCTCGATCTCTTTTTGAGGTCATTACGAAAACGATGTCTGGGGGTAAAGTTCCATTTCTTGCGGGTAGGCGCCAGTCCCGGTGAGTTTGCGGTAAGCGAACGAGGTCTGCGAATGCCACTTGAACTATTGAAATACGGGCTGCGGCGAGAGCATCGATCGTTCCGGGACATCCCGCCTACGCCGGATCTGCGCCGGTCCTACGATGTCGTGATCATCGGCGGCGGGGGACATGGGCTCGCGGCGGCCTATTACCTGTCGAACTATCACGGCATTCACAACGTCGCGGTGCTGGACAAAGGCTATCTCGCGGGAGGCAACACCGCACGGAACACCACTACGGTGCGGTCGAATTACCTGACCCCGCCGTCCATCGCCTTCTACAAGGAAGGCGTGCAGCTTTTCGAGGAAATGTCCCAGGAACTGGGCTTCAACATCATGTTTTCGCAGCGCGGGCAGCTCACCCTTGCGCATTCCGACGGTGCGATGCGCAGCTTCCGGCTGCGCACCGAGATGGGCAAGCACATGGGCACCCGAATCGAGGTCGTCGATGCGAAGACAGTGCGCGAGATATGTCCGCATGTGAACCTGGACGAGGGTGGTGCACATGAGGTGCTTGGCGGGCTCTGGCACGAGGACGGCGGCACGGCGCGCCATGACGCGGTGGCCTGGGGCTATGCCAAGCGCGCGGCCGAGAAAGGCGTCGAGATCCATCAGCGCACCGAGGTGACGGGCATGACGGTCCGTGGCGCCCGTGTGACCGAGGTGCATACGAACCGCGGCACCATCATCGCGGGGCAGGTGCTCCAAGCAGCAGGCGGTCTTAACGGACGCATCGGTGAGATGGCAGGCATTCCGCTGCCCATCCGCTGTTTCCCGTTGCAGGCTATGGTGACCCAGCCGCTGAAGCCGTTTCTCGACATCCTGCTGTCGTCATCGAACCTGCATACCTACCTCGTGCAATCCTCGCGCGGGGAGGTGGTGATCGGGGGCGGCACCGACCCTTATCAGCTTGCCTCGACCCGGTCGAGCCTGCCGCAGAAGGAGGCGTTGGCCACTGGGGCACTGCAACTCATCCCTTGCCTGCACAACGTCAAGATCATGCGCCAATGGGCAGGGATCACCGATATCACGCCGGATTTCAGCCCGATCATGGGCGCGACGCCGCTTGACAACTACTGGCTTGACGCGGGCTGGGGCACCTGGGGCTTCAAGGCGACAGCGGTCGCCGGCAAGCGCATGGCCGAAACCATCGCCAAGGGCTGCGTTCCCGAGATCCTGCGGCCCTTCACGCTGGAGCGCTTCGAGCGCTTCGAGTTGTTGAACGAAATGGGCGCGACGGCGGCCGGACACTGAGGAGCGAAGTCATGAAAGTGATGACCTGTCCGGTGAACGGGCCCCGAAACATCGCGGAATTCCAATGGCTCGGTCCGGTCCGCGACGATGAGGCGCCCGAAGGGCGCGCGCTGGTGGAGCATCTGTTCTTTGCGCCAAACCCGATGGGCGTGCTGCGCGAATGGTGGCGGCATACGCCGTCCAACACGGTGTTCATCGCCGAACGCCATCTGAATACGGACGAGATCCTCCGCACCTACCTCAAGGGCGCAGGGACCGCAAACGCATCGGGTGCTGAATGACTGAGAGACTTGGCAGCGGCTGGGGAAGCCGCATCGACCGGAGCCACCGCATCAGCTTCACATTCGAGGGGCGCCGGATTGAAGCGCATCCCGGCGATACCATCGCCAGTGCGCTTGCGGCAAAAGGCGAATGGATTTTGTCGCGGTCCTTCAAGTATCACCGCCCGCGGGGCATCCTGACCATGGCCGGGCAGGACGCGAACACGCTGGTCCAGATCGGCGACGAACCGAACGTGCGAGCGGATATCCGTGCCGTGTCGGACGGCATGGCGGTCATGCCGGTCAATCTGCATGGCACGCTCCTGCGCGACCGGGGCCGCGTCATCGACCATCTGGGCCGCTTTCTGCCCGTGGGCTTTTACTATCGAACGTTTTTTTCGCCAGGCAAAGGCGCGTGGCTGAAATTCTGGGAACCGATCATCCGGAACGCGGCGGGGCTTGGCACGGTCAGCCTCGCGCCCGCACCACAGCGATATGTGAAGGAGACGCGCCATTGTGATGTGATGGTCGTGGGTGCTGGACCGGCGGGCCTTTCGGCGGCGTTGGCGGCGGCACGCGCGGGCGCGCAAGTGATGTTAATCGAGCGCGAGCCGGAGCTGGGCGGCGCGCTGACTTATGCGCGCTTTGCCGAGGATCATGCCGAGGCTGAAGGCATCCTTGCGGACCTGCGTGCGCAGATTGACGCCGAGCCGGGTATCGAGGTGCTTTGTGACGCGGTCTGCAACGGCCGGTTCGATGACAATTGGATGCCGGTCGTCCGGGGCGACCGGTTTATCCGTGTCCGTGCCGCCGAGCTTGTGCTCGCCACTGGCGCGCACGAGCAGCCCGTGGTGTTCCGCAACAATGACCTGCCCGGCGTCATGGTGTCCTCCGCCGTGCAGCGGCTTATGCGACACTACGGTGTGCGTCCCGGAGAGCGGGCGGTGGTCTATGCCGGACACCGTGACGGTTATCTCGCCGCCTTCGACCTGCAGGACGCAGGCGTCGAGGTTGCCGCCATCATCGATCCCGAAACGGAGGACCGTGACGGTTTCGATTTGGATCTGGCGCGGCGTGGCCTGACCGTACTTCGCGGGGCCTCCATCATGGAGGCCAGGGGTACAAGGCGCGGACTGCACCTGAAGGCGGTCGATATCCGCCTGAGTTCCGGCCGCTTGCGGACCGAGGCGTGCGACCTGCTGGTTGTTGCGGGGGGCTATACTCCCGGCTATCAGCTTGCGCTGCAGGCCGGGGCGCGCCTGTCGTCTGATGCCAGTGGCACCACATTCGCCATCACCGGGCTGCCCGCACATGTTCATATTGCCGGGGCCGCCGATGGGCTTTCGAACCTGATCCGCGTGCTGCGCAGCGGCGAAATCGCCGGGCAGCGGGCCGCCGCCGGGCTGGGGCTGACCGGGCTGCCCGCCGAGACCATCGCCCCCGAAAAAGGCTGGCGCCGCGCTCCGCAGGTGAGCTACCACCCCAAGGGCTGCGATTTCGTGGATTTTGACGAGGACCTGCAGGCCAAGGACATCAAGAATGCGGTGGCCGACGGCTACAGCGAACTGGAACTGGTCAAGCGCTATTCCACGGTGGGCATGGGTCCTTCGCAAGGGCGACACTCGGCGCTGGCCACGGCGCGGATCGTCGCCGGGCAGACCGGCCGGACCCTGGCCGATGTGGGCATCACCACCTCGCGCCCGCCCTTTGGACCGGAAAAGCTGGGTTTGCTGGCCGACACCACACCCCAACGGTACCGCTACACAGCCCTACAGGGTGAACACCTTGCCGCGGGCGCGCAGATGCAGCCTGTGGGTACATGGTGGCGGCCCTTTCTCTATCGCCGCGACGAGAGCTTCCGCGACGGCGTCACCCGCGAGATTCGCATGGTGCGCGAGGCGGCCGGGATCCTTGACGTCTCGACCCTGGGCAAGCTGGAATTGCGCGGGCCGTCGGCGGCGGCGTTCCTCGACCGCTTCTACACCATGGCCCACGCGAAACAGCCCGTGGGACGGGTGCGCTATTGTCTGTCGCTGACCGAGTTGGGCTCGGTCATGGATGATGGCGTGGCCTTCCGCATGGCCGACGACCATTTCTATGTGACCTCGACCACCGGCGCAGTGGATCGGGTCTTTGCCGAGATGATGCTGCAAAAGACCATCTGGGGAATGGATCTGGACATCCAGAACGTCACCTCGGCCTTTGCCGCCATCAATCTCACTGGGCCGAATGCCCGCGAGGTGCTGGAACGGTTGAGCAGCGATATCGATTTTTCGCGCGAGGGCTTCGCTTTCCTCCATGGGCATGTGGGCACGCTTGCTGGCCTGCCCGTGCGGATAATGCGGATCGGCTTCACCGGCGAACTCAGTTACGAGCTGCACCTGCCGCAGTCGCGCGCCGTTGCGCTTTGGCGGGCGCTGCTGGAGGCAGGCGAAGAGCTGGGTCTGCGGCCCTATGGGCTCGAGGCCTCGCGTATCCTGCGGCTCGAAAAGGGGCACATCATCATCGGGCAGGACACCGACGCCCTGACCACGCCGGACGAGCTTGGCATGGGTTGGGCGTTGTCAAAGAAGAAGCCTTTCTACATCGGCAAGCCCGCCCTCGAGATGCGGCACGACCTCGGTGACAAGAGGCGGTTCTGCGGCTTCACATTGCCGGACGATCTGGCGAGGGATGTCGGCGAATCCGCCCTTGTTCTGCGCGACGGCCATCCGGTGGGGCAGGTGACCTCGTTCGGACATTCGCCCTCGCTCGGCCGCTGGATCGGCCTGGCCTATGCCGCGCCGGAAGACGCGGTACCGGGCGCCACGCTGCGCATCCGGTCCTTCACCGGTCGCGAGGTCGAAGCGCTGGTGGTCCCGCTTCCCTTCTACGACCCGAACAACACACGCCAGGAGCTTTGAATGACCGCTCAGCTTGCCAGTCACCGCCACTGGCCGCTCAATCGGCTGCCCTTGTTGACAGGCGCCCCGGAGCTGGGCGCCGACATAGTGACCGACATGTCGCCCCTACCGCGCTTCGGACTACGCGGCTCGGGTACGGCCGCATGGCTGAAGGCGCAGGGTGTCCCGCTGCCCGACATGGTGAACCAAGTTGCTGAGGGCGATGGCCTGCTCATCGCGCGACTGGGCCGAGATGAGGCGCTGATGCTGCCTGCAAGCCCGAGCGACGGCGCAGCCTTGAAGGCCCTGCGCGACGCATGGGAGGCGGCTGAAGGAGTGAAGGGCTACGATGCCTATCGCGACGAGGGCTGGTGCTGGCTGCGTCTGACCGGCCCAGGTACGCGAGACGCGCTGAGATTGCTCACTGCGGTGGACACGCGCGAACGTGCCTTTCCGGTAGGAGGCGTGCTACAGACGCGTGCGATGCATCTCGATGCTGTGCTCCTGCGCGGGAGCGATGATACGCAGGTGGATATGTTCTTCGACGTGGCTTCGTCGGATTATGTGGCGGCGTTCCTCGCTGACGTGCTGCCCGGCCACCGCCTTGTCCGCGCCGCGGAATAACGATGAGGGGATGACATTGATGACAGGCATCACAAGGGTCGGCGTGATCGGTGCTGGCGCCATCGGGCAGGCGATCCTCGAAGAGTTGCGCTCCAGACCGGATGTCGAGATCGCCTTCGTGCTGGTGCGCAACGCCGGCAAGCGCGGCGATCAAGGGTTGGCCGCCGGAATCCTGATCAGCGACGCGGAAGAGGCGTTGCGGCGTCCGGTCGACCTGGTGATCGAAGCTGCCATGCCCGAGATCGTGGCGCGGCTGGCCCCGGTGACGCTGGCTGGCGCGGATTTCTGCGCCTTCAGCAGCACCGCACTTGCGGATCGCGCGACCGAAGACGCCGTTCTGGAGGCCGCGCATGCGAGCGGGAGACGGTTCTACGTGCCGCATGGGGCCGTGCTCGGGCTCGACGGGATCGGGGACGGGTGCGGACTTATCGAAAGCGTGACGATCACCACGATCAAGAGCGGCAAGAGCCTGGGGGTCGATCCGGATGCCGAAGGGGTTCTCTACGAGGGGTCCGCGCGCGGGGCCTGCCATCGTTTTCCCCGCAACGTGAACGTGCATGCGGCGGTGTCGCTGGCGGGTCTCGGCTTCGATCAAACCGTGAGCCGGATCGTGGCGGTGCCGGGGCAGGCCGAGATGATGCACCAAATCGAAGTGACTGGCCCTGGGCTGAACTGGGATCTACGGATTTCGTCGCGATCGCTGGGCGGGGTGACGGGAGCCTACACGCCTCGCTCGGCCGTGGGGTCGGTCCGGCGCATCCTCGGAGGCGAGGGGATCAGCGTGATCTGAATCCGCCTCCTTGCCGAACATTGGGCTGCCGGCCCCGGGCGCCGCCGGACGGGTTACTCCTCGCGCAGGATCACCCCCGAGGCCATGAAACCGCCGTCCACGTTCAGGATGTGCCCGTTGATATAGGCCGCCTCGTCGCTGGCAAGGAACTGGATGGCCGAGGCGACTTCCTCCGGTTTCGCATAGCGCTTCGCAGGGATCTGGTCCTCCCATATGGCGCGGTCTTTGGGGCTATGCACCTGAAGGACCATGGGCGTATCCACCGGTACCGGCGCCACCGCGTTGGCGGTGATGCCCTTGTCTCCCAACTCGTTGGCGAGCAGGCGGGTCAGCATATCGACGCCGCCCTTGGTGCAGGAATAGGCTCCGCGCCCGGTGTTGGCGATCTGGCCGTTGACCGAGCTCACGGTGATGATGCGGCCTTTGCCCTTGGCCTTCATCTGGCGCCCGGCGATCTGGCAGCAGTGGAAGGTGCCGGTGAGGTTCACGTCGAGAATCTTCGTCCAGGTCTCGGGGTCGAAATCGAGGATCCGGCCGGTCTTTACGATGGCGGCGGAAGTCACGAGGATATCTGTCCCGCCGGCCTCGGCGATCTTCGCGAAGGCGGCGTCAAGTGCCGCACGATCGGTCACGTCCACCTGTATGGGGGTCACGTCCCCCAGCGATGACAAGCGCCCGACAGCGGCATCGAGCGCCTCCCGCGACCAGTCCATGATGTAAACCTTGGCGCCGGTGCGGGCAAAGCCTGCCGCGGCCGCCTCGCCGATACCGCCGGCGCCGCCGGTGATGACCGCGATCTTGCCCGTAAAGTCGTACATGTTTTCTCTCTTCGTTTCAGGACGGGGCCGCGCCGAAGCGCGGCCTCCGACATTCAGCCAAGCAGCACGCCCGGCGACATGATACCCTTCGGGTCGATCGCCTGCTTGATCGCGCGCATCAGCGCGATCTCGGCCGGGGGCTGGCGCAGCACCATTTCCTCGACGAGCTTGCGCCCGATGCCATGCTCGGCACTGAACGACCCGCCCAGATCGGCGACGATGTCGTGGATGCGTTCGAACATGCGGTGCGTGAGTTCCTCTAGGTCGTTGATCTTCGGCAGATCCTCCTTGAGGATCATGACGATGAGATGAGAGTTGCCGTCACCCAGGTGGCAGACCGTCAGCGGTATCGCGAAGGGGACCATATCGAGTGCGGCCGGGATGGCGCGCTCGAT
Organism: Chelativorans xinjiangensis; assembly: GCF_009812055.1. GTDB lineage: Bacteria > Pseudomonadota > Alphaproteobacteria > Rhizobiales > Rhizobiaceae > Chelativorans > Chelativorans xinjiangense. The sequence continues at coordinate 69,244 of NZ_WQNH01000013.1, read as the reverse complement.
AAACTCGGGCACCGACTTCACCCGCAGCGCGGGATCGAAGACGATGCCGTGGCCCGCCTTCTTGTTGGCTTCCGAGAAGGAGTGCCGCCATTTCCACAGATCCTCGCTTTCGCGCAGATTCTGGCAGACAACGGCATCGGCGATCGTCCCGTCCTCGAAAAGCTCGGCCAGGCATTCCTGCAGGCCCTCGCGCAGCGCTTCCTCTCCGCCGGTGTCGCCCAGTTCGATTAGCACCATCCAGTCGGGTACGTCAGGCGTCGGAAAGCGTAGGCCCGGCACGTGTTTCAATGTCAGCGAAACTTCGGTTCCGGAGACGAGTTCGCAGGCCATCAGCCGCGTGTCGAAACGATCGCGAACGGCGCGGAAGACCTCGGTCGCCTGCGCCGGAGAGGAGATGGCAACCAGCGCGTCGGCCCTTGCGGCCATCTTCGTGTGCAGCTTAAGGGCCGCGGCCGTGACGATGCCGAGCGTTCCCTCGCCGCCGATGAAGAGATGCTTCCAGTCGAACCCGCGGTTGTCCTTTCGCAGCCCGTTGAGCCGCGAGATTACCGAGCCATCCGGAAGCACGACCTCTAGCCCGGCCACGAGGTCGCGCATCGGCCCGTAGCGCACGGCGGACACGCCGCCCGAATTGGTCGACAGCAGCCCGCCGATCTGGGCTGTGCCTTCCGATCCCAGGTGCATCGGGAAAATACGGTCGTGTTTTTCGGCGATCTCGTGCAGATTGGCCAGCACAAGACCGGCCTCGACGACCGCCAGGTTGCTGACCGAGTCGATCTCGCGCACGGCGTTGAGACGCCGGGTCGACAGGAGGATGTCTCCTCCGGCCTTGCTGGGCACCGATCCGCCGCACAAGCTGGTGTTGCCCCCTTGGACGTAGAGCGGAAGGGCGTGCCGGGAACAGTAGGACACGACCTTCGACACCTCCTCGGTGCTCGCAGGCATCACGACGCACTCCGCCGTGCCCGTGGACCGGGCGCGCCAGTCCGTCAGGTAACCCGCCATGTCATCGCCGGTCAGGATTCCCTTGGGTCCGACAATCTCCCGCAGAGCGCTGACCGTCCTGTCCGACGCAAGTGTCTTAGGCATACTCTTTGACGCCCCAATCGACGTTGAACTTTTCGACCAGCGCCGTCACCGCGCTGACCGTGGCCTTGCTCGGCGGTTGCAGCGGCAGACGACCCTCGCCGCAGTCGATGCCGATGAGCTTCATGCCGACCTTCAGTGGCACCGGGTTCGGTTCCATGAAGGCGATGTCGATCATCGGTCGGGCCAGTTCCATATGCTTGACCAGCCCCGCGATTTGTCCGGTTTTGCCCAACTGGAGCGCGTGGTTCCAAAAGCGCGGGAAGAGGTTCGCCGCCGCAAGCACCGCGCCGCGAGCGCCCAGCGACGCTTGATAGGTCATGAGCCCTTCCTGGCCGCCCAGCAGGCAGAAATTTTCGTTCGTGAGTTCCGCAAGATGCGCGCAGCGGGTCAGATCGGTGTCCGAGAACTTCATGCCGATGATCACGCCTTCCTCGGCGAGCTTGGCCATATGATCGATGCCGATCTTGACGCCGGTGCGACCGGGGATCTCGTAGAAGACGATGGGCATGTCGATCTCGTCGCGGAAGCGGCGAACGTAGTCGGCCATGCCTTGGTCGTGGCCGGTGGCGTAGAAGGGCAGGATCAGCATGACCGCATCGGCACCGACGGCTTTTGCGTCCTTCGCCACGAGCATATTGTCCGCATAACCCGGTGACAACAGCCCGGCGATGACCGGGCCGCGGCCCTTGGCGGCTTCGACCGAGACCTCGACCACGCGTCGGCGCTCTTCATTCGACAGCATGGTGTATTCGCCGGTGCCGCCGATGGGCAGGATTCCCTTGGCGCCACCCGCGAAGACATGGTCGACGATGCGAGGGATCATGCCGTAGTTGACTTCGCCCGATGCCGTGAAGGGTGTGATGGTAGCAGGCAGCATACCCGCAATGTCTTGTGCGGTGGTCATCGGATGCGTTTCCTCAGTTGATGAAGCCGAAAAGGCGGGGAAGGGTGAGAGAGATCGCTGGCACGTAGGTGACCAGCATCAGCACGATGAGCGATGCGGCGAGCATCGGCAGACTTGCCTTTATGATGCGCCCTAGCGGTACGCCGCTGACGGCGGATCCCAGATAAAGCGCCATGCCGTAGGGCGGTGTCAGCAGGCCGATCATGATGTTCATCGTCATGATTACGCCGAAGTGGACCGGGTTGACGCCGAGAGCGGCGAGGATGGGGGTGAAAAGCGGCGCAAAGAGCAACATCTGCACCGAGTCTGAGATCCACAGCCCGTTGATCAACAAGAAGAGATTGATCGCCAATAAAATGACCCAGGGGGCGACGTCCTGCCCGACGATGAAGCTTTCAAGAACGTCGGGAAGGCGTTCGTTGGCCATGATCCAGCTGATGATCGTGGCGAAGCCGACAATAAGGTAGATCGAGGCTGTCACCCGCGCCGAGCGGTCGAGGATAGCCCAGAGTTCCTTGAGCGACAGGTTGCGGTAGGCGAAGACGCCAACCAGCAGCGCGTAGGCGACGGCGACCGCCGCGGCCTCGGTTGCGGTAAAGACGCCGGAGACGATGCCGCCGATGATGATTACCGGCATGAAAAGCGACCAGAATGCATCCACTATGATGCGGAACGCCCTCGCAGCAGTCAGATCCCGGATGGGATTGGCCGGGAAGTTTCTGACACGCGCCATGATGAAGACCACGACCATCAGCCCCAGACCCAGCAGGATGCCGGGCATCGCTCCTGCGAGGAATAGGGCCGCTACGGAGGTATTGGTGAGGCTTGAGAACATGATGAGCGGGATCGAGGGCGGGATTATCGGCCCCTGGATCGCCGAGCTGACGGTCAGCGCGGCCGAGAAGTCGCGGTCGTAGCCGTCCTTCTTCATCATCTCGATCTCGACGGGCCCCAGTGCCGCGATGTCGGCCATGGCCGATCCCGAGACGCCGCCGAAGAGCATCGATCCGACCACGTTCACATAGGCAAGTCCGCCGCGCAGCCGCCCGACCAGCAGACGCGAGAAGCCCAGCAGCCGTTCGGTCATGTTGGTGGCCGACATGATCTCGCCGGCGATGACGAAGAGCGGGATCGATAGCCAGATGAAAACGTCCATTCCGGTGAAGAACTTGTGCACGACGACCGAAAGCATCGAGCTCATGTTCGGCTCGACGAAGAAATACGAGATGGCGGCGACGCCGATGGCGAAGATGACAGGGCTCCCGAGCAGTAGGAGCAAGAGCAGGATACCGATGATGACGAGGAGAGAGAGGCTCATTCGGCGGTCTCCTGGAGTTCGACGATATGGGGGGTGACCTCGGCTCCAGTGAGGAATTCCCGAATGGTCACGGCGACGAGCTGAAACACGACCAGGGCGCAGCCAACGGGGATCGAGAGATAGGGCCAGAACCAGGAAATCTGTAGCGCGGCGGTGGTGCGGCGCCATGCGAAATCGGCCTGTAGCCAGCCGTGATAGGCCATCAGCGAGAACATCGCGATCATAACGACGCGAAACAACGCGTTGCGCCAGACCAGCAGCTTCTTGGGCCAGAGTTTGTCGAGGAAGTCGACGCGAACGAGCTCGTTGTACCGGACAAGTTGCGACGCGGTCAGCATCACGATCCAGATCATCAGATAGCGAGAGGCTTCTTCGGGCCAGGGCAGCGAGTAATTGAAGCCGAAGCGCAGGGTCACCTGAGCAACCAAAAACAGGACAACGGCGATCAGCAGGATACGCGCAGCGGTTGACGCGAACCACCCGGCGATGTCTGCGAATTTCAGGATCAGGGTCATGTGTGCGATCCTCTGCTGGGGCCGTCCTGCCCCGACGGGCGAGGCAGGACAGCGGTTGCTACAACAGTGGGGATCAGTTGGACGCGTTCTTGGCACGGACTTCTGCGATGGCGGAATCGAGCTTATCGAACCATTCCTGGTCGACCGTTTCCGCCAGAAGCTCACGCACCGGGTCGCGCGTCGCGTCGACAAACTGCTCGAATTCCTCCGGCGTGGGCTGGTATATCTCGACACCGGCATCGGCGATCTTCTTGAGATCCTGCGATTCTTTTGCCTTCACGATCCCGAGGAAGGCGAGCTTTGCCTCGCGTACGGCAGAGTTCAGCACTGCTTTGTCTGCGTCGGAGAGGCTTTGGTAGAAGTCTTCGTTCGCCACGATCAGCGCCACGTTCAGCAGGTGCTTATCGAGGGTGTAATACTTCTGGACCTCCTGCAGGTTGGCAAGCAGCAGCACATAGGGCGCGTTTTCCTGACCGTCGGCGACGCCGGTCTGAAGCGCGTTGTAAAGCTCTGCCCAGGCAATGGGAGTGGCCGAGGCGCCAAGGGATTCCACGATCTTCAGGTGGATCGGGATCGGCTGCACGCGGATCTTCTGGCCGACCATGTCGGCAGGCGAATGGATCGGCGCCTTGGAGCTGGAGAAGTTGCGGAAGGCCGAGGGCAGGTAGGCCAGGATGCGGACACCCGATTCCTTGGCAGCGGCATCGGCCAGTTCCTGTCCGAAGGGGCCGTCAAGCACGGCGCGCGCCTCGTCGGTGCTGTTGAAGGTATAGGGCATGTCGAGAATCTGGATTGACGGGAAGAAGCTCGCGAGCTGACCGCTGGCGATGCTGGTAGCCATCTGGATCACCCCGCGCGCGGTTTGCTCGGTAATCGATTCGGTGTCGCCTAGCTGCTTGTTGGGGAAGACCTGAAGCGTGTAGCGTCCGTTCGTGCCGGTCTCGAGTTCGGAACCCAGAACCTGCGTCAGCGCCCAATAGGGATTTTCCAGCAGGTTGCCCTCGCCCTCGGCATGGGCCAGCTTTACGGTCTCCTGCGCCTGGGCGACGAACGGGTTAAGCGCCAAGGCGGTCGTCATGGCGACAGCGCAGAGACCGTGGCGTGTCTTCTTGAAGATGTTCATGTGCACTCTCCTCTGGTTCGACGTTTGCACCGGGTTGGCCCGGCAAACCTGGGTCGGCGTTTCGCCTTGTCTTGTTCTTGCTCCGGCCGGGCCTGCCCGCCCGGAGATCATGGTCTTCCACATTTGTATCCAATTCGGATACGTAATTTTGGTCAAGGAGTTTTTTGCGATCGCCCGGTCGCCTGCTCGTGTTTTCCCGAAACAGCGCGATTTGCAGGCGTTACTGCCGCCTTAACCCATGCGTTCAGACGCATAGCTTCCCGGGCTCGCCGGAAAGACCACAGTCTTGGTTCCGTTCAGAAAAACGCGTCTGTGGATATGCGCATGAACCGCCCGGGCAAGCACCTGACACTCCACATCCCGGCCGAGGCTGACGTAGTCATCGGTGCTCTGGGCATGGTCACACGCACGGTGTCCTGTTCGGTGATCGGCCCTTCATCCAGGTCGGCCGTGACGTAATGCGAGGTTGCCCCGATCAGCTTCACCCCCCGTTCGAAGGCCTGCTTGTAGGGGTTCGCGCCCTTGAAAGAGGGCAAGAAGGAATGGTGGATGTTGATGATCCGCCCCGACATCTTCCGGCACATCTCGTCCGACAGGACCTGCATGTAGCGCGCCAGCACGATGAGCTCCGCGCGGGTTTCCTCGACCAACTGCATGATCTGCGCTTCGGCCTGCGGTTTGTTCTCCTTCGAGACCCGGATGCAGTGGAAGGGGATGTCGTGGTTCACCACGACTTTCTGGTAATCCATGTGGTTCGAGATGACGGCGACGATCTCGATGGGGAGCGCGCCGATGCGCCAGCGGTAGAGAAGGTCGTTCAGGCAGTGCCCGAAACGGCTGACCATGACGATCACCTTCATCTTTTCGGACGAGTCGTGGAACGCGTAGTCCATCCCGAACGGCTTCGCGACCTCGTCAAAGCCTTTGCGAAGATCGTCCATGCTCGCGCCGGTCTCGCTGCAGAAACCGATGCGCATGAAGAAATTGCCGGTCTCCAAGTCGTCGAATTGGGCGCTGTCGGTGATGTTGCAGCCCTGTTCGGAAAGGTATCCGGCGATAGCGGCGACGATGCCCCGGCTCGAGCGGCAGCGGACGGTGAGATATTGATCGGACATGGCCACGGCTCAGGAAGCACCTGCTGAAAAATGGGGAGATCCGTCAGACAGGGGTGCTCTGGCGGCGCACGGGCGCGCGGTTGCCCGCGGCCCGCGCCTTTGTCGAGGCCTGCGCCGCGGCGGTCGGTGACGACTGACCGGGCGGGGTCAGTCCGCCGGAGGCAGCCGCACGCCGACAGCGTGCTAACCGCCGCTGCCAGCTCACGCGCACCGGTATTCCGACGATGAAATCCAACGCTCGGCCGTCAGGATGCGCGCCAAGTGAGTGCCGTCGCTGAAGCCGTGGGCATGGGCGGTCTCGGTCACCGTCTGGTCCGCGCCGCCCTGTCTATGCGTCCAATTCTCAGGGATACATGCTCCAGCACAGGGAAGGTGAATCCCTCTCCCCAGGCCTCAGCTGTTCATAGATCTTGACCTGCCTGGATGTGGGTCTCCGGGAATGAGAACCGCTACCGCGCGCGATTGCAGGGCACCAGGCGCCGGCAAATTCGTCCTCCGGTACTCTGACGGTGTCAGGCCCAGTTCGGCCCTGAACGTATTGATGAGATGCGACGCGTCGCAGAAGCCGGTGGCATGGGCGATCTGCGTTACCGTCCGCCCGGTGGTCTCCAGCATCCCACGCGCAGCATCGAGGCGAAGTCGAAGATCGGCCCGAGACGGTGAGAGGCTCAGGTCGTTCTGGAAGCGGCGTTCAAGCTGCCGCCGGCCGACCCCCAGCCCCCGCGCCAATTCCTCGACCGTTTCGGGGTTCTCCATGTTCTGGCGCATCCGGATCAGCGCTTTTCGCACCACCGGGTCGCGCGCGGTCAGGTCGCTGCGAAAGCCGGGCTGAGGTTTGTCCCCGGCCATGGCTTCGTCGATGATCATGATGCTCAGGCTCTTCGTGGCGGCGACGCGGCCGATGTGTTTTTCGACCAGCCAGGCTGCCAGATGTGCGGCGCTGTGTCCGCCCGAACAGGTCAACCGGTCCCGGTCGACGACGAAAATCTGATCCGAGACGGGGCGGGCGGTGTCGAACCGCTCCAGAAAATCGTCATGGTGAAACCAGCTCACGCAGCAGCGATAGCGCTCGAGAAGCCCGGCTTCGTGGAGCAGGAAAACGCCTGTGCACAGGCCGACAAGCGGCACGCCGGCCTGGGCCACGGATTTGAGGAACGCGACGCATTCACGCGAAAGCCCGCTTGCTTCCTGGATGAGCCCACCGACGACGACGATGTAATCGTAATTTCCGGCATTGTGCAGCCGGGTATCAGGCTGGACCTTGACGCCGCAGCTCGACCGGACCGGGTTCATGTCGGCTGAGAGGACCGTCCATTCGCAATAGATCGGTCGTGAGCGATCCGCTTCGTCGGCGGCAAGCCGCAAGACATCCACGAAATTGGCAAAGGCGGAAAGCGTGAAGCGGTCTGCAAGCAGGAATGCGACGCTCAAGCGTTTCTTGCTGGGTCTTTCGCGTGAGGGAATGATCGTCATGCCGCAATCATACAATCAACACGACGCGATATTCCAGTTTTGTCTGTTTTTGTCCGACTAATATCCTGCAATCCGAACTTGCGGGAGGCGGCCTCACATGACGCATTTTTCTGCGCTATCGCTTCTGAAAAACGCTCTCACCGGGCACAAGAACTGGACGGAGCAATGGCCGGACAGCCAGCCGAAAGCCAAATACGACGTGGTGATCGTCGGCGCCGGCGGGCATGGGCTGGGCGCGGCATATTACCTGGCCAAGGAGCACGGCGTCACCAATGTCGCGGTGATCGACAAGGGTTGGCTCGGTGGCGGGAATACCGGGCGCAACACGACGATCATCCGCTCCAACTACCTCTATGACGAAAGCGCTCGGCTATACGACCACGCGCTCGATCTGTGGGAGGACTTGAGCCAGGAGCTGAACTACAACGTCATGTACTCCAAGCGCGGCGTGATGATGCTGGCGCATAACGTGCATGATGTGCAGAGCTTCCAGCGCCATATTCATGCCAATCGCCTCAACGGGGTCGACAATCGATGGCTGACCCCTGAGGAAGCCAAGGAATTCTGCCCGCCGCTCAACATCTCGCCCAAGGCGCGTTATCCGGTCATGGGTGCCGCGCTGCAGAAGCGCGCCGGGACTGCGCGCCACGACGCTGTGGCCTGGGGCTATGCGCGTGCCGCCGCATCACGCGGGGTGGACATCATCCAGAATTGCCCGGTCACCGCGATCCGGCGCGGCTCCGACGGCCGCGTTGCAGGCGTAGAGACAGCCAAGGGGTTCATTAGGGCGAAGAAAGTCGCCGTATCGGCGGCAGGGAATACCACCGTCGTCATGGACAGCGCCGGCGTCCGCTTGCCGCTGGAAAGTTTCCCGCTTCAGGCGCTGGTTTCGGAGCCGGTCAAGCCGGTCTTCCCCTGTGTGGTCATGTCGAACACGGTGCATGCTTATATCAGCCAGTCCGACAAGGGCGAACTGGTCATCGGCTCCGGTACCGACCAGTATACCAGCTATTCGCAGCGCGGCGGACTGCCGTTGATCGAACATACGGTCGCGGCGATCTGTGAGATCTTTCCAATCTTCACCCGCATGCGGATGCTGCGCAAATGGGGCGGAATCGTCGATGTGACGCCGGACCGCTCGGCTATCCTTGGCAAGACGCCGGTGCCGGGGCTCTACGTCAACTGTGGCTGGGGCACTGGCGGGTTCAAGGCCACGCCGGGCGCGGCTCATACCCTTGCCTGGACCGTTGCCAAGGACGAGCCTCACCCGGCCAATGCTCCCTTCACCCTCGAGCGATTCACCACCGGCCGTCTCATCGACGAAGCCGCCGCGGCCGCCGTCGCGCATTGAGGAGGATAATATGCTTCTCGTCCATTGCCCCTATTGCGAAGAGACCCTGCCGGAGCTGGAATTCACCTATGCCGGGGAGGCGCATATCGCCCGGCCCGCCGATCCCTCGGCCATGAGCGATGATGAGTGGCGGGACTATCTGTTCATCCGCAGCAATGTGCGCGGTCCGCACTTCGAGCGCTGGCGGCATCTCCACGGTTGCGGTCGGTTTTTCAACGCCGTGCGGGACACCGTCACCGACCGTTTCCTGACCACCTATAGGGCGGGCGAGCCGCGTCCCGACCTTTCCTCTCTCAAGGAGGCTGCGGAATGAGTGCCTTCCGCGTTCCCGGACGTGGCCGGATCGACCATGACCGTCCGGTGAAGTTTACCTTCGACGGCAAGACCGTCGAGGGGCGCGCGGGCGACACCGTCGCCTCGGCGCTGCTTGCCAATGGCGTGCATCTGATGGGGCGATCCTTCAAATACCACCGGCCGCGCGGCGCGGTCTCGGCCGGCTCCGAGGAGCCGAACGCTCTCATCGGCACACGCCGCGGGCCCGGTCGCTTCCAACCCAACACCCGCGCCACCGTGCAGGAGATCTGGAACGGTCTCGAGACCACCAGTCAGAACAAATATCCGAGCCTGAAATTCGATATCGGCGCCGTGAACGACCGCGCCTACATGCTGTTTTCGGCCGGCTTCTACTACAAGACCTTCATGTGGCCGAAGAGCTTCTGGGACAAGGTCTACGAACCCTTCATCCGGGCCGCCGCCGGGCTTGGCGTCTCGCCGAGGGAGGAGGATCCGGATAGCTACGCCTCGCGCTACCTGCACACCGACGTGCTGGTTATCGGTGCCGGACCGGCGGGTCTGGCCGCCGCGCTGGGTGCTGCTCACTCGGGCTTGCGCGTCACACTGGTCGACGAGAATGCGGAGGCCGGCGGAACGCTTCTCAGTGAGCCACAGGTCGAGATCGACGGCGCACCCGCCTGGGACTGGCTGGCAGCGACGCTCAAGGAGCTGGAGTCGCTCGGTGTCAGGATCATGACCCGCACCACGGCGATGGGCTATTACCATCAGAACATGGTCGGGCTCTGTCAGAAGCTGACCGACCATCTGGATTCGCCTCCCGTGGACATGCCGCGCGAACGGTTATGGCGGGTGCGGGCAGGGCAGGTTGTCCTGGCGCAGGGCGCGCTGGAAAAGCCACTGGTCTTCGACGGCAACGACCGACCAGGCGTGATGCTGGCGGGAAGTGCCCAGACCTATCTCAATCGCTATGGTGTTCGGGTCGGCGACAGAGCGGTCGTCGCCACCAGTCATGACAGCGCGTGGTATGCGGCGTTCAATCTCGCCGATGCCGGCACCAAGATCGTGGCCATTGTCGATACCCGCGCCGAGCCTCCATCGGATCTCGTGGCGGAGGCCGGCGACCGCGGGATCGAGGTTCTGTCCGGTCACACCGTCACCGGCACCGAAGGACGTTTGCGGATCAGGTCGGTCGATGTGAACCCGATGCGAGATAACACGCCAGGGCCGGTCTGTCGGCTTGCCTGCGATTGTCTTTTGATGTCGGGCGGCTGGACACCTTCGCTGCATCTCTTTTCGCATACCAAGGGCACGCTGGCCTGGGATGAGGACAAGCAGACTTTCCTTCCCGACCGCAAGACCGAGGCCTGCCAGATCGCCGGCGCCGGCCGCGGTCTGTGGGGAGTGGAGGCGGCACTGAACGACGGTGCCGAAATGGGGGCGCAGGCGGTCCGCGCGCTTGGCAAGGAGCCTGCCGCGATACGCCATGCCGTTGCCAATGACCGCACTGGCACCGGCGTCAGCCATAAGGAATTGCCCACTGATCGCAATCCGGGCCGGACGCGCGCTTTCGTCGATTTCCAGAACGACGTGACGGCCAAGGACCTGCGCCTCGCCGTGCGCGAGGGCATGCGCTCGATCGAGCATGTCAAGCGCTACACGACCAACGGCATGGCCACCGATCAGGGCAAGATGTCGAACATCAACGGTCTGAACATCGCCTCGGACGCACTCGGAAAGCCTGCGCCACAGGTGGGGCTAACCACTTTCCGCCCGCCCTATACACCTACGACGTTCGGCGCCTTTGCCGGATATCATCGGGGCGGGCATTTCGAGGTGACCCGCAAGACGCCGATCGATAGCTGGGCCGGGGAGCATGGCGCAGTGTTCGAGCCGGTCAGCCTGTGGCGTCGCGCCTGGTATTTCCCCAAGCCCGGCGAAGACATGGAGACGGCGGTTGCCCGCGAATGCCGGCAGACGCGGGCCAGCCTCGGTATCTTCGACGCCTCGACGCTCGGCAAGATCGAAATCGTCGGCCCCGATGCGGTGGAATTTATGAACCGCATCTACACCAACCCCTGGACCAAACTGGCGCCGGGCCGGACCCGCTACGGCCTGCTTCTGGGAGACGATGGCTATATCCGCGACGACGGTGTGATCGGGCGCCTTTCGGAAGACCGCTTCCACGTCACCACCACCACCGGCGGCGCGGCGCGCGTTTTGAACATGATGGAGGATTATCTCCAGACCGAGTGGCCCGACCTCAAGGTCTGGCTGACCTCGACGACCGAGCAGTGGGCGACCGTCGCGCTCAACGGCCCCAACGCGCGCAAGCTGCTTGAACCCTTCGTCGAGGGGCTGGATATCTCGGACGAGGCATTCCCGCATATGTCCATTGCCGAATGCACGGTGGCGGGTTTCCCGACGCGCCTGTTCCGGGTGAGCTTCACCGGCGAACTCGGCTTCGAGGTGAACGTGCCGGCCCGCCATGGTCGGGCGTTGTGGGAAAAACTTTGGGCGGCCGGGCAGCAATACGACATCTGCGCCTACGGCACCGAGACGATGCATGTTCTGCGGGCCGAGAAGGGCTACATCATCGTCGGGCAGGATACCGATGGGACGGTCACCCCCTTTGATGCCGGGTTCGGCTGGGCCGTTGGCAAGAAGAAGCCGGATTTCGTGGGGATGCGGGGGCTGAAGCGCCCGGATATGGTCGCCGAAGGCCGCAAGCAGCTCGTCGGCTTGCTGACCGAGGATGGCCAGACCAAATTGGAGGAGGGCGCGCAGATCGTGCTCGATCCCGATCAGCCCAAGCCGATGAAAATGGTCGGGCACGTCACCTCGTCCTACCGCTCGGAAGCGGCGGGCAGGCCCATTGCCCTAGCGCTCATCGAGGGCGGGCACACGCGAATGGGCGAGACCGTCTTCATCCCCATGCCTGACGGCGTGATCAAGGCGGAAATTACGGGAACCGTGTTCTACGACCTTGACGGTGAACGGCTGAAACTCTGAATGGGAGCACCGCGATGACGGCTCTTACCCCCGCTTTCATACCTGGCCCGCTTGCCAAAAGCAGCGCCCTTGTTGTCTCGCTTCTCGCGCCGACCGGCCGGTTCTCGCTCCGGGCGCACGCGGCGGTCCTGCCCGCGCTTTCCAGGGCAATCGGCGTCGATCTTCCGAGCAGGATCGGTGCGCGCGCCAGTGCCGGCACCATCGAGGTTTTGTGCCTTAGCCCCGACGAATGGCAGATACTGGTTGCCGAGACTGATGCGCTCCGGCTGAGCAAGGGGTGCGCATCCATCTATGCCGAGGCGCCGCACAGCCTGACCGAGATCTCGGATCGTGAGATCACGGTGCGCATCGAGGGCCCGAAGGCGGCGGATCTGCTGACGCTCGGCTGCCCGCGCGATATCGGCCGCCTGGGCGAGGGTGAGGGCTGCCGGACGCTCATGGACGGCGCGACGGTTGTCCTGTGGCGCGACGGCAAAGACAGCTTCCGCCTCGATATATGGCGTTCCTTCGCCCCGCATGTGGTCGCTCTTCTCGAAACCGGCTGCGCCGAACTGGCCGCAGAATAACCCGACTTTGCAAAAAGGAATCCTTCATGCTCGACAGGATGGCTGATGCCCCGATCTCCGACAGTGCCATTGCCGAAGCAATCGCCCATGAGCTTGACCGCCAGCAGAATCAGATCGAACTGATCGCCTCGGAAAACATCGTCTCCGACGACGTTCTGGCTGCGCAGGGATCTGTTCTGACCAACAAATACGCCGAAGGCTATCCAGGGCGCCGCTATTACGGCGGATGCGAGTACGTGGATATGGTCGAAGCCATCGCCATCGACCGGCTCAAGCAACTGTTCGGTGCTGAATATGCCAATGTCCAGCCGCATTCGGGTGCGCAAGCCAACCAGGCTGTCTTTCTCGCTCTTTTGCAGCCGGGCGACCGGATCATGGGCATGTCGCTTGCCCATGGCGGGCACCTGACCCATGGATCGCCGGTCACCATGTCAGGCAAATGGTTCGATGTGGTCTCCTATCAGGTGGATGAGGCAACCCACCTGATTGACATGGACGCGGTGCGCCGCGTCGCGTTGGAGACGAGGCCAAAGCTGATCATTGCCGGGGCCTCAGCCTATCCGCGTCGCATCGACTTTGCCGCCTTCCGCGCGATTGCGGACGAGGTCGGCGCCTATCTGATGGTCGATATGGCGCATTATGCCGGGCTGGTCGCGGCGGGCGAATATCCCAATCCGATGCCACATGCCCATGTCGTGACCTCAACCACCCACAAGACGCTCCGTGGGCCGCGCGGTGGTTTCATCCTGACCAATGACGAGACGCTGGCGAAGAAGATCAACTCGGCCGTGTTCCCCGGAAATCAGGGCGGCCCGCTCATGCATGTTATTGCGGCCAAGGCGGTGGCTTTCGGCGAGGCGCTTCAACCCGCATTCAAGGATTATGCGAAGCGGGTTATCGGCAATGCGCGTGCGTTGTCGGAAACTCTCACAGAAGGGGGCGTCGGCATCGTTTCGGGCGGAACCGATTGCCATATGGTTCTGGTCGATCTGCGGCCGAAGGGCGTGACTGGCAAGGTGGCTGAAGCTGCCCTGGAGCGGGCCGGCCTGACGTGCAACAAGAACGCCATCCCTGACGATCCCGAGAAACCCTTTGTCACCTCGGGCATCCGGCTCGGCACCTCCGCAGGCACGACCCGGGGTTTTGGTGAGGCCGACTTCCGCAAGGTTGGCGAACTGATCCTGAAGGTCATCGACGCGCTTGCCGCCAATGCCGAAGGCAATGCAGAGATCGAAGCCAAGGTTCTGGCCGAGGTAAGAGCGCTCTGCGCTGCCTATCCGATCTACACGACCTGACACCGATGTTCTTGTCGGTCTTCGACATTTTCAAGATTGGCATCGGGCCCTCGTCGTCACATACGATGGGCCCGATGACGGCGGCGGCGCGGTTTCTCGAGGATCTGCGCGGCGCAGCCGAGAAGATTCCCGGTGCGGGCCGGTTGGCCGGCGTGACGGCGACGCTCCACGGTTCATTGGCGTTCACCGGCAAGGGCCATGCCACCGACCGCGCCGTGATCCTCGGACTTTGCGGGCTGCTGCCCGACACGCTCGACCCCGACAGGGCAGAGTCACTGGAGGCCGAGGTGCGCCGAACCGGCCAGATCACGCCCGAGGGCTTGGGCACTCTGAAGTTCGACCCCGCGACCGATCTTGTATTCGACTTTGGCCCGCCACTCGAAGGCCATTCGAATGGGCTTGTGTTGCGAGCCTTCGATGCCGCAGACAATCCCTATCACACCGAGACCTACTACTCGGTCGGCGGTGGCTTCGTGTTGACCGAGGCCGAACTGCGCCGCAAGAACGAGGATGCGGTTTCGCTTCACGACGAAAAGCAGGCGCGCGATTTTCCTTATCCGTTCGGAACGGCCAAAGAAATGCTGGCCATGGGCACCGCCTCTGGTAAGACGATTGCCCAGATGAAACGCGCCAATGAGACGGTGGTGCACGGCGCGGATCTGGATGCGAAAGTCAACCGCATCTGGCAGGCGATGGACGAATGTATCGAACGCGGCCTGACAAAGGAAGGTATCCTGCCGGGCGGGCTCAAAGTTCGGCGTAGGGCCAGGCTCATCCATCAGCAACTCCTGGCGGAGCGGGGCAGGAACCAGGTTCAGCCGCATCAGATCAATGATTGGTTGAGTATCTACGCGATGGCGGTGAACGAGGAAAACGCCGCCGGCGGGCGGGTTGTGACCTCGCCGACGAACGGTGCGGCGGGCGTGGTGCCGGCGGTGCTGCGCTATTACCGCGATCACTGCGTCGGGTCGCGCATGGAGGGCATTCGGGATCTTCTGCTGGTCGCGGCGGCCATCGGCGGTCTGATCAAGCACAATGCTTCGATATCGGGTGCCGAAGTGGGCTGTCAGGGCGAGGTGGGTTCCGCTTCGGCGATGGCCGCTGCCGGGCTATGTGCGGCGCTGGGCGGCAGCAACGAACAGGTTGAAAACGCGGCCGAGATCGCGCTGGAGCATCATCTCGGCATGACCTGCGATCCCGCGGCGGGACTGGTTCAGGTGCCTTGCATCGAGCGCAACGCCTTGGGCGCGGTCAAGGCCGTCTCGGCGGCGAGCCTCGCATTGCGCGGCGACGGTCAGCACTTCATGCCGCTCGACAACTGCGTACGCGTGATGTTTGAGACCGGGCGCGACATGAGCCTGAAGTACAAGGAAACCTCGACCGGCGGCATCGCTGTCAATCTGCCCGAGTGCTGATCGCTTCAACGTCGGGCTTGGGTGGTGCGGTTGGGCGTGGCCCCCGCTCTGCATTTCCCACTTGCCTAAGGTCTGGCTTGGTCAAGGATGACGCGATCAGACGAATGCATGTATGTGGCCAGCCTCCAGAATCAAATATATTAGTTGTTTCCGCCCGAGCCCACGCCCCGCGCGCATAAGGTCCACCTTATGCCCAAACGATGGATATTCTCGTTTGTGCGCCAGCTATCTTGCCTCAATGATCACTGGATAGGGCAGTCTAAACTGCCCCAATAACATCCAGATCGAAGAGGGAACTCATGGTGAAGCTGTCCAACATTTCCGCACTCTCACTTGCCGCCGCGATGCTTGTCCCGTTGCCGGCGCATGCCAGCGACAAGGAATACAAGCTCGTACTGACCAGTGAGGCAGGTGATCGCGACTCCGTTCTTGGCAAGGCCATGCAGAACTGGGCCTCAATGATCGAGGAGAACTCTGACGGGCGCATCAAGGTCAATGTATTTTATCAGGGCGAGTTGGGTGGCCAGCAAGAGCTGTTCGACCAGCTCGTCAAGGGCAACGTCCACATGATGATCACCTGGCCGCAGACGTCTTACGACCAGCGGATCGGGGTGAACTACATCCCTTATCTCGTTCTGGGATGGGAGGACGCGACTGAAGCGTTCGGCCAGGACGGCTGGGTGCGCGAGGTGCTCGATCCGATCTATCAGGATATTGGCCTCAAATATTTCGGTCCGTTCCCGGAAGGCTTCGGCGGCATCGCCACCAAGGGCCGCTACGCCACCAGCGCTGAAGAGGCGCAGGGCCTGAAGGTGCGGTCGCAGCCGATCTTCCCTCTGCCGCAGACCGTTCAAGCGATGGGTTTCCAGGCGGTGCCGATCGACTGGGCTGAGGTCTATACATCGATCCAGACCGGCGTCGTGGACGGCGATTCGTCCAATGTCATCTACTGGGACTACGAATATTTCCGGGACCAGCTCGACTACTTCGTCCAGTCGTCGCACAATTTCTCGTCCTATTCACTGCTGATGAACGGTGCGGCCTGGGATGAGATGGACGAAGAAGATCGCGGGATCATTGAATCCGCAGCCGTTGCCGTGATTGACCAGCAGTTCAAGGGCGCCAAGGCGGAAGACGACAAATGGATCGCCGCGGCGCAGGAAGCCGGCATGGAGTACATCGTTCCGACCCCCGAGCAGAAGGCCGCCTGGGTCGAGCGCGTGCGTGCCGAGGTCTGGCCGCAGGCGGAGAAGGCCCTCGGCACGGAAATCATGGACGTGGTGCGCGCCAACGCATCGGTGCCGAAGTAGATCCACTAAAGACGGTTGAGGCGGGCTGCGTTCTGCGCGGCTCAGTCTCAGACTGCCGGCAATCCTCCGGCGGTCCTATGAGTGCACAGCACTCGCGGAAAGCCCCTGTTTCAAAGACAGAACAAACCGAGATCGAGTCTCGCCGATCCCAACGGCTGTCAACAATCGAGGGGAAATCAATCCGGGCCGTTGTGTCTTGCGTGGCGCGTCTTTGAATAAGGGAGGACTTCATAATGCACATGCTAAAATTAGCCGATGCGCTTCTTGTGCGCATCATCCATCCGATTTTGATCGTGGTTGGGCTGGCCGTGGCGCTGATGCTGGTGGTCGGTATCTTTACACGGTCGGTTCTCGGGTCACCTGTGTTCGGTCTCGAAGAGATCATGCTGCTTTCCGTCATGTGGTTCTACATGCTGGGCGCAGCGCTGGCATCGCGCGAACGCTCGCATCTGTCGGCCGACTTCGTGCGCGTTATCTCGAGTAACCGGAAGGTCTGGCGAGCTGCGGCTTTGTTTTCCACCACGGTATCGCTGGCTGTCGCGGTGATGTTCAGCACCTGGGCGTGGGATCTGTTTACCTTTGGTCTGGAGCGTGGCCAGTCCACGCCGGTCTTCGGGATTCCGTGGTGGATCTCGCAGTCCAGTCTCTTCGTCGCTTCGGTGCTGTTCATTGTCTATTTGGTGCGCGATCTGATCCACGAGATCCGCGGCGAGGACTGGCAGTCGGGCGATCCCGCCGCAGAAGTGGAGTAATCTGAAATGGGTGCACTTATCGCAATCATCGCCGTCGTGGTGCTGATGATGCTCGGCGTTCCTGTCGTGTTTTCCTTCGCCGCCATGACGCTCATCCTGTCGATAGCTTATACCGTCGACATATCGTCCCTGATGACCACGGGTTTCTGGTCGGTGAACTCGGTGATTCTGGTGGCGTTGCCGCTCTTCGTGATGACCGGTTACCTGATGCAAACCGGTGGGATCGCTCGGCGCCTGGTGGAATTTGTCGAGGCGTTGGTCGGACGTTCGCGTGTCGGCATGGGCACCTCGATGGTCGTAACATGCGGCATATTCGGGGCCATTTCAGGTACTGCCTCGGCCGCCGTGGCTTCGATCGGTTCTATCATGATCGACCCGATGGAGAAACACGGCTATGCACGTGGTTATACGAGCGCACTCTTGGGTGTTTCCTCGCTCTTGGGTCTGTTGATCCCGCCTTCGATTACCATGATCCTTTATGCGGTCGTGACCCGACAGTCGGTCGCAGCCTGTTTTCTGGCGACCGTTGGTCCCGGCATCTTGCTGATGATCTTCCTTGCGCTTTTCAACCGGCTGCATGTCATTCGGAAGCTGGGCGGGGATACTGAACGTGTGTCGTGGGGGCAGCGTGCTTCCGAAACGGTCTCAACCGGCTGGCGGGCAATTCCCGCACTCTTGCTGCCGGTTGTTATTCTCGGCGGTATCTATGGCGGTTTTGCCACGCCGACAGAAGCTGCGGCCATCTCAGTGGCTCTCGCCATTCCGATCGGCTTGTTCGTCTACAGAGAGCTGACTCTGCGCAAAATCGGTGAGGCTGTGATCAATGCCGCGGCCACCACCGGCGTCATCATGATTATCCTTGTATTCTCGTTCGTCGCCAGCCGAATTCTCACCCTCGAGCGCGTACCTCAGGAATTGACCGATCTCCTGCTCGGTACATTCTCGAGCCCGATACTCATTCTCTTGATGGTGAACATCTTTCTGGTTCTCATGGGCATGATCATGGACGATGTCAGCGTGATCGCTATTATCAGCCCGCTGATGGTGCCTGTCATGGCCGAGATCGGCGTGGACCCGATTCACTTTTCAGCGATCATCGGAACCAGCATTGTGATCGGGGCGAACAGCCCTCCGATGGCCCCAATCCTGTTCATGGCCTGTCGCGTCGGCAGGGTCGGGATGTCGGAAGTGATCTCGCCCGCGTTCTATTTCATGGCTTTCGCGGCATTTCCCGTAATGCTCATCACGACTTATTGGTCGCCGTTAGCGCTGTTCTTGCCGCGGCTTCTGGGGTTCATGCCGTAGAGGCAGTCTCGCATTGCTCCGCCCGCGCGGTTTGGTGGAGCAAACACCGGGAGGCTCCAAAGCCTTCCGGGATCCGACACAACATGGCGAATGGAAGTACGCAATGACATTCAGGTTCACGCTTGAAGGTATCTACACACCTGTCGTAACGCCGTTCGACGAAAAGGGCGCATTCGATCTCGATGCACTGGCCGACGTCGTCGAACATCTGGTCGAAAAGGGCGTGCATGGGATAATCTCTGGAGGATCGACTGCCGAGAATTATTCACAGACCGTCGAAGAGCGGCTTTTACTGACTCGCTTTATCAAGGACCGGCTGGATGGTCGTTTGCCGTTGATCGTCGGCACGGGCGCCATGCGGACGCCCGACTCTGTCGCGCTTGCCCAAGGTGCGCGCGAAATGGAAGCCGATGCCATCCTGCTGGGAACGCCCCCTTACTCGGTCCCGACCGAACGCGAGAATGCGCTGAATGCACTCGCCATTGACCGTGCGGCGGACCTGCCGATCATCCTTTACAACTACCCCGGTCGCATGGGTGTGCATATGGGCGAGGAGTTTCTCGATCGCGTCTGCCGCTCGCGCAACGTCATCGGGATCAAGGAAAGCTCGGGCGATATCAACCGGGTCCACCTTCTGGCCCGCGACTATCCGCACATCCAGATGTCCTGCGGCATGGACGATCAGGCACTTGAGTTCTTTGCCTGGGGTGCGCGCAGTTGGATCTGCGCAGGTTCCAACTTCCTGCCTGAGGAGCATGTCTTCCTCTACGAGACCTGTGCCGTGCACGGCGATTTCGCCAAGGGGCGTCGGATCATGTCCGCCATGATGCCGCTGATGCGCGTGTTGGAGCAGGGCGGTAAGTTCATCCAGTGTGTGAAGCACGGAACCGAAATGGCAGGCCTGCGGGCGGGGCCGATGCGCCCTCCGCTGCGCGGCCTCAACAAGGATGACAAGCGGGAGCTTGAGCAGGTCATCCGAACCCTCAAAACCACCATTGCGGCCATCAAGGCGGAGAACTGATCCATGAGCGAGCTTCTGACCCGCGAAGAATACGAGGCTATTGCGGCCAACCTGTCCCTGCCGGTGAACGCGTTCATCGATGGCAGCTTCCGTCCGGCGAAATCCGGCAAGACCTTCGAGACCGTGAACCCGGCGACCGGCGTGAAGCTTGCGGATGTGGCGGCCTGCGATGCCCAGGATGTGGACGTTGCTGTTTCCAAGGCGCGTGAAGCGTTTGACGATGGCCGCTGGTCGAGACTGCATCCCTCCGAACGCAAGGATGTGCTAATCCGGCTGTGCAAGCTGATGACCCGGAATCGCCACGAGTTGGCGGTGATGGAAAGTCTGGACAGCGGAAAGACGATCTACGATTGCGAAACCGTGGACGTGCCCGAGACCATCCACTGCATCAAGTGGCATGCGGAACTGATCGACAAGATCTATGATCAGGTGGCCCCCGCTTCGGACAATCATATCGCAATGGCTGTGCGCGAACCTGTCGGCGTCGTCGGGCTTGTCCTGCCGTGGAACTTCCCGCTTCTGATGATGGCTTGGAAAATCGGCCCCGCGCTGGCCGCAGGATGCTCGCTAGTGATCAAGCCTGCAGGAGAAACCAGCCTCACCGCTCTTCGGATTGCCGAACTGGCCCATGAGGCGGGCGTTCCTGCGGGCGTGCTGAACATCGTGACCGGCAGCGGCTCCGCCGTGGGTGAGCCATTGGGCAAGCATGCGGATGTGGACATGGTGTCCTTCACCGGTTCGACGGTGACGGGGCGGCGGTTCCTGCACTATTCGGCGGACAGCAATCTCAAGGAAGTCGTGTTGGAGATGGGGGGCAAGAATCCCTGCATCGTGATGGATGACGCGGAGTATCTCGACTCGGTGGCCGAACATGTGGTCAATGGCGCTTTCTGGAATATGGGCGAAAACTGCTCTGCTGCATCGCGCCTGATTGTCCACAAGGACATCAAGGACGATCTTCTGGAGCGGGTGAAAACCGTCGCCCGCCAGTGGAACGTTGGTTCACCGCTGGATCCGTCCGTGCGGGTTGGTGCCTTGGTTTCCAAGCCTCATTTCGACAAGGTCTGCAGCTATCTCGGGCTGGCCAAGAAAAGCCAGATCATCCTGGGTGGCAAGGATATCGATGGCGCCTTCGTTGAGCCCACGATCGTCGACGTGGGCGGCAACGACGAAACTCTGGCCCGTGAAGAAATCTTCGGCCCGATCCTGTCGGTCATCACCGTGTCGAGCTTTGACGAAGCCATAACGGTGGCCAATGACACGGAATACGGTCTGGCGGCCTCGATCTTTACCGCCAACGCACGTCGGGCGATCCGCGGGGCGCGCGCCCTTCGCACCGGAACCGTGACTGTCAACAGCTTTGGCGAAGGTGACATCACGACGCCCTTTGGTGGTTACAAGCAGTCGGGCTTTGGCGGGCGCGACAACTCGATCCACGCCCACGACCAATATACCCAGCTCAAGACTATCTGGATCGACCTCAGCGATCCGTCGGATTCCAAGGTGGAGTAATGGCGCGGATCGGTTTCCTTGGTACCGGAGAGATCGCCTCGGCGATGGTTCAAACCATCGCCGGGGCAGGGCGCGACATTGTCGCCCCTCTCGGCAACGAGCGGGCTTCGGCAGAACTGCAGAGGAAGTTTCCTGGGCTAAACCAGGCTTTGAGCAGGGCACTGGCGGAAAACGGAACGCTTGCCGCCATCGACGGCCTTCAGGAAAGACTTCGATTACCTCCGAAAGAACAATAATGCAGCGCCAATACGTGGCGAAGAGGCCGCCCAAATTTGCCGGGCAGGCAGCCTGGAGCGCAATTCTCGGCACGGTCCCCGCAGCCCAGCCACTGCAAGGCAATGTGACGGCCGACTTTACCGTGATCGGGGCAGGCTTTGCGGGATTGTCTGCGGCGCGGCGCCTTGTTCAATTGAACCCGGGGGCAAAGGTTGTCGTGCTCGATGCTGCCCGCGTAGGCGAAGGGGGTACCGGGCGCAATTCCGGGTTCATGATCGACTTGCCCCATAACCTGGCATCGGAAAATTATGCCGGTGCGAACGACGGCCTAGATCGAAGCCTGATCGCTCTGAACCGGTTGGCGATCTCGTTCGCCCGTGAGGCGGTGCAAGACTATGGGATAGATGCCAACTATTTCGATCAGACAGGCAAGATCAACGGTGCAGCGACGGCGTCCAGCCACGCGCAGAACAAATCCTATGGCGCTCATTTGCAGGTCCTGGGCGAGTGCCACGAGATGCTGGACCAACAGGCAATGTTCGAGCTGACGGGCAGCCGATACTATGTGTCGGGCCTCTATACGCCGGGGACCGTCATGCTCCAGCCCGCCGGATACGTTCGCGGACTGGCTCGTGGCCTGTCCCGAGAGGTCGTCGTCCATGAGAACAGCCCGGTTACCGCCTTCCGCCGGCAAGGCGCTGGCTGGCGCGTGGAAACCTCCGGTGGAGCCGTGTCGACCGGCAAGATCATCCTTGCCAATAACGGCCAGATCGAGAGTTTCGGCATCGCGCGCGGCCGTCTCATGCACATTTTCCTCTTCGCCAGTATGACCGAAGAACTGACTGGTGACGTACTGCGCCGCCTCGGCGGGCAGCCGAGATGGGGCATCACTCCGTCTGATCCGATGGGAACGACGGTCCGTCGGATCGACACGGGGCAGGGCGGCAATCGAATTGCCGTCCGATCCTGCGCCGAATTCTGCCCGAGTATGGAAAGCACCGAATACAAGATGCGTCGCGCGGCGAAGATTATGCGCAGAAAATTCGATGAACGCTTCCCGCAACTCCGTGACGTCAAGATGGAGTACATTTGGTCGGGCCCTTTGTGCTTGTCTCGGAATGGCGTATCCGTGACGGGTGAGATCGACAATGGCGTGTTTGCTGCCTGTTGCCAGAATGGCCTGGGAACAACTCGTGGGACGCTAACTGGTATCGCCGCAGCAGAGTGCGCCAGCGGGAAAAGTTCCGCCATCACGGAATTCTTTGCGCAACAAGCGAAACCGTACCTCCTCCCGCCTGCCCCGTTGGCGAAGTTGGGCGCGACGGCATATCTGAACTGGAAGGGATGGCGGGCGAGACACGAATGACGCAATCAACTGCTGTACGTTGCGACATCGCCGCAGCAGTTGCGTTTGGCAGCAGTTCAGACGTGCTTGTGCATTCAGCAAGAACGCCTAGTCTAGGGCATGCTGCCCAAACGCCGATACCTTCCGTCGCTCGGATCGTTCGCCACTTTTGAAGTGGCGGCGAAGCATCTGAGCTTTACCATGGCAGGCACTGAGCTCAATGTCACGCAGGCGGCGATCAGTCAGCAGATTCGGGGCCTTGAGAAAGCTCTTGGCGCCACGCTTTTCGTACGCAAACACAATAGTCTCGAACTGACGCCCGTGGGTAAAAGCTTGCTGAAGGCCGTTAGTCAGGGGCTTGACAATATCTGCGACGGGGTTGAGGCGATCTTGGCGCCGTCCGACGTCGCAGTGATTACCTGCTCAGGCACCAACGCGGCTGTCGCTTGCTGGCTGAAGCCCTTTGTTGACCGGTTTCGGGCTGACAACCCGGAGGTGAGGTTCGTGCTGTTGGCCTCGGACGAGGACGACGCACTGCGGAACTTCGACGAGGTCGACGTATCCGTGATCTGTGGCAATGAGCGCTGCGATGTGGGCGAAAGGCTTTACTATCTCTTCCCGGAAACGGTCGAGCCGATGTGCAGTCCTGAATATTTGAAAAAGCATGGCCCGTTCGATGATCCGAACAGCCTTGAGCATGCACAACTGCTTGAATTGCATCGCACACATTGGTCCGCCAATGCAATCGGCTGGCAAGCAGTCACCTGGGAGGACTGGTTTCGTGCGATGGGTATTGCAATTCCGCCGTTCGTACCTTCCCTGGTCAGCAACAATTATCCACTGCTACTGGAGGCTGCTGTAGGTGGGGAGGGGGTCATTCTCGGCTGGCATCACCTTGTCAAAGCTGAACTCGAGGCGGGGAGGCTCTGCCGCCTCTTTGACACCCCGCTTCAGGTGGATCGGGGCTATTACCTCAAGCTGAACTCCGCATCGCTGGGAAAGCCCCATGTCCTTCAGTTTATCGAATTCGTCTTGTCTGGTCTTGTGGGCACAACGCAAAACGTCCCCCGGCGCTCACTCACGGGGTAAGCGCAGGTAGATGGTCCAACGTATCACTGAACGTTCTGATGAGGCGCCTCAGCCCGCGGGCAGCATTAGCGGATAGCCATGCTTCGCTGTCGATGCAACCAGCAAGCTTTTGTCTCCATGCCTGGTGCCTGTTTGCCCCATTGCGTCAACGAGCGCCCCAGGTGTCGGAGAGCCTGTATCCTTCCGGCCAAGGGTCGGAGGGATCGAGCATGTGCTGGTGGATGCCGGTGATCCAGCCGCGGCCGGATATCTCTGGGCGGATGGCCGGGCGGCCGGCAACGGTCGTTTCGCTAAGTATCTGACCAGAGAAGGTTGAACCGATGAGCGAGCGAGTCGTGAGGCGGTCCCCCGTCTTCATCAGGCCGCGCGCGTGCAACACCGCCATGCGGGCTGAAAGGGCCGTGCCGGTGGGGGAGCGGTCAACCTTCCCTGGCTGGATGGCGACGGCGGCGCCAGCCTCGAAGCCCTGCGGTCCCTCTGAAAGCGGCCCAGCGAAGAGACAGAAGGAAAAGTGCCGCCAGTCCGGGTTCTCGGGATGCTCGAAGCCCAGTTGTGCGTTGGCGGTGTTCGTGATCTTTACACCGAGCCTGGCGATGTCATGCGCCTCGCTCTCGTTTAGCGAGAACCCCATTGCCGCGGCGTCCACGATCACGAAGCTATCGCCGCCATAGGCGGTGTCGACGGACAGCGAGCCGAGGCCTTCGACCTCGAGCGACTCGTCAAGGCGGGAGGCAAAAGAGGGCACGTTCTGGACAAAGATGCGCTCGGCCTTTCCGTTGCGGCATTCCGCCCGCACGTGGACAAGGCCACCCGGCGCTTCGAGTACCAGATGTGTCTCCGGTTCTGTCATTGGCACGAGGCCGGCATCGAGCAGCACGGTTGAAACGCAGATGGAATTGGAGCCGGACATCGGCGGCGTATCCTCCGGCTCCATGATGATCCACGCCGCCTGTGCCTCCGGGTGCTTGGGGGGCACCAGCAGGTTCACATGCCGGAAGACGCCGCCGCGCGGCTCGTTCAGGACGAAATTTCGGAGAGTCCCGTCCTGCGCGATCCACCGACTCTGCTCCCAGATCGTGTCGCCCGGGGGAGGCAGAACGCCACCGACGATCACATCGCCGACCTCGCCCTCGGCATGGGCGGAGATCACGTGAATGGTTTTGGATGAACGCATGTCAGATAACCTTCATCAACCGCAGGGCGTCGTAGATCGCGGCATGGGTATTTCGGGCAGCCACGGCATCGCCGATGCGGAAGAGCTGATATCTGCCGTCGGGGTTATTATTGACCGTCTGCGGGCGGCCCTCTATGAGCGCCTCGTAGTCCACCTCGCCGCGGTTTATGGAACCGGGGCGGAGGTCGAAATAGATATCGTCCAGCGGCCGGGTGCCGTGGTTGACGACAACCTGATCCACTCGCCGTTCGCGGGTGACACCGCCATAATCGCTGCCGATAGTGGCCAACAGGCCATTACCATCGCGCCGCACCGCATCGAGCTTCCAGGTCACGGTAAAAGTCACGTCCTGCTTCTGGAGCTCGCGCATCGACGGCGTGAGCGACATGGCCATGACCTCGGGTGCGAAGCTGCGGTCACGCGTCATGATCTCGACCTTTGCGCCTGTTCCAGCGATCTTCTCGGCCGCCTGAAGCGCGGCGTAGTCGCCCGCATCGTCGTAGATCAGCACATTCTGCCCTGGCCGAGCATCGCCAGAGAGGATGTCCCAGGCCGATACGACCAACTCGTTGCCTTCTTCTAGCACGTCGGTATGGGGAAGACCTCCGGTAGCCACGATAACGACGTCCGGCTTGTCTGCCAGTACGGTCTCGTCATCGGCGAAGTTGTTGAAGTGGAAAGTGACGCCCATTCGCTCGCATTCGGCAAAGCGCCACTGGATGATCTGCATCATCTCGGCCCGGCGCTCGGTCTGGGCGGTCAGGCGGATCTGCCCACCCGGATCGTTCGCCGCCTCATGTACGATCACCTCGTGGCCGCGTTCCGCGGCGACACGGGCGGCCTCCAACCCGGCGGGTCCGGCGCCGACGATCACCACGCGCCGTTTGGTGTCGGCCTTGGCGACCTCATGCGGCTGCTCCAGCTCGCGCCCCGTCGCCGGGTTGTGCAGGCAGAGCGCCGCGCCGCCCTGGTAGATCCGGTCGAGGCAGTAATTGGCACCGACGCAGGGGCGGATGCGCTCTTCCTCGCCGCGTATGATCTTGGCGACTATATGCGGGTCGGCCATATGCGCGCGGGTCATGCCGACCATGTCGAGCTTGCCGCTGGCGATCGCGTGGCGGGCCGTCGCGACATCCTGAATCTTGGCAGCATGAAAAGTGGGGAAGTTGGTCGCGGCTCGGATCTCTCCGGCAAAATCCAGGTGCGGGGCGCTGCGCATGCCCTGAACCGGGATCACGTCGGTCAGCCCCGCATCCGTGTCGATATGCCCCTTGATCACGTTCAGGAAGTCCACCATGCCGCAGGCTTTCAGCCGATGCGAGATTTCCAGCCCGTCCTCTTTGGTCAAACCGCCCGGCAAATCCTCGTCACCCGTGTAACGGACGCCGACGATGAAATCTGGCCCCACCCGCTCGCGAATGGCTTTCAGCGTGTCGAAGGTGAAACGCAGGCGATTGTCGAGATTGCCGCCGTAGGGGGCGTCAAGATCGTTCGTCAGCGGCGACCAGAACTGGTCCATCAGATGGCCGTAGGCCTGCAGCTCGATGCCGTCGAGCCCCGCCGCCTTCATCCGCTCCGCCGCATTGGCGTAATCCTCAATAATGCGGGCGATGTCCCAGTCCTCGGCCTTTTTCGGGAAAGCCTTGTGCGAGGGTTCGCGTTCATGGCTGGCGGAGACCACCGGCAGCCAGTCAGCCTTGTCCCAGCGGGTGCGGCGGCCGAGATGCGTGAGCTGGATCATGACTGCGCAATCATGCTCATGACACTCGTCGGTCAGCTGTCTCATCCAGCCGACGACCTCGTCCTTCCAGGCCAGAATATTGTTGAACACAGGCGGACTGTCGCGCGCGACCGAGGCGGAGCCTGCGGTCATCGTCAGTGCCACACCGGCCCGTGCCCGCTCCGCATGGTAGGCGCGGTACCGTTCCTTGGGCATGCCGTCCTCGGGATAGGCTGGCTCGTGACTGGTGATCATCAGCCGGTTCTTCAGCCTCAGATGCTTTAGTTCGTAAGGCTGAAGAAGAGGATCGTGCGACATGGTTCGTCTCCCAAACACTGAGGGATGATTCCACGGAATGTTCATCTATGTCAATTCAAAGTTCATAAGTGTATATTTTGTTTGCCGCGCGGACGATCGGCTGGTATGATTCCGCCAATGGACAGGAAAAGCGAAATCACCGGGGAAACCGAAAAATCGTCTGGTTGGCGCGGGTCGCGCGATGTCTGGCTGCAGGCTGCGAAGCGGGCGTTCCTCGAAACTGGGCTCGACGCCGTGAAAATCCAGCCGCTAGCGAACAGCCTGAAAATTTCGCGCACCAGCTTCTATTGGTTCTTCAAGGACAGGAATGCTCTTCTCGATGCTCTTCTCGAAGAGTGGGAAACGAAGAATACCGGTGCCTTCGTGGCGGCCTGCGAATCGTATGCCGAAACAATTACGGAAGCCGTGTTGAACCTCATCACAGTATTTTATGATGAAGAAGTGTTCGAACCGCAATTGGATTTCGCAGTACGTGGTTGGGCCCACCAATCTGACTCCGTGATGGCGCGCGTTAACCTGATGGATGAGCGTCGCCTCGCGGCGATACGAGACATGTTCGTCAGGTTTGGTTTCGCCAGTGACGATGCTGACGTCCGTGCGCGCACGGTCTATCTCGTCCAGATTGGTTACATCTCGATGCAGGTGCAGGAAAGCGTTGCCACGCGGATGTCGCGTGTTCAGCGATATGTCGAGATCTACACGGGTCGGCCACCCACACAGAGCGAAGTGGACCGCTTCCACGCGCGACTAAAATTCAGACCGCAAGAGAGGGGCGCAAGCCTGCATACGGTGGCCTGAACCGACCGTGCAAACTATTCCAGAGGAAACGCCATTGCACGCCCAACTGATCTCATACGACGACACGATCGGTAATCTGTCCTGGACCGAGGCGGTCGAGGCATTGAGAGTTGGACATCTCCGGCCGAAAGCCCAAGTCGCGGACATTTTTCTCGGCGTCTGATCGTCGGCGCTGGAACGGTCGCCTGGAGCCTCGTCAAAGCCTATCGGGCGCTTTTCCCGGGGCTGGAGCGTCCATCTGGGCGCGACGGGCAGAACAGTCCACGGCCCTTGCGCGCGAGTTTGAGGCCGAACCCTTCTCGGTCGCTGCTGTTTCCGATCTAGCGACGGCCGTGACCGAGGCAGACATCATCACCAGCGCTACTATGGCACGTGAACCGGTCCTTCGGGGTGCCTGGATCAAGCCAGGGACGCATGTGGACCTGATTGGCGCCTACAAGTCCGATATGCGCGAGGCCGATGATGCTTTGATCTCGAGCGGATCACTTTATGTGGATAGCCGTGAGACTACGATCGACCATATCGGCGAGCTGACTATTCCCATTGCAAGCGGCGTCATCGCCGCGGACGCGGTTATGGGGGACCTTTACGACCTGGTTCATGGCCGGACCAGCGGACGCCGTTCGGCTTCTCCACCGCGCGGGCCTGCGTAAGGCTCCTGGAACAGCCAGATCGTCTTGGCATCCGGCACCTTGTCACCGAGCCCCAGCCCGAGGAAGCGCATGAAGGACAGCCGGTCCTGGATATGGAACTCGGCCTGGTCGTCAGACAGCCCGTAAAGCGCCTGCAGAACCAGGACCTTGAACATCAGCACCGCATCAAAGGGCGGCCGGCCGCCTTTGGCGCCATCGGAGCGCTTCAGCGCCTTGGCCAACGGCTTGCGGAAACCTCCCAAGGCACCACCGCGTTCAGCTTCTCCAGTGGATCGCCGGCCTCGCTCAGCCGCACATAACGCTCGTCAATGTCCCAAAACCCCGCCTGTCCCCGCATCCAACGCCTCCGACAAAATCACCAGGCGAAGTGAATCAAAATGCGTTCCCGATTGCGAGGTTTTTCGAGGTGTCCAGATGCGTACCCTCGGCCTTGCAGCGCCGCCTCTGGCGGGCGCGCTGGACAAGGCCGTGACGGTCGAGGACGGCATGCACCGTGCTCTTGGCCGGCACCCGCACGTCGCCGGCCACCTTGCGCACAAGCAGCTCCCTGATCTTGCGCGCGCCCCCCCAATGCGGCTTGTCGCGCTTGGCCTCGATGATCAACCGCTCCACCTGCTCGGGCAGCTGGTTGGCGTAGCGCACTGGCCGCCGCGAGCGGTCGCAGAGTGCATAAGCCCCGTCCACCTTGTAGCGGCCCCAGATCTTGTAGCCGGTCTTGCGCGAGATGCCGAACTCCCGGCACACATCGCTCATGCCTTCCCCGTCCAGAAGGCGGGCGACAAAACGTGTTCTGGCCTGCCATGACTCTTTGTAGAGTAATCGATCGGCGTGGTCACTGTCTCGCGATGGTTCACCGACGGCCAGAAGCGCCGCGTCACCCACCCATCAAGCGCGAACTGTGCCGGGGATCGGCGATCAAGCACCTGAAGAGTGAGCACTACGTGGGCCGCCGCTATCCGATTCTCAGAACCGGTGACGCTCATAACGCTGCGCTCGCCACCGCCAGAAACAACTTCCGCCTCCTCTTCTTATGTCTGAAGCTCCTGCTGCGTCTGCTCTTCGCGACACACTTCGCCTCAATACCAAGGCGGCCATCGGCCTCAGGCTGCGAGCGCATCAAGGATCGGGCATTCCGGCACGTCTTCGCCCGAGCATTGCGCCATGGTCTGGGCCAGGAGCCTTTCGATGCGCCGAAGGTCGGCGATCTTGGCCCTGATTTCCGCCAGATGCGGCTTTGTCCGTTCCTGGATCTCGGCGCAAGTCTGACACTTGCGGTCGACGAGGTCCAGCAAGCCGCGGATCTCGTCGATGCCAAAGCCAAGCTCCCGGCTGCGCAGGATGAAGCGCAGGCGTCGAACATGGGTCTCGTCATAGAGACGATACCCCTTGGGACTGCGCGGCGGCTCCGGCATGAGGCCGATGTTCTCGTAGTAACGAATGGTCTCGAGGTGGCAGCCGGTTCGCTTGGAAAGCGCGCTGCGCTGCAACCCCTTCACGGAAGCGTGTTCTGACATGGCGCAATTTCCGTCTTGAGCCTGTAGTTGGTACAGGCGTTATGTACCATGGGACTGAATAACTGTCACGAAGGTTTGGACAATGAATGATGTCCACGACGCCTCCCTGGATCCCGTGCGCGGGATCGACGGTGGCGAAAATGCCGTCAGGGGATCCAAGTTTGCCGCCGTCGGCGGAAT
Organism: Chelativorans xinjiangensis; assembly: GCF_009812055.1. Lineage (GTDB taxonomy): Bacteria > Pseudomonadota > Alphaproteobacteria > Rhizobiales > Rhizobiaceae > Chelativorans > Chelativorans xinjiangense. The sequence continues at coordinate 38,870 of NZ_WQNH01000013.1, read as the reverse complement.
TTTCGGAGCGATTGCAGCATCGAGCTGCTGCGTGTTGCCTTTTGCCCTTTTCATGCTTGGCGTCAGCGGCGCTTGGATCGGCAATCTGACGGCGTTGGAACCTTACCAGCCCTACTTCATCGCGGTGACGGCGGCCTTCCTCGCCTACGGCTATTACGCGGTTTATTGGAAGGCAAAGAAAGCCTGCGCCGAAGGCGGCTACTGCGCCAGCCCGAGGTCAACCCGGATAGCAAGGATCGGCCTTTGGCTTGCTACGGTCCTCGTCATCTTTGCCTATGCGTTTCCCCGTCTCGCCGTCTACTTCCTCTGATCGGCGCCATTTGGAAGGAGAGGAATATATGAGGATTTCCTTCGTTCGCCGCGCGGCCATCACTGTCGCGTCCCTCGCACTGCTCTCGCCTGTTGCCGGGTATGCCGCGGAAAGAACCGTCACCTTGGGCGTCGAAAACGCGACATGCGCCTTGTGCGTTCCGATCGTGCGCACCGTATTGCAGCGGGTGCCGGGCGTTACAAGCGTCGATGTCGTGGAGAACTACAGCATATCTCCGCCGGTGAGCGCCACCGTCGTCTTCGATGATGATGTCACCAATGTCGACGCCCTTATCAATGCCACTACGAACGCCGGATACCCCTCCAGGCTCGCCCTCAATACCGGCGATTGAGGCAGTCCACGGTGCTGCCTATCCCCGTTTGGAATCCCGTCTTCGGCCAAGCCAAGTGCCGCCCGCGGTCTCGATGCCGCGGGTGTTTTCCTTGTCGAGAAGTCGCTTGACCCTGTACTTAATACAGGGTGTATCCTTCATGGAATAGGAACCTTGCGGGCGCTCGTACCCTTGGCGACCCGCAAAAGGAGAAAGGACATGCGAAATCGCGCGAGAATCGCCGTTGCCATGCTTGGCTTGGGCGGGCTTGTCATCCTGGCTTTCGCATCGACTGGGTCAGCCCCCTCCGTGCCCACGTCGTCCGGCCAGGCTGCACTGACACAGGCCGCGGCGTCGGAACGGCTGCAGACCTTTGCCTTTGAGAACATGTATTGCGCGTCCTGCCTGTTTATCGTGCGGGGGGCGATGGAACGGGTCGAGGGCGTCAGGTCGGTTACGATCGACTTTGCCAGCCAGCAGGTCACTGTGGTCTATGACCCGGCCGTTACCACAATCGAGGCCATTGCAGCTGTGCCGACACAACGGGGATTCCCGGCCCGCCCCTTAGGGAGCTGATGCCATGAGCGACAAGTCGCTCTTTGGCGTTGGCTTGGCCGGTATGCTGATTGCGGTGGTGTGCTGCATCGGGCCAGCGCTGTTGATCGCCACCGGCCTAGTCAGTGTCTCGGTGCTGATGGGCACGACGATCTACGTGTTGACGCCCATCCTTGTCCTCTTCGTTGCCGTGGTTGCTTACGATCTGTGGCGGCGCCGGCCGCCTTCCCATAACGGAAAACATTGAGGGAGTTCCCATGTCTGATTGCTGTGCGCCAAAGGCCAACGGCCGCTATGACCTGGCGGTGATTGGCGCCGGTTCCGCCGGCTTTTCAGCCGCAATCACGGCCGCTGAACTGGGCGCGCAGGTCGCGCTCATCGGCCACGGCACGATCGGCGGCACTTGCGTCAATGTCGGCTGCGTGCCGTCAAAGACGATGATCCGCGCCGCCGAGGCGCTGCACGGAGCGCGCGCAGCGCATCGCTTTCCCGGCCTTGCCGGCGAGGCTAACGTCGTTGACTGGGCCCAACTCATCGGAGCAAAGGATGATCTGGTCACAACCCTGCGGCAGAAGAAATATGCCGACCTGCTGCCCGAATATAACGGGATTGCCTATCTTGAGGGTCTTGCACGCCTGAGCGGGCAGGGCGTATTGGTGAACGGCGCCGCGATCCCGGCCGACAAGATCATCATCACGACCGGCGCTTCGCCGGCCCTGCCGGATATCCCCGGTATCGCGGACGTACCCTACCTCACCAGCACGACAGCACTCGAACTCAAAACACTGCCGCGCTCTCTGCTGGTGATTGGCGGTGGCTATATCGGCTGCGAACTGGCGCAGATGTTCGCGCGCGCCGGGACGGAAGTAATGCTCGTAACCCGCCGTCGCCTGCTGCCGGAAGCCGAGCCGGAAGTCTCGGCGGCCCTGATCGGTCACCTCCGCGATGAAGGGATCACCACAGCGACGGGTCTCGCCTACCACAGAATCGTGCAGACAGATTACGGAGTGGAGCTCACCGTGGCCGTCGATGGCGAAGAGCAGTTGATCGGTGCCGAACAGGTTCTCGTCACCACTGGGCGGTCGCCAAACACAAGCAGCTTGGGTCTGGCCGAAGCGGGCGTCACGTTGTTAGACAACGGCGGTGTCATGGTCGATGAGCGGATGCGCACCTCGAAGCCCGGGGTTTATGCCGCAGGCGATGTGACCGGCCGCGACCAGTTCGTCTACATGGCGGCCTACGGCGCCAAGCTCGCGGCGCAAAACGCGCTGAACAGCGACAACCTCGTCTATGACAACGCGGCCATGCCATGGGTGACGTTCACCGATCCGCAGGTCGCCGGCGTCGGTTTGACCGAGCAGGCTGCCAAGGCCGCAGGCTTTACGACCAAGACCTCGATCGTCTCGCTCGACCAGGTGCCGCGGGCGCTGGCTGCGCGCGACACGCGCGGGCTCATCAAGCTGGTCGCCGATGCCAAGACCGACAGGCTGCTTGGTGGGCAGATCCTTGCACCCGAGGGCGCTGACAGCATCCAGACGGTGGTACTGGCCATCAAGCACGGCATGACGACACGGGAACTAGGCGAGACGATCTTTCCTTATCTAACCACGGTTGAAGGGCTGAAACTGGCCGCGCAGGGCTTTGGCAAAGATGTGGCGAAGCTGTCTTGCTGCGCCGGATAGGAGGAAGAAATGGAACCTTCGCACGGCTATGGTCTTGCAGGGCTGGCTGCAAAGATCGTCTGTTGCGGCACGCTGGTGCTTGCCGCGACCGGGGCGATCAGTTTTGCCAGCCTCGCCAGTTGGCTTGTCGGTGGCGGCTTCTCCTGGCTTGCCGCTGCGGTCCTGGCCGTCATCGGAATCATTCTGTGGCGCCATAGTGCGCGATCGAGCGCCAGCGATGTTCGCAACGGTGCCGTCACGCATCCCCTTCATGGCCAGCATAATTAGGCTTTCGCCAGAACGGTGGCAGCTTTCATGAAAAGAAGGCAGTGAGTGTAACATCTGCCATTCCACATAAGCGCCAGGCAGTCGGGAAGCCCACAACAAACCTGAAATTGTATCGTCTGAAAGTGCATGAATGCGGTCTAACAGCTGCAACGGGTCGAAAGAGGAAAAACATGAGCGATACCAAAAGGTTCGATCTGATCGTGATCGGAGGTGGGACGGGTGGAAACGGTGTCGCTCGGATGGCTGCCAACGCTGGCTGGTCGGTTGCCAGCATCGACAGCCTGCCCTTTGGCGGCACCTGCGCGTTGCGGGGCTGCGATCCCAAAAAAATGCTGATCGCTGTGACCGAGGGGGTCGAATGGGCCCGCAGCCTTGACGGCAAGGGGCTGGAGGCACAGACCTCCATCGACTGGCCGAACATGATCGCCTTCAAGCGCACCTTCACCGACGCGATGCCCGGCCGCATCGAGGGCGGGCTGGAGAAAGCCGGCATTACCGTGTTGCACGGCGAGGCGCGCTTCACCGGGCGTGACAGGATTGAGGTGAATGGTGAGACCCTGTCGGCACGGCACTTTCATATCGCCACCGGCGCCCGGCCAATGACGCTGAACATCCCCGGCGAGGAATTGCTGGCGACCAGCACCGATTTCCTTGAACTGCCCGAACGGCCGGACAGGGCCGTGTTCGTTGGCGGCGGATTCATCGCGATGGAATTCGCCCATATCGCCAAGCGCGCGGGTGCGCGCGAAGTGACGGTTCTGGAAATGATGGAGCGGCCGCTGGGGAATTTCGATCCGGACTTGGTTGCCATCCTGTCCGAAGCCACAGCCGATCTCGGCATCGATCTGCGGACGGAGGCCAAAGTTCTAAAGATCGAGAAGAATGGCACAGGTTTCACGGTCACCTACGAGACGCCGACAGGCGTTGAGACTGTCGGCTGCGACCTGGTGGTTCACGCAACCGGTCGCGTGCCCAATATCGACCATCTCAATCTCGAAGCCGCTGGCGTTGAGTATAGCCGCAAGGGTATCAAGGTCAGTCCCTTCATGCGCACCACCAACCCCGCCATCTATGCCGCGGGCGATTGTGCGGACAGCGGTCCGAACCTCACCCCTGTCTCAGCCAACGAAGGCCGGATTGTCGGCAAGAACCTGCTTGCCGGCAAGGATGAGCGTGAGGTGAATTATCCGCCGATCCCAAGCGTCGTCTTCACACTGCCGCAGGTGGCCTCTGTCGGGCTTTCCGAAGCCGCAGCACGCGACAAGGGATTGGATTTCGACACCCATTTCGACAAAACGGCGGGCTGGTACTCGTCACTGCGCGTGGGCGCCAAGCACACCGCCTACAAGGTTCTGGTTGAAAAGGGGACCGGAAAGATCCTGGGCGCGCATCTGATCGGCCCCGGCGCCGAGGAACAGATCAACCTTTTCGCAATGGCGATGGCTGCAGGCCTGACCGCGAACAAGATCAAGGGCATCATCTTCGCCTATCCCAGCTTTGCATCCGACATCGGTTCGATGGTCTAGGAAGATTGGACACGCGCTGACGGACTGACCCCAAGGACCCGGCATATGCGCCATGATCGACGTTCTGAACTTGTCGCCGGGGCTGGCGAGATTATCCAGGGAGCGACGCTCGCCATCCGCTTCGGGCTCAGGGTTCACGATTTCGTCGAGGGCTTCCATCCCCATCTGACAAAGGCCGCGGAACTGAGACCTGCCGCCATCACCTTCACAAAGGACGTCAAGCAGCTCTCGTGCAGCGCGGCGTAGCGAATGTTATGAATGATCTAAATCCCGTCGATTGCGTGCATCCGCTCAAAACGCTCGATGCAACCGGATTCAGGGTTCACGAAACCGTTTATTGCGCGGCCGCCTTCATCTCGGTTGAGTCGCTGCGGTGGGCACGGATTTGCCTCACGCTAGAGGGAGGCTACGAGGTGGACTGGGGCCACACACGGCTCACCTGTGGTCCGGCGTCCCTTATGTTCCAGCCGCCCGCAGAGGTTTATGGCGCCCGCGTCTCGGACGCAGGCAGTCTTTGCCTGACAGTCGATATCGATCCGACTGTCGTTGGGGCCGCTGTCGACACCCTGGACTTCGAACGCTTGAATGCTACGCGCCGCCCGCCGCCCCACTGGCTTGCCTTCCAACTGCGGAGCGAACTGGAGTTGGGAGACGATCTGTCTTCCACATCCATAGAAAACACCCTGATCGATCTGCTTGGCGAGCTTGACGGTCGGCCGAGCCTTGAAGTGCGCGATGCCGCACCGTCATGGCTAGCGCGCGTCCAGGAGCAGATCCACGACGAATTTCGCCGCCATCACACGCTCGAGAGCCTGGCGCGGACGGCCGGCGTCCATCACGTGCATCTCGCCCGCGAGTTCCGCCGACGCTTCGGCTGTACGGTCGGCCACTATATCCGCCAGCGGCGGATTGAGTTCGGCTGCCATCGGCTGACGGCTTCACAGGATTCGCTCTCCGAGATCGCGCTCGACGCGGGCTTTGCAGATCAGAGCCATTTCACCAACACGTTTCGGCGGCTGGTCGGCATATCGCCGGGTGCCTTCCGCGCTCGCTTTTTTGCTCCTCCACGGCAATTGCCTGCGTAAGCGCTAATCTGCTTCAAGACGGGCATTTCCATTTGCGGTGAGATGCCGCTCACACCACCCAGCGTGCCCGCATCGCAAGTAGCGAGAGGACGACGGGTGGCTCGGATGGCTCCCTCAAGGGAGTGTCGAGGAAGGGAGACGAACTATGACACGCAACGAGATCACCACGGCGGACGAACTGTGGGAGGCGGCATGCGGCCACTTCCCGGCACTTTCCCCCGAGGAGCAACAAGCCGGAATCGCGCTCCTTCGGGAATTGGCGAGGGGCGAGCCAGTGACGACCGCTCAGCTCGCGCAGGCGCTCGACACAACAGTCGAAGCGGCAGCGGCGGTTATCCAACACTCCCCGCTGAGCCCATTCGTTCACACAGCCGAAGACGGCCGAATCCAGAGATTCTTCGGGCTCTCGGTAGCGCCTACCCACCACCAGCTTACAATCAATGGACGCAGATTGTGGGCCTGGTGCGCGCCGGACACCCTGGCGTATGCGGAACTCCTCGGTGAGACAGCCGAGATCGAGACGCGGGATCCCGAGACCGGTCAGTTGGTTCGCCTTACCATGTCGCCCGCCCGTATCGAAGCCGTGGAACCGACAGACATCTTGGTTTCCTGGCGACGCTCCGATCTGTGGGAAGCCACGTCAGCGGTGCAGATCATCGCGACTGCCTGCCATTTTCATTTCTTCTTCGCCTCACGAGAGTCGGGTGAGCGCTGGGTAGCGAAACATCCCGAGACATCGCTGCTGTCGCTCGACACGGTCTTCGCATTCATCGAGCGTCTCAACAGGCACATGTTTGGAACCGAACTTGAGCGGCGCCAAGCGGAAACGGCGTGACCGGGTGCCTCCGCCACGCTGGGTCCTTGCTGCACGAGGCCCGCATTAAACCCGCGAGCCTGCTGGGTCATCTTTCCCGGAATCTGTTCCGGACCACGTTGGACCCGATCGACCGGGCAGGCCGCGCTGGGATAGGGAGACAACCAACATGACACGCAACGATAAGCCGATTCATGACGAATTGTGGGAGTTGGCAGCGCAATGGCTGCCAGTGTTCTCGCTCGCCGAACAGCACGCCGGCATTGTTCTCCTCCGAGAACTGGCGAAAGGCAAAGCCGTGACCTGCTCTCGGCTGGCGCAGGCGCTCGGCACAACGTTCGGCGCGGCGGAAGCCCTCATGAGAGACTCCGCGCTACGCCCCTTCATCCACACGGACGAAGGGGGGCGGATCATCGGGTTCTGGGGGCTCTCGGTAGCGCCGACGCACCATCAGGTCAGAGTCGATGGACGCAAGCTTTGGACGTGGTGCGCGTATGACAGCCTGTTCATCCCGGAACTCCTCGGGAAGACCGCCGAGATCGAGTCGCACGATCCCGAATCGAACGAACTGATCCGTCTCACCGTGTCGCCCGAGCGCATCATCTCCACGGAGCCGGCCAACATCGTTGTGTCCATAGGACGTCCCGACACGTGGGATCAATCATCGGCGGCGCGCATTATCGCAACGGCCTGCCATTACATCTTCTTCTTCGTCTCGCGCGCCTCCGCCGAGCGCTGGCAGGTGAAGCATGCGGAGCCTGCAACCATCCTGTTCTCGCTCGACGTGGCCTTCGATTTCGGCAGGCGCTCCAATGCGCATCTTTTCGGGGCCGAACTGGCGCAGCGCCGGAAAGCAACGGCGTAACTGCCAGCGCCATCCGGATCGGTCATCGCCGAGACGAGAGCATGCCAATGATTGAGCTGGCGGCCTCATTGAGGTGACGGAGGATAACCATGAACACGGCCAAAACCGACCGGCTGCCGAAGTCGTCAGCCATGGACTGGGCGCGAAGCCCGATCAGCATCGCGATCTGGTGGGTGATCCCGATCGTCGCGGGCAATGTGGCAGACCAGTTGCCGCTGTCGTGGCCAGCACCGGCAATCGCGTGGGCAACCGCTCTTGGATGGATGGGGCTCGGTTGCGTCCTCAATGCCCGGCGCTGCCACCGCCGACATTGCTATATCTCGGGTCCGGTTCTGCTGGCGGGTGCGATCGTCGTTGCCCTCCTCGGTTGGGGCGTGGTTCCGCTTGGCCCGAACGGATTGAGCCTGACCCTGTGGACCACCTTTGGGCTTGTGGCGCTTTCCTTCCTGCCTGAAATGGTTTGGGGACGGTATTCGCAGCGATGATTCACAGGCGGTGGTTCTGTGGCTGGCATTTCGCTCGGAACGGACGGACAGCAGGTCGACGGGACCGGCCAATCCTTGATACTTTCACCCGTCTCGGCGTGATCCGTGGCGTCGGATGTCCGAGGTCCTCCAATTCTTCGACGCAGAAATCTGTTTACGGCAATCCCGGCTACAATCGCCATGCTCACGGTCAGCAAAATGTTCGCCCCGCCGAACCACCCGATCAGGCCACCCAAGCCCGCCAAAAGGAAAGCCGGGCCGAGGCAGCACAAGATGACAAGCGGGAGCGCTATTATTGCCGTTGTGATGCCGGCAACCGGTTTGTCGCTCATTGCAGCCTCCTGCAGCCGATTTGCGTCAAGCATACACCCGGTAGCCGCTACAGACTCAAGGGCTGCATGAGGCACCACCATCGCAGGATGGCCCGCGCGTCCCGAGCGACAAATGAATTCCCCCCAAGGCTGTCACGCAGTTGTGATCTCCATCAGCGTTGACCTTGTAGCACCTACAGGGTGCAAGCTTTGGTCAACCGGAAAATTCCCCTGACGCCACAGTCGATCGTTGAGCAACGCAGCGAAGGCATGGAAATCATGAAGCTGTACGCGTCCTGTTTGATCCTATTCGCTCCGCGATGGCTGCGCCGCTTGTGGTGTATCGTCGGAATCGCTTGGCTGACGGCGATCATCGTGAGCCCGCCGGTTCAGGCGTCCCAGCCGAATGGCGCGTTGCTCAAGGCAGAGGTCGTGAGGATGACAGCAAGTGCCGCATGTCGCTCACATCCGTCGATTGGTCGACAGGATTTCCTGGAGCGGGTGCGGATCAGGCGCATCACCTATGCGAGCGACGGACTGCCCGTTGGCGGATTCCTGATAGAGCCGCTCGTTCCGGGAGAATACCCGGCCATCATCTACAATCGCGGCGGCTATGGTGAGTTCGGTGCACTGGCACCCGACGTGAGACTGCTGCAATTGGCCGACCTGGCCGCCGAAGGCTATGTCGTCGTAGCAAGCCAGTACCGGGGCACGGCAGGCGCGCCCGGCCAGGATGAATTCGGCGGTGCGGACATAGCCGACGTGCTGAACCTAATCCCGCTGCTCGAATCGATGGACAATGTCGATGCCTCCAGGATCGGCATGATGGGCCACAGCCGAGGTGGCTTGATGACCTATCTTGCCCTTGCACGCACGACGCGCATCAAGGCGGCCGTCATCCTGGCCGGCGCCGCCGACCTTGCAGGCTCGCTCGATAGACGTCCCGAAATGGCCAGGGTGTACGAGAAGGCGATCGACGCGAGCGGCGCTCAGCTGGCAAGCGAACTGCGAAAGCGCTCCGCCGTCAATTGGGCCGACAAGCTGCCCAAGGACGTTCCGCTTCTGCTTGTTCATGGCACCGCGGACTGGCGCGTGCCACCGACAGACTCGATACGCATGGCATCCCTGTTGCTCGAACATCGTGTGCCGTTTCGCCTGATGCTGTTAGGGGGAGATGACCACGGCCTGACGGGGCACCCGGTAGAGCTGTGCACGCAGACCCGACGATGGTTCGATCGCTATCTCTAGCGGGCTGGGCCTTTGCCAATCCTCGAGCCGCACGGCGATTAGGTCATGACAATGACGGCGAAGGGAACCGGGGGCGCGAGTAACTGTGGAACAGTAATCCAAGATGGGAGGAAAAACGATGAAACTGAAACAGGTAAGCCTCGGCGGTATCGCGACGGTAATCATCGCAGCAGCCCTTGTGGCCCACCCCCAAACCGCGGAAACCCAAACCCAGCAATTTGGAGGGGTCGACGATCTGGCATATGCCGACGCGCTTTGGGCTGCGCTCGCACAAGCGAAATTGGCAGGGCCCGAAGCCATGCATTCGCACTTCTATGAAGGCACCGAGCCGCACGGTTTCGTGCTGGAAATCTTTGATTCAGAGCTGAGCGTGAACGGACATACCGGCCGGGTGATCGTGAAGAATAACTACGGTCCGCAGGGTGTGGACGCGATGGACGTGGCGAACGATCCGGCTGCACATCTGGCGGCGGTAACCGTCATGTTCCGACGCGAAGCCGGATACGACACGGACAACAAAAACTGGTTCTGGGCGAAGTATCTTCCCAATGGTTCCCTCGACCAGAATCCTGCCGGAATGCAGCTTGCCGGACGTGTTGCAAAAGGGGCGGATCAGGGCTGCATTGCCTGTCACTCCGCAGCGCCTGGTGAGGACTACCTCTTTGGGACCGATCGCGCGGACTAGGCTGCTCTCTTACATCCGGCCGCTGATCGGAGTTGCTTCCCGCTCGCCATGATCGCACGCGCGACCATGGGGGGTGAAGCCGTGTGATGTTTTCACCCCTCCCGCAAATGATCCCGCCGTGATGGCGGCTCGCTCACAGGGGTCGGGCCTTCCTTCGCGTCGGAGTCTACCCCAAACGTAGAGTAGCTCGGCCACGATGCCAGGTCAGTTGGTGGAGGAGGGCGCTGAACGGGACGCCGGAAGATACTTGTCCAATCCCCACAACAGAAGTCCGAACAGGAGATGGGGCACGAATGATGCCGGGATTAGCCTGGGGCTGACGGAGACGCCGGCAAAACCCCAACCCATGACAGGGAAAAACACCACGAGGATCACGAGCCAAAGGACGGCGGCGAGCGCCAATGCGGTCCACGCATCCCGGCGCGAAAAGTGCCGGACAAAGATAACCGACCAGAAGGTCACGTAGACGGTATGAAACAGGAGCCCGACCGGCAGGGGTAGAGTGCGCCTGAGCACTGTCTCCGCGAAGGCGAGCGACGGCGGCTTGGGGAACGGTGGCAGGCCGGCGGCAGCCAGCGCGAGCATCACCGCCGCTGTGACGATGGAGACCAGGAGGCCGATCCCGATGGCCCGCAGCCGGGATCGCCCGTCGTGTTCAGCATCTGTCATTGTCTTCTCCCTTTCGGCTGGACGCGGCCGCGCACGCGCAGCCTCCGCTCCGGGATGAATCCTGCAGGAAAGGCTCGAAAATCGTGTCGAGAGCGTCGGCAGCACTCTCCGGCGCCCTGATGACAAGCGTCACGCGGCCCTCGCCCTCCCTCAGGTCGAAGCCGAGAAAACCGCAACATTGCTGTTCCTGGCGGACCATCTCGCGGACGCGGTCCGCATGCTCCCCACGATAGGTCAGGATCAGCCGCAGTCCTTTCCGCTGCACGTCCAGCAATGCGGCCCGGTTAAGTTCTGCAATCCAGTCGAGGCGCTTCCCGAACTCTCCGGCCTCAAGGGTGCAGGCGATCGGTTCTGCTTCAGAAATTGTCCCGTTCATTCTTCACTCCAGCGGTTCCGCCGTGACGCTTCGCAGGCATCGCGGCGAGTATTGGCGCAAAGATAGGACTTCAAGTAACTTGAGGTTCAAGAGGCGAATGCAAATTGTGAGGAAACGAGCGATGCCCGCATTGAAGATCGGCGACCTCGCCACACGCACCGGCACGAATGCGCCGACGATCCGCTATTACGAGGAGATCGGCCTCGTACCGCGCGCCGATCGCCAGGACGGTGGTCAGCGCCGCTATGGCGACGAGGACGTCAAACGCCTGACCCTGATCCGCCGCTGCCGCGAGTTCGGCTTCCCGATCGAACAGGTGCGGTCGCTGGTGACGCTCGCCGAGGAACCGGGCCGTTCCTGCCTGGAAGCACGCGACCTCGCCCAGGAGCATCTGGCGGCCGTGCGCGCCAAGCTGCGCGAGCTTAAAGCGCTGGAACGGAGCCTCGCGCGCTTTGTCGAAAGCTGCGAGACCGCCTGCGCCGGCGGTCCCGGGCCTGACTGCACGATCCTGGGAGACCTTGCCACGCCGTCCAGCCAGGCGAGAACCGTAAGCGAAGCCGGGCAGACGGCAAGACGACTACGTGCCCGGCGGTAGCATCAAGCGCCTGCAGTCGAAGCCGAAAGAAAGGAGGCATGAGTGGAGCAGGTTCGCTCGGTTCTCGAGGAGCACCAGGTGGCGATCTATCTGGCGGCGATCGCCATCGGGGCGCTTGCCGGCCTCGGCGTCCCGCGGGTCGGCGCGCTTGGGGCTGCGATCAACCCCGCTCTTGCGTTCATGCTCTTCGTCACCTTCCTCCAGGTTCCGCTGGCGGAACTCGGATCGGCGCTGCGCAACACGCGCTTCCTCGGCGTGCTGCTTGCGACCAATTTCGTCCTGATGCCGGCGGTCACGGCGCTCTTGGTGCAGCTGCTGCCCGATGAGCCGATGCTGCGGTTGGCGGTGCTGTTCGTGCTCTTGACGCCGTGCGTCGACTATGTGGTGACGTTCACACATCTCGGACGTGGCGACGCCAGGCTTCTGCTGGCGGCGACGCCGGCGCTCCTGCTCGTGCAGATGGCGCTGCTGCCGCTCTATCTGCGCCTGCTGCTCGGTAGCGACGCCTCCGGTCTCGTCCGCCCGGAGCCCTTCCTCCACGCCTTCTTGTGGTTGATCGCCGTGCCGCTGCTGCTTGCGGCGGTCCTGCAGCTCTGGGCGGCCCGGACGGCGACCGGCGAGCGCGCATTGACTGCCCTCGGCCTGCTGCCGGTGCCGGCAACGGCCCTCGTGCTCTTCCTCGTCCTGGCCGCCGTCATGCCGCAGATCGGAGAGGCCGCGGGCGCGGCGCTGACCGCGGCGCCGATCTACCTGGCCTATGCCGTCGTGGCGCCGGTGCTCGGCTGGCTTGCCGCGCGCAGCAGCCGCCTTGCCCCTGGCGCTATGCGCGCCGTGGCGTTCAGCGCCGCCACGCGCAACTCGCTCGTCATCCTTCCGCTCGCCTTCGCGGTCCCGGGCGGTGTGCCGCTCGTTCCGGCCGTCGTCGTCACCCAGACGATGATCGAGCTGGTGAGTGAGCTTGTCTATGTGCGCTGGATACCAGCCATGGCCGGGTCGCCGAGCTGAAAGGCCGAGAGGACGGAAGCTGTGTCAGTGCGGCGATCGCACCCTGCCCTCCCCAACCATGTCGCCCGCAAGCTGTCAAAGCCGGCAGCTACGCGAGCCGATCGGGGATTTTGCCAGGAGAGCGTGCGAGCCCGGTAAGCAGGAGAAGATTTCTCGCCCGAAGAGCTGCCAATGGTGCCTTTGGTCTAGGCTGCCCCTTGAATTGTGACACTATTCATGCCCGGGTCTGAGCCAACGAGACGCGGCCGCAGACACGACATTGTGTGCAGATATGAATTTCCAGAAGCGGGCCCGATGCTACTATATGGCCCGCCTTCCTTAGGGATCGCCACCTCAGGGATTCATCGATGTTGATTTCGCATGCACCACTTGTCCGTCCGTCGGAGATCACGCCGCGCGACGTTTATCTCAACCGTCGCAGCCTGATGCTGGGTGCAGCCGCCGCAGGGCTTTCCGCCGCTGTGGCGCCACAGCGCGCGGAGGCGGCGCAGCTTGAAGCCTCGCCCAGCCCGCTGTCGACCGACGAGGAGCCGACCGCGCTCGAACACATCACGAACTACAACAACTACTACGAGTTCGGCACCGGCAAGGAAGACCCAGCGAAAAACGCCCACACCCTCACCACGGAGCCGTGGACTGTGAAGGTGGATGGCCTCGTTTCGCGGCCGGCCGAGTTCGACCTGGACGACCTCCTGAAGCCAGTGACACTGGAGGAGCGCATCTACAGGCTGCGTTGTGTCGAAGGATGGTCCATGGTCATCCCGTGGGTCGGCTTCCCGCTGTCGGAGGTGCTCAACCGGGTGGAGCCCCTGGGCAGCGCCAGGTTCGTGGCGTTCGAGACGGTGATGCGGCCGAACGAGATGCCCGGCCTGCGTGCGTTCTTCAACGTGCTTGACTGGCCCTATGTCGAGGGGCTCAGGCTCGACGAAGCCATGCATCCGCTCACCATCCTGGCGATCGGCCTTTACGGGGAGACGCTGCCCAACCAGAACGGCGCGCCGATCCGGCTCGTCGTGCCGTGGAAATATGGCTTCAAGAGCATCAAGTCGATCGTCAGGATTACGCTCATGGAGGAGCAGCCGCCGACCTCGTGGAACAAGCAGAACCCGCGCGAATACGGCTTCTACTCCAACGTCAATCCGGAGGTCGACCATCCGCGCTGGAGCCAGGCGACGGAGCTGCCGATCGGCCAGGGGCTCTTCGCCAAGCGGAAACCCACGCTGAAGTTCAACGGCTATGGCGAGGAGGTGGCCCACCTCTATGCCGGCATGGATCTCACCAAGTTCTACTGATGCTGCAGAGTACTGATGTCGCCAAGAAGCTGAGACCGTCCCCGGCGGTACGGTTCCGGTTGCTGCGCGCCGCCCTCTACTGGGTCGGCTTCGCTCCGGCCGTATGGGTCTTCTATCTGGGGTTCACGAACCAGCTCGGCGCAAATCCGGTCAGGACGCTGGAACAGGAACTCGGAATCTGGACGCTGCGCTTCCTGATCGCCACGCTGATGGTGACGCCGCTGCGCGACCTCACCGGCATCAGCCTTCTGCGCTACCGCCGCACGCTCGGGCTGCTGACATTTTACTATGCCCTTCTGCATTTCACGACATACATGCTGATCGACTATCGGCTCGACCTGCAGGCGATCGCGGCCGACATCGTCAAGCGTCCCTACATCACCTTCGGCATGCTAGCCTTCGCCATTCTGGTACCGCTTGCCGTCACCTCGAACGATCGCATGGTACGGCGCCTGGGAAGCGCCTGGACCAAGCTTCACCGCTGGGTCTATCTGGCGGCCGCGGCGGCCGCCGCGCACTATCTGCTGGTGGTGAAGTCCTGGCCCATGGAGCCGCTCGTCTATTTCGCGATCGTCGCCGTGCTTCTTGCCTATCGGCTCGGAAAGCACTTGCGCCGCCGCAGGCGCAGGCGGCCTGCCGTGGCGTGAAGTAAGCTAAAGAAGACGTTCAACCCAACAGATCTGGCGTGGTCGGGCTGAGGCTGGTTACCAGGATCGGTGTGCCGTTGGGGACACGCTCGTAGAGATTGATCACATCTTGATTGAACATGCGGACGCAGCCCGATGACACGGACTTGCCGATTGTCCACCATTCCGGCGAACCATGAATGCGGTAGAGGGTATCCTTGCCGTTCTGGAAGATGTAGAGCGCGCGTGCTCCGAGCGGATTGGTGAGACCCGGGTCCATGCCGCCATTGGCGATGCTGTAGGGTTCAAGCTCGGGCTGGCGGGCGACCATTTCGTCGGGCGGCTTCCAGCGCGCCTGGCCCATTCAAAGCCGGCGCGGCCAAGACCGACGCCGTAGCGCATCGCCTTGCCATTCTCGTGGGTCAGATAGAGAAAGTGATTGGCAGTATTGACCACAATCGTGCCCGGACGCTCGCCGGTCGGATTCGCGACGAGTTGCCGAAAATAGACTGGATCGATGCGTTCAACGGGGATGGCCGGAAGCGGGAATTCTTCCTCGGGCCGCGCCGCGTACATCGCTGCGTAGTAGGTAAGATCGTTTTCAAGCCCGGAGACACCACCCTCCGCGACCGGAAACCGGGAAGCGGTCTCTCGCACGAAGGGCTGAGCTATTTGCGTCGTTGAGCAGCCACCCAGACCAAGCAGGGAAGCGGCGGCGCCCAGACGAAGAAAAGTTCGACGGTCGAGAAAATCCGGTCGTCGCAAGTTGTACGATTTCATCAGTGGATTCTCCTAACTATTTTGCTCGCCAGAAATGGATAGGTCGTTCGTCGCTTTGCTGAGCTCGCAATTTGGGGGTCATAGGAAGGTCCTCCTCAGCCGATTTTCGTGAGAATGGGGAACTGCTCGAGCAGCCAGAACGAGAAGGTCGTCATGGTGCCGGTCATCATCGCCACACCCATGACGATCATGATCGCGCCAGCCGCCATTTGAAGCAGGCGTCCGGTGCGCTTCATACCTTTCAGCCGCTTGGTGAGGCTTTCGGTGAACAACGCCGCTAGCAGGAAGGGTACGCCAAGGCCGATGGAATAGATGCTGAGCAGTGCGATCCCGTTCGACGCGGTTGAGGACAGCGCGCTGACGGTGAGGATCGCTCCAAGAACCGGTCCGATGCAGGGTGTCCAGCCAAAGCCGAAAGCGAGGCCCAAAACATAGGCGCCGAGCGGCCGGCCGCCGGCCAGGCTGCCATGAAAGCGAATCTCCTGGTGAAGCCACGGTAAGCGCACAAGGCCGGTCATAAACAGCCCGAAGACGATGATGATCGCCCCTCCGAGAATGTTGGTTTCGTAGCGGTACGCCAAAAGGAGGCGGCTGATTGCCGTCGCGCTTGCCCCAAGTGCAACGAAGACGGTCGAGAAGCCGAGAACGAACCAGGTGCTGAGAAGCAATGTGGAAAGCCGGCTGCCGACAGACTGGGATGGTCCGCCGGCGACGGCGGCATTGCCGGCGACATAGGAGATATAGCCCGGCACGAGGGGCAGCACGCACGGCGAGAGGAACGAGATCGCACCCGCCGCAAGCGCTGTCAAAATGCCGATATTGGATATCTCGAACACTGTATTAACCCTCAGGCTTTTCGCGCGCGTCGGCGATGAAGCGCTGCAGCGTGGCGAGGTCGACCAGCCCGCGGATGATTTCGTCGCCGACTACGAAGGTCGGCGTGCCGGTGATGCGCAGATCGTTGGCGAGCGCGCGATTGCGCGCAATGATGTCTGCGATGGCCGGGTCTCCCATATCCCGCTTGAGCTGCTCAACGTCGAGGCCAATATCCCCCGCGATGGTTAGGGTGGAACTCTCGCTGACCCGGCCGGGAAAGCCCATCAGGGCGTTATGGAACGCCTCGTATTTTCCCTGCTTGTGGGACGCGAGCGCCGCCTTTGCGGCGAACTCGGAACCCGGCCCCAGGATCGGCCATTCCTTGAACACCAGCTTCAGACTGGGGTCGTCCTTGACGGCTTGCTGGATGTCGGGGGCCGCCTTCCGGCAATATGGACAGTTGTAGTCGAAGAATTCGACCAGCGTGACATCGCCTTCCGGATTACCGACCGTTGGCGCCGCGGCATCGTTGAAGATATCGTCGCGCCGCTCCGCGATCAGCGTCTGCAACTCATTCGCCTCCGCGAACTGCCGGCGGTCTTCCAGCCGTTGCAGGGCTTCAACGACGATTTCCGGATTTTGCAGCAGATACTGCCGCGCCTGCGCTTCGAAATTGCGCGAGACCGGCCTTTCGGCGTCGAGCAGCCCGGTGGCAAAAAGTAACGCCAGCCCGGAGAAGAGCACGGCGAGGGCCGAAGGAGCGATCGCGGCGGCAAGGCCGGCAGTTGGCTTAGACATGGGTCAGGCTCCGATCGCCAGTGAACGGGGAAACAGCAGCGGCTGCCCTTTTGGCGTAAAAGTGGCTCATCGCTCTTGATCCTTCAGCTCAGCAGCCTTGATCCCATGAGAGGCCATGTACTTTTCCAGGGCTTCCGCTCCCTTGTCGAAAAAGGTGTAGGAGAGCGTGATGGTGGTAACTGAAGCCAGGTCCGGATCGTCTTCGATCGCCGGATCGACAAAGAAGCTGACGGGAAACTCCTTCTCCTCGCCCGGCATCAGCAACTGCTCGGTGAAGCAGAAGCATTGGATCTTGTTGAAATAGACCCCTGCTTGGGCTGGCGTGACATTGTAGGTGGCCGTGCCGAGAATCGGGCGATTGGTCGGATTGCGTCCTGTGTAAGCCACCAGTCCGGTCTCACCGAGGGCTAGCTCGACCGGTTTCGGAGCGCTGAACGCCCAAGCCATGTTGGCGGCGACATTGGCGTCGAAGCGGACCGTGATCCTGCGCTCGGATTGTTCCGGCGCCGCTGTAGCGACTTGCGTCGTGCCTCCGTAGCCGGTCACCTGGCAAAACAGCCGGTAAAGAGGGACCGCCGCAAAGCTCAGCCCCACCATGCCAAGCACGAGAGCGGCAAGCATCGCGGCCGTTCGGCGTTTCCGCCGCAAGGAGAACTCGGGGCTATTCCGGCGACCTTCGGGAAGGGCCGATCCGGGCAGATGCTGGTTGCTATGCATGCTCTTCCTTCGCCTCACGAACTCAAGGCGGTCCAGTTCTTGCCGCCGTCGGTGCTGGTCAGAATCTTGCTTTCCCCTGTGACTGCGAACATGCGGTCCGGATTGCTAGGATCGAACGCGAGGTGGAGGAGGATTTGCTCTCCGAAACCGTTGGCGACTGGCTGCCAAGCGAGAGCCTGGGCCGGCGCCTTCATCAGGCCTGACCCCAACACAAACGCGTAGACCGAGCCGTCCGGGGCGGTCTCGACCATGCTCGCCGGCCGTCCCTCGGTCCCTGTGGCATTCCACTTCTTGCCACCGTCGAGGCTGACCATCAGCCCGTTTCGGGTCGCGGCATAGACGATGTCCGTATTGACGGCGGACGCGGCGAGATCGAACACGTCGGCAGGTGGAGACCCAGCAATCTCCCAGCTTTTGCCACCGTCCCGACTGACTTGCACCCTACCGTAGAGGCCGTAAATGACGTTGGGATCGGCCGGGCTAACATCCATGGCATGGAAATCGACCGGTCCGTCAGCGCCGCTCGCCAATTGTTGCCAGCTCCGGGCGCCGTCTCGCGAGACGATCACGCCCATATTGCCGCCACTCACCGGATGTCCGCTGGCGAAGAACACGTCAGCTTCGCTGGGATGCGGGGAAAAACCCATGTAGTCGTTGCTGTTATCGGATATCTGCTCCGCCGTGCCGTCCGGCGCGGTGTGCCAGACACCGTAATGGGTGGCGAGATAGAGGCGCTGCGGGTCGGCCGGATCGACCGCAATCCCATGAATATGGGAGACCTCGGCAAGGGGAACGCGCTCCCCAGCCTGACTCTGCCAACCGGCGGTGCCGCCAGCTATAGCCAGTGCCAGCGTTGCGGCGATGATCAGCGGGTTCATGTGACGTTTCATGCGAGATTCCTCGGTTGACGGTGCCTTTTGCCGCTATCCATGACGCCACAGGCGATACGGCGGGCGCTGGCTTCATCGTGGTGGTGACTGGCGTGACCTTCTCCATAGCGGCCCGGGCCGGCATGAATCACAGCTGCGCGTCCGTGCAGGTCTTCAACCTTGAGACGGGGGGCAAGTACGGGGATCGTGGCGGCGCCGTCGTGCTCAACGATCAGGTTTGGCAGGTCACCCAGAGCGCCGTTGCCGTATGGGCCCTCCAAGCGACCGGTTTTGTGGGGGCCATAATGACCACCGGCCGCGTCGGCGGGGATCAGTTCGCCGTCGAGCTCTACAGGCCCGCAGTCAAGATTCTCGTGGAGGTGGGTGTCATGCGGCCCCAGCGGCAGGCCATGGAGGTCGGGCTTGATCAGCAGGCCGTATTCACTGTCCTCGAACCGGATTTGACCGATCTCACTGCTGATGCCCTCCATCGTCACTTCATGGAGCGTGACGGCAATTTCGGCGGCATGAGTCATCGTCGGACTTGCCGTCAAGGCGACGGTGACGATTCCGATTCTGAATTGTTTCCACATGGTTGGTTTCAATCTTCTTCTTTCTAAAACAGGGAGCGGAGGCGGTCCCACAGCGAGGCGGGCTCTTCGTGATGGGGGACGTTCGCGTTCGTCAAGCCATTGATGAAGAGAACGAGGTTCGTCGGCTCGAAGCCGAGACCGTGGAAATTGGCCACCCATTGGCCGTTCTGATCGATGATATGGGTGACCACGCTGTGGGTCTGAAATCCGTCTTCGGTGACGATAAACTTGTGGCCGAACTTCTCGGCGAGCTTACGAGTGGTGTCCTCGGGCTTGTCAGGGCCGCTCGTCAGAAAGACCCAGTTCGTCGACGGATCGAGGCCGTGGACGGGGCCATACCCTTCCAGCACCTCCGGCGTATCGCGCTCCGGATCGGTGGTGATGGTGATGAACTGCATCCGGTCCTTCATCGGGGTCTCGTTCACCATCTCCTGGATCTCGCCGATCCGATCGGCATGCAACGGGCAAACATCCGGACAACCGGCGTAGATGAAGTGAAGCACCACGACTTTGCCCTGAAGGCCTTCCAGATCGACCGGATTGCCGTCGGCGTCCTGAAGCGCAAATTCCGGGGCGGGTTCGTTTCTGCTTTCGAAATATTTCTCCGTGTCGAAGAGGTCCTGCTGCACGTCTTTGAGCGAGTGCGCCGAAGCGATTGGGGGAGCCAGGGCGACCACGGCGACAACGGCCGCGGTTGCGGCAAACAGGCGTATAAGGGATTTCATGGCGTCCTCCTTGGCCGACAAGGGGAGGGCGAATCGGTAAGTCCACCGATCCGCCTCCCGTTGTGCAGCTAACCCTTGTTGTCGGGCTGCTCGCCCTCCTCGGAAGGCATGTCCTGCATCATGGCCTGCATCATCTTGTTGCAGGTGCTCATCATCTCGTTCATCTGGGACATCATGCCCATCATCGGCATCATCCCCATGCCGCCGCCCTGCATCATCTCCTGCATGCCTTGCGACTGATCCGGCTGCTTGGTGTCCGTATCGTCCTGCGCAAAGGCGATCGGGGCGGCGGCAAGTCCTGCAAGGCCGGCTGCAATCGCAATGGTTTTCGATATCCTGTTCACTGGAATTTCTCCTTTTCCTGTTTGATGGTCGCACCGGACAGGGGTCCGGCCGCCTCGGGTTGATCCTCTTTGTCGTCGTCAACCGAGTTCGAATTGGCTGGAAGCGGAGCTTCCGCAGCCACTGGCTCCGCCGATCCCTCAGCCGATTTGCTTGCAGTCATCGAAACGGTCGTATCGTCGACCGATTGCGGTTTCGAGCAACAGCTCGCTTCGCCGCTGGAGAGGTTGGAACTGCTCGCGTCGGTGTCGCTCGCGCCGGAGGCGCCATGCCGCATGCAAAGACCGAGAGCACACATGATGGCGCAGGGCGCGAGCGCGAGCAGAATGGGCGCAATCCCTGCCACCACCAGCCATGGCCAGCCGATCCAGAGTGCAGGGATACCAACTGCGATTGCCGCGACGATTAGGCCGCGTCGGCCGCGCAATTGGTAGCGGATGTAGCGGAATATGTCCGCGCTCAGCGATGTTTCGGATACGGAATTGCTCATGGACGTTTCTCTTTCTTCTCTGGCTGCTGTGACTTTGGTCTCTGGCGAGCCATCAGCCGGCCGCACCCCCTTTGACGGTTGCGTGCACGCCGAGTTCGACGTGCGGATTCTGCGGGTCGGTGGTGGCGAACTTCACGTTGCGCGCGACGGATCCTTCGACCGGCATCAGCGCCGGCTTGTAGATGACGGTGACGGCCGCCTCATCGCCGGGATTAAGCACGCCCTTCCAGGCATTCGCGGCGGCATCGTTGTGCATCGCCATGTTGAATTCAGGGCTCTTGCCGGCCGGCAGGGCGATTTCGGCGAAGGTGCACATGCACGAGGTGCGGACCTGGCTGATCTCGACAGGTTCGTTACCCGTGTTCTTCAGCCGGAATTGCGCTCGCCCCACATCGTCGACCGCCAGCACGCCGAGCTCGGCCTCTTCCCGGTCGATGGCGAGCGTTGCGCCGGGTGTCGCCTTCGCCGGCATCATATGACTGTAATCCGCCTGAGGCGCCTCCGGTGCGACAGCCCGGTAGGCTCCAATAGCGACGCCACCGGCAAGGACCGCTACGACGAGCAGAGGCATTAGCCAGGTCCTGGCCCTGGCGAAGGTTTCCGGTCTCGGATTAGCCTTCAGCATCGTCGGCCTCCACCGTTGTCCAGTGTTCTCCGGCGTCCGGGCTGACGATGAGGGTCCCGTCCGCGCCAATGGCATAGAGTTGGCTCGGATCACCGGCATTGACCGTCACTACCGCGTCCTCGACGAGATCGGTGACTGATTTCCAGCTTTGCCCGCCGTCCATGGTCTTGAAGACGCCCGGGCGCAGCCCCGCGTAAAGGACTTGCGGGTCCGAGGGATCGACGGCGAGGCTATAGACGCGGCCCTCAGGTAGGCCTTCGTTCGGGAGTCGATCCCAACCGCAGAAGCAGTCGGGGCTCTTCATCACGCCGGCGTCGAGCCCGGCGTAAAGCCAGATGCCGCCCATGCCGGTCGGGCTGTTGACGGAGACGAGGCTGCGGATCTCCTGTTTTTTGGGTCCGTCATCGACCCGTTGCCAGGATGTTGCCGCATCCTTGCTGCGGTAAAGGCCGTTGCCCAGCACCCAGACATAAAGCGTGTTCGGGTCCTTGCCGTCGATAGTGAACCCTTCCGTGGAGAGCCCGCCAAGGCCTGAGCTGGCGGCCTCCCAGGTTTTGCCACCGTCCGCGCTCTTGACCACGCCGATGCCGTGACCGGTCGCATACATCACCTGCGGATCGCTCGGGTCGATCGCGATCGACGTGATGTTGGCCCGCTCTTCGCTTTTTGGAATGCCCTCGATTGCAGTCCAGGATTTTCCGTTGTCGGTGCTCCGGTAGATCGGCCGGGCGCCCAGGAAGAGTTCCTTCGTCTCGGGATTCACCGCCAATGCGTGGACGTGCCCGCCAAAGCGGCTGGGCGCCAATTGGCCCCCTTCCTTCTGGTTGATTTCACTGCCTGACGTAGCGGGCAGCGGCTCCTGTTGCGCCATCGCCGGGCCGACGATTGTCGCGGCAGCGGCAAGGACCGGAATGAGCCAAAGTCTGTACGGTCTGTTCATGGTGGAATCCCGTGTTCAAAGAGAAGGTCAGCTCGCCTCGTCGGGCGTCTTCTCGAGTTTCTGTTGGATGAAGTTGACCAGCTCCGGGCTGTCCCATTCGGCGGGCCCCACCAGACGTCCGGTTTCCAGACCCTCTGGATTGATCAGCAGGGTCGTGGGGATGCCGACCGTATTGAGCCGGTAGGCCGCCTTGCCGGAGGCATCGACATAGATGCCGAGAGCTTTCAGGCTGAGCTCGTCATAGAAGGCCTTGACCTTGGGGAGCCCGTCGCGGTCGATCGAAAGTGGGACGACTTCGAAATCGGAACTGCCGAGCTTTGCCTGGAGCCGGTCGAGTGCCGGCATTTCCTCGCGGCATGGCACGCACCAGGTGGCCCAGATGTTGAGCAGGATCGTTCTGCCGCGGAAAGCCGCCAGGGACATCTCGCGGCCATCTCCATCAACGAAGGAGAGTTCCGATACCGGTTGCGGCGTCTCGTGCAGCACGAAGGAGCTATCGCTGCTCGCGGTCTCCGTAGATACAGCTTGCGGCGCGCTCGATACCGCAGGCTCGTTGGGCTGCCTGATCGCGAAATACTGATAGGCACCAACCGCGACAAGGAACAAGACGGCGCCAATGATGGTGGCAGTCGCCTTACTCTTGGTAGCGCTCTTCATTTCCGGAGCTCCTCGATCAGCGGAGCGAGCTTCGTCCGGTAGACGTCCGGGGTGACGGCACCGAGATGCTTGAAGGCAATCCGGCCTTGTTTGTCGACCACGAAGGTCTCCGGAACGCCGTACACGCCCCAATCTATCGACACTCGTCCGTTGAGGTCAGCGCCGGTGCGCGTATACGGATCGCCCATGGTGTTGAGCCATTTTTCCGCGTCACCCGGCCGGTCCTTGTAGTTGATGCCGTGGATGGGTACGGCGCCGGTCCTCTTGAGCTCCATGAAGACCGGGTGCTCTTCCCGACAGGCCGTGCACCAGGACGCAAACACGTTGACGAGCGAGACCTCGCCCTTGAGGTCGGCGCTCGACAGGCCAAGGGTACGCCCCTGGACCGGCGGCAGGCTGAATTCGGGCACCTCTTTGCCGATCAGGGCCGAGGGGATGATCTGAGCGTTGCGGCTCAGCCCCCAGCCGAGCACGACCGCAAGTGCTGCGAAAACGCCGACCGGCACCGCGACAATCAAACGGCGACGCCGGATGGATGGCGGATCGACCGTATCGACCGGCTCCCCCGAAAGGGATGACGGGGTGCTCGCATGGATGCGAGCCGTTTGAGAATTGGAAGACATCCCATCCTCGCTGATTGGAGTGTTTCCTCACAGGCAAAAGCCTGCGGCGGATACGGTCCAAGAAGGCTGGGCACGCAAAAGCGTGCTCACCCGGACCCCGGACGGGAAATCACCTCAGTCGAGCGGTGAGGCCCGTCCTAGGAGAGGATGGATGCTTTGGGGGGAAAGGGCTCGGGCGAGCCCGTGAAGCCTGTGATGTGCTCGGCAACGGTCGGATAGATGACGGAATCCGGCCGCGGCAGTGAGTCCGCGGCAAGAGAATCGACGGCTTGCATGCAGGTTCCAAAAGCGAAACATGCCGTCGTGGTCATGGCATTGTCATTGCCGCCGCAGTCGTTGCAGCCGCCCGGCATCGGTTGGTCAACCGACGCTTCAATGGCAGGCTGAACCATATCGCCACTCTGTGCGGTAGCCAAAACCGTTCCGCCCCCGAAAACGAGGAGCAGCAGAGCAGCTAAGAGGCAACGGACGGTTTTCATCACATTGGCAATATAGAGAATTGGCGTTCCACTGCCAATCACCACTTTGAGAGACTGATCGTCACAGGCCACATCACAACTTCAGGGCCAATCGAATATTTCCCTCAGCCCTTGACCTTACCACCGCTGGAACCTTTATCTCTTCTTGCGATCAATCGAGCAGGAACGACAATCATGGCATCCTTGGTCGCATCAGAAAATAGGAGCCTACCGGCTCATGCCGTGCCCCGCCGGCTTAGCATTTCCATCGAAGGCATGAACTGCGCCTCCTGCGTCGGTCGGGTCGAGAAGGCCATCCAGGCGGTTCCAAGTGTGGTGTCCGCCTCGGTCAATCTGGCGACCGAACACACAGATATTGCCTTTTCGGGACCGCCCGATGCGGAGGCCGTCATCCGAGCGATCAAGGATGCCGGCTATGGAGTGGAGACCGAAAGCATCGATTTCTCGATCGAAGGTATGAGCTGCGCCTCCTGCGTCGGTCGCATTGAGACCTCCTTGAAGGCTGTGCCTGGTGTGACGGACGCTACGGTGAATCTCGCTACGGGAAAGGCCTCCGTCGAAATTGTATCTGATGTCGTAGGCGTTGCAGATCTGGAAACCGCGGTCGAACGGCTCGGCTACGCGGCTCGGCGCGTTGTCCCGGATGAACCCGCCGATCATGAGGCCGACGCGCGCGAACGCGAAACAAGAAGCCTCGCGCGCTCATTCATGCTTGCCGCGATCTTGAGTGTGCCGGTGGTCGCGCTGGAGATGGGCGCTTATCTGGTCCCCACGATTGAGACATTTGTCGCCGATCGTATCGGCCTGCAGGCGAGTTGGTATCTCCAGTTCGCGCTCACCAGCGTGATCCTCTTCGGGCCGGGCTTGCGGTTCTTCAAGAAGGGCTTTCCCGCGCTCATGCGCCTGACGCCCGAAATGAATTCCCTGGTCGCGCTCGGCACGGGGGCAGCCTGGCTGTATTCGGTGGTGGCAACCTTCCTGCCCGGACTCCTGCCGGAAGGCACGCGGCACGTCTATTTCGAGGCCGCAGCGGTGATCATAACCCTGATCTTGCTCGGCCGCTTTCTGGAGGCGCGGGCCAAGGGCCGCACCAGCGAGGCGATCAAGCGGCTGATGGGCCTCCAGGCCAAGACGGCCAGAATCCTGCGCGAGGGCGAAGCCGTCGAAGTGCCGCTCAATGAGGTCAAGGTCGGCGACCTGGTTCTCGTGCGACCCGGCGAAAAGATCGCCGTCGACGGCGAGGTGACCGAGGGTTCGTCCTTCGTCGACGAATCCATGATCACAGGCGAGCCGATGCCGGTCGCCAAGGGCGCCGGCGACACGGTTGTCGGCGCCACGATCAACAAGACCGGATCGTTTTCCTTCCGCGCCACTAAGGTGGGGGCGGACACCGTCCTTGCTCAGATCATCCAGATGGTGGAGCGGGCGCAGGCGGCAAAGCTACCGATCCAGGCGCTGGTCGACAAGGTGACGGCCTGGTTCGTCCCGGCGGTGATGGGGGTTGCCTTGATCACCTTTCTCGGCTGGTTCGGCTTCGGGCCGGAGCCGGCGCTCACCTTCGCGCTGGTGGCGGCGGTCACCGTCCTGATCATCGCCTGCCCCTGCGCCATGGGGCTGGCCACGCCAACCTCCATCATGGTGGGCATCGGCCGAGGGGCGGAGATGGGTATTCTGTTCCGCAATGGCGAGGCGTTACAGACGCTGCGCCGGGCGGAAGTGATTGCGCTCGACAAGACCGGCACGTTGACCAAGGGGCGGCCGGAGCTCACCGATCTTATCACCGAGAACGGATTTGAGCGCGACGAGGTTCTGGCGTTGGTCGCCGCCGTCGAAACGCGGTCGGAACATCCGATCGGCGAGGCGATCGTGGAAGCCGCCAAAGAGGCTGGTCTGGCGATTGGCGGTCCCGAATCGTTCGAAGCCATACCGGGCTTCGGCGTCAGCGCCATGGTTACCGGTCGCGCGGTTGCGGTCGGGGCCGACCGGCTGATGGCCCGGCTCGGGATCGATACCGGGCGCCTTGCGGATGTCGCGGGGCGACTCGGCGACGAGGGGAAGTCGCCGCTTTATGCGGCGATCGACGGTAAGCTCGCGGCGATCCTTGCCGTGGCCGACCCGATCAAGCCGACGACGCCCCGCGCGATCGAGGCGCTGCACCAACTCGGCCTGAAGATCGCGATGATCACCGGCGACAATCGGCGCACGGCGGAAGCCATCGCAAAGCGACTTGGGATCGATGAGGTCGTGGCCGAAGTCCTGCCCGACGGCAAGGTGGAGGCTCTCCACAGGTTCCGCGAACAGGGTCGCAAGCTGGCCTTTGTCGGCGACGGCATCAACGATGCGCCGGCCCTTGCCGAAGCCGATGTCGGCATCGCCATCGGCACCGGCACCGACGTGGCGATCGAGAGTGCGGATGTGGTGCTGATGTCGGGCGAATTGACCGGCGTGCCCAACGCCATCGGCTTGAGCCGCAGCACGCTCAGGAACATCAAGCAGAACCTGTTCTGGGCCTTTGCATACAACACCGCGCTGATCCCAGTGGCGGCTGGCGTGCTTTATCCGGCCTTCGGCGTCCTGCTCTCGCCCATGCTTGCCGCCGCCGCCATGGCGTTCTCCAGCGTCTTCGTTGTCACCAATGCGCTCCGGCTCAAGACTTTCCGGCCCCCCGTGTCGGTGGGCGCCAGTATGGAATCAAGTGAGGGCATTAGGGCGGTCACGGCGACGCCGTGAGGAGGCGATCATGAACATCGGGCAGGCTGCGCAGGCTTCGGGCATATCGGCAAAAACCATCCGCTACTACGAAAACACCGGCCTCATCCCGGCTGCTATCCGCACCGGGTCCGGCTATCGGTCATTCAGTGCGAAGGACGTTCACACACTGCGCTTCATCCACCGCGCCCGCCGACTGGGGTTCTCGGTGCACGATATCCGCCAGTTGCTCACCCTTTGGCAGGACAAGAACCGGGCAAGTGCGGACGTCAAGGCGCTCGCCCTGGCTCACATGGCTGTCCTCGACGGGAAGCTAGCAGAACTTCAGGCCACGCAGCGGACGCTCCAACATCTCATCGCACATTGCGAGGGCGACGATCGACCAGATTGTCCGATTCTCGACGACCTGGCGGGGGAGGGCGCGGAGCGTCTGCGCGACGAACCCAGCTCACCGCTCCACTGGATGGTTTCCTGGTGCGCGCTTCCTGCGGACAAGCATCCGCCGATTGGACGTGAGAATTAAAACAATGCCGAGGGCGACCGACAGGATGATCGGCGTGAAATACATGTGCAGCATGACCAGCCAATCGTGATCCAAAACTTGGCACATCAGCCAGAGGAGAGAAAAAATCCCGGCAAACGCAGCCAGAACGGATAGGATGAACACGAACAATTGGACCCGCATCGAAGGAAGACTGCGTAAGGAGCCCTCAAGGCCTGAGCGCGTTCACAGTAACAGATCACCAAGCGGCATAGGTTCAAGTTTGCTTGATCGCGGGCGCTTCCGCTCAAGCCGTCTCCTCCACTGAACTTTTGGAAACGGCTTCCAGGTTTTGATCGGGCTGTCGCGGCGGATATCATCGGCATCGCTGAAGGGGAGGAACCGACATGAGAGCAACCGTTTTCGCCGCAGCGGCCCTCGTCGGCTTTCACACAACGTCCGACGCGCTCGCCGACGGCGACCCGACACGCGGTGCGCAACATTATCGTGCGTGTGTCGCCTGCCACGCGCTGGAACCGGGGCTGCACCTCAGTGGCCCGAGCCTCGGCGATGTCTTCGAGCGGACGGCCGGGACGGCCGAAGGCTTCGTGCGCTATTCGGACGAGTTGAAGACAGCGGATTTTTCCTGGAACGCGGCCGCGCTCGACGGCTGGCTGAAGGATCCCGAGTCGATGATACCGGGCACCTATATGGTGTTCCAGGGAATTGCCGATCCCCAGGCGCGCGCCGATCTCGTTGCATTTCTCGAAATCGCGGGAAAGCCCGGCGGCGGAGAGAAAGCGGTGGCCGACGGCCTCATCCCGGCGGGCTGGCTTCGTGCAGGAGCGCCGGAGCCGATACGCGATATGCCCCCGCGGGCACGGGTTAGCGCCATCCGGCATTGCGGCGACAGCTATTTCATCAGGACGGAGGACGGCCGGGAGACGCCTTACTGGGAAAAGAACATCCGCCTGAAGATCGACAGCGTGGAGACGGGGCCGCCAAAGGGCGTTGCGGTGATTCTCGGTGCCGGCATGGCCGGCGACCGCTTCTCGGTGATCTTCTCCAGCTTCGCCGATATCAAATCCCTCGTCGAGGAGAAATGCTGACGGGCGTTATAGGCGGCTCAGTTCCATCCCCCACTGCTCGACCAACAATGTGAAAGGCAACATTTCGCCGGTTTGCAGCCTTCCAAGCATTTCAGCCAGACGACCGAAGTGGGTCGGCTTGAGCCGTTTATCACGCGCCGGTTCAATGACCGGCAATTAGCGCTACTTTGACGTCCACTTCCTTCGTTGGTAGGCCCATCGTGGCGTTGCGAGTGTCGAGCCTATAGTCTTTTTATGCGTTCACCGTTGGGCGGCAAACATTGCGAACTGGAGAGGATAAGGCGCACTCTGTAATGAGCTATCGAGAGTAAACTTGGATTATGTTGGCCCATCATGCCGCTGTCTGGAAAAGACCCTGCTGATATCGACGGCTGCGGGCCCCCTGTACCTTTTCATGTCGACGCGCTGGTGTGAGTTGTAGACTGGCGTGACCGGGCCTTCCCGTCGGGAGCGACCCAAAGCCCCTTGTGCGGTGAGCACCTGTTGCGGACTGGTGCCCCGGCGGGACGGCCGCGACGGATGTCCGGTGGGAGGTTGCGCCGTCGAGCGCCAGTACAGGGAAGGGCGCGTGTCGCGGTGGTCCAGCCGATGAGGGAGGTCTTGACCATGACAGGAGAGGTTCGATGGTTGCAGGCATCGATTGGGCGACGGAGCGCCACCAGCTGTGTCTGCTGGATGCGGGCGGGGAGCCCGTTGGGGAACGCTCGGTGCTGCATGGCGGCGGTGGTCTTGCCGAGATTTGTGACTGGCTGACGGACAGGACCGGTGCCGCGCCGGCTGCGATCGCCGTCGCGATCGAGGTGCCGCATGGGCCGGTGGTGGAAGCGCTGCTGGAGCGGGGATTCCACGTCTATGCGGTCAATCCCAAACAGCTCGATCGTTTCCGCGACCGCTTCAGCGTTGCCGGCGCCAAGGATGACCGGCGCGATGCGCAGGTCCTGGCCAGTGCCTTGCGCACCGACCGGCCAGCCTTTCGCAGCCTGTCGCTGGATGATCCGCTGGTGATCGAGTTGCGGGAGTGGTCGCGCATGAGCGAGGACCTGCAGCAGGAGCGCAACCGGCTTGCCAACCGGTTGCGCGAACAGCTTTGGCGCTACTATCCGCAAATGCTCGACTTTGGCGGCGATCCCGCGGCTGCGTGGCGGATCGCACTGTGGCGCCTGGCGCCGACGCCGGCCGATGCGGCGCGGCTGCGGCAAAGAACGGTTGAGCGTCTGCTGCGCTCTCAGCGGATCCGCCGGCTGGACGCCGCGGCGGTGCTCAAAACCCTGCGACAGAAACCCCTTGCGGTCGGCTCCGGAACGGTGGCGGCAGCCACGGCGCACATCCGCCTCGTGATCGACCGGCTCGAGCTGGTCGATCGGCAGCTCAAGGCGGCCCATCGTCAACTGGAGGCGCTGTGCGACCGGTTGGCGGATGCCGGGGAGAGTGCGGCGGGGGCAGGGGGCCGAGCAGTGCGACGTGACCATCCTGCGCTCCATGCCGGGAACTGGAAGGATCGTCATCGCCACACTGCTCGCGGAGGCGTGGCAGCCCCTGCATCGGCGAGATTATCATGCCTTGCGGAGCTTGGCAGGAGTGGCGCCTGTCACCCTGCGCAGCGGCAAACGCTGTCTCGTGGTGCGGCGCTATGCCTGCAATCGGCGGCTGGCCAACGCGCTCTATCACTGGGCGCGGGTTGCCAGCCAGCGCGACGCGAGCTGCCGTCGGCGCTACGTCGCCTTGCGACAACGCGGCCACAGTCACGGGCGGGCCCTGCGCACCGTGGCAGACCGTCTGCTCGCTGTCGCTTGCACGCTCCTTCATCGGCAAACGCTGTTCGAGCCCAGCCATGCGAGCGCGCCGGCCGCCGCCTGAGGGTCGGACCATCCCTTTGGACCGCGGCGACCATCCCTCCGTCCCGACCTGCCACCCGGCAGAGCGCCGCGCGCAAGGTCTGTCCAGGATGCCGCTTTCGGCACTGGCGACAGCCGGCGCGAAGCGTCCTGGACGGACCGAGCACGGCGCTATGATCCAAAAAGGAAGGCAGCGCCCTGAGCCTTTGCGCGGTTACCGCCGCGACTCAGGTCTTGATTAATGGTGGGAGGTCCGCAACCACTTTCGGCATAAATCACTACATATCCAGATATAACAACTGTTTAGCCGTGAATGCGGCGGCGCTTGAGCCTTGCAGCGGCAAAGACACTCCGCGAGCGCCCAGCGTTCCCACGATGAAGGGTGCGTCCCTTTTGCTTTCCATCCACCTCCCTTTAGGGCATCATCTCACCAGGCGCGCGATGGCCTTGCCCACGATAGTCTCTTCACCGTCCCGCAAGTTGCACACGTCGATGAAGAAATGCCCGAGCTCCACCTCGTGGCCGCGCACGATGATTGGTACGGTCTCCCGGGCGAGTGCCTCGGCCATCTGCGCCGCTGTCATTTCGGCCTCCTCGGGGAGAACGGCCAACATGATCCGGTCGAGCGGGTTGCCGGTCGGGTCCGGCACCTTCCGTGCTATCAGCCCAGGTAGGCCGTCCAGTGTCTTCAGGATCACATTCAGCTTGCGGTCCTCCTCGCGGCGGATGCCCTCATGATCACGCTTTTCCCAAGCTTCCAGCGCGCCGATCAGGCCGGCGATGCTTTCCTTGCCGGCCTTCATGGGACGGCCCACCCCCTAGGTTCTGCAGGCGGCATGCGTGGATGAGGTCCTTCCGACCGGCCATCATTCCCGAGGTGGGGCCGCTCAGGAACTTGTGCCCGCTGTAGATGACGACGTCGGCGCCTTTCTCCGGGAACCCACGCAAGTCATACTCCGACGCCGCATCGACGATCACCAGCACGTCACGCGCATGCGCGATTTCCACTACGCGCTCCAGCGGCACCATGCCGTACTGGACCGTATGATGCGAGACGACGTACACGATGCAGGCCGCCCGTTCGCTGACCACAGACTCGATCTGGAAGTCATGCGTCCGGCTGACGGAACCTACGAGGACGGGCTTGCCTCCTGGTAGTCTGAGCGACATCTCCACCGTGGTGCCGTAGTCGACGAGATGGCCGACCTGGATGATCGCCTCCGTGCGCATGCCCTGCGTGTCCGGCAGCCGCATGATGCGCCCGCGGTCGGAGCCCGTCATGCAGGCGGCCACCGCCAATACCAAGCCGCTCGAAGCAGAGGCCGTCACGAAACCGGCCTCTGCTCCGGTAAGCCGCTGGATCGCCTCCGAAGCAAGGTCCAGGAGATCATCGAGTGGAATGAACGCGTCCGCGATCTCACTTATTGCCTGCTGGGCCTCGGGCACGGTGCGCGAGGCGCCCAGCACCGTCATCGTGCCGGACGCGTTGATAACCTGGCGCAGGTTCCAGCGGGAGAAATGGATGAATTCGTCATGGCTTTACTACCGGTTGCGAAAGGTGATGTCCTGGGCCGCCCCCGGCCACCGGATCGATGTCGCACTACCCCTGTATGTCCATCCCGCTCATTCCGGGTTGATCCTGAAATCGTTCCCCTCGGGCAGGAGCTGGCCCCCGTCCACGACGATGGTCGTGCCCGTGATATATGCGGCCTCGTCCGAGGCGAGGAAAAGAAAGGCGTTGGCGACATCCTCCGGCGTGCCGAGCCGGCCGAGCGGGATCGACTCGGCCATATGCCGGATGAACGTCTCGCTGCGGTGAGCCTTCATGCCTTCGGTAAGAATATTGCCGGGTTCGACTCCATTCACGGTGATGCCGTAGCCAGCGAATTCCAGCGCTGCAGCGCGGATGAAGCCGTTGATGCCGGCCTTGGTCGCCGAGTAGTGGCCGTGGCCCGGGCTGGTGACGTGTGGGCCGGTGATCGAGGAGGTGAAGACCATGCGCCCGTATCTCTGCGCTTTCATGTGCGGTAGCGCGGCACGCGCGGCCAGGAAGGTTCCGCGCATGTTGACGGCGAAGACCTGGTCCCACTCTTCCGGACTGATGTTCTCGATCAGCGTCCAGGGATAGATGCCCGCATTCTGCACCAGGATGTCGATCCGCCCGTAATACGTGACGGTGGCCGCTACCGCCCCCTCCGCGTCCTCCGGACGCGAAATGTCGGTGCGCACGAAAATGCCGTCAAGGGCACTTGCGCGCGCCTCGCCCGCCTCCTCCTCCACATCCGCCAGCGCGATCTTCGCGCCCGCGCTGGTGAAACGGTCGGCGATGGCGCCGCCGATGCCGCGCGCGCCACCGATCACCAGCGCGACGCGATCCTTCAGCCGTCCGGTCAAAGCAATCTCTCCCTGAGCCTCAGTTTCAACGTGTCGAGCAGAACCGCCGCGAGCACGAGCCCGCCCAGGATCATCTGTGTGTAGTGCGCCGGCAGCCCCATCAGATTGATCGCTGTGTGGATCGAATAGAGCAGCAGGACGCCAGCGTAGACTCCCGGCAGCTTGCCGATACCGCCCTTCAGGCTGATGCCGCCGATGACGACCGCGGCGAAAGCGTTGAACAGCATGCCCGCGCCCAGATTGGCCGTGGCGCCGGAGGTGCGGATCGCCAACAGCCAACCCGCGACGCCGGCCAGCAGCCCGGCGATGATGAAGCTCGCCCAGAGGATCCTGTCGCTGTCGATGCCGGCGCGGTAGGTCGCCTCGCGGTTTCCGCCCACGAGCGTGACGTAGCGCCCGAACGGCGTTTTGGCCATGAGGACAGAAAAGAGCACGAAAAAGCCTATCGAGATCCAGGCCAGGAGCGGAATGCCGAGGATGTCGGCCGTGCCGATGATGCGGATGGAAGGTGCCAAGCTCTGCGCAGAGCGCCCACCCGATACGGCGACCACCAGTCCGCGCACCCAGATGAACGAGGCCAGCGTGACGATGAAGGCTGCCATGCCCACCCTGACGACGAAGAATCCATTTATAAAACCGATGATGGCGCCGACGATCATCGCCAGAAGGAGCGAGACCGGCAACATCAGCCACGACGGCTCCAGCGTAAGCCCCAGGCCAATACCCTGGGTGGCAAAGAGAAGCCCCGTCACCATGGCGCTGAGAGCGGCCGTCGACTCGACCGAAAGGTCGAGATTGCCGGAGATGATCACGATCGCCAGCCCGATCGCCATGACGCCGACAAATGTGGACTGTTCGACGATATTGGCGAAAATGCCGAACTGGAAGAATCGTGGAACGGCAAGCGAAAACACGATCAGGACGACAATCAGCATCAGCCAGACGAGATTGTCGAGCAGGAATTCGATTGTTGCGCGGCGCGCTGGCGTCATCTGGCGATCCTGTCCCGGCAGAGACCGGCCCGCAGTGTGCGGGCCGGCTGGATGGATGGTCCGATCCGGCCTATCCGGCCTATTCCACCGGCTTGATCGGGTCACTCGGGGGCGTCAGATTGCCCCAGAAGCGCGGTTCGTCGACATTCTCGCTGGTGATCGCGGCACCGGGGATCTTCAGGTTTGGCCCCCATTCCTCGATGGTCAGTTCCGATTCGAGGCCGAGCACATCGTACGTGCCGGGCGCGATTTCCTCGCCGTTGACCACCTTGTCGGCGAACATGGCGATCGCCGCCGCCTGGGCGTAGAGCGGCTGTTCCACCTCCACCTGCTCCCATCCCTGTCGGATCAGGTCGAGCCCCACCGGCGCACCGTTGGACGAGACGAGCAGGAGATCGCCCGGTTTCTTGCCCGCGGCCTCGAGCGAGGCGACGGCGGCCACCGCCAGATGCGCCGCGTGCACGAAGATCAGGTCGATGTCGGGATTGGCCAGAAGCTGGTCGGCGACGATGGAGCCGGCGTTGGAGGCCTCCCACTGCATCGCCGGCAGTGAGATAATCTCCACGTCGGCATGGTCGGCCATGCGTTCCTCGAAGCCCTGCTGGATGTCCAGTGTGTAGGGATCGCCGGGATCGCCGAGCACCTGCAGCACCTTGCCCGAGACGGAGCCGTTCTTCTCCTCCAGCAGGCGCTGGATCTCGCGCGCGGCGATGTGACCGATCTCGACCGTCCCGGCGACCGATGTGAAGTCGACCTTGGTGGAGGTGATCTGGCGGTCGAAGATCATGACCGGAACACCGGCCTCGCGCGCCCGCTCGATCGAGGGTGTCAGGGCATTGAAGTCGACCGGCGCGATGACGATCGCCTCCGGGTCGAGCAGGATGGTGTCGTTCATCTGGCTTTGCTGGACGTCGGTCTTGTTGTCGGCGTTCAGCGTCACCGTCTCGTAGCCCACCTGTGCGAGAAAGCTTTCGATGGCGTTGACCGACTCGGTTTGAAACTCGTCGAGCAGCGTGGGCACCATGTAGTAGATCGTGCCTTTCTCCTGGGCCAGGGCCGATGACATGAATGCAGCGCCGGCGAGGGCGGCGCCTGCGAGCGTACTAACGATTCTCCTCATGGACTGGACTCCTTCTTTCCAGTTGCCGGACCACTGTTCCCCTAACCCCTGCCCTTACCGGCGCCGGACAGGGAACCTCCGGTTATCATGTCGATGACCTGGTCGGAGGTGGTCTCCTCGGGCCGCACATTGCCGGCCACGACGCCGTGTCGAATGACGATGATCCGGTCAGCAACCTGGAAGGCCTGCGCCATGATGTGCGTGATGACGACCACGCCGATGCCGCGCGAGGCCACCTGGCGGACCGTTTCCAGCCCGCGCCGCGTCTGCTCCACGCCAAGCGCGGCGAAAGGCTCGTCGAGGAGGACCAGCTTGCCGCCCCAGTGGACGAAGCGGTTGAGCTCGATCGCCTGGCGCTGGCCGCCCGATAGGTACTCAACATTGGTCCGCAGCGAGGGGATCTGCGTTCCCGCGTCCGCCATCGCCTGTGCGACGACCGCCTCCATCTCGCGTTCCTGCAGGATTGGGATGCCGAGGAAACGCTTGGTGATCTCGCGGCCCATGAAGAAATTGGCCACGACATCGGCATTCGTGCATAAGGAGAGATCTTGATAG
Source organism: Chelativorans xinjiangensis (assembly GCF_009812055.1). GTDB lineage: Bacteria > Pseudomonadota > Alphaproteobacteria > Rhizobiales > Rhizobiaceae > Chelativorans > Chelativorans xinjiangense. The sequence goes on along the minus strand of NZ_WQNH01000013.1, from coordinate 3,494 downwards.
ACGGTTTCGATCCCTGCCGCCTTGGCCTCGGCCGGGGAGGCGAAGTCGTGCTCCTCGCCCTCCATGACGATCCGGCCCGCGGTCGGTCGCAGATCGCCGGAGACGATCTTGACGAGCGTCGACTTGCCGGCACCGTTATCGCCCAGCAACGCGACGACCTCGCCGCTGTTGATCTCCATATCGATACCCTTCAGCGCCTCGATGGCGCCGAAGTGCTTACGGATCGCCTCCAACTTCAGGAGCGGTGGTTTTTCATTCAATGCGGGCCCTCCCGGCTTTTGCGAACAAGTCGCCGGCCGCCCGGGGAGGAGCGGGCAAGCGCGGCGAAAACACTTGGGTGATGGCCAGCGAAGCGGCACCGCGCAAAACGGCGTCCGTTCCGCACCGCGAAAGAATAACCCGCGGGTGCTGACGATCCTGGCGCGCGGCTAGGGAGTTGGGCAGGTCCGCCGTCAAGGCCAGCAGCTTGAGTCTGAGCTCCACCGGCGCGAGCCCGCCCAGCACGATCGTCTCGGGGTCGAACAGGTTTTCTATGGTCACGATCGCCGAGCGCAGAAGAGGCGCCGTCTCCTCCAGCCAACCCGCCTCGCCGATCACCGGCGTGCGCCGCGCATAGGCCTCGAGCGAGAGATAGCGTTCCAGACAGCCGTGGTTTCCGCACGGGCAGGGGTCTCCATCGGGCACCAGCGGGACATGTCCTATCTCGCCCGCGTTGCCCCAAGCACCTCTGATCACCTGCCCGTCATATATGACGCACCCGCCGAGCCCAACGCCCATGTAAAGGTAGTAGAAGTTGAACAACTCCTCGCCGACGCCGTAGAGGCGCTCGCAATGGGCTGCGGCGGCGCTGTCCACCTCCACGAAGGCGGGATAGCCGACCGCCTTCTGGAGGCGGTCGCCAACATCGACACCGCGCCAGCCTTCCATTGTGGTGGGGCCGACGAAGCTCATGGATTCGATATCGAACGGGCCGGGCATGGCCATCCCCGCGCCGATGAAGCGTTCCCGCGGACAGTCCGCGACCATCTCCCTAACCATCGCCCCGATATGCGCGAACGCCGTGTCCGCCGACATCTGCGGCGCGCTCACAGCCTTGCGCGCGAGCACCTTGCCGGAAAGGTTGATCAGTCCCGCCTCGAGCCCGCGCGGCGTCACATACACGCCGCAGGCGTAGCCGCCGTCGGGATTGATCTCGAGTGAGGGGGCAGGGAAGCCGCGCCCCTTGGGCACGCCCGGGCGCAGGGCGACGAAGCCCCGCTCGTGCAGCTCCGAAGTGATGGTAGAAACCGTCTGGGTCGTCAGGCCGATACGCCGTGCGATCTCCACGCGGGGCAGGGGGCCGTGCTGCCGGATCGTCTCGAGAACGATGCGCCGGTTATGTGGCCGTCCCACTTCCTGGTTGGTACCCTTGAGCATCACCACCAGCCCCTGTATCGCGAGCGTAGCGCAGGTGGCGCGATTAAGTCAAACGATCTGAGTAAATAGCGGCAGCGCATAGGACCGGGGGGTGCGCGGCGGCAGATTGCGCCGCCCGGTCTTAAATGAAAGCCGTCACCGCAGCCTTCAACGGCACGCCGGCAACCGCCGGCCGACCCCTTGTGCGCGCAGTGTCGCCAGACAGCCTCCACTGTCGCAACTGGCAGTCTCCGTGCACGCCCCATTGCCAGAAACGCCGCTCCGGCCGATAATCGGCGTCCGGAAATCCCGCAAAAATAGCCGTTTATGGACGGGCACTAGACTAGTGCGCATCCATAAACCGCTGTTTTTGCGAGTGTTCAAGGTCGTTTGGCGGCTCAATCCATGGTGTTTTTGCGGCACTTAGACTAGTGCGCATCCATAAACCGCTGTTTTTGCGAGTGTTCAAGGTCGTTTGGCGGCTCAATCCATGGTGTTTTTGCGGCACGTGATGGCGCGAGACGGTGAGATCGCCGACCGAGAGTGTTTGCAACAGTCATGCGGGCGTAAGGTATCGGCCGGCACTCGCCGGCATGCCATTGAGGGCGACCCGATGAGTGGGCTCAGCTGGCTGTGAGGCGGGCGAAGAGGGCGAGGTTGTAAGCGACCACCGAGGACCAGACGTAAGCCTTGAAGCGGCTTAGCCCACGCCAGGTGCAGCAGGCCAGACCGTAAGCACGTTTCAGGCAGGAGATGTCGGCCTCGATGCCGGCGCGGAAGTTCCTCAGCTTGCGGTAGACCCAGCGGCTCCTGACCATGTCTTCAATTTTGAGGCCCGCCTTCTTGTGGAAGGCCATGTCGCGCACGCCCCAGGCCTTGGCCTGGCTCAGATTGGCACGGCTGGCAAAGCCGCCATCGGCGGCCGCCTGCCGCGGCGCTTGGCCATAAAAGGCGATGTGGCGCTCCAGCATTGGCAGCAGACGCTCGCTGTCGGCCGGGTTGCCGGCCTCGATGACGAGATCCAGGATCAGGCCGCTTCTGCCGGTGGTCAGATTGAGCTTGTGGCCGTAATCGACATCGCGACGGCCCTTGACGATGATGTCGGCATGCGGCTCGAAGAGGCTTACCAGCTTCTCGCCGGCGGGCACCGCCTCGCCGCCCAGGACCCGCCGCTCGGTCTGGGCGATGATCTGCTCGATCAGCGGCCGGTAGTGGCAGACGGTGGCCTGCCAGAGTTCGCCGGCCGGGCCCGTCGCCAGGGGCAACTGCGCCGCCGCCTGGTCCAGATAGGCCAGGGTTTTGTGGGTGATCCTGAGCAGCTCGCGATAGGACTTGACCCGTTGGAGACGGCTGCGGGCATACTCGATCGTCCGGGCCCGCTTCTTCGCCGCGCGGCAGTGATCATGCCATGGGGTGGCGCTGCCCAGGGCATCGGCCGCGTGGAGCAGCCGCACCATCACCCGCACGGCGTCCCATAACAGGCTGTTGTCGCTTGGCGTGTGGATGAATGCTGCGGTGACGGTGCTGTCGACACGTACGACCTTGCCGTTTTCCAACCTGTCCCGCCGGGCGCTCGTCAACAGCCTCCGATTGATCTCTTCCCAGGTTTGCGCCCGGATCGCGCAGATCGTCTTGTGCAACACCGATTTCTTCGGGCTCCATCCCCACGGCAGCCGGGCAAAGGCTCGGAACGAGGCGGAGTCTTCGAGATGGAAGGCCAGCTCCTGGTAGCTCAACTGGCGATGCTGCTTGAGTAGCGCGCAGCGAAGCACGGCCTCCGTCGGCAGGCCCGCGCGACCGGTTTCCCTGACCCCATGCCGGCGCAGGTCCCGCGTCACCAGCCCGAGCAGGTCGCGATGTTCGTCCAGCCACTGCGATATGGCTTTCAGCTCACGGCCGATCTCGTGTTCGGCGAAAAGATCGAATACACTGGATTGGACGGTGCGTTCTTGGCGCATTGTCGGCTCCGGCGGTTGCGGGTTTCCCTTTAGAATCAGTGGTATGATCTAAAGTGTACCTGAAACCGTCGGGCCTTTCCTGCGGAAATTTGGTGATTCCTCCAGTAATTTCAGCAGCTTACCGTTTATGGACGGGCACTA
>NZ_WQNH01000012.1 GCF_009812055.1 Chelativorans xinjiangensis | reverse complement strand
ATGGCGGGCGCTCCGAATCAACCGAGCACCCATGGAATCAGCCAACCCACAACAGCGAAAGCGCGTTAACCCGAGTTCGGGGCCCTGGGCCTCCCATGCGGCCGCTTGACTCTCGTCGCTATTTCCTGTCTAGAAGCGCCGACTTTCCGCGACGAGTGCAAACTCCGAGCAGCCGACCGGGGCGCCCTTCCAGGGGGCCGATCCCGGAGGTCAACACCCGGCAGCGCGATGCGCCCCCGGGTGCTTTTCGGCTTTGCGCGAGGTTTAACCCCGGCCGCGGATGCATTACCTCTCGTGTCTGACGATGCGAGACAAGAGGAACGCGGATGTTTGAGAACCTGCAGGAACGCCTCGGCGCAATCCTGAACGGCCTGACCGGGCGTGGCGCCCTGTCGGAGGCCGACGTCGCGGCTGCGCTGCGCGAGGTGCGCCGGGCGCTGATCGAGGCCGACGTGGCGCTCGACGTGGTGCGTTCCTTCACCGACCGCGTGCGTGAGAAGGCCGTCGGCGCACAGGTGCTGAAGTCTGTCAAGCCCGGCCAGATGGTCGTCAAGATCGTCCACGACGAACTGGTCGAGATGTTGGGCGCCGAAGGCGAGACAATCGATCTCAACGCGCCGGCCCCTGTCGTCGTCATGATGGTCGGCCTGCAGGGCTCCGGCAAGACGACCACCACCGGCAAGATCGCCAAGCGGCTTTCCGAACGCCAGGGCAAGAAAGTGCTCATGGCCTCGCTCGACACCCGCCGCCCCGCCGCCCAGGAGCAGCTCCGCCAGATCGGCGAGCAGGTCTCGGTCGCCACGCTTCCGATCGTCGCCAATCAGACCCCCGTCGACATCGCCAAGCGCGCCGTGCAGGCGGCGAAGCTCGGCGGCCACGACGTCGTCATCCTCGACACCGCCGGCCGCACCCATATCGACGAGCCGCTGATGGCCGAGATGGCCGACATCAAGCGCACCTCGAACCCGCACGAGATCCTTCTGGTCGCCGATTCGCTCACCGGCCAGGACGCGGTGAACCTGGCGGAAAGCTTCGACGAGCGCGTCGGCATCACCGGCCTCGTCTTGACCCGCATGGACGGCGACGGCCGCGGCGGCGCTGCCCTTTCCATGCGTGCTGTCACCGGCAAGCCGATCAAGCTCATCGGCGTCGGCGAGAAGATGGATGCTCTCGAGGAGTTCCATCCCAAGCGTATCGCTGACCGAATCCTCGGCATGGGCGACATCGTCAGCCTGGTCGAAAAAGCGGCGGAGACCATCGACCAGGAAAAAGCTGCGGCGATGGCCCGGAAGATGCAGGAGGGGAAGTTCGATCTGAACGACCTCGCCGATCAGCTTGCGCAGATGCAGAAAATGGGCGGTATGGGCGGCATCATGGGCATGATGCCGGGCATGGGCAAGATGAAGGACCAGCTCGCCGCCGCCGGCCTCGACGACAAGATGTTCGGCCGCCAGATCGCCATCATACAGTCGATGACGCCGAAGGAGCGCGCCAATCCCGACCTCCTCAAGCACAGCCGCAAGAAGCGCATCGCCGCCGGCTCCGGCACCGACGCCGCGCAGATCAACAAGCTCCTGAAGATGCACCGCCAGATGGCCGACATGATGAAGGCCATGGGCGGCAAGGGCAAAAAGGGCGGCATGATGCGCGGGATGATGGGCGGCATGGCGCAGAAGATGGGCCTTGGCGGCCTGGGCGGCGGCATGCCGGACCTTTCCAAGATGGACCCCAAAGAGCTCGAAGCCCTGCAGAAACAGGCGAAAGCCGCGGGCCTATCGCAAGGCGGCCTGCCCCAAGGTTTACCCAAAGGGGGGCTTCCCGGCCTTCCGGGCGGCGGTGGCGGCTTGCCGGGCCTTCCGGGCGGCGGCCTGCCCGGCCTGCCGAGGAAGAAGTAGGGGGGCGGGGGATGAACGCGGACAAGGATTTCGCCAAGGCGCAGCTCCTGGAGCTGCGTGCGTCGATCGACAATATCGACGCCGCCCTCCTCCACATGCTCGCCGAGCGCTTCCGCTGCACCAAGGCGGTCGGCGTATTGAAGGCGACCCACGGCCTGCCGCCGGCCGATCCGGCGCGCGAGCAGGCGCAGATCGCCCGGCTGCGCCGGCTGGCCGACGAAGCGCAACTCGACCCCGATTTTGCGGAAAAGTTCCTGAACTTCATCATCCGCGAGGTCATCCGCCATCACGAGGCGATCGCCGAGGAGCACGGCAACGGCGCACCGGAAAAGGGCGAGGCGCAGGCATGACACCCGTGCTTGAAAGCGAGCGCCTGATCCTGCGCGGCTGGCGGGCGGACGACTTCCCCGCCTATGCGATCTTCCGGGCCGATCCGGAGCGCACGCGCTATATCGGCGGGCCCAGGAAGGAATGGGACGCCTGGACGCGCTTTACCTCGATGGTGGGCGAGTGGGCGCTCAACGGCTATGGGCTTTTCGCGCTCGAGCGCAAGGAGGACCAGGCGACGATCGGTTTCGCCGGGCTCTGGCACCCGCCCTATATCGAGGAGCCCGAGCTCGCCTGGAGCATCTATGCCGGCTTCGAGGGCCAGGGTTACGCTACGGAGGCCGCCTCACGCGTGCAGCTCTGGGTCGCGCGCGATCTCAAGCTGCCGCCGCTCATGAGCTTCGTCCATCCCGAGAACCTGCCGTCCCAGGCGGTAGTCGAAAGGCTGGGGGCGATGCCCCTGCCGCCCACCACCCTGCGCGGCGAGCCGCGCTTGTGTTTCCGGCACGCCGTGCCGGCCTGATCGCCATCATCGAAAGGAAGAACAATGGCACTGAAAATCCGACTGGCCCGCGCGGGCTCCAAGAAACGCCCCTACTACCACGTCGTCGTGGCCGACGTGCGCGCACCGCGCGACGGCCGCTTCATCGAGCAGCTCGGCTCCTGGAACCCGACGCTGCCCAAGGACGCCGAGCGCGTGAAGCTCAACGAGGAGCGCATCAAGCATTGGCTCGACAACGGCGCCCTGCCGACCGACCGCGTGCTCCGCTTCCTCGACCAGGCGGGCCTCGCCAAGCGTCCCGAGCGCAGCAACCCGAACAAGGCCGAGCCCGGCAAGAAGGCGCAGGAGCGTCTCGCCGCCGCGAAGCAGGCCGAGGAGGAGGCGAAGGCTGCTGCCGCCGAGGCCGAGGCTGCTGCCGCCGAGACACCGGCCGAGGAGCCTGCCGCTGCCGAAGCTCCCGCCGAGGCAGTCGCGGAAGCCCCGGCCGAGGAGGCCGCCGAGAGCGAGAAGACCGAGGGCTGAGCCTTCGGGCATCTTCGACAGACGAAAAGGCGGGCCTTGCCCGCCTTTTCTTTTGCCCTATCGGTTCAGCAGCCAGGCGATGAGGCTGATGACGACGCTGATCAGGATGGAGGTCGTGATCGGCAGGTAGAAGCGGAAATTCTCGCGTTCGATCACGATGTCGCCGGGCAGGCGCCCGAGCCCGCTTTTCTGCAGCCACGGCCATAGCAGCCCCGCCACCAGCAGAACGATTCCGAGCGTGATCAAAAGACGGCTCATCACGGTCTCCGGACAGAAACGCTACGACCGCAGTTGGTGACAGCGGAGCGATATGTCAATCCGGCCACGGGCCGATGCGCTAGCCCCGCCGACGCGCCGTCGCCGCCTCGTCGATGGCGCTGCCGTCCGCGCTCAGCACCACGCCGAACAGCGCTTCGGCTTGGCTCGCCGTGTAGTACCCCAGCGCCACATCCCGCAGCACCAGCTCCGGCTTGCGCTCGAACGGATCGCCATACCCGCCGCCGCCCGGCGTGCCGACGGACACGCGGTCGCCGGCCTTCAGCGGGATATCCTGTTCCTTGGAAAGGTGCGGCGGCACGTGCGCCTTGCCGTCGCGCCAGACCGTTACCGTGTTCACCGCCCCGTCGGCCCCGCCGAGCGCGCCCTGCGGTCCGGTACGGCCATGATCCATGACGAAGGACGCGCGCGCCTCGCCGCGCAGAAGCTCCACCTCGTAAGCAAGCCCGAATCCCCCGCGCCGGCACCCGGCCCCGCCTGAGCCCTCGCGCAGCGCGTAGTGCCGGTAGAGCACGGGAAAGGCCTGCTCCATCACCTCGATAGGCGGCGACTTGGAAATGCCGATGGTGGAGCAGCCGTTGGATAGCCCGTCGTCATGTGCGTTGCCGCCATAGCCGCCGCCGGAGATCTGGTACATCACGAAGTCGCGCCCGCGCGCGGGGTCGTGCCCGCCCAGCGCGAAATTGCCGCTGGAGCCGGCGGGCGCGGCCGTCACCTCGTCGGGCAGCGCCTTCACCATGGCGGAAAAGACGGCTTCCGCGATGCGCTGCGAGACCTCCGCCGCGCAGCCGGAGACGGGGCGCGGATAGCGGGCATCGAGGAAGGTGCCTTCCGGCCGCTTGACGACGAGCGGATCGAAGGCGCCGGCGGAAAGCGGCACTTCGGGAAAGATATGCCGCATGGCGAGGTAGACCGAGGAGAGCGTCGTCGCCAGCACGCTGTTCATCGGCCCGGTGCAGGGCGGGCTGGAACCGGAGAAATCGAAGGTCAGCGCATCGCCTTTCTTCTCGACCGCCAGCGCGATCGTCAGCGGCGCATCCACCACCCCGTCGGAGTCCACATACGCTTTGCCGCGATAGATCCCGTCGGGAATTTCGGCGATGCGCGCCCGCATCTGCGCCGCCGCCCTCAGGCGCAGTTCGGCAATCGCCATGCGCACCGTTTCGTCTCCGTAACGATCCAGCACTTCGCTGAGCCGCTCGGCACCCACTTCAAGCGCCGCGGCCTGGGCGCGGATGTCGCCGATGCGCTGGTCCGCCACGCGGATGTTGGATGAGATGATGGCGTAGATCTCGGGGTCGAGCACACCCTTCTTGAAGAGTTTCACGGGCGGCAGGCGCAGCCCCTCCTGCTCCACCGCCGTGGCCGAGGCCGAGAACCCCCCCGGCACCGCCCCGCCGATATCCGGCCAGTGCCCCGTGTTGGAGAGCCAGCAATAGATTTCACCCCCTCGCCACACCGGCATGGCGAACCGCACATCCATGAGATGCGTGCCGCCCAGATAGGGATCGTTGACGATGTAGATGTCGCCCGACTCGGGTGCCGCCGTCACGCCCTCGCGAATGCGCTCGATCAGCGTGCCGGTCGAATACTGCATGACGCCGACGAAGACCGGCAGCCCGCCCGCCCCTTGTGCGATCAGCGAACCGTCCTCGGCCGAATAGATGCCGTCGGAGCGGTCGTTGGCCTCGGCGATGACGGGAGAGAAGGCGGCGCGGGAGAATACCAGATCCATCTCGTCGCAGACCTGCTGCAGCGCCGCCTGGATGACGGAAAGGGTGATGGCATCTAGCTCGGTCGCGCACCTGCCCGTCATCATCACACGCTCCTCACCGCGATGATAATATTCCCGTCGCCATCCATTGTAGCCCGGTCGCCGGGCTCGATCACCGTCGTCGTATCGAGCTGCTCCAGGATAGCCGGTCCCTCGATGACAGCGTCGAGCGGCAGCTTTCCGCGGCCGTAGACGGGCGTGTCATGCCAGGCGCCGTCGAACCAGACCGGCCGCCTCTCCACCAGCGCTTCCTCCAGCCGCTGCATACGTCCGGCGGGATCGATCAGCGTGGCGAGATCGATCTCGGGCCGCACGCCGATGACGGACGTGTTGAGGTTCACCAGATTGGCGCGGATTTCCGGCAGCCGCACCTTGAAGCGGGCGAAATAGGCTTCCTCGAAGAGCGCCTGCAGCGTCTCGCGGTCCACCGCGGGGCCGGGCAGCGGCACGTTCAGGAGGTGCGTCTGACCGACGAACTGCATATCGGCGGAGTGCGCATACTCCATGCGTTCCGGCCGCACTGTCTCCCCGGCGATCAACGCCTCGCCCTCCGCCCGCTGCGCCGCGAGCACCCCGCGCACCAGGTCGAGATCGACGTCGGCCACCGGCCTGTTCACCGTGTTGACGAAGTCGTGTCTGAGATCGGCCACCACGCAGCCGAGCGCATTGGTGATGCCTGGCCGCGCCGGCACCATGACGCGCGGGATGCCGAGCTCGCGGGCAAGCGCCGAAGCGTGCAGCGGCCCCGCGCCGCCGAAGGCGAAGAGGGCGAAGTCGCGCGGATCGTGCCCCTTGCCGAGCGAGACCATGCGGATGGCACCCGCCATCTTGATGTTGGCGAGCCTCAACACCGCGCCCGCCGCCTCCACCGCATCGAAGCCCATATACCGGCCGAGCTTCTCGGCGAAGACCCCCTTCACGTCGTCGACCGACACCGGGCTGTCCACCGACAGCAGCTTGCGCGGGTTCAACCGGCCGAGCAGGAGGTTGGCGTCCGAAATCGTAGGCTCCCCACCCCCGCGGCCATAGCAGATAGGCCCCGGCACCGCACCCGCGCTCTCGGGGCCCACCTCGATCAGCCCCGCATCGTTGACCCTGGCAATGGAGCCGCCACCGGCACCCACCGTGTGCACGTCCACCATGGGAACGTGGATCGGCATGGCATATTCGATCTCGATCTCGTTGGAGACCGCCGCCTTCCCGCCGCGCACCAGCGCCACGTCTGTCGATGTGCCGCCCATGTCGTAGGTGATCAGGTTCTCGACCCCCGCCCGCCGCGCCGTATAGGCGGCGGCCATGACGCCGGAAGCCGGGCCGGACATCACCGTCTTCGCCGCCTCGCGCGCCACGTGCGCGGCGGAAATCATGCCGCCATTGCCGTTCATGACGAGGAAGTCGCGCCGGTAGCCCAGCGTCTTCAATTCGTCCGACAACCGGGCGACGTAGCGCTCCAGGATCGGCTGCACCGCCGCATTGACGGCCGCCGTCACGCCGCGCTCGAACTCCCGCGCCTCCGACAAGAGCGAATGGCCGGTGGTGATGTGGTCGTTCGGCCAGACCTCGCGTGCGATCTCAGCCGCGCGAAGCTCGTGCGCCGGGTTGGCATAGGCATGCAGGAAATGGATGACGAGGGAGACGCAGCCGGCGTCGAGCAACCGGCGCAGCGCGGCGCGCAAGCCCTCCTCGTCGAGCGGCTCCAGCACCCAGCCCGAAGCATCCATGCGTTCTGCCGCCTCCAGCCGCAGATTGCGCGGGATGACGGGCGTGAAGGTACCGGTCATGCCGTAGGCTTGCGGCCGGGTGCGCCGCCCGAGCTCGATCACGTCGCGGAAACCCTTGGTGGTGATCATGCCCGTCGCCGCCAGCCGGCGCTCCAGCACGGCATTGGTGGTCGTCGTCGTGCCGTGCACGATGAGGCCGATCTCGGCCGCCGGCACGCCGGCCTGATGAAGCGCGTTCACCACGCCGTGGGCTTGGTTGTTGGTCGTCGTTGGTGTCTTGGCGACGGCTACCCGGGCTGGACCGCCCCCACGCCCGTCGACCAGCAGAAGGTCGGTGAAAGTGCCTCCGACATCGATGCCTGCTACGACATGGCCCGATTCTGCGCCGCTTTTCTCACTCATGCTGAAAATCCGGAATGCAAAACCTTTTTCCAGGCGGCGTTTTGGAATAGGTCTTTTCCACTAGGAGCTTGACCCTAAAATCATTTGTATACTAATAATCTTGCGAAGCAAGAGCGTGCTCGCAAGACAGGCTGGAACCGCGACGGACAAAGGATCAGTCCATGAACACTGCCGCCCTGCGCAACACCGAAGCCGTCCAGGCGCTGGAGTTCCCGATTCCCGCCGGCGTTTATGCCGAGCGCGTGGTTTCGGTGAAGCACTACACGGACCGGCTATTCTCCTTCCGCATCACGCGGCCGCAGAGCTTCCGCTTCCGCTCCGGCGAGTTCGTCATGATCGGCCTGCCGAATGCGGAGAAGCCGGTCTTCCGCGCCTATTCCATCGCCAGCCCCAGCTGGGACGAGGAAGTGGAGTTCTTCTCCATCAAGGTGCCGGACGGGCCGCTTACCCAGCACCTGCAGAAGATCCAGCCGGGCGACACGGTGCTGATGCGGCAGAAGTCGACGGGCACGCTGGTCAACGATGCGCTGACGCCGGGAAAGTGCCTCTACATGATCTCGACGGGCACCGGCATCGCGCCCTTCGCCAGCCTCATCCGCGATCCCGAGACCTACGACAAGTTCGGTGAGGTCATCCTCACCCACACCTGCCGCGATCTGGCGGAGCTGAAATACGGCGAGGAACTGATCGCAGCCACGCGCGAGGACCCGCTGATCGGCGAGCTGACCGAGGGCCGGCTCTTCCACTTCACCTCCACCACGCGCGAGACCTCGCCGCGCATGGGCCGCATCACGACGCTGATCGAGAACGGCGAGCTCTTTGAGGCGCTTGGCACGAAGCCATTCGACCAGGCAGAGGACCGCGTGATGATCTGCGGCTCCATGAACATGCTCAAGGACGTGAAGGCGCTTGTTGAAAAGGCCGGCCTTAAGGAAGGCTCCAACGCCGAACCCGCCGATTTCGTGGTGGAGCGCGCCTTCGTCGGGTAGAGCAATTCCAGGAAAAGCGCAAACCGGTTTTCCGTCCGGAATTGGGGCAAAACAAGGAGTTAGACCTGTTCGTCGATTCCATGAAACGATGAACAGGTCTGGGCGAAGCGTCGGGCGGCTCAAAAATCGCTGGCGATGCCTTTGACTTCCCAGTCGCCGTAGCGGGCGGGATCAAGTCCCTTCCGGCCACCGATCTCGCGTGGCGCCTGCATTTCACGCTCCGCCTGCTGTCGGCGCCGCTCCTCCGCCTCCTTCAGCGCGCGCTGGGCTGCGGGCGGCAGTTTGCGGGAGCTCGCGATCTTGTTCGTGTCTTCACTCACAGGCTTCATTCCGTCGCGCCTTAAGGCGCATTTGTTGAATATGCACCGTTGTCTTCCCATCATATAGGCGAAAGGACCGCCGCCGTAAAACCGCGGCGGAAAAGATGCATGCGCTCTCACCTGCCTTGGGCGGTCGGGCGGCGAACGGAGCCACTGGCATGAACATGATTCGCACGGCAATGCTTCTGGCGTTCATGACGGCGCTCTTCATGGGCGTCGGCTATCTCGTCGGCGGGACGGGCGGCATGGCGATCGCCTTCGTCATCGCCGCCGGCATGAACCTTTTCGGCTACTGGAACGCCGACAAGATGGTGCTCAGGATGCACCATGCGAAAGAGGTGGACGAGCGCACGGCGCCGGAGTTCTACCGCATCGTGCGCGGCCTTGCCGCGAATGCCGGTCTGCCCATGCCCCGCGTCTATGTCATCGACAATCCGCAGCCCAACGCTTTCGCCACCGGCCGCAATCCGCAGAATGCCGCAGTCGCGGCGACGACGGGCCTTTTGAGCCGCCTGTCCCCGGAGGAGGTGGCCGGCGTCATGGCGCATGAGCTGGCGCACGTGCAGAACCGCGACACGCTGACCATGACGATCACCGCCACGCTGGCCGGTGCCATCTCGATGCTGGGCAATTTCGCGTTCTTCTTCGGCGGCGGGCGCAACAACAACAATCCGTTCGGCTTCATCGGCGTGCTGGTCGCCATCATCGTGGCGCCGCTGGCGGCGATGCTGGTGCAGATGGCGATCAGCCGCACGCGCGAATACGCCGCCGACCGGCGCGGTGCGGAGATCTGCGGCCAGCCGCTGTGGCTGGCCTCGGCACTCGGCAAGATCGCGCGCGGCGCGCGGCAGATCGTCAACCAGGATGCCGAGCGCAACCCGGCCACCGCGCACATGTTCATCATCAATCCGCTCTCCGGGCAGAAGATGGACAACCTCTTCTCCACCCACCCCGCCACGGAAAACCGCATAGCCGCCCTGCAGGCGATGGCACAGGAAGCGGGACACGGAGGTGAGATGCCGCACGAGGAGCCAGGCGCCGGCGGACCCTGGGGCGGCGGCTCCGCAGCTGGCCCATGGGGCCGCAGTTCCGGTGGCCGCAAGGGCCCCTGGTCGTGACGGCCGCCAAAGCGCCTCCTTCGCGCAAGGCACTGCAAAGAAAGCGCCCGGGACCGCAGGCGAGCGAAGACAAGCCCGGCCTTGCTGCTCGCCGCACCGCCGCCAAGCTGCTTGGCGCGGTGATCGATGCCCGCACGCCGCTCGACGCGCTGACCGACGGCGAGCACGGCCACCCGCAGTTCCTTACCCTTGAGCCGCGCGATCGCGCGCTCATCCGCGCCATTCTGGCAAGCGCGCTGCGCCATCGCTGCACCATTGAGAAACTGGTAAGCGAGCGGCTGCAACGCCCCCTACCGGCGGGCGCCCACGCCCTGTCGCACACCCTGCATGTCGGGGCAGCGCAGATCCTGTTCCTCGACGTGCCGGACAGCGCCGCCGTCGACCTCGCCGTGACCCAGGCCGGCGCCGATCCCCGCACGGCACGCTTTTCGGGACTGGTGAACGGGATTTTGCGCAACATCGCCCGCCATAAGGAGGAAGCGCTGCCGCGTGCGCTGTCGGAGACCAGCGATGCCCCCGCATGGTTCGCCGAGCGTCTGGCCGCCGCCTATGGTGCCGAGCAGGCGGACGCGATCATCAAGGCGCATCGGCTGGAGCCGCCGGTGGATTTCACCGTCAAGTCCGAGCCCGACCTTTGGGCCGAGCGGCTGGGCGGACGCGTGCTGCCCAACGGCTCGGTACGCCTTGAGCGGTTGACGGCGCCGGTGCCGGAACTGCCTGGATATGCGGAAGGCGCCTGGTGGGTGCAGGATGCCGCCGCCAGCCTGCCAGCACGGCTCCTGGGCGCTGTCGCGGGGGATGCCGTCGCCGACCTCTGCGCCGCCCCAGGCGGCAAGACCGCCCAGCTCGCCCTTGCCGGTGCGCGTGTGACGGCGGTGGACCAGTCCGCAAATCGCCTGAAACGGCTGAGGACCAATCTGCAGCGGCTCGGCCTTCAGGCAGACATCGTCGAAGCCGATATTCTGACATGGCAGCCGGAACGGCTCTTCGACGCAGTGCTGCTCGATGCGCCCTGCTCCTCCACCGGCACCGTGCGCCGCCACCCTGACATCGTCTGGACCAAGACGCCCGAGGACGTCGCCAAACTGGCCGATTTGCAGAAACGGCTTCTCGAGCGCGCGCTTTCCTTCGTCCGTCCGGGCGGCACGGTCGTCTTCTCCAATTGCTCCCTCGATCCCGCCGAAGGCGAGGCGCTGGTGGCGGGCCTTATCGAGCAAAGGGACGATGTAGCGCTCGACCGGATCGGGCCCGAAGAATTGCCGGGCGCGGAGCATTTCATCACGCCGGAAGGCTGGCTGCGCACGACGCCTGCGGGGCGAGACGGTCTCGACAATGTCGACGGCTTTTTCGCCGCGCGCCTACGGCGTTTGAGGTAGTAACATTTCTCCTTCGCACAAACCGTTGAATCACTTAGACTCTTGGTGGGAGCGGGAGGTATTTCGAGGAATAGGTGCGTTCGTTGACGATGGCCGGCGGCTATAGTCCGCTACTGTGGAACCTGGCGATGCGTGAGGGCTGGCGGCGGCTTCGCCGGCGGTTGCGCGCGGGGCCAGCCTATCGTTGGCGCTATACGGGGCGCACGCCCGAACGCGTGTTGATCGCACCGCCGGACCTGCGGCTGGCCGACCCGGAGATCGCCCGCGAGATCTATCATGGGCGTTTCCTGCTTTCCGGCCAACTGGTGGAAACGGGCGGTCAGTCCCCGTTTCATCTGCAGGTCCGCAACCAGGCCTGGCTGGAGAGCCTGCACGACTTCCGCTGGCTGCGTCATCTCAATGCCGCCCAGTCCGAGCTTGCCGCCGCCAACGCGCGCGCGCTGGTTGCTGACTGGATCGGGCTCCATGGCCGGCGCATCACGGGTCTCGCCTGGGGCCCCTCCATCACCGCGCGGCGCATCATCGCCTGGCTGCAGCATTCGGCCGTCGTGCTGCAGGGGGCGGATCTGGCCTTCTATCGCCAGTTCCTGAAAGTGCTCGCCATCCAGGTGCGCTATCTGCGCTCCATGGCGCCGGAGATGCCGGACGGCGAAGAAAGACTGCGTGCCCGCGTGGCACTCGCCTTCGCCGCCCTGTCGCTCCCCACGCCGGTCTCCGCCCTCCGCTCCGCCACGCGCAATCTGGGCATCGAGCTCGATCGTCAGATCCTGCCCGACGGCGGCCATATCTCGCGCAACCCGCGCGCCGTCATGGAGCTGCTGGCCGACCTCCTGCCGCTGCGCCAGACCTATGCGAACCAGGCCGAATCGCCACCCGACGCGCTGGTGGGCGCGGTGGAGCGCATGCTGCCGGCCCTGCGCTTCTTCCGCCACCGGGACGGCAGCCTCGCCCGCTTCAACGGCATGGGCGTGACCATCCACGACCGCGTGGCGGCTATCCTGCGCCACGACGATACGGGCGGTGCACCGCTCTCCCAGGCGCCCTATTCGGGCTACGAGCGGCTGGCCATGGGAACGACGACGGTGATCGCCGACACCGCCGCACCGCCGCCGCCGGAGCTCTCCAACTTTGCCCATGCCGGCTGCCTTTCTTTCGAGATGTCTTCGGGGCGGCATCAATTTATCGTCAATTGCGGCGTCGACAGCTTCGGTGCCGAGGCCTTTCGGCCGCTGGCCCGCGCCACCGCGGCGCACTCCACCGCAACGCTGGACGACACCTCCCAGGCGCGTTTCGCGCTGTCGGCCGGCTGGGACGAATGGATCGGCACGCCGCTCATCGGCGGCCCGCGCAAGGTGGAGCGCCGGCGCACGGACACGCCCGATACGCAGGCGTTCGCCGCCAGCCACGACGGCTATGTGCAGCGTTTCGGTCTGTTGCACGAGCGCGAGTTGGCGCTCTCGCAGGACGGTGCCCTTCTTCAGGGACTTGATCGGTTCCAGGCAGCCAACGGTTATTCGGCCGGACGATCCTGCGCCGTCGCCATGCGTTTCCACATCCACCCGGAAATCGAGCTCTACCGCGACGACCAGGGCCTGCTCATCCTTGCCGGCGAAGGCACCGATACCTGGGTATTCTCCTGCGATGGCGTGGAGCCCGTGGTGGAGGAGTCGATTTTCTTCGCCGCCGTCGCCGGCCCCTGCCGCAGCCGGCAGATCGTGCTCCATTTCTCCGCACCGGAGCTGCCCGAAGTACGCTGGCAATTCCGGCGCACCCACAGCATTGCTGAGCGGAATTGACTCTGCGGCCTCGCGGCAGCTTGATTTGAGCGTTCCCTGTGCTACAGCGCCGTGCGCCTTTAGGACGCACAAAGGACGCTGTAGGTTATTGAATCTACGCATCGTGCTTTCCGAAAATCGATTCCGATTTTCGGGCCGATGCTAGTCCAGCGGCCTGCCCACGGAAGAAAGCACATCAATGACCGTTTCCGCCAAGAATATCCCCGCGCCCGACCTCGTGCCCGTCCGACGGGCGCTGATCTCCGTTTCCGACAAGGCGGGTATCGCCGACTTCGCCCGCGCACTGGCGGACAGAAACGTCGAGCTTGTCTCGACGGGCGGCACGGCGGCGGCCTTGTCCAAGGAAGGCCTTGCCGTGCGCGACGTCTCCGAGCTGACGGGCTTTCCGGAGATCATGGACGGGCGGGTCAAGACGCTGCATCCGTCCGTCCACGGCGGCCTTCTCGGCATCCGCGACGACGCGGAGCACAAGGCGGCGATGGACGAGCACGCGATCCAGCCGATCGACCTCGTCGTCATCAATCTCTACCCCTTCGAGGAAGTCCGCTTCGGTGGCGGCGATTATGCCGCCACGGTCGAGAACATCGACATCGGCGGCCCGGCGATGCTGCGCGCGGCGGCGAAGAACCATGCCTATGTCGCCGTCGTCACAGACCCGGCGGATTACGAAAGGGTGCTGGCGGCGCTCGGTGAGAACGACGGTGCGCTGCCCTATCGTCTACGCCAGGACCTTGCGGCCAAGGCCTATGCCCGAACCGCCGCCTACGATGCGGCAATCTCGCAATGGTTTGCCGAGACCCTTTCCGTCCCCACGCCGGAATGGCGCGCCTTCGGCGGGCGCCTGAAACAGGTGATGCGCTACGGCGAGAACCCGCACCAGGAGGCGGGTTTCTATGTCACGGGCGAGCAGCGGCCGGGTGTGGCCACGGCGCGCCAAGTGCAGGGCAAGCAGCTCTCCTACAACAACATCAATGACACCGACGCCGCTTTCGAGCTGGTCTCGGAATTCGACCCGCAGAAGAACGCAGCCGTCGCCATCATCAAGCACGCCAATCCCTGTGGCGTTGCCGAAGGCGCCTCGCTCGCCGAGGCCTACCGCAGGGCGCTCGCTTGCGATCCCGTCTCCGCCTTCGGCGGTATCGTGGCGCTGAATCGGACGCTCGACGCCGAGGCGGCTGAAGAGATCGCCAGGATCTTTACAGAGGTCATCATCGCGCCGGATGCCAGCGAGGAGGCGCAAGCGCTGATCGCCGCGAAGAAGAACCTGCGTCTGCTCCTGACCGGCGGCGTGGCCGATCCCCGCCAGGCGGGGCTCACCGCCAAGACCGTCGCCGGCGGCCTGCTCGTGCAGACCCGCGACAACGGCGCCGTCGACGACCTGGAACTGAAGGTGGTGACGAAGCGCGCGCCCAGCGAGAAGGAGATGGCGGACCTGAGGTTCGCCTTCCGTGTCGCCAAGCACGTGAAGTCGAATGCCATCGTTTACGCGAAAGGTCTCGCCACGGTGGGTATCGGCGCCGGGCAGATGAGCCGCGTCGATTCAGCCCGCATCGCAGCACGGAAAGCTGAGGATGCAGCCGAAGCCGCTGGTGGCCAGCCGTTGACCGAAGGGTCCGTGGTGGCCTCGGACGCCTTCTTCCCCTTCGCCGACGGGCTTTTGTCGGCGGTGGAGGCCGGCGCGACCGCCGTCATCCAGCCCGGCGGCTCCATGCGCGACGAGGAAGTGGTCGCGGCAGCCGATGAGCACGGCATCGCCATGGTTTTCACGGGGATGCGGCATTTTCGGCATTAGAGCATGATCCCGAAAAGTGGATACCGGTTTTCGGAAAAGATCATGCTCAAACAAAGGGATAGATCGGGATGACGATTCAACGAAGCGTCATCATGATCTGAGCAATTCCAGGAAAAGTGGAAACCGGTTTTCCGTCCGGAATTGCGAAGAAACAACGAGTTAGACCAGTTCATCGATTCCATGAAACGATGAACTGGTCGAGGCACTACGCCGCCGCCGCATTCTGACCGCTTCTCACGAAGGGCAGGAGCACCAGCCCCAGAACAAAAAGCACCAAGATCGGTGTCACCCCCAGCCGCTGCGCGTCTTCGGGGGAGAAAGCGCCGCCGGAGAAGTAGGCCGTCGCCGCAGCCACCGATAGCGGGCCGATGAAGGTGGTGGCCTTGCCGGAGAGCGCATAAAGCCCGAAAGCCTCGGTCACCTGCGCTCGCGGCGCCTGATCGACCAGGAGCGTGCGCGAGGCGGCCTGGATGGCGCCGCCGGCAGCGCCGATGAACGCGCCGGCGATGAAGAACAGGGTAACGGGAAGCTGCGAACCCGCCGTGCCGAGTGGCACGAACAGGACTTCGCTTCTGGTGGTGGAGATGACCAGCAGGCAGCAGAGGCTCAAGGTCAGGATCGAGATGCTGACCACCGGCTTCGGCCCGTATGCCTGGTCCATACGCCCACCAACCCAGGCTCCGAGAGCGCCAGTGACGTTCGCCAGGATACCGAATAGGCCGATCTGCACGATGGACAGGCCGAGCACGCCGGCGGCGTAGATGCCGCCGAAGGCGTAAAGCGCGTTGAGGGCGTCTCGGTAGAACATGGACGAGGCGAGGAAGCTGAAATAGCTGCGCTCCGACGGCAGGCGGCGGAGCGTCGTGCCGAGCTGGCGCAGCCCCTTCCGCACGGCGCCCGTCACGCTGCGGCGCGGCTGGTCGGGCGTGAACAGGAACATCGGCAGCACGAAGACGATGTACCACAGTGCGGTGAAGGGGCCCGCCGCGCGGTCGCCTTGCCGTGTATCCGCGTCCAGGCCGAAAACGGGATCGAGGCCCAGAAGCGTGCGCCCGCTGTCCGGCGAGGCGGCCATGAAGCCGAGCACCAGCACGAGCGAGACCAACCCGCCCAGATAGCCCAGCCCCCAGGCCGAGCCGGACAGCCGGCCGAGCTCGGCGCGCGGCACGAGGGCGGGCATCATCGCATTGTTGAAGACTGCGGCGAACTCCATGCCGAAGACGGCAAGGGCGACCAGTACGAGCACCGGCCACAGGCTCTCCATACCCGGCGTTGCGAACCAGAGCCCGGCGCAGGCTCCAACACCGATGACGGAAAAGCCGAGAATCCAGGGCTTGCGCGGCCCCGATGCGTCGGCAATGGCGCCAAGCACCGGCGAGAAAAAGGCAATCATCAGCCCGCCGATGCCGGTCGCCAGCCCCCACAACTCCTGACCGCGCGCCGCGTCGGGCGCTACGGCGGAAGCGAAATAAGGCGCGAAGACGAAGGTGACAATGAGCGTGTGGAAAGGCTGCTGCGCCCAATCGAAGAACATCCAGCCCCAGATGCCGCCGCGGCTGGCTCGCGTGTCTGCCCCCTCCATCGCCACCCCTGCCCCACTCAAGCGGTCAGGTCCGCCAGAAGACCCGCGGCGACGGTCAGCCGCGAAACGGTGATCTCGCCGGCATCCGTCAGCGTCTGCAGGCTCTCGCGTACACGCCCCACCCGTTCGCCGCCGGCACTTGCCCACTGCGCGGCCGGGTTTTCGGCATCGCGGTGGGTGCCGAGTGCGGCGATGGTGATGCTACGCCGCGCCGCATCGATCGTATCGATAGCGCGGGCGAGCGCCAGCCCGTCGTAATAATCGGACGGTGTGATGGAATGCGCCGCCGTCTCGATGCGGCTGATACGGAAGGCTTCGGTGACGGTGAAGAAGGCGTTCGCCGCCTTGGCAAGTTCCGAGCCCGCCGTGTCCGCCGCAAGCATGATGTCGGGCACCAATTCGGAAACGTCGAGAAAGGCGAGGCGTTCGGCCAACGATGGAGGCGCGCCTTCCGCCTTGAGTCGCGCCGTCTCGGAGGCGATCCGCTCGCCGAGAAAGGCGGGCAGCACGCGCCCGAGCTTCGGCTCCAGCGCCTTGCGCGCTGCGGAAAGCCGTTCGATGCGGCTGCCAACCTCCGCCTCACCAGCGCCGTTCTTCAATTGCCAGGCCGTGGCGGCGACGATCAGCCGCCAGACCCGCTGGTAAAGCGCGAGCTGAACCTGGCCGTCGATTTTGGTGTCCAGCGCATCTACGGCCGCGTGCAGCGCGCGCAGGCCAAAGCCGTCGCGTACCACGGCATAGGCCGCGACGATCTCGTGCGCCGGCCGGCCCGTCATGTCCTGCAGACGTGTGATGAAAGTCGGCCCGCCCCGGTCGATCACGTCATTGGCAAGCTCGGTGGCGATGATCTCCCGGCGCAGCCGGTGAGCGCGGATTTCGGTGGCGTATTTCTGACGCATCCTGTCGGGGAAATAGGCGAACAGGTCCGTCTCGAAATGCGGCTCGTCCGGAACCTCGCTTGCCACAAGCTCGTCGAACAGCACGATCTTGGCATAGGCGAGCAGCACGCCGATCTCCGCCCTCGTCAGCGCCTCGCCACGGCCCTCGCGCTCGGAAATGGCCTGCGGGCCGGGCAGGGACTCGACCGCCCGGTCGAGATGCCCCTCGTTCTCGAAGACCGTCATCATGCGTGCCTGGTGCGGCAGGTCGGAGAGGCCTCGCTGCTCGACCAGCGAAATAGCCAGCGTCTGCCGGTAGTTGTTATCCAGCACCAGGCCGGCCACCTCCTCCGTCATCGCCGAAAGCAGCTTGTCGCGCGCCGGACGTGCCAGCGAGCCGGAGCGCATGGCGCCGGCCAGCGCGATCTTGATGTTGACCTCCAGGTCGGAGGAGTTGACGCCGCCGGAATTGTCGATGGCATCCGAGTTGCAGCGCCCGCCGGCCAGGTTGAACTCGATGCGCCCGCGCTGGGTAACGCCGAGATTAGCACCCTCGCCGATCACCTTGGCGCCCACTTCCCGCGCCGTGATGCGGATGGCGTCGTTGGCGCGGTCGCCGGCGTCGGCGTTCGATTCGGCCGACGCGCGCACATAGGTGCCAATGCCGCCGAACCACAGAAGGTCGACCGGCGCTTTCAGGATGGCGCGCATGATCTCCGCCGGAGAGCCCGTCGTGCCCTCCAGACCGATGGCGTCTGCCGCCTCGCGGCTGAGCTCGATCTGCTTCTGCGTACGCGAGACGATGACGCCGCCTTTGGAAAGCTTGGACTTGTCGTAGTCTTGCCAGCTCGATCGCCCCATTTCAAACAGCCGCTTGCGCTCGGCAAAGGAAGCCGCCGTATCGGGATCGATGAAGATGTCGCGATGGTCGAAAGCGGCGATGAGCCGGATGGCGGGCGACAGAAGCATGCCGTTGCCGAACACGTCGCCGGACATGTCGCCGACGCCGACCACCGTGAAGGGCTCCTTCTGGATGTCGCGGTTCATCTCGCGGAAGTGCCGCTTCACCGCCTCCCAGGCGCCGCGCGCGGTAATCCCCATCTTCTTGTGGTCGTAGCCGGCCGAGCCGCCGGAGGCGAAGGCATCGTCGAGCCAGAAGCCGTGCGCCTGGCTGATCTCGTTGGCCGTGTCGGAAAAGGTGGCCGTGCCCTTGTCGGCGGCGACCACGAAATAGGGGTCGTCGCGATCGTGGCGCACGACGGCCTCGGGCGGCACCACCTGGTCGCCCTCCAGATTGTCGGTGATGGAAAGCAGACTGGAGACAAAATTGATATAAGCCTGCCGCCCCGCCTCGAAAATCTCCTGGCGGCTGCCGCCGGTCGGCAACTGCCGCGGGTAGAAGCCGCCCTTGGCGCCAACCGGCACGATGACGCCGTTCTTCACCTGCTGCGCCTTGACCAGGCCCAGCACCTCGGTACGGTAGTCCTGCGCCCGGTCGGACCAGCGCAGGCCGCCGCGCGCCACCGGGCCGAAGCGCAGGTGCACACCCTCGACCTCCGGCCCGTAAACGAAGATCTCCCGCCAGGGGCGCGGCTGCGGCAGACCCTCGACCGCCTGTGAATCGAACTTGAGCGCCAGCGAACGCTTGCCCGGCAACGCGCGCCCGGCAAAGAAATTGGTGCGCAGGGTCGATTTGACGAGGTTGAGGATGCGGCGGATGATGGTGTCGTCATCGAGGCTCGGCACACCGTCGAGCGCACTTTCGATCTCTTCCTCTATTTCCCGCTCCCGCGCTTCGGCGGCATCGTCTGCCCCGCGCCGAGGGCCGAAACGGGTGACGAACAGGCGGAAGAGCTTGTCTGCGATCTGCGGATAGCGGTTCAGCGTGCCGGCGATGAAGCCTTGACTCTGCGGGATGTTCGCCTGGTGCAGGAAGCGGCTGTAGGCACGCAGCACGGCGATCTCGGAGGCCCTCAACCGCGCCGTCTGGGCCAGCGCGTTGAAATTGTCGTTGTCGTATTCCTGGTGCCAGACGGCGAGGAACAGCTCCTCGAAGAGGGCGCCATTGTCGGTCAGGTCGATGGCGTCGTCGAAGGCGCTCTCCAGCTCCATGTCATGCAGGAAGACATGGCCGTCGCCCTCTCCGCCGATCTCGAAAGTACGCTCGCTGATGACCCGGAAGCCCATGTTCTCGAGGAGCGGCACCCGCCGGCTGAGCGCCACAGGTGTGCCGAAATGGTAGATCTTCAGCGCCGCTTGGTCCGGCTTCTGGTCGTCGTGGCGGTGGAAGTCGATGGCGATGGGGTTGGCGGAGGAGAGGCCCACTATACGCCCGGCATCGACAAGGGCGGTCGCCGGCTCAAAGCTGTTGCGGTAGCTCTCGGGAAAGCCCGCGGCTGCGGCTGCAATCGTATCGTCCGCGCCCGCATCCTCCACAGCCTCGCGCAGCGCGTCGTCCCAGGTGCGCACGATGTCGCGGATGCCGGCCTCCAGCTTCTCCGTTTCTATGCGCGGCGTCCTGCCGCCCGAGCGCCCGATGATGAAGTGGACGCGCGCCAGCGAGCCTTCCGGGAACGCCGGATAGTAGGCTGACAGGCGCCCATCGAAGGACGTCTTCAGATATTCGCCGATCTCCATGCGCACGCGAGAATCGTAGCGGTCGCGCGGCACGAAGACGATGACGGAGACGAAGCGGTCGAACTGGTCGATGCGGTAAAGCACGCGTACGCGCGGCCGATCGCCGAGGCCCAGAATAGCCTCCGCATGCTTGCGCAGCCGCGGCACGCCGATCTGGAAAAGCTCGTCGCGCGGGTAGGATTCCAGAACATTGATGAGCGCCTTGCCGGAATGATCCGTCGGCGCGAAGCCGGAGCGGGCGATCACCGCCTCGGCCTTGGAGCGCAGATAGGGGATCTTCATCACCGAGCGCGTATAGGCGGTCGAGGTGAACAGGCCGACGATCCGCAACTCGCCCGTCAGCTTGCCGTCGTCGCTGAACGTCTTCACCCCGACATAGTCGAGATAGGCCCGGCGATGCACCGTCGACTTGGCATTCGCCTTGGTGACGATCAACGGCTCCGGCCCGTGCAGGAAGGCGCGGATTTCGGGCGTGGTGGAGACGGCCTCCGAACCGCGCCTGAGCACCAGCACGTCGGGATCGGCCAGAATGCCGAGGCCCTTCTTGTGCGCGCGCTCCAGCGTGCCGCTCTTCTCGCCGCCCGTGTAGCGAAACTCCCGCATGCCGAGAAAGGTGAAATTGTCGTCGCGCAGCCACTCCAGAAAGGCGATCGCCTCGGTCACCGCCTCGGCGTCGAGCGGCACCGGCGCATAACGCAGTTGCGTGATCTCCTGGTCGAGGCGAGCCAGCATCGGCTTCCAGTCGCTGACGGCGGCCCGCACCTGGGCGAGGATGTGGGCAAGCCGCGCTTTCAGCGCCGTGCACTGGTCTGGCGACAGCCTGGGCAGGTGGACGTGGATGACGCTGACCTGGTCTGCGTTGCGCGCCGCCTTGGCCGCCGCATCACCGAGAATCTCGCTGATTCCGTCTTCGCCGTGGCGCACCAGAAGCACCGGGTGCAGCAGAAGCGCCGGCTCCCCCGCCGACTCGGTGACCTCGCCTAGCACCGAATCGAACAGAAAGGGCATGTTGTCGTTGATGAGCGTGACCGTCGTGACGTTGCGGCCCGCACGCTCGATCCCCGGTGACGCCTCTACCTCGACCACACTTTTGCCCGGCCGATGCTTCTTCAGCGCCGTCAGCACAAGTTCGACGGAACGGTCGAGCGCGGCACGGTCATAGCTTTCCAGGTCCTCCGCCGGAGCACGGGAGATCAGGAGTTCACGCAGGCGCTCCGCGTCGGGCGCCTTCACGTCGGCCAAACGGGGTTTCGAGGATTTTACGAGCTTTGCCTTGGCCGTCATGCGGATTTCCCTCTCCCTCGGTAGTTACCGCTATCATATGCCCCTGATGCCGGGCCGACGATCCCACGATTGCTGCGGACGGTAAAGAGCCGCCCTTTCCCGCGCACAGATGTAATACCGATGCGGCGTAATATTGATGACGCGGGCGTTGCCGATCCACGTTCGGCAAGGAAGTGGCGGGACATCTAACGCTGCACCACGAGCCGTGCCCGCCGCGACAGGAGCGGCAGGAGCCTGGCCATCGTAAGCGGCGGGACGGCGATGCAGCCCTCCGTCGGCTTCAGGCCCGGCCGGGCCATATGAAGAAAGATGGCGCTGCCGCGCCCGCGGCGGCGCGGCCGCATGTTCCAGTCGAGTACGACACACACGTCGTAGAGCCCGTCGCCGCGCAGCATTTCCTCATGCGAGGCTTGGTAGGGTAGACGCACCGGACGGTTGTAGTTCGGGTCGCCCGGCGCGTCGCACCAGCCGATACCGGCGCGGATCGGAGCCGTCTTCAGCGGCGTGCGGGTGACGGCGGAGAGCCGCCGATCGGACCGGTAGAAGACGCCCAGCGGACGCAGCATGGCCAGCGGCGTCGCGCCGTCACCTTCACGCTTCAGCGTGCTGATGCTGCCGCGCCCGAGCGCGCATGCAAAGACGCGGCCGTTGACGGAAATCAGCCCCTGCATGGGGTTCCCCGGCCGCGCACGCACGACGATGACAGGGGCTTTCCGCCGCCCTTTGCGCAACCCGCTGTCCCAGCCGCATTTCTGCGATATAATTGTCTTATCGAACAAATAGCCGCTATGGTCTTTCTTGTCGGCCTTGTTGCGCATAAATGCGACGTTCGGCGAAAAAATGGGCGGGGTCAATGGTATCGGCTTTACAAATCAACGGATTGACATATGACGCCACGAACCATCCTGATTGTTGACGACGACGAGGATCTGCGGGCCACGCTCGTCGAGCAGCTGGCGCTTTACGAGGAGTTCGATCTCCTGCAGGAAGCGACGGCCGCCAACGGGATCCACGCCGCGCGCAACTCGATGGTCGATCTCACCATCATGGATGTCGGCCTGCCGGACATGGACGGCCGCGAGGCGGTCAAGCTGCTGCGCAAGGGCGGCTATCGCGCACCGATCATCATGTTGACGGCACAAGACACCGACTCCGATACGATCCTCGGGCTGGAAGCCGGCGCCAACGATTATGTCACCAAGCCCTTCCGCTTCGCTGTGCTTTTGGCGCGCATCCGTGCGCAGATGCGCCAGCATGAGCAGAGCGAGGACGCCAAGTTCACTGTCGGGCCCTACACCTTCAAGCCGGGCCAGAAGCTCTTGCTCGATGAGCGCGGGGGCAAGATCCGCCTTACGGAAAAAGAAGCCGCTATCATAAAATACCTGTACCGCGCCGAGCAGAAGGTGGTGACGCGGGACATTCTTCTGGAAGAAGTCTGGGGCTATAATTCAGGCGTCACCACACACACACTGGAGACCCACGTCTACCGGCTGCGGCAAAAGATCGAACGCGATCCTTCCAAAGCTGAAATTCTTGTGACAGAAAGCGGCGGATACAAACTCGTTCCTTGAGATTCGGTGTTGGGGGCGCCAGTAGCAGCCGGGAACGAGCGGGGACGACGACCGCATGGCGCTGGACGATGATATTCGCGTTCTGTCCGGCGTGGGACTCTTTGAGGGCTTCACGCACGAACAGTTGCGCCTCATGGCTTTCGGCGCCGAGACCATCTCGCTCGCCGCTGGCCACAAACTCTATGCAGAGGGCGCGCCCGCCGACTGCGCCTTCGTTGTGGCCTCAGGACAGGTGGCGCTTTACCATCAGCAGGGCGACAGGCGCGAGATCATCTCCGTCCACGGCCCCGGTGCCATGCTTGGGGAACTGGCGCTGATCGCCGAGAGCGAGCGCCTCACGGGTGCGGTCGCACAGACGGATGTGAAAGTGATTCGCCTGAGCCGCTCGATGTTCCGCCGCATCCTGGAGGAATTTCCGGAAACCGCGGTCAAGCTGCACCGCCGCATCGCCGCCAACCTGCAAGCCATGCTGACGCGCATCGGCACCGTAGCCTCGCGGCTGGCCAAGTAGGGTATTACGGACGGCGCACGAATTCGTGGAACTCCTCGCGCTGGCCGGGCACGTCCCGGCTTACCACGAGCGCCAGCCTCCGCTCCTCGAAGATGCGGAGCCACTCGTCCCATTCGATAGGCTGCACGCCACCGGGCCGATCCGCGCCTTCGTCGGTATCCTGGTAGGCGTGCTGGCCGAAGGCGAAGGAGAGGATCGGCTCGCTCTCCGCCACGCCGGGCGCAGGGTCGCTTAGAGCCGGCTGGCCGGCGCGCGCGGCGGCCCAATCGCCGATGTCGTTGTGGTCGGTGAGCAGTTTCGTGTCGGCCATGGGAGAGTTCCTCGAAGGTCACTTCCCAACGCTCACGGCAGGGTGCGGTTCCGCACCCCGCCTCTATCCCTGCACCATGCTCTCTGGGGAAGTGACGAGGCGGTAGCGCCGCATTTCCTCGGCGCTGAGATAGTAGAGCGCGCCAGGCAGCGTATCGAGTGCGTGCAGCCAGAGAGCCGGATCGACGCCCATTCTGCCGAGGAGGCGGGACACGCGCGCCGTCGTCATCTGCGCGTCGGCCATGGCCCGGGCCGGATCGCTGATCGTATCGCCAGCGATGTAGAACTGATGCAGGCCGACAAGGGCGCGCTGCCCGACCGTTCGCTTTACCCCGCCTGCCATCATCAATGGACAGGAAGAGGCGCAGATGGCACCGTCCTCCACCACCGTGGCAATGCCACGCTCGCGCAACATGCGCGCCATGGCGACGGCATCGTCAAGCGCGCCACCTAGCGAATTGAGGCTGACCCGCCGAACATCCGCGCCGCGCATATCGAGCTCCGCTTCAAGCCTTCCTGCCGCACCCGGCTCGATGCTGCCGGTCGCTCTCAGCGTGCCGTCGGCGGCGAGCACAAAGGACATCGGCCGGCGCAACATCTCCCTGTCGGCGACGGCGGGCTGTCGCGGACCGGCAGGCGGCAGGCGGCTCGGACCTTTATCCACCGTCCGCCACGGAACCGGCCAGAGACGTTCCGGCGACGAACCGTCGCGCAGTCCAAAGCTCCCGTTCCTGTCGACGACCTCGCGCAGACCCATGCCGAAAAGGGCGGCGACGCCCAGAACGAGGACGACGAGGAGCCAGCGTGTCGGCGCCTGCTCATCGAAACGCCCATAGGGGCGCGCAGGCGCATCGTACCGCGCGGCGTCCATGGCTCGGGCGAGGCGATCGCTCATGCTTGTCTAGCGACAAGAAACCGTCGGCACCGGCACGACATTGTCCGGCAGGCCGTACATGTAGCTGCGCCCATGCAGAAGCGCGCCGTAGCGGCAGCTTTTGCGCTCGCGCAGGTATAGTGCGCCGCGATCTTCTTCGAGATAGACCACCTTCGGCCCGCCATGGCCGCCATAGGCCAGGCCCTCGGCCAGATAGCCCTTGCCGACGACGATGCGCTTGTAGCCGGCAGGACTGTGGACGACGAGATTGCCGAAACTGTCGGCATAGGTGTTCTCGCCACCAGCGAAGGCGGGCATAGCCGCCGCCAGGAAGACCACAAGCGCGGCGGGAGCCAAGAGTCTGCTTAAAGACATGGGGCAACGCTCCTTCATTGTCGCAGCCTCCTTGCCGGCAAGATTAACGCTTTCTTAACCGTTGTCACGCCGGCTGGTACCCTCTTCCCCCGCCGTTGACAGACGTGGTTAATTTCGTCGAATGATTTGGGGATCGGGAGAAGGGTCTGAATGGCATGAGCGAGGACCAAAGGATCGACATCGCGCCGCTGCGGCTGAAAGATGCGCATACGCTGGCGCCGCTTCTTGCCGCTTACACCCAGTCGCTGAAGCGCGGCGCGCCGCGCCGGCCGGACGAGTTCTACGCCGAAACGTTGTTGCAAGACCGGGTGGCGGAGATCGTCGGTGCGCGCATGGACGGGGCGCTGGTGGCCTTCGCCGTCTTCTACGACCTGCCCGACCCCGTCTCCGGCATGCGCTACGGGCTCTTGGAACACGTCTATGTGCATCACGAACATCGCGGAAAGGGCATTGCCAAGGCGCTGATCGACGTGGTGGGCGACCAGGCGGAAGAGCGCGGATGGGCAAGGCTGGTGCTGAACGCGCCGCGCGAACCGTCCGAAGGCCGCAGACTCTACGGCCAGGTCGCCGCGCCGGCCGATTGGACCAGCCATGTGATTCGCTTCGACGAACAGTGAGCGGGTGCGGAGGCACTCTGCACGATTTCATCGGCCGCGCTCAAAGCATACCGACGACGGGAGATTGGCGTAGGGCTGCGCGGTGTCGGAATGAGCGCCCCTAATACGTCCTGTGCTTGCATTATGATCTTGAGAGGAGGAGGGAATCAAATGAGCAAGACCGTTGCAATTCTCATCGCAAGGCTGATTTTCGCGTGCGTCTTTGCCATGGCGGCTGGCTTCAAGTTTGCCGGGATGCAGGCGACCGCAGACTACATAGCAGCGGCGGGCTTTCCCGTTCCGCTGCTGCTTGCATGGATCGCCGCATTCTTCGAGGTTGCGCTCGTGGTCGCCCTTTTGACGGGCGCGTTCTTCTCCGAAGCCGCGCTTATTGCGGCCGCCTACGTGCTCTTCCTGGCATTTACCTTCTACGGCCCATCGCACTGGAGCGATAATCAGACGGCATTCGGGTTCTTTGTGGATCACTTCACCTTCATCGCCGGCCTCCTGTTCGCAGCGGTCCACGGCCCCGGCGATACGCTGGTTGTTCGCAGAGGCTTCATTTGGAAGCCCCAGCTCTCCGGCGAGGGTCGACAAGCTTCAAACTAAGGCGCGGCCGGAAGCTTCAATCGATTCAAGCACCCTCCGGCATCTCTGTGGCTTTGACGCACTGCGAAAAGCGCATTAGAAAGCCTCGTGCCGGAGGCTTGGGGCGGCCTGGCAGTTGCTGCCTGATGCGCCATGGTTCCTTCGGCGACGAAACGGGGAAGCCATGAGCAAATCCACAGCCACCCGGGCGAGGCCTGTCTCGCCGCATCTGCAAATCTACCGCTTCACGCCCACTATGCTGATGTCGATCCTGCACCGCATCACCGGCGCGGCACTCTATTTCGGCACGGTGCTCTTCGCCGTCTGGCTGGTGGCTGCGGCCGGCTCCAGGGAGCAGTTCGACCTCGTCAACGGCCTGTTCGGCTCGTTCCTCGGCCGGCTCGTGCTCTTCGGCTACACCTGGGCACTGGTGCACCATTTGCTGGGGGGCATTCGCCATCTCATCTGGGACACCGGTCATGGGCTGGGCAAACAGACGTCAACGCGCATTGCGACCGCCAATCTGATCGGCTCGGTCGTGCTCACGCTCCTCGTCTGGATCGTCGGCTATGCCGTCAGGGGAGGGTTCTGAGATGGCCGATATGCGCACACCCTTGAACCGCGTCCGCGGCCTCGGCTCGGCCAAGGAAGGTACGGATCATTTCTGGCGCCAGCGCCTGACGGCGATCGCCAACCTGCCGCTCATCCTCTTCTTCATCGGCTTCGTGATCGCCTACAACGGCGCGCCCTACGAAGAAGTGCGCGCCGCACTCGCCCAGCCGGCGGTGGCGATCATCATCGCCTTCGCCCTGCTCTCGGTGCTCTATCACATGCGGCTCGGCATGCAGGTCGTCATCGAGGATTACGTGCACGGCGAGGGCGCGAAGATCGTCCTTATCGTGCTCAACACCTTCTTCCCCCTCATCGTTGGCGCTGCGGCGCTCTACGCCCTCCTGAAAATCGCCTTCGGAGCCTGAACCCCATATGGCTGAAGCAACTGAGAAGAAGGCCGGCGCGGCCTACGAGTTTGTCGACCACGCCTTCGACGTGGTGGTGGTGGGTGCCGGCGGCGCCGGCTTGCGCGCCACACTGGGCATGGCCGAGCAGGGCCTGAAGACCGCCTGCATCACCAAGGTCTTCCCCACCCGCTCGCACACGGTCGCAGCCCAGGGCGGCATCGCCGCCTCGCTCAAGAACATGGGGCCGGACCACTGGCAGTGGCACCTCTACGACACGGTGAAGGGTTCCGACTGGCTGGGCGACGTCGACGCCATGGAATATCTTGCGCGCGAAGCTCCCGCCGCCGTCTACGAGCTGGAGCATTACGGTGTGCCCTTCTCTCGCACCGAGGAAGGCAAGATCTACCAGCGCCCCTTCGGCGGCCACATGCAGAACTTCGGCGACGGCCCGCCCGTGCAGCGAACCTGTGCCGCCGCCGACCGCACCGGCCACGCGATCCTCCACACCCTCTACGGCCAGTCGGTGAAGAACCATGCGCAGTTCTTCGTCGAGTATTTCGCGCTCGACCTCATCATGACGGACGGCGCCTGCACCGGCGTGGTCGCCTGGAATCTCGAGGACGGCACCATCCACCGTTTTGCCGCCAAGATGGTGGTACTGGCCACCGGCGGCTACGGGCGCACCTATTTTTCCTGCACCTCCGCGCACACCTGCACGGGCGACGGCAACGCCATGATAGCCCGCGCTGGCCTGCCGCTGCAGGACATGGAGTTCGTGCAGTTCCACCCGACGGGCATCTACGGGGCCGGCTGCCTCATCACCGAGGGTGTGCGCGGCGAAGGTGGATACCTCGTCAACTCCGAGGGCGAGCGCTTCATGGAGCGCTATGCCCCGTCCGCCAAGGATCTGGCCTCCCGCGACGTCGTCTCGCGCTGCATGACGGTGGAGATCCGCGAAGGCCGGGGCGTGGGCAAGGAGAAAGACCACATCTTCCTGCATCTCGACCATCTCGACCCGGCGGTGATCCATGAGCGCCTGCCCGGCATCGCCGAATCGGCGCGCATCTTCGCCGGCGTCGACGTCACCCGCGAGCCCATCCCCGTGCTGCCGACCGTGCACTACAATATGGGCGGCATCCCCACCAACTATTGGGGCGAGGTGCTGAACCCGACCAAGGACGACCCGGACGCTGTCGCCCCCGGCCTGATGGCCGTCGGCGAGGCGGCGTGTGCCTCCGTGCACGGCGCCAACCGGCTCGGCTCCAACTCACTCATAGACCTCGTCGTCTTCGGTCGTGCGGCCGCCATCCGTGCCGGCAAGGTGGTCGACCGAGATTCGAAGGTCCCGCCGGTCAACGATACCGCCTGCGATAAGATCATGGACCGCTTCGACAGGCTGCGCCATGCCAACGGCGGCACGCCGACGGCAGCACTTCGCGAGAAGATGCAGCGCGCCATGCAGGAGGAAGCCGCCGTCTTCCGCACGCAAGAGACGCTGGAGCAGGGCTGCAAGCGCATCTCTGCCGTGTGGGAGGAGCTTTCGGACATCAAGGTCCACGACCGCTCGATGATCTGGAACTCCGACCTGATGGAAACGCTTGAGCTCGAAAACCTGATGGCGAACGCCGTCACAACGGTCTATTCGGCCGAGGCGCGCAAAGAAAGCCGCGGCGCCCACGCCCGCGAGGATTTTTCCGAGCGCGACGACAAAAACTGGCGCAAGCACACGCTTTCCTGGGTGGACGAGGCCGGCAAGGTCAGCCTCGACTACCGCCCGGTCCACACCGAGCCGATGCTGAAACCGGAGAACGGCGGCATCGACCCAGCGAAAATCGCGCCCAAGGCGCGGGTTTACTGACCCGAGGAAAACATGGTTGAAATCACCCTTCCCAAGAACTCCAAGGTCAAAGAGGGCAAGGTCTGGCCGAAGCCCGAAGGCGCAACCAATCTGCGAGAGTATCGGGTCTACCGCTGGTCGCCGGATGATACCGAAAACCCGCGCGTCGACACCTACTATGTCGACATGGACGACTGCGGGCCGATGGTGCTCGACGCGCTCATCTGGATCAAGAACAAGATCGATCCGACGATCACCTTCCGCCGCTCCTGCCGCGAGGGCATCTGCGGGTCGTGCGCGATGAACATCGACGGCGCCAACACGCTCGCCTGCACCAAGGGCATGGACGAGATCAAGGCCGCGGTGAAAGTCTACCCGCTGCCACACATGGCAGTCGTGAAGGATCTGGTGCCGGACCTCTCCGTGCCCTACGCCCAGCTTTCCTCCATCGAGCCGTGGCTGCAGACGGTGACGCCGGAACCGGCCAAGGAATGGCTTCAAAGCCACGAGGACCGGGCCAAGCTCGACGGGCTCTACGAGTGCATCCTGTGCTTCTGCTGCCAGACCTCTTGTCCCAGCTACTGGTGGAACGGCGAGCGCTATCTGGGTCCGGCGGTGCTGCTGCAAGCCTACCGCTGGCTCATCGATTCGCGCGACGAGGCCACCGGCGAGCGGCTCGACAATCTGGAAGACCCCTTCCGGCTCTACCGCTGCCACACCATCATGAACTGCACGCAGGCCTGCCCGAAGGGGCTGAACCCGGCCAAGGCGATTGCCGAGATCAAGCGGATGATGGTGGAGCGGCGGGTCTGACTTGCTGCTCACGCAAGCGTGTAGCGGATTGAATTTGCAATCGCCGCCCGGTGGAGTACGTCTCGCCCTGAAAAAGGGGAGACCTGTCATGATCCGAACTGCCGCTGCGGCCGCGCTTTTCCTCGCTGCGTCCCTGGCCAGCCCCGCCACGGCGGAAACGAAGACAGCCATCTTCGCCGGTGGCTGCTTCTGGTGCGTTGAAGCGGACTTCGACAAGGTTCAGGGAGTGCTCTCCACCGTCTCCGGCTATACCGGTGGCAAGACGGAAAATCCCAGCTACCGCAATTACGAATCGGGCGGCCATCGCGAGGCGGTGGAAATCGAGTATGACGACAGCCAGGTAAACTACGAGTATCTCCTGGATGCTTTCTTCCACTCCGTCGATCCCACCGACGCCGGAGGCCAGTTCTGCGACCGCGGTCACGGCTACACCACGGCGATCTACGTGCTCGACGATGCGCAGAAAAAGGCGGCGGAGGAAGCCAAGCAAGCGGCGGAGGCCGAACTGGGTCAGCCTGTGGCGACACCGATCGAGCCCGTGCCGACCTTCTGGCCCGCCGAGGACTACCACCAAAACTATTACCGAAGCGATGAGCGCGTCCTCACGCGCTTCGGCTTCGTCACCAAGGCGAACGCCTACAACGGCTACCGCGAAGGCTGCGGGCGCGACCGGCGCCTGCAAGAGGTATGGGGAGAGACCGCGCTACGCGGTATCGCAAAGTAGGTTACGGTATGGGCCAAAGGGGGGCGTGTGATGACCGAGGGAGATTCGCATGCGAACCATACTTGCCGCCACGGCCCTCGTGGCCGGTGTCGCTGTCGCCCAAGCTGCCGAGGGGTGGGTCGTGCTGGACAGCCCGCACGACGTGAGCACCACCGCCGATCGTCTTGAAACCGTCATCGGCAACAGCCCTGCAACGCTGGACGCCCGTATCGATCACCAGGCCAATGCCGAGAGCGCCGGACTGGAGCTCGCACCGGCCACTGTCCTGATCTTCGGCAACCCTCAAGTCGGCACGCCCATCATGCAGGCCGCGCCGGAAGCTGCGTTCGATCTGCCCATCCGCGTGCTCGTATGGGAGGACGACGGGCAGACGCGCGTCGGCTATCTCTCGCCCGAAGCGTTGCAGGAGCGCTACGACATCTCCGGCGCCGATGAGGCGCTGGACGCTATGGCGAAGGCGCTCGACACCATCACCGGAAAGGCTGTCCAGGCGGAGTAGGGCTATGCTGCGGCGGCGGTTCTTATACGCTCCATGGCAATCTCGGCGGCGACATCGTTGGTCGGCCGTCCCTGCACTTCTGCGCGGGTGAAGATATCACTCAGCGTTTTCGGGATCTGCGCAACCTTGGCCATCGCCGCGGCACGATTGTAGCCACCGGGCGCCAGCTCGGCGGCTACGTTGATGAGACCACCCGCATTGATGACGTAATCCGGGGCGTAGAGGATGCCGCTTTCCATCAAGAGCCGGGCGTCCTCGTGCCGGGCAAGCTGGTTGTTGGCCGAGCCGGCGACGATCTCGGCCCTCAGCGAAGGGATCGTCTCGCGCGAGATCACGCCGCCCAGTGCACAGGGCGCAAAGATATCCGCTTCGGCGGAGAGGATGGTGTCGGGCGCCAGCCCCTTCGCGCCGAACGCTTTCTTCGCCTCTTCGATGCGCGCTGTGTCGATATCGGTCACGGTCAGGGCGGCGCTCTCTTCATGCAGATTTTCGCACAGCGACCAGCCGACGGAGCCGAGGCCCTGCACGGCGATGCCCACACCCTTCAGGCTCTCGGTGCCCCGGCGATGCCTGAGCGCCGCCTTGATGCCGAGAAAGACGCCATACGCCGTCACCGGCGAAGGATTGCCGCTGCCGCTCTTGGTGCCGACCACGTTCGGCGCGCGCGTACGCAGGAAATCTGCATCCGCCAGCGTGAGGCCGACATCTTCGGCCGTGAAGAACTGGCCCTCGAGCGCCGCCAGCATGTCGGCATAGGATGACAGCAGCGACGGTGTTTTCTCCGTCTTGGGATCGGCAATGATGACCGCCTTGCCGCCGCCGAAGGGCGTGCCGGCGATGGCGGATTTGTAGGTCATGCCGCGCGACAAGCGCAGCGCGTCCGTGAGCCCGGCCTCGAAGCTTTCGTGCGGCCAGACACGTGTGCCGCCGAGCGCCGGGCCCAGCACGGTATTGTGGATGGCAACGATGGCGGTAAGCCCGCTTTCATCGTCACGGCCAAGCCAGATGCGCTCGTGACTGTCGTATGCGGGAAGGAGGGCGGCATCCGCTGTGACGTCGGCGATGGTCAGGGTGGACTTGCCGGCGGGCTTCTTTAGCGTCCTCGGTTCGCGAACGTGCAGCATGGCATTCCTCCGGAACGACTCATCTGCATATAAATGTAGGCCTGTCGGCGGATTTTTGGTTGCGAAATAAAGCCTTGCCGCGACCGACCATTGCGCTCGCGGCAAGAAACCATCGCAAAACTGTCGCCAGGTGCCGAGCTTAGGCAAACTTCGCCTCAAGGGTGATCTCGATGGCCCCAAGCGCTTTGGATACCGGGCAGATTTCCTTCGCCTTGGCGGCGATCTCCTTGAACTTGTCTTCCTCCATCCCCGGCACTTTGCCGATCATCGTGATGGCGCTCGAGCGGATCTCGAAGCCGCCGCCTTCGGCCGGCTGCAGGTCGACCTCGGCCTTGGAATAAAGCGTCTCGGGAGGCGTGCCGTTCTCGGCCAGAAGATGAGCGAGCTGCATGGCGATGCAGCTCGCGTGTGCCGCAGCGATCAGCTCCTCCGGGTTGGTGCCGGCGTTTCCGGTCTCGTCCTCAAAGCGGGCCTTGAAGCTGATCGGCAGGTCGCCGATGGCTTGGCTCTGGGTGTCGAGCCTGCCGGAGCCTCCGGTAAGCGATCCCTTCCAGATGGCATTCGCGTGACGCTTCATCCTTCGTCTCCTTGTGTTTGCGCTCAGATTGCCTCGCCCTGGAGCAGGCGCGGCGCGGAACCGGACAGGCCGGAGGCCTGGCGGACGAAAAAGCTCTTCATGCCGGGCATGCGGTCCACCAGACCCAGACCGATGTCGCGCACCGCCCTGAGCGGCGCGATATCGTTGGAGAAAAGGCGGTTCAGCACGTCCGTCGTCACCCCCATCTGCACCGTATCGAAGCGGCGCCAGCGCTCGTATCGCTGCAGCACGTCGAGCGCCCCGATATCCTCACCCAGCCTGTCCGCTTCCACCACCACCTGCGCAAGCGCGGCGGCGTCTCTGAAGCCGAGATTGAGGCCCTGGCCGGCAATGGGGTGGATGCCGTGGGCGGCATCGCCGGCGAGCGCAAAGCGTGGGCGCACGAAGTCGCGCGCCAGCGTCAGGCCCAAAGGCCATGCGCGGCGCTGCCCCTCGACCCGGATCTCACCGAGCTTGAGGCCGAAGCGCTGCTCGAGTTCATGCTCGAAGACGAGATCGTCCTCGGCCACCAGCCGCTCGGCATCCTCCGTGCGCTCGGTCCACACGATGGAGGAGCGGTTGCCCTTGAGCGGCAGCGTGGCAAAGGGGCCGGCGGGCAGGAAATGCTCTTCCGCCCGGCCCTCGTGCGGACGCTCGTGCGCAACGGTGCAGACGATGCCCGACTGGCCGTATTCCCAGTTCAGCGTGCGGATGCCGGCCATGTTGCGCAGGCGCGACTTCACTCCGTCGGCGGCGACCAGCAGGCGCGTGCGCAGGCCGGCGCCGTCCCCGAGGCGGATGACGATTTCGGACGGCTCCATCTCAAAGCCCTCGACCGCCACACCCTGCAGGATGTCGACCCCCAACTCACCGGCGCGTCGGCGCAGCGCACCGGTAAGATCGCGGTTCATGACCATATGAGCGAAGGGTTCACCGGGCGCGGCCTCGCCGCCGAAGGTCAGGAAGACCGGGCGCACCGGATCGGAAGTGCGCGAATCGGTGATGACCATATCGAGGATCGGCTGGGCTTCCGGCGCGATCTCATCCCAGCAGCCGAGCTGGCGCAGCATGCGCGCCGCCGCCGCCGCTATGGCCGAGGCACGGCCGTCGCGCTGCCAAACGCCCTCTGGCGCGGCATCGACGACCAGTACCTTCAAGCCCGGCCGTGCCTGGACGAGCGAAACGGCGATAGCCAGTCCCACATAGCCGGCACCTGCAATCACCACATCGAGGCGGTCGGAGAAGCGCTCGCCCTTGTTTTTGCCGGCCATGGGTTTTCCTCCGTGGTACATTGCTGCCTTGACTTGCGCCTCGCCCTTCGGTTTGTCACCGCTACCGCAACGCTACCAGAGGGGTCCAGTCCACATGTCGTCAGCCATGCAGGCGCTCCTCGACATACTTAATCTCGAGGCGCTCGAACACAACCTGTTTCGCGGTCGCAGCCCGCAGGTGGGTTGGCAGCGCGTATTCGGCGGGCAGGTGATCGGCCAAGCACTGGTCGCCGCGCAACGCACCGTGACCGAGAACCGCCACGTGCACTCCCTGCATTGCTATTTCATGCGTCCGGGGGACCCGGCAGTGCCCATCATATACGAAGTGGACCGGATCCGCGATGGAGGCAGCTTCGCCACAAGGCGCGTCGTCGCCATCCAGCACGGCCATGCCATCTTTTCCCTCGCCGCTTCCTTCCAGGTTGACGAGGTGGGGCTGGAGCATCAGCTGCCGATGCCGGGGGAGGTTCCCGCACCCGAGACGCTGCGCCCGCAACGGGCGTTTCTCTCGACCTTCGGTGATCGGGTGCCGGAGAATATCCGCCGCTATTGGGAGCGCGAGCGCCCGGTGGAGATCCGCCCCGTCCATATCGAGCACTACACGACGCACGATAAGCTGCCGCCTTTCCAGGATGTGTGGCTGCGGGCGACGGGCCCCGTGCCCGAGGACCGCGCCATCCAGGCGGCGGTGCTCGCCTATCTCTCCGATATGACGTTGCTCGACACCTCCACCTTCGCTCACGGACGTTCTGTCTTCGACCCCGAGCTGCAGATGGCCAGCCTCGATCACGCTATGTGGTTCCACCGGCCGCATCCGCTCGACGATTGGCTGCTCTACACCCAGGACAGCCCCTCTTCAGGTGGCGCCAGGGGGTTTTCGCGCGGCAGCATCTACTCGCGCGACGGCATGCTTGTCGCTTCCGTTGCCCAAGAGGGACTGGTCCGTCTGCGCAAAAAATAGGCAATTCTGAAATTTTGCCTAGTTTTTACCCTTCCCCTTTGAAAGCAGACCATCTGCCGCTTCTTTCTCGACCGATTTTCCTCAACGATTAAAGAAGCTTGAGTGCGATGTCATGCAATTGGCACGGCACTTGATTCGCCTTTGCCACTGCCGGCTGCGCCTTTCGGTGCGTCGGCGGCACATGCAACGCGGTCTATCCGCAGAGGCAGGGGTGAAACCTGATGAAACTCGTCATGGCAATCATAAAGCCGTTCAAGCTGGAGGCGGTGCGTGAAGCGCTGACCGAGCTTGGCATTCAGGGGCTGACCGTCACCGAGGTTAAGGGCTACGGGCGGCAAAAGGGGCACACGGAAATCTATCGCGGCGCCGAATATGCGGTGAGCTTCCTGCCGAAGGTCAAGGTGGAAGTGGCGGTGGACGACGATACGGCCGACAAGGCCGTCGATGCCATCACGACCGCCGCCAAGACCGGCCAGATCGGCGACGGCAAGATCTTCGTCCACAACATCGAGAAAGCCGTGCGCATCCGCACCGGCGAGACCGACGCCGACGCGCTGTGAGCGACTCCGGCCTTTTCAGGGAGAGTAAAATGAGATTTCCGAAAATAACATTCGCGGGACGCGGGGTTGGGCTTGGCGTACTCGCGCTCACTGCCTTCACAACCTTGCCGGCATTTGCCCAGGAGGCTGCCGAAGGAGCGGCTGAAGCCGCGGAGGCGGCGGCCGGTGTGGCCGGAGAGACGGCTTTCGTCTTCAACACGCTTCTTTTCCTCATGGGCGGCTTCCTTGTCATGTGGATGGCGGCGGGCTTCGCCATGCTGGAAGCAGGCATGGTGCGCTCGAAGAACGTCTCCATGCAGCTTCTGAAGAACATCGCCCTCTACTCCATCGCCGGCCTGATGTACTGGGTCGTGGGCTACTCGGTGATGTATGTCGACGTGAACGGCTATTTCGGCACGTTCTGGCCCTATAGCTGGCCGGATGCCGGGGTGGCCAACGAAGGCGACTACGCGGTCGCGTCCGACTGGTTCTTCCAAATGGTCTTCGTCGCCACGGCCGCCTCGATCGTCTCGGGAACGCTCGCCGAGCGCATCAAGCTGTGGCCGTTCCTCATCTTCGTCGTCGTGCTGACCGGCTTCATCTATCCCATCGCCGGCTCCTGGCAGTGGGGCGGCGGTTGGCTGTCCGAGATGGGCTTCTCCGATTTCGCCGGCTCGACGCTGGTGCACTCGGTGGGCGGCTGGGCGGCCCTCGCCGGTGCGATCCTGCTCGGTGCGCGCGCGGACAAATACGGCCCGCAGGGTCAGGTGCAGCCGATTCCTGGATCGAACATGGCGCTTGCCACGCTCGGCACCTTCATCCTGTGGCTCGGCTGGTTCGGCTTCAACGGCGCCTCCCAGCTGGCGCTCGGCTCCAATGCCGACGCGTCGGATGTCAGCCGCATCTTCGCCAACACCAATCTCGCCGCCGCCGGCGGTGTGGTGGCCGCGCTGATCCTCACCCAACTCGTCTACAAGAAAGTCGACATCACCTTCGTGCTCAACGGCGCGCTGGCGGGCCTCGTTTCGATCACCGCCGAGCCGCTGACGCCGAGCCCGTTCATGGCCATCGTCATCGGCGCCATCGGCGGCGTCATCGTGGTCTTCACCGTGCCGCTCCTCGACAAGTTCAAGATCGACGACGTGGTCGGCGCCATTCCCGTCCACCTGATTGCCGGCATCTGGGGCACGCTGGCGGTGCCGATCACCAACGGCGATACGAGCTTCGGCGTGCAGTTCATCGGCATCCTGGCCTATGGCGTGTTCACCTTCGTCGCCTCTCTGGTGGTCTGGTTCATCCTGAAGGCCACGGTGGGCCTGCGAGTCAGCCCCGAGGAAGAGCAAACGGGGCTCGACGTGGGCGAGGTCGGCGTCGAAGCCTATCCGGAGTTCATCGCTTCCCGGGTCCGCTAGACCCATAGCAAAATTCATCCGGCCGCGCGCCGGCCGGATGGAAAGTCTCCCGTCGCAGCAATCACTGACTTTGACGCTGCTACCTCTGGCCCGGAACGCTCCGGGCCTCTTTTTTATGAAACAGGGAATAGGGGGAACAAGGCCGTAAGGCAGTCGGTGTGCCACTGCAAACCCCGCTGCCTTGCTCCCCTATTCCCCACTACTCCCATGGTTAATGCCGCCTTAACCTTCCCCCGTCTAGGTTAGGCCCGGTGTCGGAGCGTGCGCGAGCGCGTCATCTATGACTGTGGACGGGGAAATGCGAATGAGTTCCGGTTCTTCCGCGGCGTTTGCCATGCATGACGGCGGTTTCGGGGTGCACGGCTTCTTGAGGAGACAAGCAGCGCGCGGGCTTGGGCTGTTGACGCTGGCGCTCGTTGCCTTCTGCCTGGCGAGCCTTGCCACGTGGAACGTCGCCGACCCGAGCTTCAGTTATGCCACTGACAACCCGGTGACCAACGCCATGGGCTATCCCGGCGCGGTCTACTCCGACATCGCCATGCAGTTTTTCGGCCTCGCATCGGTGGCGGGCCTCGTGCCGGCGGTCTTCTGGAGCATCTTCCTCTTTACCGCGCGCGGCATCGACAGGCCCTGGCGCCGCTCGGCCGCCTGGTTTGGCGGCAGCATGTTGGCCGCCGGCGTTGCCGGCTGCATGACCCCACCGGAGACATGGCCGCTGCCCACCGGGCTCGGCGGCGTTTTCGGCGATGTGGTTCTGGCCGCTCCCGCCATGCTCAGCGGCGCTTACCCACAGGGCTGGTTCGGCATCGCGGTGGCGGGGCTGCTCGCCGTACCTGCCGTATGGCTAACCCTTTATGGCGCCGGCGTCTTCGGCCGCTCCGCGGCCCCCGCACCCGCGGCCGAGTCGGAGGCCGACACCTTCGACGACATCGACGAAGACGAGGAGGACGGGGGCTTCGTCGCGCTCGGCGTGCTTGTACACTGGTGGCTGTCGGTGCGTGCCTTCTGGCGTCGCCGCTTCGCCGTGCATGTCGGCCCCCTGGCGCCGGAGTTCGACGCGCCGATGCCCAAGCCGGCAGCGGTGGGCGATGAGCGCATCGAGCCCGATTTCGACGCCGACGGCTTCGACACCGCACCTTTCGACGGTCTTTCCATCGCACCGGAGCCGACAGGCCTGGCAGCGCAGCAGCCCGCGGCACGCGTGGGCAACCCCGCGCCCCGCCCGGCACCCGGCGCACGCGTGCGCCGCGAGGCACAGCCCTCGTTCCTCGATTCGGGCGAGTTCACGCTTCCCGCACTGCATCTTCTGGCCGAGCCGAAGGCTGCGGCCAAGGACGCGACCCTCTCCAAGGAAGCACTGGAGCAGAATGCGCGGCTTCTGGAAGGGGTCCTGGAGGACTTCGGCGTCAAGGGCGAGATCATCCATGTCCGCCCCGGCCCCGTCGTCACGCTCTACGAACTGGAACCTGCACCGGGCATCAAGTCCTCGCGTGTCATCGGCCTTGCCGACGACATCGCCCGCTCGATGAGCGCTATCGCCGCGCGCGTGGCCGTGGTGCCTGGGCGTAACGCCATCGGCATCGAATTGCCCAACGCGACCCGCGAGATGGTCTTCCTGCGCGAGCTTCTGGCCAGCCGCGAGTTCGAGACCACCAAGACGAAACTGGCGCTGGGCCTGGGCAAGACCATCAACGGCAGCGCCGTGATCGCCGACCTCGCCAAGATGCCGCATCTGCTCGTCGCCGGTACCACCGGCTCGGGTAAGTCGGTCGCCATCAATACGATGATCCTGTCGCTGCTCTACCGCATGACGCCGGAGGAGTGCCGCCTGATCATGATCGACCCGAAGATGCTCGAGCTTTCCGTCTATGACGGCATCCCGCATCTTCTCACGCCCGTCGTCACCGACCCGAAGAAGGCGGTGGTGGCGCTGAAATGGACCGTGCGGGAGATGGAGGACCGCTACCGCAAGATGTCAAAGGTGGGCGTGCGCAACATCGAGGGCTTCAACCAGCGCGTCGCCCAGGCCCAGAAGAAGGGCCAGACGATCACCCGCACGGTGCAGACCGGTTTCGACCGCGAGACTGGCGAGGCGATCTACGAAACCGAGAACCTGGATCTGGACCCGATGCCCTTCATCGTCGTCATCATCGACGAGATGGCGGACCTCATGATGGTCGCCGGCAAGGATATCGAGGGCGCGGTGCAACGCCTGGCACAGATGGCGCGCGCCGCCGGCATCCACGTCATCATGGCCACCCAGCGCCCGTCGGTCGACGTGATCACCGGCACCATCAAGGCCAATTTCCCGACCCGCATCTCCTTCCAGGTCACCTCCAAGATCGACAGCCGCACCATCCTGGGGGAGCAGGGCGCCGAGCAGCTCCTGGGCATGGGCGACATGCTCTACATGGCCGGTGGCGGGCGCATCCAGCGCGTGCACGGCCCCTTCGTGTCGGACACGGAAGTGGAGCAGATCGTCGCACATCTGAAAACCCAGGGAGCGCCGGCCTATCTTGATGCGGTGACGGAAGACGACGGCGACGATTCCCCCGGCGGCAGCGGTGGCGACGCCGGCAATCTGGGCGATTCGGAAGACCCGTACGACCAGGCGGTCTCAGTGGTCTTGCGCGACGGCAAGGCTTCGACGAGCTATATCCAGCGGCGGTTGGGCATCGGCTACAACCGCGCCGCCTCCATCATCGAGCGTATGGAGCAGGAAGGCATCGTCGGCCAGGCCAACCACGCCGGCAAGCGCGAGATCCTCGTGCCGACGGAGCAGGAGGACGTCTGAGAGCCGAAGGCTGCGCCCCTCGCCAGGACGCTCGGGCCCGGAGCCCAATTTCGGCCCTGTTGAGGCGATAGCGTCCCGTCAAATGACAAATCGTTTCGGAGTGCAGAAAAGCATGGCCATTCCAGCCAAGCGCAACACCGCCGCCCGCCGCCTGAGGTCTCGCCCCTTGGCCGCCCTCCTCGCCCTTGCCCTGGGCGTCCTGACGGCCGGCGCGGCGCAGGCAGCTGCGGATTCAGCCGAGCGCATAGCCGCGCATTTCTCCAGCGTGCGCACCATGACCGGCGAATTCGTGCAGTTCGGTCCCCGTGGCGAGCAGACCGGCGGTAAGTTCTACATCGAGCGGCCCGGGAAGCTCCGCTTCGACTATGAGGGTTCGGCTGGTTTCCGGGTTGTCTCCGATGGAACAACCGTGGTGGTACGGAACAAGAGGATGAACACCGCGGACGTCTATCCGCTGTCACAAACGCCTCTGAAGCTGCTCCTCGACGAGCGCATCGATCTTTCCGGCGAAAAGGTGCAGAGCGTCCAGGAGGACGAGGATCTGACGACCATCAGGCTGGCCGACCGGAAGGTGTTCGGCAGTTCGACCATCACCATGATGTTCGACGCCGGCTCCTACGAACTGCGCCAGTGGACCATCACCGACGCCCAGGGCAAGGACACGACGGTGATGATCTATAATGTGCAAGCGGGCGTCACCTTCGATCCCAGCGTGTTTGAGATCGATTACCGCCGTGTCAACGAGTTGAACCGCGGCCGTTGATGACAGCACCGCGCTTGCCATCGGCTCATCCGGCGCTAGACCGGACCATCGGTTCAAGGAATCGATGATCCGATCTAAGCTTTTGCTTTGTCGCAATTCCGGACGGAAAACCGGTTTCCACTTTTCCTGGAATTGCTTTATTGCCGCTCTGTCTGAAGAAGCTGCAAGCCGAGCGCCGAATGCCCCTCAAGATCGCCACCTGGAACATCAATTCCGTCCGCCTGCGCCTGCCGCTGGTGCAGCGCTTCCTGGAAGAACACCAGCCGGACGTCCTGTGCCTGCAGGAGACCAAGTGCCCGGACGACCAGTTCCCGCTGGCCGCCTTCCGCAAGCTCGGTTACGGGCACATCGAAATCCATGGCCAGAAGGGCTATCACGGCGTGGCGACCATCTCGCGCCGGCCCATGCAGCTGGTGGAAAAGCGCGGCTTCTGCGGCATCGTCGACAGTCGGCACGTCTCGACCATGCTGGACGTAGAGGGAAGGCGCATCCTCCTGCACAATTTCTACGTCCCGGCGGGCGGCGACGAGCCGGATCCCGAGATCAACACCAAGTTCCGCCACAAGCTCGACTTCATCGAGGAAATGCACGCGGTGCGCCCCGCCGAGGACGTCGACACGGCGACGGTTCTGGTAGGCGACCTTAACATCGCCCCGCTGGAGACGGACGTGTGGTCCCACAAGCAGCTC
Organism: Chelativorans xinjiangensis; assembly: GCF_009812055.1. Lineage (GTDB taxonomy): Bacteria > Pseudomonadota > Alphaproteobacteria > Rhizobiales > Rhizobiaceae > Chelativorans > Chelativorans xinjiangense. Next base: position 53,267 of record NZ_WQNH01000012.1, on the reverse strand, counting down.
CTGAACGTTGTGAGCCACACGCCGGTGGAGACCGAGGGGCTGGACAATCTGCGTGACAGGGGAGGTTGGATCGACCTCGTGCGCCGGCATGTCCCGCCGGAGGAAAAGCTTTTTACCTGGTGGAGCTACCGCGCCAAGGAATGGGACCAGTCCGACCGCGGACGACGGCTCGATCATATCTGGGCTTCCGCAAACCTCGCGCCGGCGCTGCAGCGCATCGAGGTCCTGCGCGAGGCGCGTGGCTGGGAGCGCCCCTCCGATCACGTACCGGTGATCGCCGAGCTCGGCTGAAGCACCAGAGCTTCACCGCAACGTGACTTCCCAAGGAAGCCCAACAGCCGTTACGCTGCATGAATGCGGAAAGACGGCGGAGCCGGCAAACTTGCCGTGCGATTGGGGTAGACACGGACCGACAGGCGAAAAGGATATGCGAACCTCTCCCGCGCGCATCTATGTGAGCGCGATGAAGCTGACCATCCTCCTTCTGGCGCTTATAGCGCCGTTCCACGTGCAGGCCGCGGAGAGGCCTGCGGGGGTGGTCGAGCTTTTCACCAGCCAGGGCTGCAGCTCGTGCCCGCCTGCGGATGCGCTGCTGATGGAGTTGGCCGAGCGGGACGATGTGGTGGCGCTTGCCTACCACGTCGACTATTGGGACTATCTTGGCTGGAAGGACGAACTGGCCACGCCGGAAAATACTGCCCGGCAGCGCGCCTACGGAGAGACGTTTGATCGCTCGGTCTACACCCCACAGGCGGTTGTCAACGGGCAGCGGGATATCGTCGGCTCGCATCGTAAGGACGTATATGCGGCCATCGACGAGGGATCGGAAAGCGTCGCGGCACTGCGTGTCGACGTCGACATCTCTTCCAACGATGGGAGCGTCTTCGTCGATGTCGGCGCGGCCAAGGCGGCCCCGGCCGACGCGCACATCGTCGTCGTCTACTACCAACCACGCCAGGTGGTGTCGATCCGCGGCGGCGAGAACCGGGGACGGTCGATTGATTACCGTAACATCGTCACCAGCTTTCAGACCGTCGGCATGTGGCACGGCAAGGCCATGCGCCTCGAACTGCCAAAGAGCGAGATGAAGAAGAAGGGTGGCCGCTGCGCCGTGCTGCTTCAATCCTTCGATGCCGAAGGGCGCCCCGGCGCCATTTTGGGTGCCGCACGCACCGCCGAAAGCTGGTAATCGCCCACCACGTTCCCGCAAAAGAAAAACGCCGGTACGGCGCTCGCCTGTACCGGCGTTGATCCAGTTCGGGATCGTTGCCTTTGCTAGATTGGCGCAGAAGCGCCGGAGTTGGTTCGATCCGGCTACGACACCGTGGGCGGGGGGGCTTGGGGTACGGCGCCGCCTCCGGATCGAACCGTCTCAGGCAACATCAGAATGCTGGCTTCAAAATCAGGCGGGAGCTTGGAAAGAAGACGGCGAGAATAAGGCAGACGATCACCAAATCCGACAGGGCGTTTTGTGTTCGTGAAAGAAAGATGGCGCATCATCCCGGGCGCACGGGGTTGCATTTCCCGGCGCGGCACGCCAACTTTCTTGTCATAAACCGTCATGAGGGTGCGAACTGAACATGACTGACTTTGCAAGCGCCGGGGAGGACGGCGACGATTCCGGAGTTCTCGTCCGGCTCAGCGAGGCGCGGCGGGCACGACTCGACCTGCCGGTGACCTTCGAGCGCCGCGAGCTGGACCAGATACTGCGCCTCTACGGGCAGATGGTGGCCACCGGCGAGTGGCGCGATTACGCCATCGATCACCTGAGGGACAGAGCGGTGTTCTCCGTCTTCCGCCGCACCAGTGAGGTGCCGCTGTTCCAGATCGTCAAAACCCCCAAACTCGCCCGCAAACAGGGCGCCTACAGCGTTATCGCCGCCACCGGCGCCATCCTGAAGCGCGGGCATGAGTTGAGCCGTGTGCTGACGGTGTTCGACCGCAAGCTCAAACTCGTGCGGGCGTGAGCCAAGGCGATACCTGGAGCAATTCCGCGAAAAGTGGAAACCGGCTTTCCGTCCGGAATTGCAACCAGGCAAAGGGTTGGATCGGATCATCGATTCCGCGAAACGATGATCCGATCTAACGCCCCTCCCGGAACAGCCTCTCGGGTAGAGATTCGGCATCCGGCGGCCTTGCCGCGCCGCCGTTGAGTTCGAGCTGCATGAAGACCGTGTCCAGCCAGCGGCCATGCTTGTAGCCGCTGCCTTTCAGAACGCCGGCATGGCGGAAGCCAAGAGCCTCATGCAGGCGCACGGAGGCGCTGTCCGGTGAGCCGTCGCCGATGACGGCGGCGATCTGCCTGAAGCCCAGTGTCCGGCATTCCTCGATCAGCGCCTTTACCAACTGCCGACCGAGGCCGCGCCCCTGCGCCTGCGGCGCGATATAGACGGAATCCTCGACCATGAAGCGATAAGCGCGGCGTGGACGAAACGGCCCGGCATAGGCATAGCCGAGCACCCGTCCTTCTACCTCCGCCACCAGATAGGGGTAGCCGCGCGAGACCAGCGCCTCGTGCCGCGAGGCTATCTCCTCCTCTCCCGGCGGCTCCAGTTCGTAACTCGCCGTGCCGCTTTCAACGGCGTGGGCGTAGATCTGCGTGATGGCGGGAATGTCGTCGGATACCGACGGGCGAATGGTGATAGCGGTCATCGGCGGTTCGTTCGGTGTGGTTTCCATCTTCATGGCAGGATACAAGGCAAAAGAAAAGGCGGCTCTAAAGCCGCCTTTTCCTGATCGTTCCAGTTCCGCCCGTTACTCGCGGTTGCCGAGGAACTGCAGCAGGAACATGAACAGGTTGATGAAATCGAGGTAGAGCCTGAGCGCGCCCATGATGGCCTTGCGGCCGGCCACGAGCTGATCGTCCCCCTCGTAGTACATCTCCTTGATCTGCTGCGTGTCGTAGGCCGTCAACCCCGCAAACACGAGCACGCCGATCACCGAAATGGCGAACTGCAGCGCCGAAGAAGCCAGGAAGATGTTGACGATCATGGCGATGATGATGCCGATGAGCCCCATGAAGAGGAAGGAGCCCATACCGGAAAGATCACGCTTCGTCGTGTAGCCCCACAGCGACAGCGCGCCGAAGGAGGCGGCGGTGATGAAGAAGGTCCGCACGATACTCTCGCCCGTATAGACGAGGAAGATCGTCGAAAGCGAGAGTCCCACCAGGCCCGAATAGACCCAGAAGGTGGTCTGCGCCGCCGCCACGCTCATCGTGTGAATGCGGAAGCTCATGAAGAAGACCAGCGCCAGCGGGGCAAGGATGACCACCCAGCGGAAGGCGCTTGCGTAGATGAGCTGGCCGAAGGCCGTGAGCTGGCCGTCGGCCACGGCGAAGTTGAAGGCACCCCATCCAACCAGGCCGGTGATGGCCAGCCCGAGAGCCATGAGGTTGTAAACCCGGATCATGTAGGCGCGCAGGCCCTCGTCGATGGCCACGCCCGCGCGGGCGTCGCTCGCCATGCGCGGCTGATAGTTACGAAGGTCAGCCATTGTTTCCTCTTTTCTCGCACTCTCCCGTCGGGTGTCGGCCATGCAGCCGCTCGCCGCTGGCGGGAGCCCAGCATGCGTCGTTCAAATATGATGTCTGTTCGCGACAAGAGCAAGACCTTCAGCAGCGGAAAAGCGCACGCTGCCGCCGCGGTGATCGGACACCAAGGCCTGCAGCGCTAGAAGGCCGATCCCTTTCTATCTCACAGGTTCCGCAATACCGGCGCAGCCTTGTGGCCGAGCACGCGCCAAGTGCCGGCGAGTCCGAAGCCGACCGTCAGCACCAGGGCGATGACGACGGTCGATAACGCCACCTCCGGCAGGAAGCTCCAGGGCAGCGTCATGATGCGGGTTACCACATACCATGCCGCAACACCGCCGGCGGCCAGCGCAAAGAGCGCTGTGGCAAGGCCGATCAGGAGATATTCCAGCGCGAAGGCGGCAATCAGCGTGCGCCGCGTCGCGCCCAGCGTCTTCAGTACCACAGCGTCGTGCACGCGGGCGCGGTTGCCGGCCGCGAGCGCTCCGGAGAGCACGAGCACCGAGGCGATGAGCGCCACCGCCGCCGCCGCCCTTATGGCGGTGGCAAGTTGCCCGACGAGCTGGTTCACAACGTCAAGCGCGTCCTTCACGCGAACTGTGGTGATGGTAGGGAAGCTGCGTGTGACGGCGTTCAGAAGGCGCGATTCGTCGGCACTCGTGGCGCCGGCGTCGGTCAGCGTCGCCAGCCAGGCATGGGGCGCGCCTGTAAAGGTGTTGGGAGAGAAGACCATGACGAAGTTCATGGCCAGCGTCTCCCACTCCACCTGGCGGAAGCTGGCAATGCGTGCGGTGACATTGCGGCCGAGCACATTCACCGTCAGAGTGTCGCCGAGCTTCAGGCCAAGCGCGACGCCCTCGTCCGCGGTGAACGAGACGAGCGGCTCTCCTTCATAGCCGGCCGGCCACCATTCGCCCTGTGTCAGCGTGGCGTTTTCCGGCTTGTTGTCCGAATAGGTGATGCCGCGGTCGCCGCGAAGCACCCAGCCGCCCTCCGGCGGCACCTCGATGTCGCGCACACTGACGTCGTTGAGCGCGATGATGCGCCCGCGCAGCATCGGCACGCGGATGAGTTTGCCATCCGACGCTTGTGCCTCGACCAGCGAAGCGAAATCCTCCACCTGGTCCGCCTGGATATCGACGAAGAAGAAGTTCGGCGCCACCTCCGGCAGGTTGCCGGCGATCTGCCGCCTCAGATTGCCGTCGATCAGCGTAAGGGTGGCGATGAGGGTGAGGCCGAGGCCGAGCGCCAGCACGACCGACGGCGTCAGCGCACCGGGACGATGGATATTGCCGACGGCAAGCCTGAGGGCGGTCGAGCGCACGCGTGGGGCGCGGCGAGCGACGGCCTGCACCGCCCAGCCCACGCCGCGCAGCACCAGGAAGGCGGCAATGGCGGCGGCGACGAAAATCGCGGCGATGCGCCGCTCCTCGGAATAAAGGATGGCGAGAAGGGCAAGTATCGCAGCGATAGCAACTGCCAGCACCACGTAGAAGAGACGCGGCCAGCCCTTGGCGTCGATCCCCATCTCGCGGAACAGCGCCGTCGCCGGCACGTCGCGCGCCCGGCCGAGCGGCAGCAGTGCAAAGGCAAGCGTCGTCAGCACGCCGAACAGCGCGGCAAGCCCGAGCGCGGAAGGATAGATGCCGCCCTCGCTCGGCACCGGCAGGACCGAGGCAAGCGCAGCACCCGCCGCAAAAGGCATCAGCGCGGCGAGCACCAGTCCGGCGCCGATCCCCATCAGGGCGATGATGAGGACCTGCATGAGATAAACCGAGAAAACGAAGCCGCCCGACGCGCCGAGGCTCTTGAAGGTAGCGATGACGGCGCGTTTTCCGTCAAGATAGGCGCGCACCGCGTTGGCCACGCCGACGCCCCCGACCACCAGCGCGGTCAGCCCGACAAGGGTGAGGAACTGTGAGAAGCGCTCGACATTGGCCGACAGCGACGGGGCAGCGTTAAGCCGCGTGCGGACGCTCCATCCCGCTTCGGGGAAGCGCTCGCTCGCCTCCTCGCGCAGGGCGCGCAACTCCGCATTGCCGGGATCGCCGTCGAGGCGCAGCTTGTAGGCGTGCTCCACCAGGCTGCCGGGCTGCACGAGACCGGCGGCACCGAGCCCCTCCAGCGAGACCATCAGGCGTGGCGCGAAGCCGAAGCCATCGGAGATAGCATCCGGCTCGGTGACAAGCTTGGCGCGCAGTTCGAACGTCTGCCCGCCGAGCATCAGCCGGTCACCGATGGAAAGGCCTAGCCGGTCGAAAAGAAGCGAAGGCGCTGCCGCGCCATAGGCACCATCCGCAAGGCCATAGAGTGCGTCATGGGAAAGTGCTGGATCGGTGACAAGCGCCCCGTAGAGCGGATAGGCCTCGTCCACCGCCTTCACCTCGACCAGCGCCTGGTCGGAACCATCGGTAAGACGGGCCATGGAGCGCATATTGGCGCTTTCGGCAAGCTGGCCGAGGCCCGCCAGCCAGGCATGCTCGGCCGCGTCGGCGCGGCGCTGGTTGAGTTCGAAGCGGATGTCGCCGCCGAGCAATTCCTGGCCCTGCGAGGCCACGCCCGCGCTGATGGCGCGAGCGACGGAGTTTACCCCGCCGATAGCCGCCACTCCCAGCGCAATGCAGGCAAGAAAGATGAAAAAGCCGGAGAACCCGCCGCGCATCTCGCGCAGGGCAAAGCGCATTGCCAGTTGAGGCCCCGCCCCGCCACGCCTCTCGGCGCGTCCGGCGGAGAGGCTGTCCGTTTTCCCATCGATGGCCGTGGCGTCGGAGCGGAACATGGGCCGCGCCTCAGCCGGCCGAAGCGGGTTCGGGCGCGGCCTCCTCGATCCGGCCGGAGCGCATCGCCACCTGCCGGTCGCAGCGCGCGGCGAGTGCCGGATCGTGGGTCACCAGTGCCAGCGTCGTGCCGCGCTCGCGCGCCGTCTCGAACAACAGGTCGGCGATCTGCCGCCCCGTCGCCTGGTCAAGATTGCCCGTAGGCTCATCGGCAATCATGATGGCCGGCTCCGGCGCCAGCGCGCGGGCAATCGCCACGCGCTGTTGCTCACCGCCGGAAAGCTCGCCCGGATAGTGGGTCAAACGGTCCTTCAGCCCCACCGCTTCAAGCTCCTTCTCGGCGAGACCGAAGGGATCGCCATGGCCGGCGAGTTCCAGCGGGACGGCGACGTTCTCCAGCGCCGTCATGTTGGGGATGAGATGAAAAGACTGGAAGACGATGCCGATGGTGCGGCCGCGGAAGGCTGCAACCGCATCCTCGCTCAAGCCGTTGAGCGTCCGGTCGGCAACGCGCACCGTGCCGCTGTCCACCTTCTCCAGCCCGGCGATCACCATCAGCAATGTCGACTTGCCGGAGCCGGAAGGGCCGACAATGGCCGTGGATTGGCCATGTTCGACTGCCAGGCTGACGCCCTTGAGCACGTGGACGGAGGATGCACCCTCACCGAGCGTCAGGGAAACGTTGTCCAGATCGATGGCGGGTTTGGTCACGGGCGGGGCGTCCTATATGAGAGATGTCGCGGGCGCGGCTTCGGCAGATATGGGTTGAGTTTCATGCTATTCAAACCTTTGGACAAGATTTCCGGTGCTATCGTGTCGCTCACGAAAATGTCATCGGCGCTCATCCTCGTCCTTCTGCTGATGCCCGGTGCGCGGCCGGCGTGGGCGGAGGCCTTCGACATCGTCGGCTTCGGCGATAGCTTGATGGCCGGTTACCAACTGGCACCGGGAGAAGCCTTTCCGGAGAAGCTGGAGACCGCGATGCGTGACAACGGCAACGACGTCACCGTGGCGAATGCCGGCGTCTCCGGCGATACCACCAGCGGCGGCCTGTCACGGCTCGACTGGTCGGTCCCCGAAGGTACGGACCTTGTGATCCTGGAGCTCGGCGCCAACGACATGCTGCGCGGTCTCTCCCCTGCCGCCACGGAAAAAAACCTGGACGAAATCGTTACCCGGCTTCGCCAGCGCGGCATCGACGTGCTGCTCGTCGGCATGTACGCCGCGCCCAATCTGGGGCCGGACTACCAAGAGGCGTTCAACGCCATCTACCCGCGACTGGCGGAAAAACACGACCTGCCGCTGGTCCCGTTCTTCCTCGACGGCGTAGCGGCCAACGGCTCGCTGCTGCTCGAGGACGGCATGCATCCCAACGCAAAGGGTGTGGACCTGATGGTGGAGCGCATGCTCCCCCGTGTCGAGGCCCTCGTCGAAGGGGAAAAGCCCGAGATGTGAGCCGCAGGCGCCAGAAAGCGCTTGCCCCGGTGCTCAATCGATGATTCGCTGACGATAGACATAGAGATTCGAGGAGGTTGCCATGCCGCGACTTTTCACCGCCCTCGAGATTCCGCGCGATGCGGCGCTGTCCCTTTCGCTTCTGCGCGGCGGCCTGCCGGGAGCCCGGTGGGTCGATGTCGAGAACTACCACCTCACCTTGCGTTTCATCGGCGATGTCGAAGGCCACGTCGCCGACGAGGTCGCCAACGCCCTCGACCGGGTGCGGCGGCCGGCCTTCTCGCTCACACTTTCCGGAGTCGGCGCCTTCGGCCAGAAGAAGCCGCACGCGGTATGGGCGGGTGTAGCCGCCTCGCCGGACCTCTATGCCTTGCAAGGCGAAATCGAGCGCATCTGCCAGCGGCTCGGCCTCGCCCCGGATCCGCGCAAGTTCACACCGCATGTAACGCTCGCGCGGCTGAAAAGCACGAGCCCCCACGAAGTCGCTGCCTATCTGTCGGCGCGGGGCAATTTCGCTACGGTGCCGTTCCGGGTCGGGCGTTTCGTCCTGATGTCGGCGCGCGATTCGGTCGGCGGCGGACCCTATATCGTCGAGGAAGCCTGGCCGCTGATGCGGGCGGAGCCATCGCGCTCGGCAAGCCTCGCCACCAGCGCATCGGAAGCTTCGCGGAGCGTGCGGTAGACTGCGGCGAAGCCGTCGTCCCCGCCGTAATAGGGATCCGGTATCTCCTCCGGCCCGCCGAGCGCATAGTCGAGGAATAGGTGGATGCGCCCATGCGCTTCCTTCGGCGCCCGCTGGCGCAGTGCGCCAACGTTGGCGCGGTCCATGGCCAGGATGATATCGAAGCGGGAAAAATCCTCGGGCTCCACCTGGCGCGCCCTTTGCCCGGAAATATCGAGGCCGAAGCGGCGCGCGGTAGCCACCGACCGTGGATCCGGCGGCGAGCCCGCGTGCCAGGCGCCGGTGCCGGCCGAATCCAGATGGAAAGCATGCTCCAGGCCGCGCTCGGAAACGACGGCACGAAAGATGCCTTCCGCCAGCGGCGAGCGGCAGATATTGCCGAGGCAAACGAAAAGGATGGCTGTGCGGGCCTGTTCGCCCGCGCGAGGTGTATTATCCTTCATGCCACTACGCGATAGCACGGAGAGGTTTCATGGCAAGGGAGAAACTCGAGAACAAACAGGTGGAAGAGGCACTGGTGGAACTCGAAGGCTGGAGCCTTGCGCGTGACGGCGCGGCCATCGAGCGGCGCTTCGTCTTCGCCAATTTCAACGAAGCCTTCGGCTTCATGACGCGGGCGGCGCTGGCCGCCGAGAAGCTCGACCATCATCCCGAGTGGTCGAACGTCTACAAGACCGTCGACGTCACCCTCACCACCCACGACGCCGGCGGCCTGACGGAGCTCGACGTCAAGCTGGCGAAGAGGATGAACGCCTTCGCCGCCCGATAGCCCCCGATAGCTGGCATTGCATCCGGGCGCAGTCCTCCCCACATCATCCCGGCAAGGAGCGACAGTCATGGACGACGTGAAGATCGGCGAGATCCTTGTTCCCGGCAGCGCCGACGAGCACGGCCGCCACGAAGAGGATGTTCGCCGCAAATTTTGGCGCACCGCCAAGAAAGCGGCCCGCCAGGTGCCATTCATGGAAGATGTGATCGCCGGCTACTATTGCGCGCTTGATCGCGAAACGCCGCCGCGCGTGCGCGGCATCTTGCTCGCCGCACTCGCTTATTTTGTCCTGCCCCTCGACATGGTGCCCGACTTCCTCGCCGGTTTCGGCTTCACAGATGATATGGCTGTTCTGGCAGCAGCGCTCGGCGCCGTGCGCTCGCACATCACCCCCGCCCACCGGCTGGCCGCCAAGCGCGCCCTCGAAGACGCCGAATGAAGAACGGCGGGCATTCGACGCCGCGCAGCCGGGTCAAACTCTTGCCTTTTTCATCCGATTCAACCTTCTACGTGGGGTGTGAAGCGGCCGGCAGGAACGCTCGGTGAGCTCTTTTAAGAAGAGGCGGGCGATATTTCATGCAGCTTCACTCTTTGGTAACCCAGATTAAATAAAAATGAAGCCATCGGGCGTAAGCCTCTGATGTGCTTTACAAACACACGGCAGACAAAGATACGGTCAGGGACAATGCGTGGGATTTTTTCGTCGCTCTTTCTGTTTTGCGCGGTCGCGGCCGCGGGGCCGGCCTTCGCACAGGCGACAGCCGTCGGGCAGCACCGCGACTGGGGCACCTACAGCTACCAGTCTGGTAACGGTAAGGTCTGCTATGTGATGAGCGTGCCGAAGCAGAAGGAACCGTCAAGCCTCGATCACGGCGACATCTTCTTCTTCGTCAGCCAGAAGCCGGGCCAGAACGTCGCCTACGAACCGCAATTCATCGCCGGCTATAGCCTCCAGGAAGGCTCGAAGGTCACGGTGACGGTGGACGGCCGATCGTTCAGCATGTTCACGCAGGAAAAGTCGGCGTGGCTGGAGAACGCGGCGGAGGAGCCACAGCTCATCGCCGCCATGAAGGCCGGCTCCGACATGACGGTGGCGGCGAAGTCCGGTCGCGGCAACGACACCCGCTACACCTTCTCGCTTCTGGGCATGACGGCAGCGCTCGATTCGATCCAGAACTGCCAGTAGGCCACGCGGCTGCGCCTGCAGCCTCCAATCGCGGGTTCGCGGAAAGGTCGCCCTTGCGAGGGCGGCTTGCCCCTTTGTCTTTTCCTGATAATAGTGCCCGCGCAAACCGGCCCCGGGCGCGCCGGACATCCAATCACCGGAAAAGACCATGGCGAAGCACACAGACGTAAAGAAGGTCGTTCTGGCCTATTCGGGCGGCCTCGACACCTCGATCATCCTCAAATGGTTGCAGACGGAACTCGGCGCGGAGGTCGTCACCTTCACCGCCGATCTCGGCCAGGGCGACGAGCTTGAGCCGGCGCGCAAGAAGGCCGAGATGCTCGGCATCAAGGACATCCGGATCGTAGACGTCCGGGAGGAGTTTGTCCGCGACTTCGTCTTCCCGATGTTTCGCGCCAACGCGGTCTATGAAGGCATCTATCTGCTCGGCACCTCGATCGCGCGGCCGCTGATCGCCAAGCATCTTGTCGAGATTGCCGCCGAGACCGGCGCCGATGCGGTCGCCCATGGCTCAACCGGCAAGGGCAACGACCAGGTGCGCTATGAGCTTTCAGCCTACGCGTTGAACCCTGACATCAAGGTCATCGCGCCCTGGCGCGACTGGGCGTTCAAGTCGCGCACCGACCTCATGAATTTCGCCGAGCAGCACCAGATTCCGGTGCCGAAGGACAAGAAGGGTGAGGCCCCATTCTCGGTCGACGCCAACCTCCTGCACTCATCGTCGGAGGGCAAGGTGCTGGAGGATCCGTGGAGCGAACCGCCGGAATTCGTCCATCAGCGCACCATCTCGCCCATGGAGGCGCCGGACAAGGTCACGGAGATCACGCTTCAGTTCAAGTCCGGCGATCCGGTCGCGCTCGACGGGAAAGCCATGTCGCCGGCCACACTGCTCGCCGCCCTCAACGATCTCGGCCGCGACAACGGCATCGGCCGCATCGACCTGGTGGAAAACCGCTTCGTCGGCATGAAGTCGCGCGGCGTCTACGAGACCCCGGGCGGCACGATCCTTCTCGCCGCCCACCGCGCCATGGAATCGATCACCCTCGACCGGGGTGCGGCTCACCTCAAGGATGAGCTGATGCCGCGCTATGCGGAACTCATCTACAACGGCTTCTGGTTCTCCCCCGAGCGCGAGATGCTGCAGGCGGCGATTGACAAGAGCCAGGAAGACGTCGAGGGCGAGGTGCGGCTGAAGCTCTATAAGGGCAACGTCATCGTCACCGGCCGCAAGTCCGACAAGTCGCTCTATTCCGACGCCCTGGTGACCTTCGAGGACGACCGCGGCGCCTACGATCAAAAGGACGCCGAAGGTTTCATCCGCCTCAATGCCCTGCGGCTGAGGACGCTGGCGGCAAGGAAGCGGGACTAGCGCATCGGCCCGAAAATCGGAATCGATTTTCGGAAAGCACGATGCGTAGATTCAAAGACATAGAGCGTCCTTCGCGCGTCCATTTGGACGCGCGGCGCTCTGACCGCTTCCCTGCCCTTGCGGAAGGAAGGGCATGCTTCACGCATGCCCGTTGCCTGAGCATTCGCGCAGCTCCAGTTGCCGATAAAAATCCCCGAGCTGCTTGCCGCGCTCCGGCTTGAAGCCGCGCCCCGCCTCCTGCATGACGACGATGCGGTCGATGCGGAAAGCACGGAAGTCGTCCCGCAGCTCGCACCAGCCGACCAGCGTCCATACCTTGCCCCAGAACCACAGGCCGAGCGGCCGCACGTCGCGCTGGCTCATGCGCCCGGCTTCGTCGCGGTAGTCGAGGCGAAGCACGCGCCGGCTCTCCACCGCGTGCTCCAGAGCATCGATGGCCTGACGCTCGGCGTCGCTGATCACCCAGTTGGGCGTGTGGATCTCAGTGCGCGAAATGCGCTCGCGCTCGTTTTCCGGCAGCACCGTGCTGATCTTGATCAGTGCTTCCTCGGCCGCGCGCGCCATGGCGGCACCGCCGAAGGCGCGCACCATGCGCGCGCCGGCCACCAGCGCTACGATCTCATCGCGCGTGAACATCAGCGGCGGCAGCTCGAAGCCTTCGCGCATCAGGTAGCCGACGCCGGCCTCGCCGTCTATGGGCACGCCCGTCGACTGCAGGTCGGCAATGTCGCGGTAGATGGTGCGCTCGGAGACCTCGAGCCGCTCCGAGAGAAGACGCGCGGTCACAAGCCGTCCGCCGCGCAAATGTTGAACGATCTGAAAGAGCCGGTCCGCACGCCGCATGAAGGCCGCTCCTTACGTAAACAGCCCGAAGCTATTGCCGTCCGGATCGAGACAATACACGAAACGGCCCGCAGGAATAGTGACGATGGGGGAGACTACCTTGCCGCCATTCGCCGTCACCCGCTCCATGGCTTCTTCCAAAGGCGTGGAAACGGCCAGATGGATGGTGATGCCGGTGCCCTCGGAAGCAGGTTTTCCGGGGTAAAGATGGCCGGCGACGGAGTTTTCCTCCTTTGCCGCGAAACGAGCCATCGGGTTTGGCCCTTCCATGTCCGTCAGCTCGTTTTGAAGCACTGCGCCGTAGAACTCCCTGGCGCGGCCCATATCGCTCACCGGGATTTCAAACCATACGGCCGCGTGGGCGGGCAAAAACGGTGTCATCGATCTCTCCTCTTCGGTATGCCGCCAGAGTGGCACACCCCTCCTGACAACATACCGTCAGGAGCCTGTCAGCGGGCGAGATAGGGGTGGGGCCGGTCAGGCCGCGGCGTGCTCGCGCGCGAACAGCTCGCGCATCTCGCCAACCGTCTCGGCGCGCTCGGGGAAAAGCGCCTCCAGGAAGGCGGCGGCGAAGGTGCCGGGTGCGGAACCCGGCGCGCTAACGATACTGCCGTCGCTCACCGCGTGCGGCACGTCCTGATAGGCTTCCGCGCCCGCATAGCCCGGCGCGTGCTTGTTGATCCATTCGCGGCCGTTGCTGGTGTGACCGCGGCCCTCGAAAAGGCCGGCGCGCGCCAGCCCCAGCGTGCCTGCGCATATACCGCCGACGACCCCGCCGCGCTCGGCGACTGCCTTGAGAAGCGGCGTCACGTCGGGCGCATCCGGAGACGCCCAGTTATCCGAACCGATCAGCGCTACTGCGTCGAGATCCTCATTCTCCTGCGGCGTCAACCCGCGCTCGCCCGCAAGCTGGAAACCGGCGATGGAGCGCACGGATCCTGCTTCGGGCGTGAGCGCAACGGCGCGTGCGCCGAACCACTCGACAGCGGAAGCAGCCAGCAGGCCGAATTCCCAATCGGCAAACTTCTCGATGAAAACGAGACCGACTGTCTTCGACTGTTCCATGGCACCCTCCTCTTCGGCTCGACGGGGTTCAGCGCTGCCGCGTCGGCCCCGTCGGTTGCCAACCGATATCCCTCTGCAGGCTGGGCGGCAAGTCGTTCATGATCCGTTCGGTGAGCTTGCGGCGCCTGCACCGCCGATAGGCGCTGGCCCAGCGGTGGACGGTGCGCGAGATCGAATAGCGTGTAGCGGTCATGGCCTCTCATCCTCCAACGTGATTGCCGGAGGATTGTCGCACGACCGTGCTGCCAACGTTTTGTCAGGAGCCTTGCAGGGTCGCCTACTCCTGCGGCTGCACCTCGACTGTGTAGTTGAGTGGCAGCCGCCCACCGTCGGCGTAGATGGTCTGGCCGGTGATGTAGCTGGCATCGTCGGAGGCGAGAAACGCGGCGATGGATGCGATTTCCTTCGGATCGCCGATGCGCCCCAGGGGTGTGCGAGAGAGGATGCGGTCGCGAGCCGCCGGGTCGGCATTCACACTCGCCAGCATGTCCGTCATGATGGAGCCCGGTCCGATGGCGTTGACGCGGATGCCGTGCGGGGCGAGCGACAGCGCCATGGCCTTGGTGAGCTGGTTCATGCCGCCCTTGGAGACGGAATAAGGCACTTGGTTGGCAATGGCGAAGACGGCATTGACCGACGACATGTTGATGACGACACCGGGCGCCCCGCCGCCTTTCACCTTGTCGACCATATAGCGGGCGACCGCCTGGCCCACCAGGAAGGCGCCTTTCAGGTTTATCCGCAGCACCCGGTCGAAGTCCTCTTCCTTGAGATCGAGGAAATCCGCACCGTGCACGACGCCGGCATTGTTGACGAGGATGTCGATATCGCCCAGCGAATCGATGGTCGAGGCGACGAGATTGTGCACGTCGAGGCTCTTGCCCACGTCGGTCTTGACGAAATCGACCTCGCCGAGCTTCTCCAGATCCTTGATCGCCTTGGCGCCCTTCTCGGCGTCGACATCCGCGATCACCACCCGCACGCCTTCGCGCAGGAAGCGCTCGGCGATGGCATAGCCGATGCCGCCGGCAGCACCCGTCACGATTGCCGTCTTTCCGTCCAGTGCCATGGTCTCACCTCGATCGTTTCATTCGGCCGGAACCTGGGGCGCCGCCGGCGCCAGGTCAAGCTGCTTCTGGTGAAGCACTGAGCGCTGCAACCGCTTTTTGACACGGTGGTCGAAAGGAGGGCACAAGGGCGAACCTTCACCCAGTGCCGGGCGCCCAATGACAAAAATCCTCTCGCTTCTGATCGTGGCCATGATGATCCTGCATATCATCCGGCCGCTCGGCCTTCCCGGCCTGAAGAAACGCAGCGATTTCTGGAAGCTCGCCATCGTGGCGCTCGCCGCCATCATGCTCACCGTCGCGCTCAGCCACGGCCGCGGCTGAGCGCGGCTTGGCTCAGGCGGCCTTCTCCAAATCTTCTTTCCAATCGCCAAGCGCGGCAAGCCCGTTCATCTTTGCGCGGTGGGCGAAGGCGCGCTGGCCGGCGGCGACGTTCTCCTGTTTGCCGCCCCAGGCCTTCAGCGCCGCCGCCTGCAGCGCACGGCCATAGGAGAAGGTCAGCGTCCACGGCACGTCGTATCCGGCGTTCATGACGGACAGGTGCGCCGTCGCCTCCTCGTCCGACTGGCCGCCGGAGAGAAACGCGATGCCGGGCACGGCCGCCGGCACCGTGGCCTTCAGGCAACGCACCGTCTTCTCCGCCACCTCCTCGCGGCTTGCCTTGCGGGCGTTCTTGCCGTCGATGACCATGTTCGGCTTCAGCACCATGCCTTCCAGCGAGACGCGGGCATCATAGAGCTCCTGGAACACCGTCTTCAGCACCCATTCTGTAACCGTGTAGCAGCGGTCGATGGAATGGTCGCCAGGCGCCCCGTCCATCAGCACTTCCGGCTCGACGATAGGCACGATCCCCGCCTCCTGGCAAAGGGCAGCGTAGCGCGCCAATGCCTGGGCGTTCTGCTTCACCGCACCCCATGTCGGCAAATCGTCGGAAATGGCGATGACGCCCCGCCACTTGGCGAAGCGCGCGCCAAGTTCGTAGTACTCGGCAAGCCGCTCGCGCAAGCCGTCCAGCCCCTCGGTGATCTTCTCGTCCGGGAATCCCGCCAGAGGCTTCGCGCCCTTGTCCACCTTGATGCCGGGGACAGCGCCCGAGCTGGCGATGATCTCCACCAAAGGCGTCCCGTCCCTCGCCTGCTGGCGGATTGTCTCGTCATAGAGGATGACGCCGGAGATGTGGTTCCTCATCGCCTCTTCGGCGGAAAACAGCATTTCCCGGTAGTCGCGGCGCGTCTCGGCGGTGGATTCCGCACCGATCGAATCGAGACGCTTCTTGATGGTTCCAGTGCTTTCGTCCGCCGCCAGAATACCCTTGCCGCCAGCCGTCATCCTGGCGGCGATGTCCTCAAGCCGTTCGCTCATCTTCCATGCCTCCTGTACACGCTCTAGAAGCCGTTACCAGATGAAAGGACAAAACGGAATGCGGGTCGAAGTTCCCTAATCGATTGAAATAAAAAAGAACTTTGCCTTATTTCGATAACGCCGCCACGCCGGGCAGCATCTTGCCCTCCATCCACTCCAGGAAAGCGCCGCCTGCCGTCGACACGTAGGTGAAATCGTCGGCCACGCCAGCCTGATTGAGGGCGGCCACCGTATCCCCGCCTCCGGCAACAGAAATCAGAAGCCCCTCGCGCGTGCGCTCTGCCGCATGGCGCGCGGCGGCCATGGTCGCCTTGTCGAAAGGTTCGATCTCGAATGCGCCCAACGGCCCGTTCCACACCACCGTGTCGGCCCGGTCGAGCCATTCGTTGACCGCTTCGATGCTCTTCGGCCCGACGTCGAGGATCATCGCATCCTCGGGCACGGCGGACACGTCGACCACCTCGCTCTCCGCCCCCGCCTCGAACTTCTTCGCCACCACTGCATCCACCGGCAGGATGAGCGCGCAGCCGGCGGTGGCCGCGTCGATCATGATCTGCTTGGCCGTCTCGGCGAGATCATGCTCGCATAGCGATTTGCCGACCTTCGTGCCGCGCGCGGCGAGGAAGGTATTGGCCATGCCGCCGCCGATCACCAGCCCGTCCACCTTCTTCACGAGGTTCAGGAGCAGGTCGATCTTGGTGGAGACCTTGGCGCCGCCGACGATCGCCAGCACCGGCCGCTTCGGCTGGCCCAGCCCCTTCTCCAGCGCCTCCAGTTCCGCTTGCATGGTGCGCCCGGCATAGGCTGGCAGGAGATGTGCAAGGCCTTCGGTGGAAGCATGCGCGCGGTGGGCGGCGGAGAAGGCGTCGTTCACATAGATATCGCCGTTCTCGGCCAGCGCCTTGGCGAAGTCCGTGTCGTTCTTCTCCTCGCCGGCGTGAAAGCGCGTGTTCTCGAGAAGCAGGATGTCGCCATCACTCATCTCGTCGACGGCTTCCCTAGCGGCCTCGCCCACGCAGTCAGCGGCGAAATAGACGCGACGGTCGAGCGTGGCTTCCACGGCGTTGGCCACCGGCCTGAGCGAGAACTCCGCGGCCGGTTTCCCTTTCGGTCGCCCGAAATGAGCGAGCAGGATGACCTTTGCCCGGCGGTCAGAAAGCTCGGTAATGGTCGGAGCGATCCGCTCGATGCGCGTCGCATCGGTCACCGCGCCTTCCTTCATCGGCACATTCAAGTCGACACGCACAAGCACGCGCTTGCCGGCGATATCCTTAAGGTCGTCCAGGGTTCTGAAGTCGGCCATCGATCCGCTGCCTCGAAAATGTGGTGATTGTGCCGGCGAACATACAGGCCACGGCGCGCGAGGCAAGACCGCCATCACTCGTCCGGCAGGTCGGCTGTCTCCGTCGGCGTGCGCCGGCGCCGGTTTTTCCACCAGCGCCGGAAGAACATCCGAAGCCGGTCCGCCGCCTCGCCGACGCTCATGAAGACCGGCACCTGGGCGGGCTGCGCGGGCGGATCGACGGACAGGCCGATGCCGACGATACGGCCTTCCTCGTTCACCTCGCGCACAATCAGCTCGATGCTGCCGAGTGGCACGCGATCGCCATACTCCGCCCGCCCGCCCAACCGTTTGCGCACGAATTCGGCGATGGAAAGTGCCTGCTCCTCCGCATCGAGGCCGAGGGCATAGGCGGCCTCGATGTCGGCGGCGGGGCGCTCCGGGTCCACCGCGAAGGCGCCGAAGAACTCCGCATCCTCCGGATCAACTCTCGCCGGACTGGCGAAAAGCCGGTCGAGCAGTCTGGGATAGCGGTCGGGCACGAAGATATAGATGCGGTCGCCGGCCTGCAGCCTGCCGGCATAGTGAAAGCCCATCGAGCGGCCGTCGCGCACCACGAGAGAGGGACGCGCCCAGCGGGGGATGCGCTCACCGCGTTCGACCGGGCTGCCGGCGACGACGCGATAGGCCAACAGTTCGTGATGTGCCGAGCCCGGCAGTTCCAGCTCCACCTTGTCCACCGGCCCGGTGCGCGTCGGCACGACCAGTCCGAGCCGGCGGGCGAGCGGCCCGACGCTCCAGCCTTGCACCACCAGCGAGACAAGCACGATGATGAAGACGATGTTGAACAGGCTGCGGCCTCCTTCCAGCCGATCGATGAGCGGCGTAATGGCGAGCAGGATCGAGACCGCCCCGCGCAAGCCCACCCACGAGATGAAGGCCGTCTCGGCGCGCGAGAAGCGGAACGGTGCCAGGCACAGCGCCACGGCCACCGGCCGGGCGATGAAGATGAGGAAGAGCCCGATGAACAGCGCCGGCAGCGCGATCTCGGTGAACTGCGAGGGTGTGGCGAAAAGCCCCAGCACCAGGAACATGATGATCTGCGCCAGCCACGTCACCCCGTCCTGGAATCGCTTCAGCATCCCCGTCGAGCGCATCTGCGCATTGCCGGCCACAAGCCCCGCCACGTAGACGGCGAGAAATCCGGAGCCGCCGAGCGCGCCGGTAAGAGCGAAGACCAGGAGCGACAGCGCGAGCACGAAGATGGGCACGAGCCCTTGCTCGAGCCTGAGCCGCATGACCAGCCGCACGATCAGGTAACCGCCGGCAAGCCCGGCGGCGAGCCCTATACCCATCTGCTGCAGGAAACCGAGCGCCACGTCGCCGGCAAGCTGGCCCGGCTCCAGCGGGGCGCCGGCGGCAATCAGGCTGACGAGGGAAAGGGTGAGGAAGATCGCCATCGGGTCGTTCGATCCCGACTCCACCTCCAGGGTCGAGCGCACACGGTCGCGCACGAAGATATTGCCGACGCGCAGCAGGAAGAAGACGGCGGCCGCGTCCGTGGAAGCGACGGCGGCGCCGAGCAGAAAGGATTCCAGCCAATCGAAGCCCACCACAAAGTGGGCAGCAACGCCCACCAGCCCCGCCGTCAAGAGAACGCCGACCGTGGCAAGGACGATGGCCGGGAGTGCCGCGGAGCGAAAACTGGCGAAGGACGTGCCGAAACCGGAATCGAACAGGATCACCGCCAGCGCCAGCGAGCCGATGAAAAAGGCCACCGAGGCGTTGTCGAAATCGAGCCCCAAACCGTCCGTACCCGCGGCAAGGCCGATGCCGAGGAAGATGAGCAGCAATGGCGCGCCGAAGCGAAAGGCGATCAGGCTGGAGAACGCAGCAAACAGCACAAGTGCGGTGCCGATGAGCGTTATCAGGTAGATGCCTTGATCCATTACCCTCTCTGAAATGCGATTCTCGGCTAAATTGCGGTGAATGGGCAGTATAGGCAAGAGCCAAAGAAAAACGCCCGGCCGATTGGCCGGGCGTTATGGCAGAAAAACAAGAAAGAAGGCTTAATCAGCCGATCGTCTTGCCGAAGGCCACCGCCGTGTCGGCCATGCGGTTGGAGAAGCCCCACTCGTTGTCGTACCAAGACATCACCCTGACCAATTCGCCCTCGATCACCTTGGTCTGATCGAGTGCAAAGGTCGAGGAAGCGGCGTTGTGGTTGAGGTCCACGGAGACCAGCTTCTCGCCCGTATAGGCGAGAATGCCCTTGAGCGGCCCATCCTTGGTCGCCGCGACCAGCGCCTGGTTCACCTCTTCGACCGTCACCTTCTTCTTCGGCACGAACTTGAAGTCGATGACGGAGACGTTGGGCGTCGGCACGCGGATCGATACGCCGTCGAGCTTGCCGTTGAGCTCCGGCAACACCAGGCCCACGGCGCGGGCGGCACCCGTGGAAGTGGGGATCATGGACATCGCCGCCGCGCGGGCGCGGTAGAGATCCTTGTGCATGGTATCCAGCGTCGGCTGATCGCCCGTATAGGCATGGATCGTGGTCATGAAGCCCCTCTCGATGCCGAAGGCATCGTTCAGCACCTTGGCGACCGGGGCCAGGCAGTTGGTGGTGCAGGAGGCGTTGGAGATAACGCGATGCTCGGCGGTGATCTTGTCGTGGTTGACACCGTAGACCACCGTCAGGTCCGCACCGTCCGAGGGCGCTGAGACGAGCACGCGCTTGGCACCGGCCGTCAGATGCGCGGAAGCCTTTTCCTTGGAGGTGAAGATGCCCGTGCATTCGAGCACGATGTCGATATCGAGATCCTTCCACGGCAGCTTTGTGGGATCCCGCTCGGCCAGCACCTTGAAAGAGTCGGAGCCGACGACGATCGTATCGCCCTCAACCTTCACATCGCCGGGGAAACGGCCGTGCACGCTGTCATAGCGCAGAAGATGCGCATTGGTCTCCACCGGACCGAGATCGTTGACGGCGACGATATCGATATCCTTGCGGCCGGACTCATAGATGGCACGCACGATGTTGCGGCCGATGCGGCCAAATCCGTTGACGGCTACTTTAACGGTCATGAACTACCTCCGGCGAACGTGATGCGTGCCTAAAGGCACGGCGGGAAGACGCCGCTCCATAACGGCGTCCAGAATAGAATAACAGGCTTTGCCGACACCAAAGTGTGGTCCAGCGTCGCGCCTCACAATTCTTACGCAGCGGCCAGGCGCGCTTCCGCCGCCGCCACTACAGCCTCTGCCGTAATCCCGAAATGCTTGTAGAGATCCGGTGCCGGTGCACTGGCGCCGAAACCGGTCATGCCGATGAAGGCGCCGTCGGAGCCGATGAAGCGATCCCAGCCCTGGCGGATGCCGGCCTCGACGGCGACGCGTACGGGCGCCTTGCCGATGATCGCCTCGCGATAATCTTCGTCCTGCGCCTCGAACAGTTCGAAGCAAGGCACCGAGACGACGCGCGTCGGGTGCCCCCGCTCTTCCAGAAGCGCCTTCGCGGCGACCGCGATCTCGATTTCCGAACCGCTGGCGAAAAGCGTCACCTTCGCCTCGTCGCCGGCGGGCAAGAGCTCATAGGCACCGCGCGCGCACAGGTTCTCTTCCTGGTACTCGCGGCGCACCGGCTCCAGCTTCTGCCGCGTCAGTGCCAGGGTGGAGGGCGCCTTCTTCGATTCCAGGGCAAGTTGCCAGCACTCGGCGGTCTCTACCGGGTCAGCCGGCCGGAAGACGCGGTGGTTCGGGATCGCCCTGAGCGCCGCCAGATGCTCCACCGGCTGGTGCGTCGGCCCATCCTCGCCCAGCCCGATGGAATCGTGCGTCATGACGAAGATGGTGCGGATGCCCATCAGCGAGGCGAGCCGCATTGCCGGCCGCGCATAGTCGGAGAAGGTGAGGAACGTGCCGCCATAAGGAATGAGGCCGCCATGCAGCGCAATGCCGTTCATCGCCGCCGCCATGGCATGCTCGCGGATGCCGTAACGGATGTAGCGGCCGGAATAGTCGCCCGGCGTCACGTCCACCGTCTGGCTTGTCTTGGTGTTGTTGGAGCCGGTCAGATCCGCCGAGCCGCCGATGGTCTCCACCACGCAGTCATTGATGACATCGAGCGCCATCTCCGAGGCGTTGCGCGTGGCAACCTTGGGGTTTTCCTGCGCCAGCTTCTTCTTGTACTCGGCGATCGCCGACGGCAGCGCCTCCGGCAGGTCGCCGCGCATGCGCCGCTCGAACTCGCCACGCGTCTCCGCATCCGCTGCCGCCAGCCGCGCCTCCCATGCCTTGCGCTCCTTGGCCGAGCGCAGGCCTGCGAGCCGCCAATCGTCTAGGATATCCGATGGCACGACGAAGGGTTCGGCGTCCCAGCCGAGCGCCTCACGCGTCTTGGCGATCTCATCGGCACCCAGCGGCGAGCCGTGCGCCTTGTTGGTGCCCGCCTTGGTCGGCGCGCCCCAGCCGATGGTGGTCCGGAAGGCGATCATCGTTGGCCGGTCGGACCCTCGCGCCTCTTCGATGGCAGCTGTGATGGCGTCCGGGTCGTGCCCGTCCACCCGCATCGTGTTCCAGCCCGACGCCTCGAAACGCGCGCACTGGTCGGTGGAATCGGCCAACGAGACCGGCCCATCGATGGAGATCTGGTTGTCGTCGAACAGCACGATCAGCTTGGAAAGCTTCAGATGTCCGGCAAGGGCCAGCGCCTCTTGGCTGATGCCTTCCATCAGGCACCCGTCGCCCACGAGCGTATAGGTGTAGTGGTCCACGAGGTCGTCGCCGAAACGGGCGTTGAGCAGCCGTTCGGCAAGCGCCATGCCCACCGCATTGGCAAAGCCTTGGCCGAGCGGCCCGGTGGTCGTCTCGATGCCCGCTGCCTCGCCATATTCGGGATGGCCGGCCGTGCGGGAGCCGAGCTGGCGGAAATTCTTGATTTCGTCGATGGTGATGTCTTCGTAGCCGAGCAGGTAAAGCAGCGAGTAGAGCAGCATCGACCCGTGACCCGCCGACAGCACGAAACGGTCGCGGTCCGCCCAGTGCGGGTTCTTCGGGTCGTGCGTCATGAAGCGCGTGAACAGCACCGTGGCGATGTCGGCCGCCCCCATCGGCAGGCCGGGATGGCCGGACTTCGCCTTTTCGACGGCGTCCATGGACAGAAAGCGGATCGCGTTCGCCATCCGGTCGTGTTTTTCGCGTGAAATCATCTTTGCTCGCTGATCGGCTGCCGGCATTTTCAGGCATTGGGCGGTGTCGCGCCCGAGAAAGCAGGCGACACATAGCAGGTGCGCTGCCCAAGTCAATAAACGGCCGCGGGGCCGGAAAGTTCGGGCGCCGCCCCGAAAGCAAAAGCAAATCGGGGGATAGCCGCCAAGTGTGTTGACGCCGGGTTCATCCGCCGCGTAATCTTTCAGGGGTAAAATCTTATGATTGCGCACAATTCGCAGGCGGGCGGGCTGGGAATGGGTTGCAATGAACGGTGATACCACACTCAGAGAAGTAATCGGCCGCCTTGGCAAAGCCATAGAGGGGCTGGAAGCTGCTGCCGATAACCGGATCGAGAAGGAACAGGACTACGCCGAAGCCGAAGCCGAAGTGCAGCGCATGGGCGCCGACCGCACCCGCCTCGCCCAGGAGATCGACAAGTCCGAAGCGCGCGCGGAACGCCTGGCCGAGGTGAACCGAGAGGTCTCGCGCAGGCTGGTGACGGCCATGGAGACCATCCGCGCCGTCTTGGATCGATAGGCTCATGGCACAGGTAACGGTCACCATCGACGGCAAGGCCTACCGCATGGCCTGCGACGAGGGTCAGGAGGAACACCTGATCGACCTCGCCCAGCGGTTTGACCGCTATGTCGCGCATCTGAAGGAGTCCTTCGGCGAAATCGGCGACCAGCGCCTCACCGTGATGGCCGGCATCATGGTGATGGACGAGTTTGCCGAGTTGCAGAAGCGTGTCCACGGCATGGAGAGCGAGATCGCCACCCTGCGCAAGACGCGCGACGACGCGCTCTCGAAGGCCGGC
This sequence comes from Chelativorans xinjiangensis, assembly GCF_009812055.1. Lineage (GTDB taxonomy): Bacteria > Pseudomonadota > Alphaproteobacteria > Rhizobiales > Rhizobiaceae > Chelativorans > Chelativorans xinjiangense. Next base: position 29,850 of record NZ_WQNH01000012.1, on the reverse strand, counting down.
AAGAACGACGCTACGCTGACCGGCACATTGGCCGAGCTTGCCGAACGCATCGAGGCGGTGGCATCAAAGCTGGCCAAGTCCTAACCTATCGGCGGCGTGGCGTGCGGTGATTGGCCCTTTCCCCTGCTCGGTGCCATCGCGGGAGCGCTGCTTCGTTGGCCAGGATGACGGGCGGGGCGATTTGCCACCCGGATCCGCAGAGTGGATAAGAAGAGCGTCGGCATATGACAAAGCCCAGGAATCCAGTCCAGCTCGGCGTCGTAGGCGCGGCCCACGGCATCCGCGGTGAGCTGCGCGTAAAGCCGTTCACCGACGATCCTATGGCGCTTGGCCGCTACGGTCCCCTCTTCACCGCGGACGGCCGCGCGCTGACTGTCGCCTCCGTCCGGCCCGCCAAGGATGTCGTGATCGTTCGTTTCGGAGACGTAACGGACCGCGACGCAGCGGAAGCCTTGACGGGCGAGGCCCTGTTCGTGGACCGCTCCGTTCTGCCGGAGGAACTTGAGGAAGAGGAATTTTATCACGCCGATCTGGTGGGGCTGCCCGTCTTCGACGAAACGCAGGAGGAAATCGGCAAGGTGGTCGCCATCCACAATTTCGGGGCCAGTGACATCCTCGAAATTCGCCCCGACGCCGGGCCGACGCTCATGGTCCCTTTCACCCGCGAAGCAGTGCCGAAGGTAGATGTTGCCGAGGGTATCGTGCATCTCGACAGCTCCGCCGCCGGCCTCGACCACCAGAAGCCGATCGATGAAGATGCACATCCGGACCCGAAGGCGCGCCCACGCGGACCCAAATCGGCCGGGGGCAACCGGTGAGCTTCCGCGCCACCGTGCTGACCCTCTATCCCGAAATGTTCCCGGGGCCGCTCGCCGTTTCGCTCGCCGGCCGCGCCCGGGCCGCCGGCACCTGGTCGCTGGAGACCGTGCAGATCCGCGACTTCGCCACTGACAAGCACCGCAGCGTCGACGATACGCCCGCCGGCGGCGGGGCAGGCATGGTCATGCGCGCCGACGTGCTGGCGCACGCCATCGACCATGCCGCCCCCGAAGGCGACCCGCGCCCGAAGCTCCTCATGAGCCCGCGCGGCATCCCGCTCACCCAGGCCCGCGTGCGCCAACTCGCCGCCGGCCCCGGCGCCGTCATCCTCTGCGGCCGCTTCGAGGGCGTCGACCAGCGCCTCATCGAGGCGCGCGCCCTGGAGGAGGTCTCCATCGGCGACTACGTCCTCTCCGGCGGCGAGCCAGCCGCCCTCGTGCTGCTGGACGCGGTGGTGCGCCTCCTGCCGGGTGTCATGGGCAATGAAACCTCCGGCACCGAGGAGAGCTTTGAAAGCGGCCTCCTCGAACACCCGCACTACACGAGGCCGCAAAGCTTCGAGGGCCGCGAAATCCCGGAAGTGCTCCTGTCTGGCAACCATCGCAAGATCGCCGAATGGAGGCTCGCCGAGGCGGAGAAACTGACGGCGGAGCGGCGACCGGACCTGTGGGCCGCGCACCAGAAGGCGGGAAAAGCCAAGTGAGCACCTTGCTGAAGATCGAGGCGGCATTTAGCCTTGGCTACGGCCTGAAGCACCCGAGCGACTTCAAGGATACGCGTCTGGGCCGCATCGGCGGCTGACGTCCCGCGCTTGCCCCATTATGGGCCGCCGTCTGTTAATTCCACCGCCTGTTGATTCCCTATGTGATGTGGTGTATGTGCGCCGCACCGGAGCTGCCATGGGGGTCCATGGCCGGAACTTAAAGCTAAAGAACGTGAATTCGCTCCTGCGCTTCCCTGGGAGGCGCACCTTTCAGGCGGTCAAGCAGGACTGCCGGTGGGACGAGCGCTCTGGCGGTCGCCAAGAACAAGAGGACAGGACGATGGACCTTATCCGTCAGCTCGAGGCCGAGCAGGCCCAGAAGATCGCCGCCCAGCGCACCCTTCCCGATTTCTCGCCTGGTGACACCGTGCGCGTGCAGGTGCGCGTCACCGAGGGCACCCGCACCCGTGTGCAGGCCTATGAGGGCGTGTGCATCGCCCGCGCCGGCGCCGGCCTCAACGAGAACTTCACCGTGCGCAAGATCTCCTACGGCGAGGGCGTGGAACGCGTCTTCCCCGTCTATTCGCCGCTGGTCGAGGCGGTCGAGGTGGTGCGCCGTGGCAAGGTGCGCCGCGCCAAGCTCTATTACCTGCGCGACCGCCGCGGCAAGTCGGCCCGCATCAGCGAGAACACCGGCGCCCGCGCCCGCAAGCTGAACGACGCCGAGCGCCAGGCCTCGGCCGACGAGAAGGCCCGCATCGAGGCCGAGAAGATCGCCGCGGCGCAGGCGCTGGCTGCCGAGAAGGCGGCGGAGGAAGCAGCCGAGGCCAAGGCGGCGGAAGCCGCCAACCAGGAGGCCGCTCCGGCTGAGGCGCAGAGCGAGTAGGCCTCGTTCAAGCCGATACCTGTTTCTGAAAAGAGCGCCGTCCGGCGCTCTTTTTTGTTGCTGCCTGCGCGTGCGGGTTCCTGTGAACCGCGCAAACGGTATCCACCTTCTTCATCCGATGCTCTAAGGTGCGGTCCCGAACCCGGCCGCGGATGCGGTCAGCCACAGGGGGAATCCATCATGTCGTTTCGTACGTTTCTTGCCGGGACGTTCGCCGTCTTTGCCGCCACGGCTGTCACCCATGCGCAGGGCCTGCCGGATCTGGGCGGCCGCAGCGTCACCGTGGTGACGGAAAACGCCTATCCGCCGCTGCAATTCATCGATCCAAAGACCGGGCAGCAGATCGGCTGGGAGTACGACGCCATGGAGGAGATCGCCAAGCGGCTTAATTTCGAGGTCGCCTATCAGAACATCAGCTGGGAGGCGATGATCCAGGCGGTCTCCGACGGGCAGTACGACATCGGCATGACCGGCATCACCATCCGCGACGACCGCAAGGAGAGCGTCGACTTCTCCGCCCCCTACATGCATTCGGAAATGCGCATGCTGGTGCGCACCGACGAAGAACGTTTCACCGATGCGGAGAGCTTTGCGGCGGAGGAGGGCCTGCTGATCGCCGCGCAGCCCGGCACCACGCCCTTCTACGTCTCCGTCTACGACGTGCTCGACGGGAACGAGCAGAACCCGCGGATAAAGCTCTTCGAAACGTTCGGGGCGACGGTCCAGGCGCTCAGGGCCGGCGATGTCGATCTCGTGCTCACCGACGGTGTGGCCGCCAATGGCTATGTCGAAGCTTCAAACGGTGCTCTGAAGGTCATCGGCGAGCCGCTCGGATCGGAGGATTTCGGCTTCATCTTTCCCAAGGGCTCCGATCTCGTCGGTCCCATCAACGCCGCGATCGCCGCGCTCGAGGCCGACGGCACGCTCGACGCGCTCAATAAGAAGTGGTTCCTCGATTACAAGCTGGGCGAATGAAACCACGCATGAAGGGTGAAGGGGGCGCCGACCGCCGCCGCTGATGGCCTCTCCCCGACCCGCCGCAGCCGATAAGGAGTTCCCCTGGTGGCTTGTCGCCGCCACGGCGATTGCCGTCGGCGTCGCCGTGTATGTGGCGACGAGCGATCTCTATACGCAAATCATCTCCACCGTATCGCGCGGCGTCCTCATCACCGTCTTCGTCACCGTCACCGGCTTTGCGCTCGCCTCCGCGCTGGGGCTCGTGATGGCGCTGATGGCCTTGTCGAAGAGGGCGCTGCTGCGCCAGACGGCGCGTTTCTATGTCGAGATCATCCGCGGCGTGCCGGTGCTTGTGCTCCTGTTCTGGATCGCCTTCGCCGGCGTGCCGGCATTCGTAGCGGGCTGGAACGCGCTTACCGGCCCGCTGCAGGAGGCCGGGCTGACCGGTGCGCTCCAGGTGCGCGACGTCTCCCTTCTGTGGCGCGCCGTCATCGCGCTCACCATCGGCTATTCCGCCTTCATCGCCGAGATCTTCCGTGCCGGCATCCAGTCTGTGGACGAAGGGCAGATCGAGGCTGCCCAGGCGCTCGGCCTCACGCGCTTCCAGCGCTTCCGCCTCATCGTCATGCCCCAGGCGCTGCGCACCATCCTGCCGCCGCTCGGCAACGACTTCGTGGCCATGGTGAAGGACTCTTCGCTGGTCTCGGTGCTTGGCGTGGCCGACATCACGCAGATGGGCAAGATCTACGCCTCCGGCTCCTTTCGCTTCTTCGAGACCTATTCCATCGTCGCCTATATCTACCTGCTCCTGACCATCAGCCTGTCGCTGGCGCTGCGCGCGCTGGAGCGGCGCCTGCGCCGCACCGAGGCTGCCTGAACCGGAACCCCTTCCGCCGGCAGGGCGTTCACCGCCCCATGGACGCGCTCCTTCAGGAATTTGTGCCGCAGACAACTCTGCCCTGGCAGGTGATCGCCGTCCGCCTCGCGCTGTCCCTTGTCCTCGGCGGTATTCTGGGCTTCGAGCGGGAGCTGCTCGCCCGCCCGGCCGGCCTGAGGACCCATATGCTCGTCTGCCTCGCCTCGGCCACGTTTGCCATCGTTGCGATGGAGATCGTCTCCATGCCGGTTTTCCAGGACGAGAGCGTGCGGGCCGACCCCGTCCGCCTCGTCGAGGCGATCACCTCGGGTGTGGCTTTCCTCGCCGCCGGGTTCATCATCTTCAAGCGCGGCCATGTGCGCGGGCTGACCACGGGCGCCGGCATGTGGCTCGCCGCCGCCATTGGCCTGGCCGTGGGGCTCGGCCTGTGGCTGGTCGCAACGCTCGCCTGCCTGTTCGGCGCTCTGGTGCTCGCCGCCATGCGCCAACTGGAGATACGGTTCGATCTGAAAAACCGGACTGACGACGAGTGAGTATCCATCCGCGCCTCCAATTGCCGAAAGCGCAAAACGCTGGTATGACGCGGCCCATGGAAGAGATTTTCGCACATCCATCCTGCAAGAGCTTCGTTCTGCAGGACGTAAAGCGTCTGCCGGGCCGCTTTTTCGCGCGCATTTCCGGCGCGCTTTTGTGCCGACTTCCCTGAGCGGACGAGACACCGCCCTCGGGCATTTTCCCTCTCCGCTTTCGAGGAACAGCAGACTATGACCAAACCCAGCACGCTCTACGACAAGGTATTCGACGACCATCTGGTCGACCGGCAGGACGACGGCACCTGCCTCATCTATATCGACCGCCACCTGGTGCACGAGGTTACCAGCCCGCAGGCCTTCGAAGGCCTGCGCCTGGCCTCGCGTACAGTGCGCCACCCGGAAAAGACGCTCGCCGTGGTCGACCATAACGTGCCGACCTCGCCGGACCGCAAATTCGGCATCAAGAACCCGGAAAGCCGCATCCAGGTCGAGGCGCTGGCCAAGAACGCCGCCGATTTCGGCATCGAATATTACAACGAGGCCGACCAGCGGCAGGGCATCGTCCATATCGTCGGGCCCGAGCAGGGTTTCACGCTGCCCGGCATGACCATTGTCTGCGGCGACAGCCACACCTCAACCCACGGCGCCTTCGGCGCCCTGGCGCACGGCATCGGCACCTCCGAGGTCGAGCACGTGCTGGCCACACAGACACTCATCCAGCGCAAAGCCAAGAACATGCTCATCCAAGTGGACGGCAAGCTGCCGGAGGGCGTGACGGCCAAGGACATCATCCTCGCCATCATCGGCGAGATCGGCACCGCCGGCGGCACCGGCCACGTGATGGAATATGCCGGCGAGGCGATCCGCGCCCTCTCTATGGAAGGCCGCATGACGGTCTGCAACATGTCCATCGAGGGCGGCGCGCGCGCCGGCATGATCGCCCCGGACGAGACGACCTACGCCTATATCAAGGACCGCCCCCGAGCGCCCAGGGGCAAGGCCTGGGATATGGCACGCGCCTATTGGGAGACGCTGCATTCCGACGAAGGCGCCCATTTCGACCGCGTCGTCAAGCTCGACGCGGCCAACCTGCCGCCCATCGTTACCTGGGGCTCCTCGCCCGAGGATGTGATGTCGGTCACCGGCGCCGTGCCCGACCCGGACCTCATCCCGGACGAGAACAAGCGCTTGTCGAAGAAGCGCGCGCTCGACTATATGGGCCTCACGCCCGGCACCAGGATCACCGACATCGCGCTCGACCGCGTTTTCATCGGCTCCTGCACCAACGGCCGCATCGAGGATCTGCGCGAAGTGGCGAAGGTCGCCGAAGGCCGCAAGGTGCACGAGCATGTCAACGCCATGATCGTGCCGGGTTCCGGCTTGGTGAAAGCCCAGGCCGAAGCGGAGGGTCTCGACAAGATCTTCATCGAGGCCGGCTTCGACTGGCGCGAGCCCGGCTGCTCCATGTGCCTCGCCATGAACGACGACCGCCTGAAGCCGGGCGAGCGCTGTGCTTCGACCTCGAACCGCAACTTCGAGGGCCGCCAGGGCTTCAAGGGCCGCACCCACCTCGTCTCGCCCGCGATGGCGGCAGCGGCGGCGATCGCCGGTCACTTCGTGGACATTCGCGAGTGGCGCTAGGGCAATTCCAGGAAAAGTGGAAACCGGTTTTCCGTCCAGAATTGCGATAAAACAACGAGTTAGAACAGTTCATCGATTCCATGAAACGATGAACTGTTCTAGGCTGAGCCCCGCCTTTCCCTCCCCCTGAGGGCCCTCGAGGGGAGGGCTGTCGCATATAGGTTCTCTTTGTTCGGCTTCGCCGGACCCCCACCCTCAATCCCTCCCCATCCTGAGCCTGTCGAAGGGGGGAGGGGAGTTGCTAGCGCCGCGCCTTCCCTGGCGAAGGACGTGCCTATCCGTTGCCGCGCTTCATCCGAAGCCGGGCTATGTCAAAGAACTGGGAAGCGGGGCGCGTTGTCCGAGCCACTCAATTTTTTTTTAGGCGCGTCCAACGCGCCCCGCCGGAGTCTGTCCCGACAGTCGGCCGGTCACTCGGGCCTTTCTCCTTCCCGGCCGCACCCAATTGGGGGTGGTCTCAGCCGGGCCGAACAAAAGCCCTGGCGGCTTCTCCGCAATGCCGGCAACGCTGTCACCCAGCGCTCCCGGCACCGCCGGCCTGTCGCGGGCCCTCAGGCCTCCGGGTACCGAGCCCGAAGGGAGAGGTCTCCGCCGCTCTCCCTGATCCCCGGTCCGGACCCGGTTCCCGCGAGAGCGATGGGGTGGATTTTAAGGGCAGGCTGGGCAGGGGGGAGTATTTTCCTGCGAAAAAAGTTGGGGAAATTATTCCGAAGCGAGGGAAACCAATGGGTTGTCGGGGAAGAAAAAAATTGTCGCCACATTTTATCCCCGCGCAGGCGAGGCATCGCCGGCTGAGGTGAAGGGCGCCCGCCGCCTTCCAACGTGCATCATCCCCACCCCACCCGCGCTCGTCATCCCGGATGTCGGAGCGAAGCGGAGACTGTCCGGGACCCATTCTCGCCTCGCTGAAGCTCCGGCGAAGCGGGCCGGAATGTGGAAGAGTCACGGAATGGGTCCCGGACAAGCCTTCGGCTTTCCGGGATGACGCCCGCGGGTGGGGTGGGCGTTGGGTGGGGTGGGCGCGGATGGGGTGGGGTGGGGATGCACGCAGTGCGCGCATGTCATCGCGCGGTCGGGATGGCACGCGGGTGGTGGGTTTCTTTGAAATGCCGGCGCCCTTTGCCGCACCGGCTGCATAGCTCTTCCAAACGCGTGTTTAAGAAAGGCGCCTTACGCCACCAGGTGCCGGAAGGCCGCCACCACGTCCTCGTAGACCTGCCGCTTGAACGGCACGATGAGCCGCGGCAGCTCCTCCATCGGCTTCCAGGCCCAGGCATCGAACTCCGCCGCATGCCCGCCCGGCGGCGGGTTGATGGCGATCTCGCTTTCCTCGCCTTCGAAGCGGAAGGCGAACCATTTCTGCTTCTGGCCGCGAAAGCGCCCCTTGAGCGCCACGCCGACGAGGTGCTCCGGCAGGTCGTAGGTGATCCAACTGGGGGCCTCGGCAAGCAGCGAGACGCTGCGGATGCCGGTTTCCTCGTAGAGTTCCCGGCGCGCGGCCTTCAGCGGGTCTTCGTCCGCATCGATGCCGCCTTGCGGCATCTGCCACAGCATGGTGGCGCCGTCGAGCTCGTCCCGCGGCTCGACCAGGCGTCGTCCCGCCCACACCGCGCCTGCCGCGTTGAGCACCATGATGCCCACGCAGGGCCGGTACGGCAGGTCTTCCGCCTTGATGTCTTTTTTCTTCATTCCGCCCTCAATTCCTCTCCGGATCCGCGGCCACGGCCGACACGGGCACCAGCTCGATGCCGCGCTTGCGCACCTCGTTCGCCCAGACGGCGACCGCGTCCACCGTCGCCTCCATTGCCGAGCCGCTGCCCACGGCGAAACCGCGCGCCCGCGCGATGCGCTCCAGCTCGTCCAGCTTGTCCAGGATGGCGCCGCGCTCCTTTTCCTGATCGATGACGGTGTCGCCGGCGGCGAAGGGAACCCCCTTGGCCCGTGCCACCTCCTCGGCCACGCTGCGCGCCGACGTGCCGTCGTCGAGATAGGCCAGCCCCCGCTCGGCGAGTTCGCCCATCAAAAGGTCCATCGCCCCCGCGTCGGCGGTGAAGCGCGCGCCGGTATAGTTCACGACGCCCGTATAGTTGGTGATGCGCGACAGCGTCCAGCGCAGGCTTTCAAGGGTCTCGGCCGGCGCCGCGTCGGCGAGCAGCGTGTGCCGGCCGGGATTGTTGTCCGGGTAGCCGAAAGGCTCGAGCGGCACCTGCAGCATGACCTCGTGGCCCTCCTGCCGGGCCGTCTGCATCCACCGCGCGAGGCTGTTGCCCAGCGGCGCGAAGGCCAGAGTGATCTCCGGCGGCAGCTTGGCGATGGCCTCCTGCGTGCCCGTCTGCGAGATGCCGAGCCCGCCGATGACAATGGCGATCCGCGCGCCTCGCGCGCCGGACCAGGGCCGCGCGTAGACATCGAACGGCCGCCGCCCGGCAGCGTCGCGCACCGGCAGCGGCCCGGTTTCCGTCTCCTCGATCAGGGCGCGGTCGGGCAGATGGGCGAAACGCGGGTTCTGCCCAAGCGCCGAAGGATCGCGAATGACGATGACGTTGTCGCCCGAAGAAGGCGCATCCGGATCGACACGGATGATCGAGGCACCTGGCGCGCCGGCGTTCTTCACGGCCGTGCCGTCCGCCTTGTCCCGCACGTCCGCGTGCTCGTCCACGGCGGTTCTCGGCTCGGAGATCGCCATGGGTGGCGGATTGCGGAACGGCCGTTCGCGCAATGCGATAGCGCTGGAACCGGCGAAGATCGCCACCGCGCACAGGATAAGGAAAATCGAGCTTGTCCCCGGCCGCTGCCACCTCGACGCCCCGCGCCCAGCCTTCTCCTGGCCGAGCGGCTGGTCGATGTCGTTGCGAACCGGTTCCATGCGCGCCCGCGTTCCCCCAAGTCCCGCCGCGCGGTCGAGCGGCGGCGCCCCTTGTTAAAGAGGGGCCGCCGGTCCTTCTATTGCTGGTTCATGACCGCCTTGTCGGGATTGGGCGGGAAGGTGGGGTCGGTCTTGTCGCCGCGCAGGAGGTCCAGCGCGTAGCCGAGCTGTTCGTCCTCTTCCGGATCCTGCGGCACGTAGGCGATGGAGCCCGAGCCTTCCTCGCCCTCGGCCTCGCCGCGGATGTGCCCGCGCAGGTCCGATTCGCCGCGCGACACGTCGACACCCTGCAGATCCTCGGGCAGCGGCTGCTCGACCTGGATGTCCGGGGTAATACCCTTGCCCTGGATCGACTGGCCGGACGGCGTGTAATAGAGCGCCGTCGTCAAGCGCAGCGCGCCGTTCTCGCCCAGCGGAATGATCGTCTGCACCGATCCTTTGCCGAAGGACCGGGTGCCGAGCACGGTGGCGCGGCGGTGATCCTGCAGCGCACCGGCGACAATCTCGGAGGCGCTTGCCGAGCCGCCGTTGATCAGCACGATCATCGGCTTGCCATTGGCCAGATCGCCTGGCTGCGACCCGAAGCGGGCGATGTCGCTGGCCTCGCGGCCGCGCGTCGAGACGATCTCGCCGCGGTCGAGGAAGGCATCCGACACATTGACCGCCTGATCGAGCAGGCCGCCCGGATTGAGCCTGAGATCGAGCACATAGCCCTTCAGCTCGTCCTCCGGCACTTCCTTCTGAATGGCCTCCATCGCCTCGCGAAGGTCGTCCGTCGTCTTTTCCGTGAAGGAGGTGACCTTCAGATAGCCGACGTCGCCCTCGACCCGATGCTTGACCGCCTTCACCTTGATGACGTCGCGGACAATGGTGATCTTGATCGGCTTCTGCTGCCCTTGGCGCAGGATCGACAGATCGATCGGCGTGTTCACCGGACCGCGCATCTTGTCGACGGCGTCGCCGAGCGTCATGCCGCGCACCTCTTCGCCGTCGATCTTCTCGATGAGATCGCCCGCGAGCACACCCGCCCGGGCCGCCGGTGTGTCGTCGATGGGTGAGACCACCTTGACGAGCTCGTTCTCCATCGTCACCTCGATGCCGAGGCCGCCGAACTCGCCCTTGGTCTGGACGCGCATGTCCTGCGCCGCATCGGCGTTGAGATAGGACGAGTGCGGATCGAGCGAGGTGAGCATGCCGTTGATGGCGCTCTCCACCAGCTCCTTCTCGTCCGGCGGCGTCACATATTGCGCGCGCACGCGCTCGAAGATGTCGCCGAAGATGGCAAGCTGCCGATAGGTCTCCGTTCCGGCAGCATTGGCCGCCGTGCCGTTCGTCCCGTAGACAAGGCTCACGGCGGATGCGCCAACCAGCGCGCCGGCGAACAGCAACGACAATTTACGTATCATTTCCCGTCCTTCCAGATAACTCCCGCGCCCACCAGGGCTTCGGGTCGACCGGTTTCCCGTCTTTCCTGAACTCAATATATAGCTCCGGCGTGGTGTTGCCCACCGTCGGAGCCGCGATACTCGCTAATCTCGCCTCGCCCATCATGCCCACCGGCTCTCCCGCCAGCACCGATTGTCCGAGTGAGACGTTCAGTCGGTCCATCCCCGCCAGCACGATATGATACCCATCGCCGGGATTGAGGATCAATAGCTGACCGTAGGATCGGAACGGCCCCGCGTAAAGCACCGTTCCATCTGCCGGTGCTGTAACGATTGCGCCCGATTGTGTTCTTAGAATGTCGCCGTTGAGGCTGCTTCCCGCGCTGTCCTCCTCGCCGAAACGGCTGGCGAACCGGCCGGAAACGGGGAACGGCACAAGGCCCTTGCGCTGGGCGAAAGGCAGCGCCTCGGAGAGCTGGCCGGGCCCGGCCTCCTCGCCGTCCTTCATGGCCTCGCGCAAGGTCCCGATCTCGCTTTCCAGCGAGACGATCAGTTCCTGCAGGTTCTGCGCCCGCGCCGCCAGCTCCCCGGCCGCGGCACGCTCCTCCTGCATGCGCGCTTCGGCTTCCGCCCTCGAACGCTGCTTCTCTTTCAAGAGCAGGGTAAGGCGCTCCTGCTCCTCCGCCTGCGCGGTCATTTTTTCGTGAAGCCGCTCCTGCTCGGTGCGGATCGACGTCATCACGCGCGCCAGTTCCTTGAGATCGACGACCAGCATCTCGGTTTCCGCCCGCATCTCCGGCACCACGGCGCCAAGCAGGATGGCGCTGCGCACGGAGGAAAGCGCATCCTCCGGCCGCACGAGGATCGCCGGCGGCGGGTTCAGCCCCATGCGTTGCAGCGCGCCCAGCACCTCGGCGAGCGTGCCGCGGCGGTTTTTCAGCGATCGCCTGAGATCGCCTTCCCGCCGGTCGAGCGTCACCAGCCCGCTTTCGATGTCCTCGATATCCTCGCTGAGCTTGCGCTCGGTCTTGACCGCCTGGATCAGCGCCGCCGTCAGCGCCGCGCTGTCGTCCTTCACCGCGGCTATTTCGGCGGCCAGTTCTTGCTGGCGCCGTTCCGACAGCGCCAGTTCCTGCGACAGGCGCCGATATTCCTCCACGCTCTCGCTCTGGCGCATTTCCAGCCCGTCCAGGCCCTGCGCCCCGGCATGGCGAGGCAGCACGGCGGCGAGCGACACGGCGGCCGCAAGCATGGCCGCCCTCCACCCGGCATGGCTGATCCGTCTCGCTTTCATATGACCGCCGCAGGAAACCTCTTCATCTCCAGTGTAGAGAAGATTTCGTTAACGAAACATCAACCATAGGCCTTCTCGATATACAACCAAAGGTAGATATTTTCGATACGCCAAGCAAGCCGCGCCATATGTGGCCGCCGGCTCAGTCGCGGTGATAGGGATGACCGGCCAGGATCGTCGCGGCCCGGTAAAGCTGCTCGGCCAGCATGACACGAACGAGCTGATGCGGCCAGGTCTGCGCTCCGAAAGACAGGCTCAAAGCCGCCTGGCGGCGCATCGCTTCGTCATGTCCGTCCGGTCCGCCGATGGCGATGGTCAGGCGGCGCTCGCCCGCATCGCGCCAGGCGGCCATCTTTTCGCCGATCTCGCGCGAGGTCAGGTTCCTCCCGCGCTCGTCCAGGAGGACCAACGTGCCGCCGCCAGCGATTTCCGCCAGCCTCTGGCCTTCCTCGCGCTTGCGCTCGGCCGCCGTGCGCGCCCGGCTTTCGGGGCTTTCGCTCACCCCGGCAAACTCCAGGCCCACCGCCGGGCCGGCTTTCGCCAGGCGATCGAAATAGCGCTCGGCGAGATCTTTCTCGGCGTCCGCCTTCATGCGGCCCACCGCATGCACAACGATACGAATTGAACCCTCCTCCCATCTCAGGGCCAATCGCCGGGCCAATCTCGAGAAGGATATTTTCTATCTGAAAGCGCATCCGTCGCGCTGTCCGGGAAACCGGGTTTCCCGAAAAGATCATGCCCGCAGCACGCGAGCGCCGCTCGACGCCGAAGAACATCTCCGCACGGCCGCGGCCATGCGCAACGTCAAGCGATATGCGCGCCCCAGACGGGCGCTAATGTACCGTTTCGTCCTCCAGGTCCGGCGTCTGCCACATCTTCTCGATGTTGTAGAACTCCCGGACCTCCGGGCGAAACACATGAACGATGATGTCGCCCGAATCGATCAACACCCAGTCCGCGCCCGAAAGGCCTTCCACCCGCGCCGCGCCTACGCCGGCGTTTTTGAGCGCACGGATGAGATGCTCCGCTACGGCTGCGACATGACGATGCGAGCGCCCGGAGGCTACGATCATGTAGTCCGCCAGGGGAGACTTGCCATGGATGTCTATGGAAACGATGTCTTCGGCTTTGGAGTCTTCCAGACTCTTGAGCGCTGCGTTTACGGCTCGAGACACGCTGCTTTCAGGCGCCCCGGCCGGCGAAGGCATGATGTCTGCCTTCTTCTGAAGTGCTGTTCTCAGTGTCTTTCCTTTCCAACAAGAACAACGATATCGCACGGCGCATGCCGCACGATACCAATAGATAGGCAGACATGCTTGTCAGTTTCAAGACAAGAGATGTTGTGCGCCGCAAGCATTTGCCCGCTCAGCGGCCTTCCTCCTTGCGCGCCGCGTCGCGCAGCGCGGTCGAGGAAAGCGACGAACGCGGCCCGTGGATGAAGGTCCAGGCGGGCGGCCTGATGCGCGCCAGAAGCGGCGCATCGCTCTCGTCGATGCGCGCATGGCCGAAAGCCTTGGCCATGGTCGAGGAGAGGAAGGAGAGCGTGGCGCCGGGCCGGTCGAAGACGGCGATCGGCACCGTCCGCGCGATATCGCGCCAACGCTCCCAGCGGTGGAAGTCGCGCAGGCTGTCGGCACCCATGATCCAGACGAAATCGACCCCGCTATTGCGCTTTCTGACGAGATCGATCGCATCGGCCGTGTAGCGCACCCGGTAGCCGGCCTCGAAGGCGGTCACCTTGATCCGCGGATCTTCGGCACAGGCCTCCGAAAGCGCGACACGCTCGGACAACGGCGCCAGCCGGCTATTGTCTTTCAGCGGGTTGCCCGGCGTGACGATCCACCAGAGCTGGTCGAGCCGCAAGCGCCTGAGCGCGGTTTCCGCCACCAGGGCATGGCCGGCATGCGGCGGGTTGAAGGAGCCGCCGAACAGCCCCACCGCCATGCCCCTTTCCACATGCGGCATGCGCAGGTAACGCGCCGGCACGTCCTCCCGGGGGAAGCTCATCGCTTCAAGGCCGGGTCTGGCCGGTACCGCGCACGCGGTACTTGAAGGAAGTGAGCTGCTCGACGCCCACCGGGCCCCGCGCGTGCATCTTGCCCGTGGCGATGCCGATCTCCGCCCCCATGCCGAACTCGCCGCCATCAGCGAACTGGGTCGAGGCGTTGTGCAGGAGGATCGCCGAATCGATCTCGTTGAAGAAGCGCTCCACCGCGTGGCCGTCCTCGGCCACGAGGCCTTCCGTATGGTGCGAGGAATAGGTCTCGATGTGCTGTATGGCATCGGCCACGCCATCCACGAGCTTCACCGAAATGATGGCGTCGAGATATTCCGTATGCCAGTCCTCCTCGCTCGCGGGGTGGGCGGTGGGAAAGCGGGCACGCACATCTTTATCGCCGCGGATTTCGCAGCCTGCCTCGGCGAGCGCCTCCAGTATCGGAACCAGATGCGTGTCCGCCGCCGCACGGTCGACCAGCAGCGTTTCCGCCGCCCCGCAGATGCCGGTGCGCCGCATCTTCGCGTTGACGGCGATGGAAACCGCCATGTCGAGCTTCGCCGACTTGTCGATATAGAGATGGCAGATGCCTTCCAGATGCGCGAAGACCGGCACCCGCGCCTCGCTCTGCACCCGTTCGACCAGGCTCCTGCCGCCGCGTGGCACGATGACGTCGAGGTTGCCGCCAAGCCCCTTCAGCATTTCGCCGACGGCGGCGCGGTCCGTCACCGGCACGCGCTGGATCGCGTCCTCGGGCAGGCCCGCCTTGCGCAGCCCTTCAACAAGGCACGCATGGATGGCGGCCGACGAATACGCCGAATCGGAGCCGCCGCGCAGGATCACCGCGTTGCCCGCCTTCAGGCACAGCGCGCCGGCGTCCGCCGTCACGTTGGGCCGGCTTTCATAGATGACGCCGATGACGCCGAGCGGCGTGCGCACCCGCTCGATATGCAGGCCGTTGGGCCGGTCCCATTCGGCGATGACGCTGCCCACCGGATCGTTCAGCCCGGCGATGGCACGGATGCCCTCGGCCATCGCGGCGATGCGCTGGCTGTCGAGCTTCAGCCGGTCCATCAGCGCCGCCGAAAGGCCCGCCGCCTTGCCCTTCTCCATGTCCCTGGCATTGGCCGCGAGGATATCGCCCTCGCGCGCGGCAAGCGCCTCGGCCATGGCGAGGAGCGCGGCGTTCTTCGTTTCCGACGGGGCGGCGGCGAGCGGACGGGCGGCGGCGCGGGCCCGCGCGCCGAGATCGGCCATCAGCGCGGCGACGTCCTCGTCCGCATGTTCACGCGCCTTCAACATTCTGTCCCTCCACCTCACGCTCGCCCGCCGGCGGCGACAACACCAGGTCGTCGCGGTGCACCATGGCCGCGCGCGCCTCGTAGCCGAGCACGGCGGCGATGTCGCCCGTCTTGAGCCCGGCGATCTTTACGGCATCGGCGGCATCGTAGGCAACCAGCCCGCGCCCCGCCTCGTGCCCGTCAGGCCCGACGATGGCGACCGTATCGCCGCGCGAAAACGCACCGGAAACCGACCTCACACCCGCCGGCAGCAGGCTTTTGCCCGAGCGCAGCGCCTTCAGGGCGCCCTCGTCGACACCGATCCTACCTGCCGGCTCCAACTGCCCGGCGATCCAGGTCTTGTAGGCGCGCACCGGCGTGCGGCTTGCCCTGAAGAGGGTGGCCCGCGCGCCCTGCTCGATGGCCGCCAGCGAATTCATCTCCTTGCCGGAGGCGATGATCATGGCCGTGCCGGCGGCAGTGGCGATACGCCCGGCGTCGAGCTTGGTGCGCATGCCGCCGCGCGAGAACTCGGATGCCGCATCGCCGGCCATGCCCATGATCTCCGGCGTGATCGCCTCGACCACGGGAATGAAACGCGCGTCCGCGTCGCGCTCGGGCGCCGCCGTATAAAGCCCGTCCACGTCCGACAGCAGGATGAGCAGGTCGCTGCCCATCATGGTGGCGACGCGCGCGGCCAACCGGTCGTTGTCGCCATAGCGGATTTCGCTGGTCGCCACAGTGTCGTTTTCGTTGATGACCGGCACCGCCTTCATCTTCAGGAGCGTCGAGATGGTTGCACGTACGTTGAGATAGCGCCGCCGCTCCTCCGTATCGCCCAGCGTCATCAGCACCTGGCCGGAGGTGAGCCCGTGGCGGCCGAGTTCGCCGGCCCAAGCGCCAGCCAGCGCAATCTGGCCCACTGCCGCCGCCGCCTGGCTTTCCTCCAGCCTGAGCGTCCGCTTGCCGAGCCCCAGCACCGTACGGCCGAGGGCGACGGCGCCGGAGGAGACCACCATCACCTCCGCACCCGCCGAGACAAGCCGCGCGATATCGTCGACAAGCGCCGCCAGCCACGCCCGCTTCAACCCCGCAGTCCGGTCGACCAGGAGCGCCGAGCCGATCTTCACGGTCACGCGGCGGTAGGATGTGAGCGAGAGACGGCTCATCGCGACACTCCCTCACGAGCGAGCATTTCAAACCTCGTCATTTCTGCCACCGCTCGTCCACCGTCTCCGCCGCCGCTTCCTCCCCGCGCGCCTCCTCCACCACCCGCATCAACGCACGCAGCACCTCCTGCACGCCTTCACCCGTTGCCGCGGAAAGCAGATGCGCCTTACGCCCCGCCGCTTGGCTCAGCGCTGCCAGCTTCTCCGCCCGCGCCTCTTCGCCAAGCAAATCGGCCTGGCTCAGCGCCAGCACCTCGGGCTTCTCCTCCAGCCCATGGCCATAGGCCGCAAGCTCCCCGCGCACCGTGGCGTAGGCCTGCGCCACGTCCTCCTCCTGCGCGGAGACGAGATGCAGCAGCACCCGCGTGCGCTCCACATGGCCGAGGAAGCGGTCGCCGATGCCCACACCCATATGCGCGCCCTCGATGAGGCCGGGGATATCGGCCATCACGAATTCCCGAGCGTCGATGCGCACCACGCCCAGATTGGGATGCAGCGTGGTGAAGGGATAATCGGCGATCTTCGGCTTGGCCGCAGTGACCGCGGCCAGGAACGTCGACTTGCCGGCATTGGGCAGGCCCACCAATCCGGCATCGGCGATCAGCTTCAACCTCAGCCAGATCCAGCGCTCTTCCCCCGGCAGGCCGGGGTTGGCGCGGCGCGGCGCCTGGTTTGTCGAGGATTTGAAGTGCTGGTTGCCGAAGCCGCCATTGCCGCCGGAGGCGAGCCGATAGCGCTGCCCCACCTCGGTCAAGTCGCAGATCGGCGTCTCATTGTCGTCTTCGTAGACCTGCGTGCCCACCGGCACCTTCAGCACCACGTCGGCGCCCTTGGCGCCGGTGCGGTTGCGGCCCATCCCGTGGGTGCCGGGCCTGGCCTTGAAATGCTGCTGGTAACGGTAGTCGATCAGGGTGTTGAGGCCG
This sequence comes from Chelativorans xinjiangensis, assembly GCF_009812055.1. Taxonomy (GTDB): domain Bacteria; phylum Pseudomonadota; class Alphaproteobacteria; order Rhizobiales; family Rhizobiaceae; genus Chelativorans; species Chelativorans xinjiangense. Next base: position 12,521 of record NZ_WQNH01000012.1, on the reverse strand, counting down.
TCCACCGCTTCCACCCACACGTCGCCCCCGCGCCCGCCGTCGCCGCCGTCGGGCCCGCCGAACTCGATGAATTTCTCGCGCCGGAACGATACCGAGCCCGCCCCGCCGTCGCCGGAGCGGATATAGACCTTGGCCTGATCGAGAAACTTCATGGGGCAGTGCCTTCCGTTCTTCGGCCTCCCTCTAGCGCATCGCGCGGCAAAGCGCGAGGGCGGCGAACCCGCTCGACGCCATCATCCCGGAAGCCGTAGCCCGCAGGGCGGAGGCTGTCCGGGACCCATTCTCGCCTCGCTGAAGCTCCGGCGAAGCGGGCCGGAGCGTCGATGTCACGGAATGGTCCCGGCTCTCGCTTCCGCCTTCGCCCTACTGGCTTCGGCGGACAGGTCGCTCGGCCGGGATCACGGCGCGAACAGCATCCCGCCTATCCGCCCCAGCTTCTGAGGCTCACCCAGGTCTTGCGGTCGAGTTGATAGCGCTCCACCGGCACCTTGCCGGCCACCACGGAGTCCATCATGCCCTGGCTGATATACTGGAACCCGCACTTGTGGATGACGCGGCGCGAAGCGCTGTTGATGACGCGGCACGAGACATGCAGCCGGTCGACATCGGTCGCCCTGAAGGCAAGATCGACCAACGCATGCGCCACCTCCGTCGCATAGCCGCGCCTCCAGTAGGGCTCGCCGAACCAGTAGCCGAGCTCCAGCCCGTATTGCCTGGTGTCGAGCCCGGCGCAGCCGATGAAGGCGCCGCTGTCGGCGAGCGCCACCGCATAATGGCACCCCGAGCGCTCGCGCGAGCGGCTGCCGCGCACGAAGGCCCGTGCGTCCGCTTCACTGTAGGGGTAGGGCATGCGCGAGAGCATTTCGGCCACGCGCCGGTTGTTGGCCAGCTCCGCCAACTCCGGGATGTCGTCCTCGTGCGGTGGGCGTAGTACCAGCCGCTCGGTGACGAGAACGGGACACTCTATACTCAGACTTTCACTCTCGACCTCTTCAGTTTCAGCAACCATTTCTCTTCCTCCGGACAAAAATAAAGGGGAGATGGCAACCCATCTCCCCTGAACCTTTTCCGGATTTTCCGGACACCGGCCCCCAAGATGGGTTGCCGGTGTTTTGGTGCGGAACCGGCTACTCCGCTGCGTCCATAATCGGGTTTACCGACACGTAGGTTCGGCCGTTGGCTTTCTTGGCGAAGGACACTGCGCCCGCCTCGAGCGCGAAGAGCGTATGGTCCTTGCCGAGGCCAACATTGGCGCCGGGGTGCCACTTCGTCCCGCGTTGACGCACGATGATGTTGCCGGCGAGCACTTTCTCGCCGCCGAACTTCTTCACGCCAAGGCGCTTGGACTCCGAGTCGCGCCCGTTGCGCGAGGAACCGCCAGCTTTCTTGTGTGCCATGACTCTACTCCTTTGCGCCCGCCAGGAGCGCCTTCATTTCCCTTATGAACGCACACGCGTTCATTTGCAAATCGTTTGCCTCAGGCCAGTGGCCCGACCTTTATTGCGCCAGCGCCTTGGCCTGCTCGCGCCAGTCCTGGATCTGGTCGGCGCTGAAGGGCATGGCCTCGTCGATCTTCGCGATATCCTCGTCGGACAGCGCGGCGATCTGCGCGAAGGTGGCGATCCCCTGCTCGTTGAGCTGGCTGGCGGCCACCGGGCCGATGCCCTTGATCTTGGTGAGATCGTCGGCCTCGCCCTTGGGCGCCGTGAACAGCGGCTTGGCGGTCTTCTCGGCCTTGGCTTCCGCCGGCTCGGCCGCCTTTTCCTTCGGCGCCGCCTTGGCCTTGGCGGGCTTTTCCTCGGCCTTCGCCGCCGGCTTCTCTTCCGCCTTCGGCGCGGGCTTTGCCGCCTTCTTGGAAGGCTTGGCACCGCCCAGGAGGATCTCGGAGATGCGCACCGTCGTCAGAAGCTGGCGATGGCCGCGCTTGCGGCGCGAGTTCTGGCGCCGGCGCTTCTTGAAGGCGATGACCTTCGGCCCGCGGCCCTGCTCGACCACTTCCGCCGCCACGCTGGCACCGTCGATGAAGGGCACGCCGATGGTCACGTCCTCGCCTTCGCCCACGGCAAGCACGCTGCCGAATTGGATAATCTCGCCAGGCTCGCCGGCGACCCTTTCGACCTGCAGGAGGTCCTCGGCGGCGACGCGGTACTGCTTGCCGCCGGTTTTGATGACTGCGAACATCTTTCTTGCCTTTCAGTGTCCGGTCCGGCTTGGTCTGCCCCTTGCGGAGCTGGACCTGCCGTCTTTTTGTCAGTCGTTTCAGCTCGTTGTGAGCCCTCGGCGTGAGCCCTATGAGCCCACGAAATAAGCGGCGCGGAGAATCCTCCGCGCCGCAGATGGCAAACTTATACTGAACGAGGGCGGAGCGGTCAAGGCAAAGCGGCAAATTGCGCCGTAAAATGGCCTTGTAACAAAATTGGTTCGCCGCTATCTAAGCGCCGCTGCATTCGGGCGCTCTGTGCGCCCGCGCGGAGAGGTGGCTGAGTGGTTGAAAGCACCGCACTCGAAATGCGGCATACTCGCAAGGGTATCGGGGGTTCGAATCCCTCCCTCTCCGCCATTCGCCGCCGATTGCACGATTCTCTGCGGGATGGCTACCTAATCGCCGCCGATCGCCGCACGAAAAATATCCGCCATTCCCCTTCTTCAGTCATTGGCTGGGAACGCCGATAGCCACCGATTTCCCTCCTTCTGCGGCAACAATGGTTCTTGGCATCTGGTAGCAGCAAGCCGACATCATCGCTAATGGTCAGGCCCGAACGGTTTCGGTTAGTGCGGGAACAAGTACCTCGTTTGTGAGCTGCCTGATCGTTCTGGCCTGCTTGCCTGAAATTGCTTGAACCGCGTCGGTGGTGAAATCGCCCCAGCCACGTGAATAGGCCAGGAGGTATTCGTGAGAGCCTTGGGCGAACCATTCACCCAAGCCCATATCCCTGACACTTTGGGCAATAGCTTCAGACAACTCTTGAGCGATTTCGTGGAAAGAAACCGAAGCCGGCCCCGTAAGATCATAAGTGTTGCCGTCCCAAGCTGAACTGAGCAGGGCGCACATGGCGACATCGGCAATATCGCGCGTATCGATCATGCCGAGCCTGGCATTGCCAGCAGCGGCGTAGGGGGTGTCCTGCGCCTTCAGGGTAGGCACGTCCGCCAGCAGGTTCTGCATAAAAAGTGAGGCCGCAGGATGACGCTCGCAATGCCGCAAGCGCGAAGCTCGTCATCGGTCCGGCCGTGTAGCCTGTTATTGTCGGACGGGCCATCGGGCCCGGCGAGGAGGGCCGAGATTCGTACGATCCGCTTGATACCCGCCCGTTTTGCCGCCGCAAGTCCCGCGCTTGCCCAACCGGTGGCGTGCTTGTGTGGCGGTGTCACGAGAAGAAGCGTCTCGACGCTGGCGAAGGCCTTGTCTAGCGCCCCCGGATCTTCGAAGCTGGCAATGACTGTTCCTGCGCCTTGCTTTCCGAGCGCTACCTCCTTGTCAGGTGAACGAACCATTGCGCGGACAGACTGGCCTTGCTCGAGAAGCGATGGAATGAGGTGCTGCACGATCTTGCCGGTCGCGCCCGTAATGAGAATTGTCATGGTTGTCTCCTGGGTCGGCGCACTGGCGCCATAATCGCTCAGTCTTCGGGGAGGAATGCCTGGTTGTAGACCACTTCCCACAGATGACCGTCCGGATCCTGGAAATAACCCGTATAGCCACCCCAAAAGGACTTCTGGGCCGGCTTTATCAGACGAGCGCCGGCCGCGACGGCATGGTCCATCACAGCATCGACCTCGCTCTCGCTCATGACGTTGTGGCCGAGGGTGAATTCCGTCGAACTGGGTTCGGCCTTTTCGATTCCCGCGTCGTGCGCGATGTCGGCACGCGGAAACAAGGCCAGCTTGACGCCGTTCTGAAGATCGAAGAAGGCGACAGCCCCGTGCTCGAACTCCTTGCCGATGATACCTTCTGTCGGCAGCCCCAGGCCATCGCGGTAGAACTTCAGCGATGCCTCCAAATCGTTGACACCGATTGTGATCACACTGATTCTAGGTTTCATGATTACTCTCACTGGCTGTTGCTTTATGGTTCCGAAGGCCTGTCACGCCGGGTTGCGGGTTCAACTTGAGCCAGGGCGAGCCCGAGTTCTTGAAGAATTCGGCCAACATTGTCGCGCATGGGACAGACGATGCAGCCAGTGCCGGCGGGTACTATCGGTAACTTTCGTGAACGGCCGGTTTCGCCGGGCCTGCGCGAAATTTTTACCGCGCTGTGGATACACAAGATGCCGCAGGACCGGGCGCCGCCGATCATCGTGGCCCCGGACGGCGCTATCGATCTGCAGTGGATCGATGGCGTCCTTCGGGTTGCTGGCCCCGACAAGGAGGCGAACACCGAGATCGTACCCGCAGGTGCGACTGTCATCGGGTTTCGCTTTCGTCCCGCCGCCGCTGCAGCGTGGTTGCGGATTCCCGCAAACGAGCTCGTTGGTCAGCGGCCGGCGCTTGAGGACCTCTGGGGTTCGAAAGCGACCCGCCTTGCGAACCAAATCTGGAAGTCGCAGAAAGACGGCAACGCAGTCGCCGCGATCGAGGCTGTCCTAGCTGAAAACGCGGCAGATGGGCCGACCGATGCGGCCATGAGCGCGGCCTATGCCCTTATCGAAGCAGGTCCGCCTCCGGGCGTGCCGCTTGTTCCGTGGCTGGCGCGTTCGCTCGCCATGAGCGAGCGAACGCTGCGCAGGCGCTTCGACGAGAGCTACGGCTATGGCCCGAAGACGCTCGAGCGCATTCTGCGTTATCAGCGCTTCCTAAGGCTTTCACGAACGTCGCAATCGCCGACGGCGGTAATGGCAGCTGAAGTTGGCTACTCCGATCAAGCGCACCTGGTGCGAGAAAGCAGACGCCTCGCCGGTATCACGCCGAAAGGATATCGTCGCACCAAATTTAGAGAGACCCGATGATGGTCACTTGCCCTGCGTGGTGGGGCTTCTGGATGTTGCACATTGCGCAATGTACAATGGAAGGAAGCAGATATGACCATTTCCACGAAATACATTGGTCTTGATGTCCATAGGGACACGATATCGATTGCGGTCGCCGATGAAGCCAGGAACCGGGAAATCCGTTTCTTCGGGACGGTCGCCAATGACGGCGAGGCGCTGCACAAGGCGCTAACGAGCATCGGGAAAGACGGTGCGACGCTGAAGGTCTGCTACGAATCCGGGCCCTGTGGGTTCGTGATCCATCGCTTCCTGACGAAGCTCGGGATCGATTGCGTCGTGATCTCGCCATCCTCGATGCCGCGACGGCCGAACGATCGGGTGAAGACCGACCGCCGCGATGCGCAGACGCTGGCCCGGCTTTTGCGCGCCGGCGAACTCACCGCCGTCTGGGTGCCGGACGAAGCGCATGAGGCGATCCGCGACGTGGTGCGGGCGCGCCGGCAGGCCAAGCAGGAACTCGTGTCGGCGAAGAACACGTTGAAGAGCTTCTTGCTGCGGCACGACCGCCGCTTTCCAGGTAAGGCCATATGGGGCCGGATGCACTGGCGCTGGCTCTCGGACCAGCGCTTCGCCTTTCCCCACCAGCAGTTTGTCTATGAGGAATACAAGCGCGCATCCAGGAACTGGAGGAGCGCTGCGACCGCCTGGAGCAGGTGCTGGCCGCTGGCACCGATCGTCACGGCGCTTCAGGCGCTACGCGGGATCAAGTTCATCGCGGCTGTCACGCTGGTGGCGGCGATCGGCGATCTGCATCGCTTTGACAGCCCGAAGCAGTTGATGGCTTGGCTGGGTCTTGTGCCGGCCGAGCATTCCAGCGGAACGCGGACGAGGCGCGGCGAACTTACCCGGACCGGCAACGCCGCTGCGCGCGCCATACTGATCGAATCCGCATGGCAATACCGCTACCCTGCGCGGGAGGGGCGAGCACTGCGAGAACGCAATGCCAGGCTGCCCGATCACATCCGGGCCATCGCCTGGAAAGCGCAGACCCGGCTGTGCGCCAAGTTCCTACTTCGTCCCTCTGCGTTGCAGGCCACAAAAATGGGGCAGGAATCCAATGCTTCCATGTCAGGAATGACACGCGATGTGTTTGGGTGACACGAGTGCAGCATCTGGCGATGACCTAGATTCCCAACGACGCTCCGCAGTTCCATGCTCAGCGTGGTGGCAAAACCGCCTGATCGGTGAAGAAGACATCCGTAAGCAGCGACCGCATGGCGATCAGGCCGTTTGTGTTGTCGATCATGTCCGATGTGATGGAAGGCTGCACCAGCAGGATGGCGAGAACCGAACGCACGACTGATATGTCGGTTCGGAAGCGTTCGCCGAATGCCGCGCCGTCCGGGAAGCCCGGCCCCTGATCTAGCGCCTTTTCGAGATCGTCGAGCGCTGCGCTGAAGCGCTTGAGGTAGCGGCGGATCTGGCTTTCGCCGCTGCCTTCCACCATCTCATGCTTCCTGCCCTGGGCGGCATAGGCCAGCATGAACTCATAGGACTCCTCGATGCGGTCGAAAGCGTCACGCATTGCGGCGGCTTGCGTCATCCGGTCGGTCATGAATTGCCCTTTCTGGCTTTTTCCGGCCCCTGCCCGCTGATCATGGCGGCAAGAAAGCTCCTGTGCTCGGGAAGGAGCGCGAAGTAGACGTGAAGGATGAACAGAAACAACAGCATCAGGGCCGCGGCCCCGTGAATGACGTAGATGATCCCCCAGGTGTAGTCGGTCAGGATCGATGGATCGCGCCGCCAGAAGATCGTGTCGATCTTGGCGAGCATGATGAGACCCGTTGCCAGAAGAACCAGAACGGTGGTGGCCGCGGCGAGGTGAAAGCCCTTCTGGAAGGCATCGTACTTCGCCTCCGTGAGAGCCTCCCGGCCGGCGCCTCGTGTGGCACGCCCGATTTCGCGGATGTCGTCGCCCCGCGGGACCATTTCCCACACGCCGTGGACGAAGAACACGCGAAAGAGATGGAAGAGCACGAGAGGCGCCAGAACCACGCCGGACGTCCAGTGCAGCGGCACCCAGTCGAACCTGTATCCGAGGATCGGCAGGAAGGCGGTCGCCCCCAGCAAAATGACACAGGCCGCCATCCCCCAGTGAAAAAGTCGATCGGCAAGGCGGTGGCGCACGCCCTGATGCCGGATCGGAGTATTCATGCGTTCCTGTTCCTTTGGATTTTGTCGAGGAGGTGGTGGCGCCGGGCGGAAGGTCAGCCCATCCGGCGCAGTGTCCTTATGACAAGATGCAGGATGATCACGGCGGCGGCGGCCGCGACCGGAAGCCAGAGGATATCCCAGTTCACGCCGACAAGCATCCTCTGGCCGAAGGCGTCCTGCGTATGCCGGAGAAACTCCATGGCCTACGCCAGGGACCGGATCGCGCGCATGGCGAGGTTTTCCATCAGCGGAACCTTGAAGTGGTTGAAGTTCAGGGGCTCCGCGCCCCGCGCCGCCACGCGCTTGACGAGCGTTTCCAGTTCCTCGCCCGGGGTTTCCCCGCGCACCAGGCTCTCCACGTCGGTCAGCCGCCGCGGTGTGCATTGCACGGCACCGCAGACCATCGAGATATCGGAGATTGCGCCGGCGTCCACGGTCGCCGCCATGGCGATGTTGGCGAGCGCGAAATCCCACGTGTTGCGGTCGGCCACCTTCTCGAAATACTGGCGCGATCCGGCCCATTTGCCGGGAACGCGGATGCCGACGAGAATGTCGCCCGGCTCCAGGCTGGTCATGCGGGTGATGTCGATGTCGGGGCCGATGAAGAAATCGGCGGCCGCCACCTCGCTCCGGTCTCCACGCCGCTCGACGATGAACATCGCTTCGAGTGCGCTCAGCGCGATTGCCGTATCCGAAGGCGTCACCGCCACGCAGCGGCTTACGCCGAAGAGAGCATGCTCGCGGTTCATCGCCGTGGGCGTGTTGGCGTAGCAGGTGTTGCCCCCGGCCCGGTAGCAGGGAAAGCCGTCGCGATAGTAGGTGCAGCGCGTGTCCTGCGAGACATTGCCGCCGATGGTTCCCTTGTTGCGGATCTGCGGCGAGGCGACCCGCAACGCCGCCTGCGCCAGAACGGGAAAGCGGCTTTGCACCGCTTCGCTTTCGTTCACCTCGGTGAGCGTGGTCGTCGCGCCGATCCAAAGGCCGCGATCGTCCTCCTCGCGGATGCCGTGCAGGTCGGGAATGTTGGCGATGTCGACGACCACCGAGGGCTGCTTCACCCGGTGTTTGAACCAGTCGAGGCTGTCCATGCCGCCGGCGATGATCCAGGCATCTTCGTGATCGCCGAGGATGGCCTGAGCGTCCGCCAGTGTGGCCGGCTGGAAGAGCTCGAAATTGTGCATCACGTCAGTCATTATGTCCTCCTCCCGCGCTCGCTCACACGGTGTTCGTGGCAAGCGGCTTGTGGGACTGCGGCCGCCCTTCGGCGGCATTCAGGATCATGTCGGTCACGACCGGCGTCCGGTTGAACAGGTGTCCGCCAAGCGCATCCGAGATGGCACAAATCAGCGCCGAGGACGCAGCCCCCTCCAGAGGCTCGCCGATGCCCTTGGTGCCCATCGGGCTCTGGGTGTCGGGCTGGTCGACCGCCGCCCAGTTCATCTGCGCGGGCATGTCCAGATAGGTCTTCGGCTTTGCCTGATAGAGCGCCTGGGCGTTGGGCCGGCCATATTGCGGGTCGTAAACGTGCCGCTCCGACGTGGCGAGGCCGAAGCCCATCATTGCGCCGCCGCGCACCTGCGCGGCCAGCCCCATCGGATGGATGACCGTGCCGCAGTCGGCGACGCAGTGATAGTCGAGGATCTCGAACTTTCCGGTCTCGACATCGACATCCACCTCGATGAATGCGGCCGCCAGGGCCGGAACCGTGGCGTCCTTCGGCAGGTTGTCCTTGGCTACGCCGACCAGGCCCGTACCGGCGATGGCGCTGGCGGAAGCCTGGGTCATCGGGTGGATATCGTCGGGAATCTCATGACCGTCGTACCGGCCACCCATCTCGATGGCCTTCTGCGCGGCTTCGGCAAAGGACATGCCGGCACTCTCGTCGCCGGTCTTCACCACCCGCTCGTCCTTCAGCTCATAGTCCTCCGCGCTACCACCCAGGGTGGCAGCTGCGATCTCCTTGAGCTTCTGGGCGGCATCCATCGCGGCGACATAGTTCGTCCGCGCCATGGTGAAGTTGGTGTTGGACCCGAACTGGCCGAGATTCCACGGCACATGCTTGGTGGTGCCGCCATACTCCAGCACGACGTGGTCCCACTCATAGCCGAGGGCCTCCGCGGCGATGCGCGAGGTCGAGGCATAGGAGAAGGTCCCGAGATTGCCGACACCGGTATGCACGTGCAACGCCCCGTCGGGGGTGATGCGCACCAGCCCGTCGAATCCGTTCGAGCCAGCGGTGTGATAGGCCTCTCCGATGCCGTAGCCGCGCACCTTGGAGCCGTTGCGCATGCCGGATTGTTTCGAGCGTTCTGTCCAGTTGAAGGCCTCCGCACCCATCTCCAGGGCCTCCCTCAGGTAGGCGGAGGTCACCGGGCCCTGTTCGTGGCCGTATTTGGCGCCGACGCCGCCACCAGGCGCGTTGGCGAGCCTGAGCGCAAGCCGGTCGATGCCAAGTTCGCGCGCGGCCTTGTCCAGAAGCGGTTCCAGCATGTTCGCCGCTTGGTTTTCGCCAGGACCGCGCTGCGGACCCTTGGGCACGGTGTTGGTCAGCACCGGCGTGGCGCGGAAACGGGCCGCTTCAGGCTGGAAGACAATGACGGCGGCAGACCCGACATTGTTGAAATCCGGAAAGCCCGAGGTTGGGCCGAGATCCTGGACGACGTAGATGTCGGCTGCCAGCATGCGCCCTTCCTGACTGAAGCCGAGCTTCGCCCAGCCCTGGAAGCCGGCGCGGGCAGAGCCGTTATTGTATTCCTCGTTGCGGGTGACGCGCAGCAGGCACGGTCGGCCGTTAAGCTTGCGCGACACTACCGCCGGAAGGGCCATCAGCGGGTAGGTCGTGCCTTTGCCGCCGAAGCCGCCACCGCAGAACTCCGAAACCAGGACCAGATCCGACAGCTCGATGCCAATCAGGTTGGCAAGGCCCGGCTGCGCGAAGGCGGTCGACTGGGTGGATCCCCAGACATGGCACTTGCCGCCCTCCCAGTAGGCCGCAGCGGAGCGGGGCTCCATCGCATGGTGGGCGTTCGAGGCATGCACGAAGCTTTCCTCGACGATGACGGCGGAATTGGCGAAGCCGGCCTCCACGTCGCCGAAGCTCCATTCCACGGGTGCCTCGCCGCGGGGCAAGGCGTTCTCGTCGGCCAGGGCGAAGTCGCGGCCGGACCACTTCAGTTCCTGAGCGTCGATGTCGCTGCCGGCGACGTTCAAGCCGTCGAGCGCGTTCGGCCCATCGGGCTGAAGGCTTTCAAGCGGATCGGTCACGAAGGGCAGAAGTTCCATGTCCATCCGAACCGCGGCGATGGCATCGGCAGCCGCCTGTTCGGTCTCGGCCGCGATCGCCAGGATAGGTTGGCCGAAATAGGTCGGCTCGCTGGTGAGGATCGGAAAGCCGACCGGCGAGTCGGGCTGTTTCACCTCTTCTGGCAGCAGCGCGGCGAGAAACCCCGGAATCTTTTCCGCCTCGCTCAGGTCAATGCTGTTGACCCGGCCATGCGGCATGGGCGAGCCGTAGAACTTGACATGCGCCATGCCGTCGGCACGGAAATCCTCGGCATAGTCGGCCGCGCCGGTGACCTTGGCTTCGATGTCGGGCGGAATGAAGTTCTTACCGATAAGTTTGTAAGCCATGGCTTCACACCCTCTCTGCGGCCTTCATGACGCCGCGCAGGTAGTGGTCGTAGGCGCCGCACCGGCAGAGGTTTCCGGACATCGCCAGCCGCGCTTCTTCGATCGTCGGGTTCGGATTCCGGTTCAAGAGCGCAACTGCGCTCACGACCTGGCCGGGCGTACAGAAACCGCATTGCGGGCCGATCTCCTCGATAAAGGCCTGCTGCACCGGGTGCAGCGTGCCGTCCTCTCCAGCAATGCCTTCCACGGTCGTGATCTCGCTGTCGCGGACACGGTGGGTGAGTGTCGAACAGGAATAGATCGTGGTCCCGTCGGCGATCACCGTGCAGGCCCCGCATTCGCCCTGATTGCAACCGATCTTAGTGCCGGTCAGCCCGAGGCGGTAGCGAAGCGTGGTCGCGAGTGTTTCGTTCGGCGCCACCTCCACGCTGTGCGTGCGGCCGTTGACGGTGAGACGCACCAACCGCTCCACGGCACGGGTGTCAGCCCGCGCTGGCGTGGTAGCAGAGAACAGATAGGCCGAGCCGCCGATCACGACGCCGGAACAGACGACGCCGCGCAGAAAATTGCGCCGCGACATATGCAGCGGTCGCCACGAGGAAGTCTCCCCGTCACGTCCGTGCTTCGGCCTCGGTGCCGGCCCCGGCACATAGTCGACCGTCGGATCGTAAGGTCCGTAAGTTTCCATGGGTGGCTCCTCCCAGTCATGCGGCCTGGCAGGATGAGCGCGTATCCCTGTAAGGCCGCGTCAGTGTGTTGCCCACACTCTGACGGAATACTAGACTCTCAAGTGAGTTGAGACAATGTGTCGAAGGATTTTCGGCATGAGAGGACACAATAGTGTGATAATAGCGATCCTGAACATCGGCTCCGTTCGTGCGCGGCAGATCTTTAAGGGTCTTAAAACTGGACTTATATATTCAAGTTTTATTGTTTCGATGACACTTTTCTGTCCTTCGCCAAGCTATGCAGATCGCCATTGTCTGCCATCGCTGGAGGCGTTCTATGGCGCGCGATACGTACTGCGGGACGAATCCCTAGCCTGTCCTGCAGCGCTGGAGGAGGCCTTCGAAGCGCTCCAATCCGCCTTTGACCATGCAACCGCCTGCGGGTGCAGCGAACTTGCCTCAGCCATGCAGGCTCTCATCGAGAAAGCCGGCGACGATGGGGCCAGTTGCCGGAGCCGCGCCACAGATATCCTGGGCCAGACAGAGCGGGTGAAGGCCCTCATCGAAGTGTGCCACCACTGATGTGCATCAGACTCGACCTGGTGCTCCACAGGAGGAAATCGCCTGTTCGAATCTGAATGCGAGTTCGGAAGCCAACCTGGCTCGAAGGAAGCACCGATGATGGACGACATAATGAATCTTCGCGCGCTTGTGGAGAAGACACCTGGATGAAGCGTTGATCAGAGCGACGTTCTCGGGCTTGCTGGCATGGTGTTGAACAAAGCGCCTGAAAGCCTTGCTAAGCCTTGCTCTCAACCAGAGAACCAACGCCCATGATGCCGACATGGCCACTGGCTGACGCAGCAAGAGCTTCTTGTAGCGGCGGGAACACGCCGAACAGCGGCACGGAGCTATCTTGTCTGATCTCATCCAGCACCAGGATGGATGGCGCGTTCGACGCGACAACGATGGCATCCGAAACCCTTCACCACGACAGACATCCGCACGCTTGCCGCGAAAGGCGCACTCTGCCGTGAGCCGACATTCGCGACGGAACGTTCATCGGGATGGTGCGGCGTTG
>NZ_WQNH01000118.1 GCF_009812055.1 Chelativorans xinjiangensis | reverse complement strand
CGCTGCCGTGAAGAACCTGTCCCATAGTGCATCCTTCCATTCCTGGGAAAACAATGCACCATCAAAATGCGGGATCAAACAACTAGTGCATGCATGCCAGCCGCGTCCGGAACCGCGTCCGGCGCGAGGATCGCCAGCGAAAGCAGCAAAAGCCCGAGCGGAATGAACGCATAGGCGAGGTGGAGCACCAGGACAAGCGGATCGCGTACAGTGCGATCGCCCGCCCAGCGTACCAAGCGCACCGCCTGGAGGGCCGCCGCAGCTGCCAAAAGCACCGCCGACGGGACAAGCTCCGGCGCGAGAATCCAGGCAGCCAGCGAGAGGACGGAAACAGCAACCGAAACCGCGTCGTACCGTCCAAAGGGGGCCGGCAGCCGCCCCGGATTCTCCCGCACCAGCCAGTTGCGCGTGAAGGACGGAATGATGCGGCCGCCGATAAGCATGATGAGCACGGTGGCCGCGGCGATCCCCAGGCGCCGACTGAGATCGGAAACGCCTTGAACATGCGCCTCGACATGAAAGAGCACGTTCGCCGATAGAAGCACCGCAAGCGACACCAGCACCTTGAGGTTGCGCCAGTTCCGGCCGGTAACGATCTCGCGGGCGACCGCGAGGGCGACTGTCGCCAGAAAGGCGGAATCGGCAAGCGCTGTGACCCACCAGCCGAGCGAAGCCGACAGGAAGACCGCGACGCGGCCGGCAAGCCACAGGGCGACGAGCCCGAGGAGTGGCCCTCCCTGCACCGGCAGCTGGCCCGTCCAGTTGGGCACCGCCGTCAGCAGAAAACCCGCGACGATAGCCGCAAGGTAGCCGAACAGCATCTCGTGCACGTGCCAGTCCACCGGCGGGAAGAGCGTGTTCATTTCGAGCACACCGGTGTATAGCGGCACCCACATGAGAATGGAAAGGCCCGCATAGAACGAGCCCAGAAGGAAGAACAGCCTGAAACCGTAGGAAAGCACGGCGGGGCCGTTGAAAGCCCGGAGCCGGGGAATTGCCATCGTCTGCTCCATCGAAAAATGCGGCCGGCAGGCATCGCCTCGTGCGCCGGCCGCGCCGTCACGCCATCGCGAAGATGGTTCTGGAGTCTAGAGCATGTCCTGTGATCGATGAATCGATTGTGATGTGACGGCGACATTTTGTTCTGATTCAACCTCCATTTTGACGGAGGTGGA
>NZ_WQNH01000117.1 GCF_009812055.1 Chelativorans xinjiangensis | reverse complement strand
TGGGTTCTCATCGCCAGCATCCGCATGCTCACGCGGCGGCTCGCAAGACCATGAAATCCAACCGATCTTTATGATTCAGGCACTGAGGCATCCATGTCGCTGTGAGATTGCGCCATCCATCCGCTTGATCTTGATCATATTGGGCGTTGTGAGCGGGGCTTATGCAGAATTGAAGGCGCTGAAACTCTCCCAAGAAAGACTTGTGGCTGGAGGAAAGCCAAAAAACATCGATACCCGTAGGTCGCTGTATGATCGCAACACTGGATAACCTCGATATCCGGTGCAGACCATTTCCGACCAATCGCCTTCACCCGCGGCGGAGGCATAGGTTGTGCAGTCCTGTTCGATGTCGACATCGGTGTAAGCACTCGATATCTCCCCGGCCGCAGTTGTGTGGGTGAATCCTAGAACGACAACAGCCAGAACGTAATTACGCATCAGATCCCTCCTGAATCGGCGAAAGGGACGATGATCGGGCAGCACGAAATTCGAACCAGCCGGCCCATTTCGCGCCTCTCCGTGCAATGTGCGCGCTACATCGGACATTTGGTGGCTTGGTGATCGGCGTAGTCGGCGAAAATCTTCTGCTTGACCGAGGTTGCGTAGCGGCCATCCTCGCGTTGGATCGCCTGGACCAGGTAGAAATCCTGGATTGGGAAGTGATTTGAGTTGTAGCGGAAGTTTCCGCGCGGAGAGGCGAAGTCGGCCGCTCTCAACGCCTTACGGAGTTCATTTTTGTTCGAAAGATCGCCCTCCACTGCAGCAACAGCGGAGTCGATCAGAAGCGCGGCATCATAGGCCTGAACGGCAAAACTCGAGGGCAGATAGCCATATTCGACCTCAAAGGCCTCGACGAAGGCGGCGTTGACCTCGTTCTTAAGATCCGGCGCCCATTGCGAGGCGCTGTAATAGCCGACCGCCGCGTCCCGGGTCGCCGGAAGGGTGATTTCGTCGACCGTCCATACCGACAGGAATGGAATGGTGTCAGCAAGCCCGGCCTGCGCAAATTGGCGCGTCAGCGTGATGCCCATGCCACCGGGCATGAAGACAAGCACCGCATCGGGAGCGAACGCACGGATTTGCGCCAGTTCGGCGGCAAAGTCTATATGGCCGAGTGGCACATCAGGGCCCCGAACTCGGGTTAACGCGCTTTCGCTGTTGTGGGTTGGCTGATTCCATGGGTGCTCGGTTGATTCGGAGCGCCCGCCATG
>NZ_WQNH01000116.1 GCF_009812055.1 Chelativorans xinjiangensis | reverse complement strand
GATGGCCGTGCACAATGCCGACATAGCTGCGCTCTTCAATCGGATGGCTGACCTCCTCGAGATAGAGGGCGCCAATCCGTTCCGTATCCGTGCCTATCGAAGGGCGGCGGCGACGATCGAGGATCTGCCGGAGAATGTCGCCGGGATGATCGAGGAGGGGAGTCCACTCGATGAACTCCCTGGCATCGGCGAAGACCTCGCGGGCAAGATCGAGGAGATTGTCCGGACGGGACATATGAAGGCCTTGGACGAGGTCGAGACGCGGACGTCCTCGACGCTCGCGGCGCTGACTTCGATTCCCGGCCTCGGGCCCAAGCGCGTCCATACGCTGCACGAGAAGCTCGGTGTCAAGTCGCTCGAGGAACTGGCGAGCGCTGCGAGAGCGGGAAAGCTCAGAAACCTGCCGCGGTTCGGCGCGGCCATCGAAGCAAGAATCCTCGATGAGATCGGCAAACACCGCACGGTCGAGCGGAGGTTCAAGATTTCGACTGCCGAGGACTTCGCACGCGGGCTGACGGCCTATCTCGAGGCCTGTCCCGGTGTCGCGCAAGTTGTTGTGGCTGGAAGCTTCCGGCGCCGCCGGGAGACGGTCGGAGACCTGGATATCCTGGTGACCTGCAAGGATGGCCCGGCCGCGGTCGAGCACTTCGTCGCCTATGACGAGGTTGTCGAGGTTCTGTCCAAAGGGCCGACACGCTCGACCGTTATCCTCAAGGCTGGCATCCAGATCGATCTGCGGGTGGTTCCCGGGGAGAGCTACGGCGCGGCACTGCACTATTTCACGGGGTCGAAGGCGCACAACATCGCCGTCCGCAAGATCGCGCAGGACAAGGGGCTGAAGCTCAACGAATACGGCATCTTCAAGGGGGATAAGCGGATCGGCGGCCGTACAGAGGAGGAGGTCTTCCGCGCGGCGGGACTGCCCTTCATCGAGCCCGAGCTGCGCGAGGACCGCGGTGAGATAGAGGCGGCAAGGGCAGGGGGGCTGCCGAAGCTGATCACGCTAAAGGACATGCGGGGCGACTTGCACGTTCACACCAGGGCTTCGGACGGAAAAAGCACACTCGCCGAAATGGCGGAGGCGGCAAAGGTGCTGGGCTACGCGTATCTGGCTATAAGCGACCATTCCAAGCACGCCACGGTGGCACACGGGCTCGATCCGAAGAGGTTGTCCGCTCAGTTCGATGAGATAGACCGGCTGAACGACCACGTAGAAGGCCTGCAACTGCTCAAGTCTTGCGAGGTCGACATTCTGGCGGACGGAAAGCTCGACCTGCCCGACAGCATCCTCAAGCGCCTCGATTTTACCGTCTGCGCCGTCCACT
>NZ_WQNH01000115.1 GCF_009812055.1 Chelativorans xinjiangensis | reverse complement strand
CCAAGGAGTGAAGCGGCCGGCCGATGGTCGCCGTGCGCGTAGGCTGGACCAGCAGGAATATCGTCGGCTCGGCAAGGCGCTGTTGGCTACCGCGGAGGAACTGGAAACCGAACAGGTCATCCAGGGAGTGTGGCTGCTCGCTCTGACGGGTTGCCGTCTCGGCGAGATCGAAGCTCTGAAATGGAGCGAGGTTGATTCCGAGCATGGCTGCTTCCGCCTTGCGGACAGCAAGGAAGGGGCATCGGTGCGGCCGATCGGCCGCGCTGCGTTCGATACGCTCGATCGGATTGCGAAACGCAAGGGCTGTCCGTTCGCGCTGCCGGCAGCTAGAAGCGATGGGCATTTCGGCGGCATGCCGTCCGGCTTCGAGCGCATTACAGAGAAAGCGAAGCTGAAGGGAGTGACACCGCATACGCTGCGCCATTCCTATGCGTCGGTCGCGGGCGATCTCGGCTACAGTGAGTCGACCATCGGCGCTATGCTCGGTCATGCCGCCAGTACGGTCACCGGCAAATATGTCCACCATCTGGACAGCGTGCTGATTGCGGCCGCGGATCGGGTGGCGCGGACGATCCGCGACTTCATGCTGAAAGACCAGCAGGCTCAGGGGCATAAAGACACGTCTCACACAGAAGAGCCCATAACGGGCGGACAACGGACCGCTAGCCAAATTTGAGCATAGCCTATCGGGTGCTCCGAAGGCAGAGGTCACAGGTTCAAATCCTGTCGGGTGCGCCAGTTTCATATTTATTTTGAATATGTTATAGCGAATCTAGGTTTGCCGATTCAGGGCAATCGGTTGCAACCATATAGCAACCAATCCCATTAGGACAGTCAGCTATGCTCCGCCAATTCCGCAAGGTGGCCTTCCGTGTGTGCTGACGTTCAACATTTTTTGTCATCGCAAGAGGGACTCTTCGAACGGAAACCGCGATAACAGTTCAACTCCCGTCTCAGATATCAAGACCTGCTGCTCCAGCTTTACACCCTCCGCCCCCCTCTCGTCGCCGATATAGCTCTCGACACAAATAGTCATGCCTTGCTCCAGAACTCCATCATAACCCGCATCGGGGAAATCCCCACAGTGATAGAGATAGGGGTACTCACCCGTCATTCCGCAGCCATGTGCCGAGAGATAGTAACGGTTGGCGTAGTATTTTTCCGGGATATTCCATGCTTTATCGGCATAGTCGCGAAAGCTCATCCCGGGCTTCAAGATGCTCATGTTGTGGTGCACCTGCTCGTAGGCTACTTTGTAGAGTTCGCGCTGGCTGTCCGTCGGCCTATCGGCTCCTGAATGGAAGGTACGCGAGAAATCGGAGTAGTAGCCGTGGCATCCCACGACATCCGTGTCGAGGGCGACTAGCTCATTCTCGCCGAGAATGTAATTTGCCGCTTCCTGGAACCAGGGATTCGTCCGCCTGCCGGCACTCAGAAGACGCGTCTCGCAATAGTCCCCATTCTGCTGGCCTGCCCCTATGAGGTGGTCCAGTTTCAGTCTTAATGCATGATCGGCTTTCCGGCCATTGCCTGTGCAGATGGTGGTGCCGATC
>NZ_WQNH01000114.1 GCF_009812055.1 Chelativorans xinjiangensis | reverse complement strand
AAATAATAGCTCACGGAGTGTCCTTCCTTGGGCATCCCGGCGAAGGACCTGTTCACCGGTATTGTTGGACTCATTGCCTCATCCGATAGCCCGACAGGCATTCCAGCGCCTTGATCCAGAGCAAGGCGATCCGCCCGCGCTCGGTGGAGCTGCGGTCGCCGCCGTCAGCATTTGACGCAGCGCAAGGATAGCCTCGGCAGGCTGCGATATCGCCTGAAACAGCGGCGCATTCTTTGCACCAGGAGGAGCACTATCATGCCGTTCAGGACAGTTCTGGCCGTCGCCGGCCTCGCTTATGACGAAAGCGCGTTACAGAAAGCCGTCATGCTCTGCGAGCAAGCCCATGCGCATTTGTCCGTACTTGTCGTGGCATTGGCCGCCCCGCCACCCGTCGGCGAATATGCGGCAACGGTTTCCGATGCCTGGATGCAGGAGCGGCAGGCCGATCTCGAGCAGTTGAGGGCCTCCGCCGAGGCGGTGTCGCGATACCTGGCGCAGACTGCCCTGTCGACCGATGTGGCAAGCGAATATGCAGAGGTCGTCTGGGCTGACGACGCCATCGGGCGGCGGGGCCGGTATGCCGACATCACCGTCGCCTGGCCTGACCTGCCTGCCGGCGACACATTGAGGGACAAGGCGATTGAGGGAGCCTTGTTCTCCTCGAGCAAGCCGCTCCTCCTCGTCCCCGAGGATTGGCAGGCAACGCTCAGCCCGAAACGCATCGTGGTCGCCTGGGACACGCGCCTCGAGGCCTCAAGAGCGGTGCGCGAGTCTCTCGACATGCTCCAAGGTGCCGACGAGGTCCGTCTCGTGCTGGTCGACCCTGTCGAGGGCGAGAGCGGCCATGGTTCGGAGCCGGGCGCGGACGCGGCAGCGTTTCTCGCGCGCCACGGTGCGAAGGTCACGGTCGACCGCCTGCCAAGCCAGGGACACGCGATCGCGAAGGTCCTGGGCAGGCACGCCATGGATTGCGCCGCCGATCTCATGGTGATGGGCGCCTATGGCCATTCGCGCATGCGCGAACGCATTTTCGGCGGCGTAACGAAATCGATGCTCAAAGAGCCTCCGCTGCCGATCCTCATGGCACGATAGGGGGCATGGTCTCGCGTGCAGTGCGCGACGCGTATCCCGGCGAGTTGATCCGGCGGGATTAGGCCAGATGGCCCGCGCCTCACTCCCTCCGCTCGACCCGGCTGCCCTCCTCGAGTATGTCCGCGGGGTGGAGGACGACGACATCATTGCTGCAGCTCCTTCATTGAGCTCTCTTCCTAGCCCAAGCCGTGGCGGCGGCCTTTGACCCGCGTCAATGAGCCTGCCGCAACAGGCATCTATGTTTCATGCTGCATAATTCGGATTTTTGCCTCGCCGACAGACAGCTTCAGGAGCGGACAAATGCAGGACAAGCCCGTGCAATCGCCACCTCTCACATGGTTCTCAATCGGGGACGGACAGCAGTTCGTCCAAGCAGCGGCGTGGCTTCAGACGCATACCTTCAAGGCGATCATGCGCTACCAGATCGAGGCGCTATCGTTTCTGAAACACCGTCTCGAGCAAGTTCGCGGCTTGCTTCCGAAACGGCGAGAGAGGCGCGCAAGGAAGCCAGGGCGACGATCGACGGCATGGCGGTCGGCACGCCCGCGTAGGCTTTCCGACCCGCCGCGATGCAGTGGGAGGACGATGATGAAGGTCGCGGTGTTCAGCACCAAGCCTTATGATCGCGAGTTTCTGGCTGCCGCCAACGGCAAAGCCGGCCATGACCTGCAGTTTCTCGACGTGCGCCTCGCATTGGAGACAGTGCCCCTGGCGCAGGGAGCCGAGGCAATATGCGCTTTCGTCAACGACGACCTCAGCAAGCCTGTTCTGGAGGCGCTACGTGGGCTCGGCATCCGGCTGGTGGCGCTGAGAAGTGCCGGCTTCAACAATGTCGATCTGGAAGCGGCACGCGATCTGGGCATCAAGGTTGCGCGGGTCCCCGCTTACTCCCCGCATGCCGTCGCCGAGCACACGGTGGCGCTGATCCTCGCCCTGAACCGTAAGATCCATCGCGCCTATAACCGTGTGCGCGAGGGCAACTTCGCGCTCGAGGGGCTTTTGGGTTTCGATCTCCACGGCAAGACCGTCGGCATCGTCGGCACCGGCAAGATCGGCGAGGCGCTGGCGCGCATTCTCGCCGGTTTCGGCTGCCGCTTGTTGGCGAACGATCCCGTGCCCAACCCGGCCTGCGAGCGGCTGGGTGCGGCCTATGTGCCGCGCGAGGAGATATTTGCGCAGTCGGACATCCTGAGCCTGCACTGTCCGCTTACGCCCGATACGCACCACATGATCAGGGCCGAGACCTTGCCGCTGCTCAAGCCCGGCATGATGCTGATCAACACGAGCCGCGGCGCCGTGATCGAGACTCGCTCCGTCATCCGCGGGTTGAAAGAGGGCATCATCGGCAGCCTCGGTCTGGACGTCTACGAGGAGGAGGCGGACCTGTTCTTCGAGGACCTCTCCGACCGCTTCATCCGTGACGATGTGTTCGCGCGGCTATTGACCTTCCCCAACGTGCTCATCACCGGCCATCAGGCTTTCTTCACGAGAGAGGCGCTTACC
>NZ_WQNH01000113.1 GCF_009812055.1 Chelativorans xinjiangensis | reverse complement strand
CGGCGGCGCGGCGGCCCGGCGCGCGGCGCGCAGCGGCGGCGGCCCCGGCCAGCAGCTCACCTATATCCGGCGCGTCCGGCCGCCCTACGAGGTGCTGGACGAGGAGGCGCTCGCCCTCATCGAGGCCAACACCGATACGGTGCTGGAGGAGATAGGCATCGAATTCCGCGACGACGCGGAGGCGCTCGCCTTGTGGAAAGAGGCCGGCGCCGACGTGCGGGGCGACCGTATCCACTTCCCGAAGGGGCTTTGCCGCGAACTCCTGAAGACAGCGCCTGCCTCCTTCACGCAGCATGCCCGCAACCCCGAGCGCTCGGTCGAGATCGGCGGCGACACTACCGTTTTTGCCCCGGTCTACGGCCCGCCCTTCGTGCGCGACCTCGACGGCACCCGCCGCTACGCCACGCTGGAAGATTTCCGCAATCTGGTGAAGCTCGCCTATATGGCGCCGTCAATCCACCATTCAGGCGGCACGGTGTGCGAGCCGGTGGACGTGCCGGTCAACAAGCGTCACCTCGACATGGTCTACGCGCATATGCGCTTTTCCGACAAGCCCTTCATGGGCTCGGTGACGGCGCCCGACCGCGCCGAGGACACGGTGGCGATGGCGAGGATCCTGTTCGGCGAGGATTTCGTCGAGAACAACACGGTCGTCATCAACCTCATCAACGCCAATTCGCCCATGGTCTTCGACGAGACCATGCTGGGCGCGGCCAAGGCCTATGCCCGCGCCAACCAGGCCTGCATCGTCACGCCCTTCATCCTGGCCGGCGCCATGAGCCCGGTGACGGTGGTCGGCACGCTGACCCAGGTCCTGGCCGAGGTGATGGCGGGCGCCGCCTTCACGCAGCTCGTGCGGCCGGGCGCGCCGGTGCTGTTCGGCACGTTCGCCTCGTCGATCTCCATGCAGTCCGGCGCCCCCACCTTCGGTACGCCCGAACCCTCGCTGGTCTCCTACGGCGCGGCCCAGCTCGCGCGCCGGCTCGGGCTTCCGTTCCGCACCGGCGGCTCGCTGACGGCCTCCAAGGTGGCGGACGCGCAAGCCGCCTACGAGAGCGCCAACACGCTGAATTCGACCATCCTTGCGGGCACGAACTTCGTGCTGCACGCGGCCGGCTGGCTGGAGGGCGGGCTCGTCTCCTCCTACGAGAAATTCATGATGGACATAGACCAGCTCGGCATGCAGCAGCGCCTGTGCGAGCCGATCGACCTGTCGGAGAACGGCCAGGCGATGGACGCCATCCGCGAGGTGGGCCCCGGCAGTCACTATCTCGGCTGCGCCCACACCCAGGCCAACTTCCAGACCGCCTTCTACCGCTCGTCCATCGCCGACAACAATTCTTACGAACAATGGGCGGCGGAGGGCGAGAAGACGGCGGCCCAGCGCGCCAACCAGCTCGCCAGAAGCTGGCTGGAATCCTACCAGGCGCCGCCGCTGGACGAGGGTATCGACGAAGCGCTTCAGGACTTCATCGCCAGGCGCAAGGAATCGATGCCGGACGCGTTTACATGAGGGCGCGGCCCTCCTGATGGAGGGATGCCAGTTGGGCCTTGTCAGGGTGTCTATTGGACCGTTCAGGCATGGATCCTCGGGTCAAGCCCACTGGTGTCCGGTTAAGCTGGCGCGAGGTTTAGGGTCATTTGCCGTGGATCGGGCGGC
>NZ_WQNH01000112.1 GCF_009812055.1 Chelativorans xinjiangensis | reverse complement strand
GGCACCACCATCTGCACAGGCAATGGCCGGAAAGCCGATCATGCATTAAGACTGAAACTGGACCACCTCATAGGGGCAGGCCACTCTCACCACGCTTGCGAAGGATCGATACGACTACAGAACTCCCGCGCCACCTCACGCGCCAGATTGGCGACCGCGGCGGGCAGCAGGAAGGTCGGGCTATCCACATAGACTGCCTGAAAACTCATGGGCGGAAAAGGCTGTCGGACATTGAGAGGAACGAGTTCGCCGCGCCGCAGCTCGCGGCTCATAACCGGCGGTGGAATGGCCGCCACACCAATCCCGTCGATCGTCATGCGTATGATCGTGGCCAGCGAGTTGGTCGCGTAGAGGACGGTGCCCGCTTCGAGGTGGCGGTGGAAATACCGCCGCAGCGCCTCGTGCGGCTGCGATCCCTTGGGAAAGGAGATGATCGGAAAGGAGGCAAGGTCGTCTACGTCGAGCTGGCGGCCATGCAGGCCCAGATCCGGCGAGGCTGTCCAGTTGCACGCATAAGTGCACAGGTCGACGTTGATCACGTCGGGCTGCAGCACCGGGCCCATGATCAACGCGACATCGAGTTCGTTGCCCAGAAGCATGTCGGTCAGCCGCAGGCTGGTGTCGGCGGTCAGTTCGATGTTTATGTGCGGATAAAGGGTCTTGGACCTCTTGATGAGGTCAATGAGCCAGCTGTGCGAGATCGTGTCTATGGCGCCGATCCGCACTGTTCCGCGCAGCCTCTCCTGGGCGCCGATATCCCGAATGAGTTCCTGCGCCGCCCGCACCAGGCCTTCGGCGCGTTCCAGCGCGGAAACCCCATCGGGCGTTAGCCTCACCTCGCGCGGCTCTCGGTAGAAGAGTTTGACCCCGAGCTCCCGTTCCAACGCGGCTATCCGCGCCGAGACGGCGGCCTGGGTGGCATTCATGCGCTCGGCCGTGAGGGTAAAGCTCTTGAGGCGCGCAGCCCAGATGAAGGTTTCAAGAAATGTCAGGTTCATTCCAGCCCGCCAGCCTAGCCCTCACTTCTACTAGGTCCCCAAAAGCGTCGCTCTGCTGTCGACCAGAACCGAAAAGAGCACACAAAAGTTTCGGTACTGATGAGAACGACCGCTTCGTAGGTACGTCACGACTCCGTCGTTCGCATTGCCATTGTACCACGGGACAATATGATGAGGCAGACCGAGCTCACGGGCGGAGCCGGTTTTACTTACGAGGATACAGTTGTTGCGTACTACCTCGCAGCGCTTCAGGCGTCCTTTTGGCTACATGGCCTTCGCCGACGGGCCGGGTCGGAACGCGTGAAGCCTTGATGACTGACTGCCTCCGTGGCCCTCGTGTTGGCTGAGGTGATTCATCAACCGTCGACATCGGCAGGTGTAAACCTGTGCTCGGCACCGCTCCGGTGGCAGGAATTTGTGATCGTCAGGATACGTGGTTTCCGAGGTCGCGTCGCTACTGTTGTCCGTTCGGCTGTGGCCGTCCGACATTGCCTTGGTGCCTGCAGCCGTCACTATCGTTAACCGTTCATTTTCGCCAGATCAGCCAGGCTGCCCCTGATTCAGAGCTTCAGGGGAGTTGGTGCTGTGAGCGTTTTGGTGTTTCCGCTGTATCGTCAACGAGATCTGGTGAACGAAGTCGTGGAAGGCCTGTCGAAGCGCCACCACGACGCAGCTAACTGTTTAGTCCCGGCATTTGATAGATTGGATCGAGCCTGAAGCGTTCGGGCTCCTTTGTCCAGCATTTGCAGATGTATTCGTAG
>NZ_WQNH01000111.1 GCF_009812055.1 Chelativorans xinjiangensis | reverse complement strand
AGCGACAGGCCGTAGCTCGCCGTCTTCGCCTCGGAACGGTTTTCCAGATCGGAGAAGGTGAGCTCCGCCGCCCTCAGCGAATTGAGCCGAGCATCGGCCGACGAGACGATCAGCCCCGCCTTCAGGTCGATCTTGCCTTCGACGTCGACGGCGAAGCCGCCCGCGCCCGCCACTATGCCGCTCTGCTCCGATACATTGGCATAGTCGCCCGTCGTGCGGCCATAGGAGAAGGAGCCGCCGAGCAGGCCTGACGGACTGAGCGAAAGCGAGGCGCCGAGGCTCTTCTCGCGGTAGGTCGACGTGTCCTGCACAGAGTGGATGACAAGGTCGCGCCCGGCAGACGCCTCCACCCGCTCGCCCAATGCGGCGAGTGAGATGACGGCCTGATCGCCCGGTGCAGCTCGCTTAAAAAGCTGCTACCCTCCCCGACGCGGGTTTTGCAGCCAGAGCCGCAAGCGCAAGAAGCGGGGCTCTCGTAAGTCCAAGAAGCCCGCCAGGAAGAAACGACGATGTCGCAGAATCATGTTTCTGCATCAGAAGATACATCCGGCAGCCATGATCCCGCGAAATACCCGGGATCAGGGCAAGACAATTTCCATATCTCATTGGTCGATTTGCATCTGAACCTTCGATCATCCCACTGACCAGCCACCTTTTCCCTGTGCCGGAATTTCTTCGCAATCACCTTCCCGGACTTGAGCCTCGATCCATCGGACAAAGCGATAGTATTCGCTTGGTGAGCGAAAAGCGTGGATTTCTTCCCAATTGCAATCGGACATTACTTGATCCAACTTCAGACGAACCGTAACGTTTGTCTCTGGTGGAAATCCTTGGTGAGGTAGGAATCCTTCAGCGTCTCGAAGCAAAGCTCGCACCCGCCCCGAATGCCGCAGCACGAAAACGGCTCGGATCAAGTTGCATATAAACTTCGTTATTCTGACTAAAGATTTAGATGGATGGTCTCGCTCCAAGCACGGCGCGCAACTCGTTGTCAAAATAAACGACCTCTATTCCGTCCAGTTCGTCAGTTAACTGCTCCCATAGCCTCCAGCCTTCTACATTAAACTTCTGAGCATCTTCCTGAGAAGCAAAGCCCGACTCGATAGGGTTCTCCCTATTGAGCGTTGCATTGTATTTCTTTTCCCAAGCGTGGAGCGCTTTTTTGAGCGGTTGACTGAGCGGAAGGGTTTCTGGATCAATGTTGCCAATGTTCACTAAATCCCACAAACACCAACTGTCGTAGTCCGCCATCAACTTAATCTTTTTAGGTACAGTTGTCATTTTTTCCTCACGGAACAGACGTGGGGTTAGCCCCAACAATAAATCCATTATCGCCAACAGTAATCGCAATACGTTTCGTTTGGCCGTTGTAATTCACTTCGTATATTGGTCGCCCCGTACCAGAGCCTTGATAGCCAACGACTTTGTTTTGTTCCAAAGCCGAGAAAACGGCATCGGGGATTTGCTCCTGTGAGATTCCTTTTTGAGCAAACTCATCGGCGTGCCGATTAATGTGCTGGAGGCCAGCGGCATTATTCCCTGTTTCCAACCAAACAGTACGGCCATCGGGTAGCCTACGGATATCGACCACATTCTCCGGCGTGATCTTGGTACCGCCAGCCACTAGGTCGTCAATGAGCTGTGTCCTATTGGGGGAGTCATCCCCTCCCGTCAGCTTACCACTTCCACGTCCCCCGCCCAAGCTCAGGATAATCCCGGCAGCAAGCTCCTTTATCTGCTCGCGTTCGGCCCAAGCGCTGAAGGCGTCGTTGGCGACACGCTCCACACAGGCGGCGTCCGATCCGCACTCATCGCGCGCGAGGTCCATCGCCATCGCCTGCTGCGCGGCGATTTCGGCCGACTGGCTGACCCAGCTCCGCGATT
>NZ_WQNH01000110.1 GCF_009812055.1 Chelativorans xinjiangensis | reverse complement strand
GCGCTTCAACAGCCGCAATCCTTCAAAACAGAAGCTTCACCCGCAAACCGTCCCACCATCTGCCGCGTCAGCGGCTTCGTTCAATCCCTAATGATTCAACAGGAACCAGCGAAAATACTCGGAATCACTGCGCCGTCCGAGATCGATCCCCAGCTCTTCTGAATAGAGAAGACTACTTTCGAGTAACTGGGTATCGACAGCTCCCTTCACGCCCCCTGGTGCCCCAGGGGGCGCTCTGCGTTCGGCCAACTTGGCCAGCCCCGTTGGGTTGGTTCCGCGGCAAAGCCTCAGGATGCGTGACCGGCTCGTTTCCTACGCTCCAGAAATGCAACGCGTTGGCAGATCTCCGTTTCGTAACGCGCCAGTTTCTCGCTGATCCCCGTGGGATAACGGTGCGCGATCTCCAAAGAGCGCACGCTTTCCGGTAATTGGGCAACGAGTCTTTTGGTTCGCTCTCTTGCTGCCTGAAGCGTCCCAGCAGAGAGGAGGCGACGCCCGTGAGCCATGACCGGCTTCAGAAGCGGCTGTCCGGAAAGGGTCTCCCCGTGGAGAGCGATCGTATCCCCCACCGCCCGCCCATCTTGAAATCGGCGGAAGACCTGCTTCGCCCCCGGCAAGCTCCGCTTGCCTGGCGAGAGCTTCATCCGCCCAAGGCCGTCATACTCGGTAAGCTTGTAGGCAATGTCCAACGCCGGCGCATCCGTCGACACCAGCAAATCGGTACCCACGCCGAACATGTTGATCGGCGCACTCTCCCGCACAAGCCTTTCAACCTTCCATTCATTGAGCCCTCCGCTTGCCACGATCTGCACGTCGGTCAGCCCGGCGTTATCGAGCAGGCGCCGCGCCGCGCGGGACAACTCGAGGAGGTCACCTGAATCGAGGCGCACCGCGCGCACGCTGAAGGCCGGCCCCATCTCTCTGGCCAAGGCAACGACAGCCTCGACACCTGTAAGAGTATCATAGGTATCGACCAGCAACGTTGTGTTCGGGAATAGGCGTGAGAAAACCCGGAAGGATTCCATCTCGCTCGGGAATGCCTGAATGAAACTGTGGGCCACCGTCCCGGCAACCGGAATGCCGTATCTCCTGCCCGCTTCAGTATTGGAAGAAGCGGAGAAGCCTGCAAGATACGCTGCCCGCGCACCTTTTATGGCCGCGTCGTAACCATGGGCGCGCCGCGCGCCGAAATCAACGACCGGTCGACCTTGCGCGGCTCTGACGATGCGCTCCGCCTTCGAAGCAATCAGGGTCTGGTGTCCGACTTGGTTGAGGACAAGCGTTTCGAGCAATTGTGCCTCGGCGATGGGCGCGGTGATTTCCAGTATCGGCTCGTTTTCGAAAACCGGCGTGCCTTCGGGCACCGCGCGAATACCTCCGGTGAAGCGAAACGCTCTCAACCTTTCCAGGAAATCGGGCCTGAACGAACCGAGCGAGGCGAGGTATGCGGTGTCCTCTTCGCCAAACCTGAAATTCTCGATGTCTCGCAGCAATTCGTCGAGACCGCAGGCGACGAGAAAATTGCGTTCGGGCGGCAGCTTTCTCACAAAAAGACTGAAGACCGCGGTCTTCGTCATGCCGAGCATGTCATATGCTTCGAGCATGGTGAATTCATAGAGATCGGCGAAAAGCGCAGACGTCGTCACATGATCGCCATGGATAGAAGCGCGCCAAGCATGACTGCCGCTATCGTGACCAGCGCTGCGATGGCTAAGACGTGTATGTGAGACTTCATGTCATCCATCTCGTGTCCCCTGGTCTTGCCAGAAATACCAGGAGCTGGGGAGAGTGGCCCGTTTCGGGGCTTCAACGCCAGGTCCATCGCCAACTGGGTTCACCGCCTTAACGGCGGTTTGGCTGCTCTAACTCGCATCCCGCCTCGACCCAGCGAAGACCGCATTCAAGCCTGTACTCGGCATCGATGCATTGATGCGAATCAAGCATGGGCATCTACAGCGTTTGACCGGCATCAATGTCGCTGCTCCCGAGCCAGAGTAAGCTGATTATCAAGGAATATTTGAGAGGCCGCCATATGGCGCACAAACAGGTTTTCTTCCGTTCCGCTGCGCGCGAAAAGATCCTCCTCGGAGCGACGCAGCTGGCCGACGCGGTGCGCGTCA
>NZ_WQNH01000011.1 GCF_009812055.1 Chelativorans xinjiangensis | reverse complement strand
GATGTGACGAATACGGACCCGCGCTTCCCGGCTACCCATTGAGACAGATCAAGGCGGCGCGGAAGGAAGCTGCCTTTCCTGTACCTGAGACTGAACGAAGGCCGGGAGCGGCACCATGAAAGCCAAGGACATCATGACGACCCGCGTCGTGACGGTCACTCCCCACCACAGCGTCAGACATGCCGCCCAGATCATGCTCGACCATGGCATCAGCGGCCTGCCGGTGACCGACGACGAGGGGCGTCTCGTCGGCATCGTCACCGAAGGGGATCTGTTGCGGAGGGTAGAGCTTGGCAGCGCCGGACTTGTCGGTGCCATCCGTTCGCCGGACCGGGTCCGGCAGCAGGCGCGCGACTACATCAGGAGCCATAGCTGGAAGGTCGGCGACCTCATGACCGAGCATGTGATCACTGTCGAGGAGGAAACGCCGGTCGGCCGGATCGCCGCATTGATGGAGGAGCGGCGGGTCAAGCGATTGCCCGTGATGAGAAACGGCAGGCTGGCGGGCATCGTCAGCCGCGCCAATCTGTTGCGCGCCATAGCCGTGGCGAAGCTCGAGGCGCCGGTGAGAGGCGACGACGCGATCCGCCGCAGCGTTCTCGCCCGACTTGGCGAGGTGAATGAACTCAGTGACGTCAGTCTGGGCGTCATCGTCTCGGGCGGCATCGCACACCTTTGGGGCGACGTCGATTCCGAATCAACCCGCCAAGCGGCGAATGTGGTTGCCGAGGGCGTGCGCGGGGTCACCGGCGTCGTCGATCATCTGGGCCTCATCGCGGCGGACGACCCAGCTGCAGATCGGCACGGGCCAAGGGCGACAGGCGAATGAGCTCCATTGGCCAATCGGTGGAAGAGGCCTTCAGATACGGCATCGCAGCCGGCGCGACAGCCGTCATGACGCCCGCCACCGAATCATGCCACCGGAGGATGTCGACAATCTCCACCGCTGCATCAATGCGTCATTGCAAGCGTCCAGAACCTTGCCAACACCGGCATCCCACTGAAGCGGCCCCATCCGGTGCGCTCCCTCCCTCAGTTGCTGATCGAGCCAAGTACGGCTATCAAGGCGTCGATATCGATCGGCTTGTCGAAGAACGCCAAAGCATTGAGCCGCTTCGCCTGGGCGTGCACCTCTTCGGTGGCCCGGCCGGATACGACGATAGCGGGGACAGGGTTATCCATGGCGCGCAGCTTTTCCAATACGTTGAGACCGTTCGCGCCCGGCAGGTTGACGTCGAGGATCACACAGGCGCCATCGTTCTGCACGCCATGGGCAAGAAGCTCCTCGCCGCTGGAGTATTCGTCAACCTCATAGCCATAGAGTTCCAGCACCATTCGCAGGGAATCGCGAACGGCTTTGTCATCTTCGATGACTAGGATGGTTGGCTTCAAAGCACCGATCTCAGTTATGTCTTCAGCACATAATGGAGTTTTGGGGCGGGTAACTCCGTGATCCACATCAATATCAAGAGTGCCGATTAGCCAGCCGATCAGTGCCTTGTCTGGATCGCGGGACATTGTGATCCGAGTTGGGGCCGACACCTGTTTCGCGAACCAGAGGCACGGTAAAGTGAAACGTGACACCGGCCGAGGCGTTGCGGGTGAACCATATCCGACCGCCGTGCGCTTCAATGATGGCTTGCGAAATGGAAAGACCAACGCCCAGGCCTTGCGCCTTCGTCGTGACAAATGACTCGAACAGGCGGCTCGCTACATGGTCGCTCAATCCCCGGCCGACGTCCGACACCACGACGCGGACAAACGCAGCTTCGTCCAACGCAGCACCGATTGTGACCTCCCGCCGGGATAGGCCCTCCATCGCGTCTATGGCGTTTCGCACGAGATTAACCAGAACCTGCTGGATTTGTATGCGGTCGACGTGAATGCGTAGTGCATCGTCGGGAAGCTTGAGATGGACCCGCACACCACGCCCGGCAGGTCCGGCCATGGCAAGTGCGAGCGCCTCCTCTATCAGGACGTATAGGTCGGCGTCTTCGAACTCGATTTCCCGCCGCTCGACGAAGCTTCTGAGCCGTCGGATGATGTCGGCCGCGCGCCGGGCCTGTTGTTCGATCTTCTCGAAACAGCTCGCTGAGGACAGGTCTTTTTCACTATGATGTTGGCGGGCGGCGTTGCGGCCTACAAGCGCATAGTTAGTGATCGCCGCGAGCGGCTGGTTGATCTCGTGTGCCAGGCCGGCGGCCAACTGGCCCATTTCGCTCAGCCGGCTGACGTGGAACAGCTTGGCCTGGAGTTCCTGTACCCGGCGGTGCTCATGGTCCAAGTCCGAGAGGTCGCGGATGAAGCCGATGAATATCTGGCTGCTGTCCACGGTGGTCTCGCTGACGAAGAGCTCGATCGGGAATGTCGAACCGTCCTTGTGCTGCCCGACGACGACACGCCCGATCCCGACGATTCGTCTTTTGCCGGTCGCCAGATAGTCCGCAACGTAGGCGTCATGGCGTTCGCGAAAGTGGGGCGGCATCAGGATCTTCACGCTCTGCCCGACAGCCTCCTCGCTGGCATATCCGAACAACTTCTCGGCCGCCGGATTGAACGAGCGGATGATGCTGGCAGAATCCATCGTGACGATTGCATCCGGCGCACTGCGAACGACGACCTGGAGCAACCTCGCATCCGGCGGCGAGTTCAGAGTCGTTCGTTCGGAGGCACGCTGTTCTGTTGCTTTCTTGGGCATGCTGAATTCACGCTCGCCGCATCTGATATATGGCTTGAGCGGAACGACGCGCGATGCACATCGACTGCGCCGTGACACGCATCACGTCATCGCCCGGGGACGTAATGGCGCAAGCCTGCAGTACGGTTGCCATTAGCGTTGACGCGTGACGTCAGCATCTCAAGTACCCCACCCGTGTATAAGCCCCAGCGTCTCTCTTTTCGCGCTTGGTGTCTCAGGCACCACTCTGACAGGTGCACCCTATGTCTTTGGTTGATAACAACCTTTGATTTGGATCAAGCCCTGCGTCCGCCGATGTGCTTGGCGGCATCACCTCGCTCAAGACCGGACGTCACCAAACTCACCGCCTTTGCGGATCAAGCAGGATCGTGCTTCGGATTTAGCTTTCCGTTCAGCCGTCCGATTC
The DNA here is from genome assembly GCF_009812055.1 of Chelativorans xinjiangensis. Taxonomy (GTDB): domain Bacteria; phylum Pseudomonadota; class Alphaproteobacteria; order Rhizobiales; family Rhizobiaceae; genus Chelativorans; species Chelativorans xinjiangense. The sequence goes on along the minus strand of NZ_WQNH01000011.1, from coordinate 218,530 downwards.
CGGCGGCGATGTACTGCGATGAACGGGTCAGAGGTGGGATCGTCAGCCGCAGGGCATTGAGGCGATCATCGACCGGCACCAGTTGTCGAGCGAAACCGAAAGCCCTCCTGACCAATTCGCGGCGGCGCCATATCCACCTCCTCGCCGATGCCGAAATCTACGGAATGACCAAGTCGCAGTCGCCGCAAGTACTACCCGCGCACAAGTCTCCTTGAAGGGGAGCAAAGGGTGGGTCGCTCGTGGCGGCTTCCCGCGCCTCGTCGGCTTCAAAAACCGTTGGTCGATGGCGGCGCGGCGCTTGTCGATCATGGCCAGCACCGGCCAGGCGAGGATGGCGAAATTCACCATCTGTAGTGCCAATGTCCACCAGTCGATCTGCATGGTCAGCCGGTGTAGGGATTGGCGAACAGAAGCAGGAGCGCGATGACGAGGCAATAGATCGCCATCGTCTCGATCATGGCGAGCCCGACGAAGAGCGTGCGAGAGATGGTTCCCGCCGCTTCGGCTTGCCGCGCGATGGCGTCCATGGCGGCGACTACCGAGCGGCCCTCCGCAAAGGCCAGTCCGATGGCGCCGAAGGAGACGGCAACGAAAGCGCCGATGATGCTGATGAGTACCGGGTCCATGGAAGCTCCTTAGCTGGCCTCGCCGCCTGCCGTGGCGGCGCCGATGAAGACAGTTGCAAGAACGGTGAAGATGTAGGCCTGTATGAACCCGAGAAGCAGTTCCAGCGCCATGAAGGGGATGGGCACGAACAGGCCGGTCAGGCTGATTACCAGCGCGATGACGAACTCCCCGCTCATCACGTTGCCGAACAGGCGCACCATGAGGGAGAAGGTGCGTGTGATCTCCGACAGCACGTTCAAGGGTAGCATGATGAGCTTCGGCCTGGCGAAGCTGGCTAGATAGCTACCGAGCCCCAGCGCTCTGGCGCCATAGTAATGAACCGATAGGAAGACGACCAGCGCCAGTGCTGCGGGCGTTTCCAGCCGCGCCGTCGGCGCCTGCGTGCCGGGCAGGATGCCCGAAAGGTTCGCCGCCATGAGGAAAAGGAAGAGTGTGCCGATGAGGGGCAGGAGCGACCGGCCGTCTCGGTGCAAGGTCTCGCCGGTCTGGCCGACGATGCCCTCCACGATCACCTCGACGGCGGCCTGCCGCCGGCCCGGGCGCAATTCGAGCCGGCGCGTTACGAGCCTTGATGTCAGAACCAGCACCAGACGGTGCTGACGAGCGGAGAACCTTCCATCAGCTCGTCCTCCCCTTGGATCTGAGCGCTAAGGAGCGGGCAACGAGGAAGCCGAGAAAGCCCGCGAGCAGCGGCGCTGCGCCAAACCAGGAGAGCACGCCGAGGAAGGCGACGGCTGCCGCAGTGCGCATCAGCATCCGGCCGCAAGCGTCAAGCCAGCCGCGGCCTGCAACGAGAAACCTCTGCCGTGCGGCGCAGGGCACGGAAATAGGCGAGGCCGAACAAGATGCCGGCAAGGCCGGAGCCAAGGATCGGCAGAAGGGCGACGGGCTGCGAGATGTTCATTCCTGATGCATCCTCGTCCATGCGAGTGTGGAGCCGACAGCGAGCCCCACCACGAGCAGACCCAGGGTCCAAAACAGGCCCGAGCCGAAAATGCGGTCGAGCCAGCGCCCAACGAAGACGCCGATCAGCGTCGGCGTGACGATCACCCAGCCGAGCGCGCCGATCATCGCCAGGTTCTGGCCGATGGAACGCTCGCCGACGCGCTTCCATAATTCGCGGCGCTCGCGCCTTCGCCGCACGGCTTCGTCGAGCCGTCGGTTGCGGTGGCGGTCGTCTTCTTCGGGACCCGCCGTCATTCGCCGATCTCCGGCGGCCGCAAGCCCGACCCGCTCCGTTCGCCGCCCAGCCGCAGGAAACGATAGATCTGACGAAGTGCCGCCAGATAAAGCCGCTGCGCACCCGCCCGCGCGCTTTGCTCCTCGACGAGCTGGCGATGGAAGCGGGAAAGCATGTCCGCTTCAAGCTTCTGCAGATCGTCGCCGCAAACGGCCTCGCGCGTAGCGATGGCGATTGTCTCGCCGCCGCGTATTTCCAGCATGCCGCCGCGCACGGCGACATGATGCTCGTCGCCATCACCGTTGCGCCAACTCACCACCGAAATAGAAAGCGCCGTGAGAAAGTCGGTATGGCCAGGCAGGATCCCGAAGGCGCCGTCTCGTCCTCGGCGCGCAGATGCGCGACGTCTTCGGCTTCGACCACGACGGCAAGAGGCGTTGTAGCGGTCAGCTTCATGGCGACCTGCCCGCGTTTTTTGCTTCCTTCTCGCGTGCCTCCTCAAGGTCGCCCACCATGAAGAACGAGCTTTCGTCCCAGCCATCCGTCTCGCCGTCGAGAATGGCCTTGGCGCCGGCGAGCGTCGCTTCCAGCTCTACAGCGCGGCCGGGCCGCCCGGTGAAAGCTACCGTCACCATGAAAGGCTGGGTGAGGAAGCGCATGAGGCGGCGCGCTCGCTGGACGGTGGTGCGGTCGGCCGCGCTCAGTTCCTCGATGCCGATAAGCGCAATGATCTCTTGCAGCTCGCGGTAAAGCGCGCGTCGATTACTGAGCCATGGACAGCGACGACTTCGCCTCTCGTCTTGCCGTGCTCGCTTTTCGTTCCACTCACTGCCACGGGCTTGAGCCTTTGAGATATGCTTGCCGGCAACCGGCTGCCTGTAGCCCCGAAAACCTTGGATGCAGACTGCCTGCGCGGTTTCATGCCGAAAACGGCATTCTTCGGCTGAGCCGCGCACCGGCTTTCACACAGCCCCACACTTAGGCGGGCCGTCCAGACCCTCATTGACCTGCGTCAAGGTACCAACCCTTTGACGGCAACATACTTGTAACAAAGCGTCGTGAACGATCCGCCGGGTGGTGCGTTAGCTGGGTACGAGACTCGAAGCATGGCACAAGGAGCAAGCGCAATGAACAAGCTGCAGCCAGTGGCTCTTGGCATCGCGTTCGGCATTCTGGGAGCCGTCTACATTTTCATCCTTGGCATCACGGCGATGTTCGGCTGGGGCACGGCCATGATCGAGCCGATCACTTCGTTCTATATCGGCTATGGTGCATCGATCGGCGGCGCCATCATCGGGGCGATCTGGGCCTTCGTGGACAGCTTCATCGCCGGCGCAGTGATCGCTTGGCTCTACAATATGGTGGCCCGTGAATAGGTTTGAGCGAGCCTTCTGCGCGAGTTCCGAGCCGTCGGTCGCAATGTCGGCTGCACCTGTCGATATCTCACCAAAGATCGCGGCCAGAAGCACAATGCCGACGCGCGGATCGAAACCGTCCGGTTCCGACAGGAGCTGGTTCAGCGTCTGCTCCCTCTCGCCGCCGCCATATCCCGTCAAGTTTGTCGATGAAGATGATGCAGGGAGGCGGCCTGGCGCGCTTGCTCGAACGGGTCGCGAACGCGCGCCGCCCCCACGCCGACGAACAGGACCCCCTTCGGGATCCGCGCTCCGAGTCGGCCGTACTTCTCACGATCTTTCAGGAAGGAGACAATCTCCTTGAGCTCGACCTTGGCCTCGTCCACGCCGGCCACGTCGTCGAACGTAACCCCTGTCTGACGCTCCACATAGACTTTGGCCTTCGATTTGCCGATGTTGATAAGGCCGCCCATCCCTTGTCTTTCGGCGAAGCCACGGAACAGGAATGACCAGAGGATAAAGAAGAACAGGATCGGGATAACCCAGGAAAGGATGGTCGTCAGCCAAGTGCTGTCGGTGCCGCCCGAGATTTGAACACCGGCCCTTTCGAAAGCCGCCGCCGTATCAGGGTCCATCCTGGCCGCAACGAAAAGGCTCCTGCCCTGTTGCGGCTCCTTGAACCGACCCTGAAGCGTCGTCTCCGTAATGGTGGCGGATGCCACTTTGCCGTCTTCCACCATCTGCACGAGGTCGCTGTATGGGAGCTGGGCGACATCACGCGAGGCGAGCTAAAGCTGGAACATGCCAAGCAGAATGAAGGCGAGGATGACGTACCCGATGTTGAGCGTGTGCTTGCGGTTCATGCGCATGGTTCCGAGCGGCTGGGCCGATCCATCTGGCATTCTTTCAAATGGCAGCGGGCTTGACCTTGATACCGCTCAAGAGCACCTCTCCTCAGCCGGCGCTTCATTCACGATGCACAGGGCGAGCGCCAGCGCCAGCCCTTCCGGCAGGTTCTGAAGCCCTATGCCGACGGCAAGGGTCATGCCGCCGGCAATATTTCCGCCACCGAAACCCACCCCCACGGCAAGTCCTTCGGGCGCATTGTGGATCGTGATTGCGATGACGAAAAGCCAGATGCGCGCAAGCGCCTGCGCCTTCGGTCCCTGCCGGCCCTGAAAGAAATGTTCATGGGGAACCAACTCGTTGATCGTCGCCATCGCGGCAGCGCCGAGCGCCAATCCGCCCGCGGCGATGGCAGCCGGCAGCATGTTTCCGCCGTGAAGCTCGCGCGCCGCTTCGATGCCCGGCAGAAGCAGGGAAAAGAACGACGCCGACAGCATCACCCCCGCGGCGAAACCGAGAAGGACACCATTCGCACGCTGGGAGACAGATTTGCCAAACAGAGCGGGCAAGGCGCCCACGCTGGTCATCAGGCCGGCGATCAGACTGGCGAGAAAGCCAACAAGGACCATATTCATGGTCTCACCACAACGCTGCAGCGGGCAAGGTCTTCCGCCGCCTGGCGGAGAGCATGCGGGCTGCTGCCCGAATTCGGATCTCCTTCATCTTTCAGTATCGGTCCGATCTCGGAGCCGTATCGATCAGACCGGAATTGCAGCCGACAGCGCCACCGCCGCACCGCGCAAGCCCGCATCCTGGCTCTTGATGACCTGTGAGCCGCTCCAGAAAGGAAAAGAGCCTGCCCTTGGACAGGAAGGCGCCGCGGAATGCATCGGTGGCGAGCAGGTCCAGTATTCGCGGCACAATTCCACCCCCCAGATACACGCCGCCTCCGGCACCATAGAGCAGAGCGACATCGCCGGCGAAACGACCAAGCCATTTCACGAAGAGTTGCAGCGCCAGCTCCGCGAGCGGATCCTCCTTCGCAAGACTAGCCGAGCTTTTCGACGAACAGGATGCCGCCGTGAAGTGGATGATCAAGAACGTGATCACCGAGGCGCGCGAGGCCGGCGCCAAGATCGGCCTGTGCGGCCAGGCGCCGAGCGATCATCCCGAGTTCGCCGCTTTCCTCGTCGAATGCGGCATCGATTCGATCTCGGTGAGCCCGGACAGCTTCATTGCGGTGAAGAAGCAGGTGGCGGCGGCGGAGGCCGACCGGAAGTGCTGATGCCGTCGCCGAGGCGATCGGCCATGCCCTCGATCCCCACGAAGAACGCGACTTCAAGGGCGGCGGGCACAAGGCTGTAGTCGCCTTGCGGCAATGTCCGGGGAAGCGTTCGCGGTCAGGCTCTCTCTTTTCTCATCGCGAGCTTCTCGACCGAGACCTCATGGTTTGCGCAGCCGCATTCGGCGAAAGCAGCAATGTTTGCGATGGTGGTCTCGGCGATGTTGGTAAGCGCCTCTCTCGTGAAGAAAGCCTGATGGCCGGTGATGAGCACGTTGGGGAAGGTCAATAGCCGCGCGAACACATCGTCACGGTAAGCGGGGACCCGCGCAACCTTGATGCCCAGATCGCGTGCCGCTTCCAGATCGACATTGTTGAAGCCGGCACTTCTCAGCGCCACCAGCCGGATGCCGACCCCACGTAGCGCCTCCCTACGCGGGCGTGCCGACCGCCATGCCGTCGATCGTCGCCCTGGCTTCCTTGCGCGCCTCTCTCGCCGTTTCGGAAGCAAGCCGCGAGCCGATCGTGGCGATCCTCGCTGCCTCTGCCGAATAATCGGAAGCTGCATTCTGCATGAAGACGCCGAACACGTCGAAAGTATCGTTGTACTCGCTGCTGGCCGTGAGATCGTCGATGAGCTTCACGTCTTGCTCGAGACGGTGTTTCAGAAACGATAGCGCCTCGATCTGGTAGCGCATGATCGCCTTGAAGGTATGCGTCTGAAGCCACGCCGCCGCTTGGACGAACTGCTGTCCGTCCCCGATTGAGAACCATGTGAGAGGTGGCGATTGCACGGGCATGTCCTGCATTTGTCCGCTCCTGAAGCTGTCTGTCGGCGAGGCAAGAATCCGAATTATGCAGCATGAAACATAGATGCCTGTTGCGGCAGGCTCATTGACGCGGGTCAAAGGCCGCCGCCACGGCTTGGGCTCGGAAGAGAGCTCAATGAAGGAGCTGCAGCAATGAGGAAGCCCAAGACGTGGATCCTGGTCGCCGACGGGGCGCAGGCACGCATCGTACGCGAGCTCACTCGGGATCCCGAGACCGGAGAGCGTCTCGAAGACATCGTCCATCGGATGCAACACAAGCCGCTCCGGCAGATCATGTCGGATCGGCCAGGACGCGCTTTTGCCTCGCATGGCGCGCGGCGCTCGGCGATGCAGTATCATGCCGACCCCGTTCGCGAGCGACAGAGACAGTTCGCGGCAATGCTGATCGACGAACTCGAGAAGCATCACGCGGCGGGAGCACTCGAACGGCTGGTCGTCATCGCGGAGCCGCGCATGCTCGGCCTCATCCGCGAAGCGCTCCCACCGGCGCTCAAGCCCCTGGTCGTCGAAGAGTTCGGCAAGGACCTGATCAAGCTTCCAACCGAGAAACTGTACGCGGCGATCGCCGATCTGGGCGTGAACGGACTTCATGCGGAACGGTGATCGCATCCCGGCCCGGCCTTGATGCGCATCAAGGCCGGGCCGCCGCATCCGGCTTTCAATGCGGTCAGAACGAAAGGCCCGTCTATCCATGGAAATGCCGATCTTCTCCGCCCGCAGCCTGACGAAGGTCTACCGCTCCGGCGAGGTGGAGGTCTTCGCGCTTCGCGGCGTGGACCTCGATCTCCAGGAGGGCGAGATGGCCGTGCTGCTCGGGCCGTCGGGCAGCGGTAAGTCGACCCTTCTCAACATCCTGGGCGGGCTCGACCACGCGACGTCGGGGACGGTGCGTTTCCGAGACGAGGAACTCACGGCCTATTCCGAGCGCCACCTTACCCGCTTCCGGCGCGAGCATGTCGGCTTCGTCTTCCAGTTCTACAACCTGATCCCCAGCCTCACGGCGTGGGAGAACGTGGCTCTTGTCACGGAAATCTCCGCCGCCCCGATGAAGCCTGAAGAAGCGCTGGAGATGGTGGGGCTCAAGGACCGGATGACGCATTTCCCGGCCCAGCTTTCGGGCGGGGAGCAGCAGCGCGTGGCGATCGCCCGCGCCATCGCCAAGCGGCCGGAGGTGATGCTGTGCGACGAGCCCACCGGCGCGCTCGATTCCAAGACCGGTATCCTCGTCCTCGAGGCTCTCTGGCGCATCAACGCGGAGTTGGAGACGACAATGGCAATCATCACGCACAACGCCGGCATCCGGCAGATCGCGCATCGCGTCTTCACCTTCCGCGACGGACGGATCGCCGAAGCCGAGGTCAACGAGAGGCGGGCGAAGCCCGCCGAGGTGAACTGGTAGGGCGATGTCGGTCCTCGACCGGAAGCTTGTTCGCGACCTCGCCCGCATGTGGGCGCAGGTGCTCGCCATCGCGCTCGTCATGGCCTGCGGCGTGGCGACCATCGTGCTGGCCATCGGCGCCTACCGTTCGCTCGACGAGACGCGCGCCGCCTTCTACGACCGTTACCGCTTCGCAACCGTGTTTTCCGGGCTGACGCGTGCGCCGCTGCATCTCAGGGACCGGATCGCGTCGATCTCCGGTGTGAGCGGGATCGAGCTGCGCATCGTCAAGCCCGTGCTCCTCGACATCCCCGGCATGGCGGAGCCGGCGACCGGCATCGCCGTCTCGATCCCCGACCATGTCGAGCCCGCCGTCAACCGGCTCTATCTGCGCGCGGGACGCCTGCCGGAGCCCGGGCGTGTCGGCGAGGTCGCCGTGACAGAGCCCTTCGCACTCGCCCATCGGATGGCGCCCGGCAGCCGCTTCGACGCCATCATGAACGGGCGCAAGCAAACGCTGACCATCACCGGCATCGTGCTGTCTCCGGAATTTATCTACGCCATCGGTCCCGGCGACCTGATCCCCGACCAGCGGCGCTTCGGCGTGTTCTTCATGCCGCGTGCCACGCTCGCCGGAATCTTCGACATGCACGGCGCCTTCAACGACGTCGCCCTGCGCACCCAGAGGAATGCCGATCTCAGCGCGGTCATCGACACGCTCGATGCCCTGCTCGAGCCCTACGGAGGAACGGGCGCGCACGATCGGGAAGACCAGATTTCGCACATGTTCCTGGACAGCGAACTCACCCAGCTCCGCGCCATGGCGATGGTCATTCCGCCGGTGTTCCTGTTCGTCTCGGCCTTCCTGGTCAACATGATCCTGACGCGGCTCATCGCACTTGAGCGCGAGCAGGTCGGGTTGATGAAGGCCCTCGGCTACGGCCCGATGGCGATCGCCTGGCATTATGCCAAGCTGACGCTGGCCGTGGCCCTGATCGGCATTGCGATCGGCTCGGTCGCCGGCAACTGGCTGGGGCGCGGCATGACGGATCTCTATGCGCGCTTCTATTCGTTCCCCTTCCTGATCTTCCGGCAAAGCCTCGATCTTTATACCATTGCCGCCGCCGTCAGCGCGCTGGCGGCGTTGGCTGGCAGCGCCCGCGCCATCTGGGGCGTGGTGGGTTTGCCACCGGCCGTGGCAATGCAGCCGCCAGCGCCGACGCGCTATCGCAGTCTGCTGGGAAGCGGATCGCGCCTTCTGCGGGTGTTCTCGCAGCTCACGATCATGGCTCTCCGGCACCTGATCCGCTGGCCGGTGCGCACCCTTACGACCGCCCTGGGAACGTCGCTTGCCGTGGCGCTCCTGATCACGGCGCTGTTTGCGTCCGATTCGACAGCCTTCATGGTCGACACGGTGTTCACCCGCACGGAACGCCAGGACGCGACCCTGTCCTTCGGCACCGAGCGCTCTCCTCGCGCGTTGCAGGAGGTGGCCGCCATGCCGGGCGTGCTACGCGCAGAGGCTTTTCGCACGACGCCTGTCATCCTGCGCTATGGCCATCGCGAACGCCGGGTCGCGATCCAGGGGATTGTTCGGGAACCAGATCTTTCCCGCGCACTCGACAAGGCTCTCGATGCCGTGGAGCCGCCGCCTGCAGGGCTGATGATCTCCGAATGGGTCGCCAACCTGCTCGGCCTCAGCATCGGCGATATCGCCGAGGTCGAACTGCTGGAAAAAGGCCACCGGATGGCGACGGTGCCGATAAGCAGCATCGTCGAAAGCTATATCGGGCTCGCCGTCTATATGCGCACTGACGCCCTCGACCGTTTGATCGGCGACGGGCCGCGGCTCTCCGGGGTGCATGTGGCCGTCGACCCCTCGCGCCTCCGCGAGCTTTACAGCACCGTCAAGCGCACGCCGGCGGTGGCGGCGATCGCCCTGCAGGGGCTGTCGCGCGAGCGCTTTCGCGAGACGATCGAGGAGAACATCACGATCATGACGACCGTCTATACGGCACTTGCCGTCATCATTACCTTCGGCGTCGTCTACAACTCGGCACGCATCCAGTTCTCGGAGCGGGCACGGGAACTGGCAAGCCTGCGTGTTCTCGGTTTCGGAAAAGGCGAGGTGTCGAGCGTGCTTCTGATCGAGCTGGGCGCGATCGTCGCAATCGCGCAGCCGCTCGGCTGGCTGCTCGGCTATGTCTTTTCCTGGACGGTGGTGAACGGGTTTTCGAGCGACCTTTTTCGCGTGCCGTTCATCGTCAACCGCTCCACATTCGCCACTTCAAGCCTTGTGGTGTTCGGCGTCGCCGCACTGTCGGCGCTGATCGTGCGCCGCCGCGTCGACAGGCTCGACCTCGTGCGTGTGCTCAAGACAAGGGAATAGCCCGATGAAATCCGCCTGGTTCAAACGCCTCCTCATGGCACTTGCCGCCGCCGCCGTGGTCGCGGGGTTTGCATGGTCGCTGCGCGAGCAGCCGTCGCTGGTCGACGTGGCCGTGATCCGGCAGGCTCCGATGAAGGTGACGATCCGCGAGGAAGGGATGACCCGGGTGCGTGAGGTCTACACCGTCTCCGCACCCATTGCCGGATATCTGTCGCGTACTGCGCTCAGAGAAGGCGATTTCGTGGAAGCCGGGAAAACAGTCGTCGCGGAGATCCAGCCCCTCGACCCGCCGCTGATCGACCGGCGCACGGAGGCGGAGCTGCTTGCCGCCCGCGATGCCGCCCGCTCGGGCGTCGGCATCGCCGAGAGTGAGCTGCAGCGCGCCGAGACCGCCTTGCGGCTCGCCGAAACCGAGCTTGAGCGGGCGCTCAAGCTGCACGGGCCCGGGGTCATCTCGGAGAGCGCGCTGCAAAAGGCGGCTAACGAGGTCGAGCTCCTGAAGGCCGCAGTGGAAGCCGCCAGGGCGACGGTCGGATTCCGCCGCGCCGAACTGGCGAGCGCCGAGGCGCGGCTTTTGCAGCCCGGCCAGCGCGATCCGGAGGCGGAAAGCTGCTGCGTCAGCGTGCTTGCGCCTGTGGACGGAACGGTCCTCGCCGTTCTGGAGAAGAGCGAGCAGGCCGTGGCCGCTGGAGCACGTATCGCCGAGATCGGCGATACGGGAGATCTGGAGGTCGTCGTCGATCTGCTTTCGGCCGACGCCGTTCGCATTGCGCCGGGCACGAAGGCGCTGGTGCGCGATTGGGGCGGCGACCGGCCCCTCGAAGCCACGGTCCGGCGGGTCGATCCGGCCGCCTTCACCAAAGTCTCGGCGCTGGGCATCGAGGAGCAGCGTGTCAACACCGTTCTCGACCTCGACGACAGCGACAATCGCCTTGGGCACGGTTACCGGGTCTTTGCCGAAATGACCGTCTGGGAGTGCGCAGACTGCCTGCAGGTGCCGATCAGCGCCCTGTTCCGGAATGGCAGCGCTTGGAACGTGTTTGTCGTCGACAACGGCCGCCTGCGCCAGGCTGACTTGGAAATCGGTCAAATGAACGATGAGATGGCCGGGGTGCTGGGCGGTATCGAGGCTGGCGATGTCGTCGTCCTCCACCCCGCGGACACACTCGAGGAGGGCAGCCGGGTCGAGCGGAGGGAGTGAGGCGCGGGCCATCTGGCCTAATCCCGCCGGATCAACTCGCCGGGATGCAAAGAGGGCGATAGATTCGACCATGGCGTCGAGAACGACGACCGCTCCAGCCTGTCACGAACCATTGTCCGCGCAAAAGATTCTCAAATAAGGAGGGTGGCGAGCGGAGTTCCTCTGCCTGCGTTGAACTACCGGGTGGGCGCGCCGAGAAGCCGACGTTCGCTGAGCGTCTCAAGAGAGGTCGTTCACTCGCACAGGATTCGGCCCAAGCAAAATTATTCTCCGTGGATAGGAGTATACACAACCCGGTCGACCGCGCTCTGGGCGGCAGGCAGGTGACCGCCAGTCGTAACGGGATCGCCGCCCGCTACTTTCTCATCGGCCAACTAGATGTCCGAAATCATGGCTCCGCGACAGACCCGCCGATGGCACCGCCCTTGATGGAATGCTTCTCAGCGCCCGAGAGCGGTAAGCCAATCCCCAAAACTCTTCATATCATCCGGTGTGTCCGCGCCACTATACGCGCTGTGCTCAGCCGCTGCATGCTCGCGCGCTTCGCGTGGACTGTAGCCGAATTCGAGCTTGAACGCGCGGCTGAAGTTGGCCGGCGTATCGAAGCCGGCAGCTTCCGCAATCTCGAAAATACGCTGGTTGTTGGCTGGATCGCTGAGTGAGGCATGCGCCACCAGCAGCCGCTTTCTTCTTATGTAATGCAGGACGCCGCCGCTGGGCTCGAACAGCTGGTATAGCCGTGTGCGGGAAATGCCGAGCTCCCGGCACAGGCTCTCGGGCGTAAGGTCGGGTGAAGCCAGGTGCTGCCGGATGTTACGGCGCGCCCGCTCCATGAGGCCTATGCCGTGCTGCTCCGTCGCATGCTTATGCTTGACCGAAGTCAGGCTCATGGCCACCATGTCGCGCAGCGCGCTAACAATTCCGGGGAGATCCTCCGCGACAAGGCTGCGCAGCGAAGTCTCCACACTGTTAATATAGTCGTCCAGCAGATGGGCCAAGTTGCCTGACAGGATCGAATTGTTGGCAGCATCGAGAATTGCCGCCGAGTCGCCGAAGAGATCGCGGGGAAGGTAGACGACAACGGCTTCCGCATCGGTGATACGGCCCCAATAGGGGTGCCCAAGCGTCCGGAATACCGCCTTGCCGGGCTCGTTCTGCGCGACATAGCCGTCTACCTCTGTCCAGCTGCGTCCGCTGCGCAATATGGTGATGTGGCAATGATCGATGGGCCTGGCGCGCACCTTGGCTGCCGACCGCCGGTAGCTGTGTGCGGCCACGCGCTGCTGCGCAATAATCACGCTACCCAGGTTCCACGCGACGTGATCGGCGGGAAAGCCGTCCTCGGGTGTCTTATCATCAGGCAGCCGATATTCGGCGACCGTCTCCATATAGGACTGCCACGCGCTGAACTGCTGCTTTTTCGGCAAATCCCGCGTGGAGAACTCGATCGGCTTCAAAATGGGAGGTCCGCGTATCGCGGGTGCGTCCCGAACCGGCTGTTCGCCTCGCGGCCAACGGCGTCGCTCCGGCCTTGGTTTCGCCGTGGAGGAGCCGGCTTCTTCGATCTTCCACCCAGGGGTTTGAGAGTCCCGCCCGCCGTTCATCTGTTACCTAAGCCTCCCTCATGGCTGTCGGTTCTCAGAGTGTCGGATACCAATCGTCCATAACGATCGGTGACGCACTTTGTTCCACGCCGGAAGACAAGTCAGACGACCCGCCGAGCCCTGCTCGCAGATACGGAAAAATGTACGCTGCGATAAATTCGCGGATTCTGAGGTAATGACAGACTTTTCCCAAGAGCATATTTTATCGACATGGCTTGGGAGATAAGCAGTTCGTAGTATCCTAACATGATACACATCTCTCCTGCAAAGTGACTAGTACTATATAAGCACAATGCGATGAAGGATAGCGCACGCGCTCCCTTCACCAGGTGCTTATTGCCCAGCGGGGGGCAAAATATCATGCTTGAAAATGCTGTATCGCAGAGAATTCTTGTGACCGGCGGTTCGGGCTTTCTTGGTTCACATTTGTGTGAAGCTCTTCTACGCTCCGGCCATCATGTGATCTGTCTCGATAATTTTTCCACAGGTCTGCGCCGGAACATCGAGCATTTGACAGACACTGAACACTTCAGCTTCATCGAGCATGACATAGTCACGCCTATCGACTTCGAAGTCGATCAGATATTCAACCTCGCCTGCCCAGCGTCGCCTCCGCACTACCAGGCAAACCCGGTACATACGACAAAAACGAGCGTGTTGGGTTCGCTGAACCTTCTCGAGCTCGCTCGCCGCCACAATGCACGCATTCTCCAGGCTTCGACCTCCGAGGTTTATGGCGATCCTAATGTGCATCCACAGGTCGAGAGCTACTGGGGTAATGTGAACCCCTTCGGTCCCCGTGCCTGCTACGACGAAGGCAAACGGTGCGCCGAGACGCTCTTCTTCGACTACCACCAGAGCCACGGCATAGCGGTAAAGATCGCGCGCATCTTCAACACCTATGGACCGCGCATGCGGCCCGACGACGGCCGTGTCGTTTCCAATTTCATCGTCCAGGCGCTGAAAGGAGACGACATCACCATCTATGGCGACGGTAGCCAGACTCGTTCCTTCTGCTTCGTGGACGACCTGATTGACGGCTTCCTACACCTCATGGCCTCGCCGGCTTCTTTCACGGGGCCGGTAAACCTCGGCAATCCTTGCGAATTCACCATCGGCGAGTTGGCAGAACAAGTGATTGAACTCACCGGATCGACGTCGAGGATCGTGCATCGTCCGCTACCGATCGACGATCCCCGCCAGCGCCGCCCCGACATCTCGCTGGCCATGCGGGAGCTAGATTGGCAGCCGCGCGTGACGCTCTTTGAAGGCCTCGGCAAGACGATCCGCCATTTCGATCGCCTGTTGGCGGACACCGACCCCAAACTCGCCGAGGTCGCATGATGTCGGCGGATCGAATCCTCGTTACCGGCGGCGCCGGCTTCATCGGAAGCCATACCGCGAAGCTGCTCAGCGCCAGCGGCATCGAACCCGTCGTTTTCGACAACCTGTCGACCGGCAACCGCTCCTCGGTGCGCTGGGGCCCGTTCGTCCATGGCGACATCCTGGATACCGCCTTACTTGCCCAAACAATAGCGCGCTACAAGCCGGCGGCGGTCATCCATTTCGCGGCCTGCGCCTATGTGGGTGAATCCGTCGAGCAGCCGGCCAAATACTACCGGAACAATATCACTGGAACCCAATCACTGCTCGACGCCTGCCTCCAGAGTGGGCTCGGCAATGTCATCTTCTCCTCGAGCTGCGCAACGTATGGGGTGCCGGCGCATCTTCCCATCGTCGAAGGTGCGCCGCAGATACCGATCAACCCCTACGGTCGCACAAAGCTGATCGCCGAGCACATGCTGCGCGATTATGCGGCCGCCTACGGTCTGCGCTACGTGGCTCTTCGCTATTTCAACGCCTGCGGAGCCGACCCCGAGGGCGAAATCGGCGAACGGCACAATCCGGAGACGCATCTGATCCCGCGGGCCCTGATGGCCGCGGCGGGTGCGATCCCATTCCTCGAGGTCTTCGGCGACGACTACGAAACCGCCGATGGAACCTGCGTTCGCGACTATATCCACGTCTGCGATCTGGCGCAGGCCCATGTCCTTGCCTACGAACACCTGGCGGCAGGAGGGTGCGACCTGGCCGTCAATGTGGGCACCGGTCGCGGCACGTCAATTCGCGAGATTCTTGCCGCGATCGGCCGCGTTACCGGCCGGAAGGTGCCTATCCGCATGCACCCACGGCGGGCGGGCGATCCGCCGGCGCTCTACGCCGACCCGAGTTTGGCACGTACGGCAATCGGCTTCTCCGCCGAACACTCCGACCTCGATACGATCATGCGTACGGCCGCACCCTTCTTCGGACTGGAGGTACGGCCACAATGAACGTTGCCTCCAAGAGCGCTATCAGATCTACCGGCACGGGCGCCGCGCCGCTGCTGGTCTCCGTTTTCACCAGATACCGGAAGATCGAGTATCTGGTGGGCGGGGCGGTCTGGGCTGCAGCCCTCGTTTACTTCTGGGCGTGGTGGCTGAAACCCGAGCATCATTTTAGTGTGGCTGGCTCGGTTCTGGTCACCGGGGTGCTCGCCTGGGCAACACTTCTGCCCGCCTATTTTCTGGTGATCTTCTATCGCGGCCGAAAGCCGAACGGCCCGCTGCGGCTCCCGGTGGGCAGCCGTATCGCCATGGTCGTAACCAAAGCGCCGGCCGAGCCCTTCCCCGTGGTGGCGCAGACGCTGAAGGCGATGCTCGCCCAGGAAGTGCCGCACGACACCTGGCTGGCGGACGAAGACCCCTCCCCCGAGACACTCGATTGGTGCCGCAGGCACGGCGTGTTCGTCTCTACCCGCAAGGGACGGACTGACTATCATCGCACCACCTGGCCCCGGCGCACACGCTGCAAGGAGGGCAATCTCGCTTTCTTCTATGACCACTACGGCTACGAGCGCTACGACTTCGTCGCGCAGCTTGACGCCGATCACGTGCCCGAGCCCGGCTATCTGTTTGAGATGCTGCGGCCCTTCGCGGACCCTGCGATCGGCTATGTTTCCGCACCCAGCATATGCGACCGCAATGCGCATGAAAGCTGGTCGGCGCGCGGCAGGCTCTATGCGGAAGCAAGCATGCATGGCTCGCTTCAGGCTGGGTACAATGGCGGGCTCGCGCCCCTGTGTATCGGCTCACACTATGCCGTGCGCACCGAGGCGTTGAAACAGATCGGGGGCCTCGGTCCGGAGCTTGCCGAAGACCACTCCACGACCTTGATGATGAACGCCCATGGCTGGCGCGGCGTGCACGCGCTGGACGCGATCGCCCATGGCGACGGGCCGCGCACCTTTGCCGATCTCGTGACCCAGGAATTCCAGTGGTCGCGCAGTCTGGTCATGCTGCTCCTGCAGTATTCGCCCAAGCTCGTGGGCAATCTGCCGCCGCGCCTGAAATTCCAATTCCTGTTCTCGCAGCTCTGGTATCCCTTGTTCTCGCTCTTCATGGCGCTGATGTTCGCAATGCCGATCATCGCGCTCCTGCGCGGCGAAATTTTCGTCGGCGTTACCTATCCCGCCTTCCTGGCCCATTTCGCTCCTCTGTCCATCGTCCTGATTCTGATGGCCTATCGCTGGCGCGCGGGCGGCACGTTCCGCCCGGCCGACGCCAATGTGCTGAGTTGGGAGGCGATGCTCTTCCTCCTGGCGCGCTGGCCCTGGGCGCTTGCTGGATGTGCGGCCGCCGTTCGCGACTGGCTCACCGGCTCGTTCGTCGATTTCCGCGTCACACCCAAGGGTACCTCCGAAGTGGATGCGCTGCCCATACGCGTGCTCGCTCCCTACGGCGTGCTCTCGCTTGCCTCGATATTGCCTGTGCTGGCCGTGGAGGACGCCGGCGATACGCGCGGCTTTTATCTTTTCGCCATCGTCAATGCGTCGCTCTACGCCATCCTCCTGCTGGTGATTGTAACCCGGCACGCCCGTGAGAACGCTGTCAGAGTGCGGACCCGCCTCCATCGGCCCGCCCTGGCGGCAAGCCTCCTCGCTCTCTTCGTGTTGCCGGGGGTCGCCACAGCCGAGCGCGGGAAACAGGGGCTCGAAGCGCTCTCCTGGGGAGCGGGCAATTTCCACCTCTTCGAAAATCGCTATTCGGTCGCCGGCGCCGGTATAGGCCAGCCGGGACTACGCAGGACCGTCTTCAACCCGGGATGGCGGCGCGCGAATCCAAGCACAACACACTGAAAAAAAGAAAGGGCGCTCTGCGTAGGAACCCATGAAAATAGCAGTTATCGGAACCGGATATGTCGGCCTGGTCAGCGGCACCTGCTTTGCTGAATGGGGCAACGAGGTGGTCTGCGTCGATAAGCATGCGGAGAAGGTCTTGGGCCTCCAGCAGGGCAAGCTGCCGATCTATGAGCCCGGATTGGACGAACTCGTGGAGCGCAACTACGCCGAGGGCCGGTTGTCTTTCACCAGCGACATCGCCAAGGCGGTGAAGGACGCAGTCGCCGTGTTCGTCGCGGTGGGCACACCTTCGCGGCCCGGCCACGGAGATGCCGATCTTTCCTTCGTTTACATGGCGGCCCGGGAAATAGCGCCGTTGCTTGCGGAGAACGCCGTGGTCGTGGTGAAATCCACCGTCCCGGTCGGCACCGGTGATGCGGTTGAGAAAATCATCGCGACCAAGCGCCGCCGTGGCACCTTCTCGGTGGCTTCCAATCCGGAATTCCTCAGGGAAGGTGTCGCCATTCGCGACTTCCTCAAACCCGAT
This sequence comes from Chelativorans xinjiangensis, assembly GCF_009812055.1. Taxonomy (GTDB): domain Bacteria; phylum Pseudomonadota; class Alphaproteobacteria; order Rhizobiales; family Rhizobiaceae; genus Chelativorans; species Chelativorans xinjiangense. The sequence continues at coordinate 201,132 of NZ_WQNH01000011.1, read as the reverse complement.
CGCGTCGTGATCGGCGTTGCCGACGAGCGTGCCCGCGAGGTTCTCATGGAGATCTACGGCGCGCCGCTGGCGAAAGTCGATGCGCCCATCGTGGTGACACAGCGGCGCACCTCCGAGCTCATCAAATATGCCTCCAACGCCTTCCTGGCAACGAAGATCACCTTCATCAACGAGCTTGCCGATCTTTGCGAGCAGGTGGGCTCCGACGTAGGAGAACTGGCGTTGGGCGTGGGGCTCGACAAGCGTATCGGCGCGAGCTTCCTCAATGCCGGCCCGGGTTATGGCGGCTCTTGCTTTCCCAAGGACACGCTGGCGCTCCTGCGGACTGCACAAGATCACGGGGTGGCCCTGCGCATCGTGCAGGAAGCGGTGAGCGTCAACGAAGCACGCAAGCGCAAGATGGCGCTCAAGGTGATGGATGCCGTCGGAGGCGATGTCGACGGGCTCACCATTGCTGTCCTTGGCCTCACCTTCAAGCCCGACACCGACGATATGCGCGAGGCGCCCTCCGTGCCGCTGATCGAGACGTTGCAACGCTTCGGCGCCGTTGTGCGCGCGCATGACCCGGTCGGCATGGATAATGCCGCGCGGCTGCTGGAGAATGTCGAACTCCTTGAAGACCCTTATGAATGCGCGCGCGGCGCCGATGCCGTTGTCATCGTCACGGAGTGGGACAGCATCCGGCACCTCGACCTTGTCCGCCTGCGTCGGGTGATGCGCTCACCAATCCTGGTCGACCTGCGCGGTGCGTTTGAGGTGGGCCGAGCGGAACGGGCGGGCTTCTACGTCTGCGCCGTCGGCCGCCCCGCTACACGCCTGGTCGAACTCGCACCGGACCTTTTCGACACCAGATACCGCCTGCCCGGCGCGAATGCGGCGGGTGGACGGCGCGTCCTCGGAGGAAGATATGACCACTAAGCAAACCATAGAAAGCGCTCGCCGCCCTTTCCTGCCTGTGTTGCGGCCGGCCATCTTGTCTCGCGTTCTGGCAGGACTGCTGATGCTATCCGGCGAGGGCTGGGCAGCCGCGGCCAAGGTCACTCCGCCCGAGGATGCGCGCGCGATGACGGGCGTGGAACTCTATATGCTTTATCGCAACAAGTCCTGGAAATGGGAGCATGGCGCCGGCCGCATGGAAGATGAAGGGCGGGCCTTCAAGGCTTGGTCGGAATCCGGCGACAGTCAGGTCTGGGCGACCGGTCGATGGATCGTGACGGATCAGGGCCTCTTCTGCATGAAAGCCGATTGGCACACGCCGACTGGCACCTATGCGAACAAGACTTGCTTCAAACACAGGATTTCCGACCTCACGATCTACCAGAAGAGAGAGCCGTCGGGCGACTGGTACGTCTTCAGGCACACCGTGCCGAAGGACAGCGACGAGTTCGCAAAGCTCGTGAGCGAAGACTTGGTCTCTTCGAAACTGGAGTTCGTCGAAACATCCCCCAAGGACGGCCGTGAGAAGACGTCGCTCCAGCAGCAGACGACGGACGATGCAGAGAGAAAAATGGAGAACTAAGATGAGCAGAACATCGAAAACAGCAGCCCTTTCGGCTGCAGCCATATTGGCATCGGGAGTCGTGTTCGCGGCCAACAGCCCGCGCGGCATCCCCGATCCGAACTCGACCACAGCTGGAACCCCATCCGACAAACGGCCGGTCATTACCCCGTCATCCATCTCGTTCGGGGCCTATGATCCTCATGGGGATTTTGGCGAAGATCCCAATTCGACAATCGAACATCTCTTCCTCCCGTGGGAGGACGTGGACCTTTCCACCCTCACCATAGCAGACGAATACGCGTTGGCGCGCGGCCGCTCGCTTCTGATCAGCGTGGAGCCGTGGTCTTGGGATCGCGACTGGCGGGTGTCGTCGGAGGAGCTCTACCGCGGCATTGTGAGTGGCCGCTATGACGCCAATGCGGCAGCGGTCTGCTCGGAGGTGGCGAAACTCAAGAGCCCCGCTACCGTCCGTTTCGCACAGGAAATGGATGAGCAGGACAACCAGTTCACCTGGGCGCAGTGGTCCGGTCCCGAGTATATCAGTGCTTATCGGCGCTTCGTAACCGAGTGCCGCAAGCACTTGGCGAACGCCGAGTTCATGTGGTCGCCAAAGGGTAATGCGGATCTTCAGGACTACTATCCCGGCGACGATGTCGTGGATGTGATCGGCCTGTCCGTCTTCGGCTATCAGCCCTACGACCGGGAGAAGACCGGCCGCGACCAGACGTTCGCGGAGCGTCTGGCGCCCGGCTACAACCTTGTCAAGGACTATGGGAAGGCGATCGTAGTCGCCGAGCTGGGCTATGAGGGTGACCAGGCCTACGTCCGCCAATGGGCGGAGGCAGTCACCAAGCGTCACGCCGAATTCCCGGAACTCACGGCAGTTGTCTACTTCAATGACCGCGAGGTCTATCCGTGGCCGGACGATTTCGGGCTCCCCAACTGGCGGGTTGTCGAGGAATCGACGAACTGATGCACAACAAATCGGAACAGTGGAGTACACCCATGCCTCGTACGGCACTCTTGGCAGCTGCCGTTGTCGCCGGCCTCGCGGCCGGCGCCTTCGGTATCGCGGCGGCCTCGGCCCATCCCAACGAAGCCCAATCGGCGCGGCCGCTCACCAGCAACGAAGTCTACCAGATCTATGCCAACCGCTCGTGGATCTGGAAGGAAGGCGCCGGCTTTTTTGCCGTGAAGAAGCGTGAATTCAGCGCTTGGTCCCGCGAAGGAGGGGCGCCCTCTTACGGCATTGGCCGCTGGTTTATCACATCCCCTGGGAAGCTCTGTTTCAGGGCAGAATGGCGCGCGATGGATGGTTCCGCTCCGGCGGTAACCTGTTTCAGCCACCGTGAAAAAGACGGTGTCATCTATCAGAAGCGCGAGCCGGACGGCGAATGGTACGCCTTCAGGCAGATGCCCGCCAGGATGAGCGACGAATACGCCAAGCTGCGCCATGGCGACTATGTCGTCACCCGCGTGCGCCGGATCGAAGCAAGGCTTGGCAACCGCTAAAGCTTGTTGCCCATCCAGTCCATGGAGCCCGGCGCATCACCGACGGTCACAGGGAGAAGACGGCCGGCCAGCGCTGTCTTCTCCTGCCCCTTGCCGCTTCATCACCGCGCAGAGCGCGTGAAGCATGTGGACGTACGTCCGAAACCGCTCGGCGTGCAGATATACGGCGCGTTGCCAAGATATTGGCTGCTTGCCAGCTTGACAGTGGGCTGCGTTCTGGTCGCTTTGGCCTTTACCGCTTTCTTCACGATCGGCTTGTCGACCGATGCCGGATATGCATATGTTCTAACGGAGTGGAACGAAAGCGTCGTCGCCTCGTCGGAGCCCAGCTTGGAGCATCCGGCCATCGGGATGAGCAAAAATGCAGCTCCCACTATAGAAAGTATACGCTTGGAAACTACATTGTAACTCTTGGATCTATAGTATCTCCTAGATGCATGATTCATCGCAAACTGTCCTCTTTATTGCCTACTGTCGGAATTGATACCTCTTATCCATTAAATAGCTGTGTAAGAAATCCCAAAAGAACGACATTTTCACTGAAAGGGTTCATTAACGGTGTCGGTTTGAAACCCGCCGTGAAAAACAATTGCACGCCCGGGACATTGATACGCAGTGAGCTCGGCTGGGAGGCAGACATGGCCCCGCTTTACCGAGCAAACCTCAACCCGCTGAGTCCCCGCCTGAGAAAAGCGCGAAAGATTCTGGGTGCGACCAACCATCTCGAACTCGATATTATGTACGCTGCGATAACTTTTAGTACGCGGCGCTAACGCCCTATTCCGCCTCATTGGTTAAGATTTGCATGAAGATTTGGTTTGGCGGGGACGCTTACGTCATGTGGCGATTTCTCCCAACCATTACTTGCTGTCAGGGCACCGCCAGGGCCGGTGGGATATCCACCATCAGTGTCATCAAAGGCGTGGAGACACCGGATCGTTCGCGCGATGCCCAAAAAATCCGCATGAGGAGAGGCGGGCTTCGACATGAACACAGTGGCTCTTAATCTTGAAAAGCATTCACGTTTTGGTGCCTGCCGAGAAAGGCGGACGGCTGAAGCCGAATTGTACGCTGGCGCCGACAAGCAGAACGAGCAGGCAAGATGCCTTTTGCTCATAGAAAGCGCGAGGCTCAAACGCGAATGCCTGAGGCAGGCGCTGGTCAGTCACCCGCTTGGCATGGAGGTCGTTGCGGTTGGCTCGATCAAAGAATGGAGAGATGAAGAGGAAACCCATCCCTCACTGGGGGCGATACTCCTAAACATTGGCGAGCAGGATGTGATGGAAAATAGCGTCGCCGAGCAGATCAGAGAACTTTCCTCCGGCTTCCGCTCCGTTCCGGTCGTTGTTCTGGCCGATAGCGATAACCTGGAACAGATATTGAAGGCGCTCGAATATGGTGCGCGCGGCTTCATACCGACATCGGTCGATATCAACGTCTGCATCGAAGCAGTCGCGCTGGCCATGTCGGGCGGAACATTTATTCCTGCCAGCAGCGTGCTGGCCATGCGTCACCTGATCGATGACGGTATGCAAGGAACACAGCATTTATACGCGATGTTCACGCTCCGCGAAAGAGAGGTCGTCGAAGCCATTCGGCGCGGCAAGCAGAACAAGATCATCGCCCACGAGCTCAAAATGTGCGAAAGCACCGTGAAGGTTCATATTCGCAACATCATGAGAAAGCTCAAGGCAACGAATCGGACAGAAGTTGCCTACAAGCTCAGTAAGCTCCTTCCCTGCTGAAGGCTGAGTGATGATGATGAGGAAGGTGGGAGTAGGAGGTACGGATCGGCATCGGTGAGTAACCCCGTTGCTATACGGAACTTCAGTGGCCCACCCACGGTGCGATGGCTTTGGCCAGAAAATCCACGAACGACCTCCACCCTCTGTCCCGGTTGCGAGAATCTTCTCGCGCAGGTCGATTCCGCCGGCCAACCGGCGGTCGGGCCGATTTGTCTCGACCCGCCGCCGCATGCCGTGTTCGCGTTGGCCAAACTCATGCGGCCCTGCTCCTCAACGCCGCAGCAGAGCAGCCACGCTGCTCGCCATCGCCAAACAGAGAACGAGACCTGCCGCAGCGGCGTATGTCCAGGCATATCCAACCTTGTCGATCATCGGCGTTGTGGCAAATGGTGAGACGACCTGCCCGACGAAAACGGATGTCGTGAGAATTCCACCGACGACGCCGCGGCATTGCGCGGGGGCAATCGTGAGAGCCAGCGCGACAAAATTCGGCATCACGAGAGCAAAGCCCAACCCGATCGCAACCGCACCGGCAAGCGTTGCCGCAAACTCCGGTCTTGAAGCTATGCCTGCGAAACCGAGCGCCATTAGCACATATCCGATCGCAAAAACGCCGACCTCGCCGAACCGGCCGCTCGCCCGGTGATAGGCGAGTGCGGCCAGTCCGCCTGCCAGCGTGAGCGCCCCGAGGACCATACCCGTCCCCGACGCGCTGTCGTAACCTCGCGCTTCCAGAAGGAAGGGAACCTGGGTCGGCATAATGAAGAAGAGCGCCGTCGTCCCCATCTGGAGCGCTGCGAGTCCCATCATCGGCCCAAGCCACTTTTCGCCGAGAGATACGAGGGATTGACAGGGCGCCGCAGCGCGGTCGCGCCGAATTGCGGGCTCTGCAATCGCCCTGCAAACCAGCAGCAAAAGCAGAACAGGCAAAGCATAGACCGCGAAGGGCAAACGCGGCGAGGTTGCGGCAAGCCAGCCGGCGAGCGTAATAAATGTGAACCCGCCAAAGTTTCGCGCCGAGACCTGCAGACCCGCAAGGCGTTTTAGAGCGGTACCCTCGTAGTAGTCCCCCAAAAGCGCGGTTTGAGAGGTCATAATCATCGCCACCGCGAGGCCGAGCGCGAGTCTGCTCATCAGGATGGACGTCAGATCGGGAAGGTAGAGGCCGGCACTGCCCGTAATCGCGAACAACAGGATGCCGATTAACAGAAGCCAGCGCCGCCCGAGACGATCCGCCGCCAGCCCGGCGAGCGGAGCGCAGAAAATGAAGGTGAGAGAGGGGGCTGGGACCAGCAGTGTCGTCACAAACCGCGCATTGGGGTGATCGGCGAACAACTCCGAAAGCCCGCCCAAAGCGGGGCTGATCGTGGCGTTGGCCATTGTGGTCAGTGAGGCGGCGAACAGCAGGGCGAGCGCTCGAGGGTCGCGCAACACGGCACCACGATCCACGATCATTTCGGACGACATAGCTTGCTTCCTCTTGCAGATTTCCAGCAGGAAGCGCATGCTACGACTTCAAGTCAACTTTAGGTCAATAGGGAAATCATGAAGGTTATCGACATCGGTGAGATGGCAGCGCAAACGGGCCTGTCGCCATCCGCTCTGCGCTATTACGAGGAGATCGGGCTGATCGCGTCGATTGGACGAAAGGGCCTGCGACGGCAGTTCGATCCCCAGACGATCCTGCAGCTTTCGCTGATCCAGCTTGGCCGGTCAGCCGGGTTCTCGCTGGACGAAATCCGGGGAATGTTCGGTGCCGATGGCCAGCCGGATTTGCCGCGCCCAGAGCTTCGTGCCCGTGCGGACGAGATAGACCGTCAAATTCGCGACCTTACAAAGTTGCGCGAGGCGCTTCGCCATGTCGCGGATTGCCCGGCGCCGTCTCATATGGAATGCCCCACATTCCGCCGCCTGCTGCACATCGGAAACCGCCGCGGGCGGCCCCTGCCCCAATCTCGGGTTGTTCGCGGCCCCGGTCGATCAAAATAACGGGGCCAACACCCTTGTGAGAGCGGGATTGATATCGGCACGGGGGAAAGGTCGATCCCATCTTCATGTCAGCTTGGAGGAGGGACAGCCTTTCTCAGGGCAGTCCGTAATCGAAAAGAACGTCATCCGCTCGTGACGCGGTTGCCCATTAGCGCGATCAGGGGATCGCAGGTTCCACTCCGACCAACTTCATTAAATTTTTACCCGAATCTCCCATTCATGCGCTTTCCCATGAATTGCGTGTGAAGGTTATGACCAAGAAGCTTGCAACTTTCTGTCTCTTGGGCGGCATGCTTGCCGCTACGGCCGGTTGTTCGACGACCGACAAGACAATCGCCGGCGCAGCCGCCGGTGGTGTCGGCGGCGCAGTGGCCGGCAACGCGATCGGCGGAAGCGGGGGCGCCTTGATCGGCGGCATCGGCGGCGCGGTCGCCGGTGGCATGATCGGCCGGAACCTCTAGCGCTCTGCGTGCATTTGGGCGCGCAAAGGGCGCCCCAGGTCTTTGAATCCAATCGGCCCGATTCTCGGGCCGATTCTGTGACACGACGTCACGAAGCGCAGCGCGCCGTACCGTCCTCCTCGACGGCAACCGCCGGACGGGTCGCCTCCGCTTTGGCCATCATCAGGGGCCCTACCCCTTTGGGATCGTCGGCTACCACCGGCTCGGTCAGATAGTAGCCGGCGGTGCCGTCGCGGTAGACGCCGGAATAGCCGCCGAGGCCCGCCACGCGGCAGATGCCGCCGAGGCGAACAATGCCGTCCTCCGACCGTTGCAGTGCCCGCTGCGCCAGCGCCAGAAGGCTTTCCCCGCCGAGCGCGGCAGCGCCGTCGACGAGCCTCAGCCTGCCGGCCTTGATGAGCGCGTATGTCAGCATGGCCGTCGCCGACGTTTCCGCGTAATTGCCGGCAAGGTCGGGCCGGTCGATCACCTGCAGCCACATCGCCTCTCCGGTGCGGAAGGCGGCGATGCGCTTGAGCAGCGCGGCCGCCTCCCCGGCAATGCCCGCCTCGGCCGCGCGCTCCACTCCGATCAATTCGATGATGTCGACCAGCGCCATGGCGAGCCAGCCCAGCGCCCGCGCCCAGTGGGCGGGCGAGCGGCCGGTGTCCGGGTCGGCCCATTGCTGCTTGCGGCTTTCGTCATAGCCGTGGGCATAAAGACCCGTCCTCGCCTCGTGGGTAAGCGAGAGCGCGATCTGCAACTGGAAAAGCGCGTCGTAGACAAGAGTCCCGTCGCCCGTCATGCGGGCGAACTCGATCTGGAAGGGCAGTCCCATATAGAGGCCGTCGAGCCAGATCTGCCGGGGATAGATTTTCTTGTGCCAGTAGACGCCCGACTCGGTCCGCGGATGTCCGGCAAGCTGCCGGGCAAGCAGCCTGGCGGCGGCGGCGTATTTCTCCTCGCCGGTCAGACCGTGAAGATAGATCAGCGCCCTGCCGGACAGGACGTGGTCGATGTTGAATTCGCCGACGGAATAGCCCGCCAATTCTCCCTCGGGCGAGACCTGCGCGTCCACCAGGCGCTTCAAGTGCGCGAGCCATCGCTCCTCACCCGTAGCAAGATGCAGAAGGGCAAGCCCGCGATAGACGCAGCCGTCCTCGTAGCACCACGCTCCCCCCTTGTAGGGCGCGTAGGCCGCGGCATAGGTGTCGAAATACGCCATCATGCCGCGACCACTCCCCCCGTCCTCCCCGGACGCTCCAATCTTTCCCCAAACGCCGCGAAGGCGCGGCAAGGCACGCCGAAAGGAGGAAAAACGGGCGCAGGAGAGATGGGATGGTCCGGGGTCATCGGTGCCATTCGGAAAGAACTTCAGCAGAAAGCGGCGGCGGTGAACCCCGCCGCCGCGGTGGACATCAGAACTTCGCCAGGACGCCGTTCACGCCCTCGATGATTTCCGTGGAGGCATCGGCCGCGGAGATATTGCCGTAGGCGAACTCCTCCAGCGTGTCCTTGAAGATCTCGCGCACCTCGGGGTGCTCGTTGAAAGGCGAGACCGTCGGCCCCTTGGCCTCGATGACGAGCTTGTGTGCTTCCAGCAGCCGCGGGTTGATGGCACCGCCTTCGGCGAGTGTCTCGGCGGCGATCCGGCTCGCCGGTATGCCGCGTGTATCGCCAAGCGCCTCGATGCCCTCGGGTTCGTTCAAAAGGCAGTTGACGATCTGGGCGGCCGCCTCGGGGTTCTTGCTGTTCCTGGAGATGGAGAAGAGCATGGACGGCTTCCGGTACACACCCTCCGTCGCGGCATCTTCGACCGTCAGGAGCCCTACGGGCACGAGCTCGCCGTTTTCGATGGGATCGTTGAACTTCCCATAGGTCGAATCCCATTCATAGGAGCCGGCGATCTTGCCCTCCGACCAGGCAGGCAGCTCGAACAGATCCACGTTGCCGCCCCCCGCGACCGTCTTCCAATCGCGGATGACACCCTTGTCTGCGAGGCTCTGGTTGAACTCGATGCCCTTTTGCAGTTCCTCCGCCGTCCAGGCGACGGTGTTGGTGGCGGGATCGACGAGATCCTTGCCCGTCATCTGCGTCGTCACCAGCGAGACGTTCAGGATGGCGCCCAACCCTTGATCCCCCCCTTGCGCGTCGAAAGGATAGTAGTCCTCGCCCAGCTTTTCCTTGAAGACGGCGGTGGCCTCGATCAATTCGTCCCAGGTGGTGGGCAGCGGAAGTCCGGCTTTGTCGAAGGTGGCTTCGTTGAAGAAGAAGACGCGGCCGGTGGTGGAAACCGGAAGGCCGTTCAGCTTGCCGTTCACGGTGGCACTATCAAGCTGGTCCTCCGACCACTGGCTCAGGTCGATGGTGTCCGAGTACTCGTTCAGGTCCGCAAAGCCGTCGCCTTCGAGCGAGAAGAGCGGCAGCCAGGGCCAGTTGATCTGCATGATGTCGGCCTCTGTGCTGCCGGCAAGCTGCGTGGCCACCTTCTCCTGATGGCCGGTCCAGCCGGTGAATTCCGGCTTGATCGTGTGGCCATGCTTCTCGCCGCAGGCTTTCAGGGCCTCCTGCGTCGCCACATGGCGGCTGTCGCCGCCCCACCAGGACATGCGCAGATCCGCCGCCGAAGCGGAGCCCGCACTGAGGGCCATGATCACGGCCAATGCTGTCGTTGTCTTTCTCATTTCATCCTCCCAAGTTTCTTTCGGGTTCAGGCATTCGCCGAGAGACTGACATTCCTCCCCGTCTCCCGGTCGAAGATGTGGACGGCCGTCTCGCGCGGGATAAGCCGGATGCGGTCGTCACGTATGTCCTCTGGGTGGTACTGCTCGGAGGGCACGACGACGACGAGGCGGATATCGCCGACGTCGACATAGAGGTAGACCTCGTGGCCCATGAACTCGATATGCGAGACGTGGCCTTCCAGAGCGTTCTCCTCGTCGTTTGCCGCAATGCGCAGATGCTGCGGCCTCACGCCGAGAAGCACCTCGCCGCCGCGCACGTCGAGACGATTGCCGACATCTTCGCCGAAAGTGAGCACCTGATCGGCTAGGCGGATGTTGACGCCGCCATTCACGGCGAGCGTACCCTCCATCAGGTTCATCTCCGGGCTGCCGATGAAGCCCGCGACAAAGGCGTTCTCCGGCCGGTTGTAGAGCGTGACGGGATCCGCCACCTGCATGATGCAGCCGTCCTTCATCACGCAGATGCGGTCGCCCATGGTCATGGCCTCGGTCTGGTCGTGGGTGACGTAGACGACGGTCGAGGACTGGCCCTCGCGCTTCAGCCGCTTGTGCAGGTCGGTGATGCGCACGCGCATGGAGGCGCGGAGCTTGGCATCGAGGTTGGACAAGGGCTCGTCGAACAGGAAGACGTCCGGCTTCTTGATCAGCGCCCTTCCCACCGCCACGCGCTGCGCCTGACCGCCCGAAAGCTGCTTCGGCAGCCGGTCGAGCAGCGGATCGATCTCCAGGGTGTTCGCCACCGCCTCGGTAGCATCCTCGATCTCCGGCTTCGGCCGGCGCTTCAGCTTCAGGCCGAACGCCAGGTTGCTGCGCACCTTCATGTGCGGGTAGAGCGCGTAGTTCTGGAACACCATGGACACGCCGCGCTGGCCCGGCGCCAGGTTGTTGACGATCCTGTCGCCGATGCGGATCTCGCCGCCGGTGATGGTCTCGAGCCCGGCGATCATTCTGAGCGTCGTCGACTTGGCGCAGCCGGACGGGCCGACCAGCACCATGAACTCGCCGTCGTCGACGTCGAGGCTGATGCCGTGCACGGCCTTAAAGGAATTGCTGTAGACCTTTTCGAGGTTCCTGATCTGCAGGCGGGCCATGAGCTTAACCTTTCACTCCACCGGTGGAGATGCCTTCGATGAAGTATTTCTGGGCCAGGAAGAACACGGTGAGCGCGGGCACCAGCGCCAGCACCGACATGGCCAGGATGCGGTTCCACTGAAACGCCTCGGTCGTGTCGATCGACAGCTTCAAGGCCAGCGAGATCGGATACTTGTCGACCGAGGAGAGGTAGATGAGCGGCCCGAGGAAGTCGTTCATCGTCCATATGAACTGGAACAGGCACACCGAGATCAGCGCCGGCGCCAGCATGGGCACGACGATATAGATCAGCGTCTGCAGCGTGTTGGCGCCGTCGACGCGCGCCGCCTCCTCCATGTCGCGCGGGATGGCGCGCAGGAACTGGATCAGCATGAAGACGAAGAAGGCGTCGCCCGCAAAGGCCGAAGGCACCCACAGCGGCAGGAAACTGTCGAGCCAGCCGAGGTCGCGGAACAAAAGATATTGCGGGATGCGCGTCACCACATTGGGCAGGAGCAGCGTGGCGATCAGGGTAGCGAAGAGGATGCGCTTTCCCGGAAACTCGAAGCGGGCGAAGCCGTAGGCCACCGCCGCACAGGAGATCGCAGTGCCGATCGTCTTCGGCAGGATGATGAGGAAGGTGTTCCAGAAGAAGGTGGCGAAGGTGTAGGGGGTGGAGGTCCTCCACCCGTCGATATAGCCGTTCAGCGTCGGCTCCGACGGGATGAAGCCGGGATTGGCGAAAATCTCCGAGTTGGTCTTGAAGGAGGCCCCGATCAGCCAGATGAGCGGGTAGAGCATGAGGAAGCCCACCCCCGCCAGCAGTGCATAGCGCACGGCCGAGGAGATGGCGTGCATGCGGCGGCCTTCGGCCAATGTGCGCGCGGAATCGAGCTCGGCGGTGGTGCGGACGGTGATCTCTTCTGCCATCGTCAGCTCCGCTTGTCGCCGGCGTAATAGACCCAGTGCCGCGACGACCAGAAGGCGATCAGCGTCAGCACCATGATGATGGCGAACATTACCCAGGCGATCGCCGAGGCGTACCCCATATGGAACTTCTTGAAGGCCTCCTCGTAGATGTAGAGGGGCAAGAGGTAGGTCGATTTCAGCGGCCCGCCCTCGGTGATGACGTAGGGGCCGTTGAACTCCTGGAAGGCCTGGACCATCTGCATGATCAGGTTGAAGAAGATGACCGGCGTGATCAGCGGCAAGGTGATGTAGACGAAGGTGTGCCACTTGCCGGCGCCGTCGATCGCGGCGGCCTCGTAAAGCGTCTTGTCGATGCTCTGGAGGGCGGCCAGGAAGATCACCATGGCCGAACCGAACTGCCACAGGCGCAACAGCGTGATGGTGAAGAGGGCATTGCCCGGATCGCCGAACCAGTTCACCGGCTCGCCGCCGAAGGCGGTGATCGCCATGTTCACCAGCCCGGCATCGGCGAAGATGTAGCGCCACAGCACCGCCACCGCGATCGATCCGCCGAGGATCGACGGCACGTAATAGGCGGTGCGGAAGAAGTTTATGAATTTCAGCCGGTAGTTCAGGATGTAGGCGATGAAGAGCGCGAAGATCAGCTTCAGCGGCACCGTCATGAACACATAGAGAAGCGTCACCGAGAGCGACTTGCGGAAGGTCCTGTCGCGGGTGAAAAGCTCGGTATAGTTCTCCAGCCCCGACCACTGCGGCGGCCGCATCAGACTGTAGTCGGTGAAGCTCAGATAGAAGGACGCGACGAAGGGGACCGCCGTGAAGATCAGAAGCCCGGCGATATACGGCGCCACATAGGCAAGGCCGAGATATTTGCTGTCGCCGCCCATCAGCCGGCCCGGTTGAGGGAGCCGCCGCCGATAAAGGCTATTGCAGCGCTGCGGGTGTCTGCGAAATCATGCATGTCGATGGCACAAGACGACACCGCCGGCCTGCACTGGCAGACCGATACAGACTCTCGGTATCGTCGATTCCTCCCAGAATGACGTGTTTTTTCGCGCTTGCCGCGACGAATGGAGCCAGTATCCTGCTGCAACAGCCGGTTTGAAATTGACAAATCTGGAAAAAGGGATGGACAAAATCGAAGGCGGTGTGTTGGCGGGGATTCCGGAGAACGCGCTGAAGCTCACCCTGACCCGCTCGACCATCAAGATGCAGCACTCGCGCACCTGGCGCGTCGACAAGTCGAACAGCGTGCATGACCTCGTCATCTGCCTCACCGGCAGCGGCAGCTATATGGTCGATGACGGCGCCTACACGCTGGCGCCCGGCGACGCGATGCTGATCCCGGCGGGCAGCCGCTTCGTCGGCTGGCATGCCTCGGGCGAAGCCTATACCGGGGTCGCCCAGCACTTCACGCTCGACCTCTTCGGCAAGCACGACCTCATCGCGCAGATGCGCATCAATCGGGCCGTGCGTTTCTCGCGCTGGCCGCTCCTGGAGCCGGTGGTGCGCTATTATCACGACATCGCGCCGGCTTCCTCGACGACGCTTATCCAGCACCACCTCTTCATGTTCATCCTCATCGAGTTCCTGGAGGACGCGTTCATCGCCTGGAACGCGCAGCCCGTCAGCGCCGTGGGAAACGCCGACGGCATCTCGCTCGGTATCATGCTGGCGGCAACGCGCATCACAGCCGACCCGCTGGACGAGGACATCGCCGAGCGCGTGGTCGCCGATGCACCCTACAATCCGGACTATTTCAAGCGCGAGTTCCGCCGCCAGATCGGCTGGACGCCGAGGAAGTTCCAGGAATTCAAGCGCATGGAACGGGCGATGAACCTGCTTGCCAGCGGCAACACCGTGGGCGAGACCGCCGCGCTCGTCGGCTATTGCGACGTCTACTATTTCTCACGCATGTTCAAGCGCCACATCGGCACCAGCCCCGCCGGCTACAAGCTGGCGGTGAGGGAGAGCCAGGACGGCAAGTTCCCGCGCGGCGAGGAGGATGGGCAGGTCATCTATCCGCTGGTGGAGAGGGTGGAGTAGGAGCGAACGCTCGCCCGGCTGTCTGGCGCGATCCTAGCCCGCACGTCATCCCGGAAAGCCGAAGGCTTGTCCGGGACCCATTCCGTGACATCGACATTCCGGAATGGGTTCCGGACAGCCTCCGCTATCGCTCCGGCTTCCGGAATGACGCTGCGTTGAGTTAATCACCGCGCCAGCCACCCTCCATCGACCGGCAGCACGGCCCCGTGCACATACGCCGCCGCGTCCGACGCCAGAAACACCGCGGCGCCGCCGATGTCCGACGGCTCGCCCCAGCGGCCGGCCGGGATACGTTCCAGGATCGCCCGATAGCGTGCCTCGTCCTCGCGCAGCGCCTTGGTGTTCGAGGTGGCGATGTAGCCCGGCGCGATGGCGTTGACGTTGATGCCCTTGGCCGCCCATTCGCAGGCCAGTAGCCGCGTCAGCCCAACGATGCCGTGCTTGGAGGCCGTGTAGGAGGCGACGCGTATGCCGCCCTGGAAGGAGAGCACCGAGGCGATGTTGATGATGCGCCCGCCAGCCCCCCGCGCGAGCGCGGCCCGCCCGAAGGCCTGGGACAAAAGGAACGCCGCCTTCAGGTTGACGTCGATCACCTCGTCCCAGTCGGCTTCCTGGAAGTCCACCGCGTCGGCGCGGCGGATGATGCCGGCATTGTTGACGAGGATGTCGAGCCCCTCCCCGGCCACCTCCTCGACTTTCCCTGCGGCGGCCTTCGGGTCGGCCAGGTCGAGCGCCAGCCCCTCGGCGCTGCCTCCGAGCGAACGAATGCGCTCTACGGTTTCGTCCATGGCGGACCGGCCCGCGCAGACGACGTGCGCGCCCGCCCGGGCCAGCGCCTCGGCGATCCCTTGGCCGATGCCCGTATTGGCGCCCGTCACCAGGGCGCGGCGGCGCGAAAGGTCGAACGGCTTCACCGCATGCCTCCGATCTCCACCATCTCCACGTCCTTGTAGTCGATATTATCGCCGGCCATGGCCCAGATGAAGGTGTAGGAGGAAGTGCCGGCGCCGGAATGGATCGACCAGCTCGGCGAGATCACCGCCTGGTGGTTGGCGACCACCAGATGCCGCGTCTCCTGCGGCTCGCCCATCAGATGGAAGACCCGATGATCCTCCGCCAGATCGCGGTAAAAATAGACCTCCGAGCGGCGGTCGTGCAGATGTGCCGGCATGGTGTTCCAGATGGAACCGGTCGCGAGCCGCGTCATGCCCATGACGAGCTGGCAGGTCTCCAGAACGTCGGGGTGGATGAACTGGTAGATGACGCGCTCGTTGCTGCTTTCGGTACTGCCGAGCGCCACCTGCGCCGCATCGTCGATCCTGATGAGCCGCGTCGGGCAGGTGCGGTGCGCCGGCGCGGAGACGAGATAGAAGCGCGCGCCATCGCCCGAAAAGGAAAGCGGCCCGGCGCCCATGCCCACATAGAGCATGTCGCCGTCCGCCACCTCGTAGCTGTCGCTGCCGGCGCGGATTTCGCCTGAACCGCGCACGCAGGCGATGCCGATCTCGCGGCGGTCGAGCAGGCTCTCGGTGCCGGCCTCGGGAACATGGTCGATGGTAACCGCTCCGCCCACCGGCTCGACGCCGCCAATGATCATCCGGTCGTGGTGGGAATAGACGAGGCGCGCCTTGCCCGGCTGGAACAGGTCCTCGATGAGGAAATGCCGGCGCAGTTCCTCCGTCGTCATGGTCTTCGCGAATTCCGGGTGGATCGGGCGGCGGGTTTCCGTCGTCATGACTCCTCCTCCTGCAGTTGGCCCTCCGATCGGGGCCGAAAACGGACTTCGGCGGTCCGCTACTCCTCGCGGATCGGCTCCACCACGAAGAGACCGCCCTGATAAAAGGCCTCCGGCGCGTCCTTGGCCGGCGGCGGAGCCTTGGCGTAGACCTCGTCGCGGTAGACGGCCGAGTTGTCCTTCGGCCGCCAGCCGAGATAGCCGACATGGCTGTTGTCCCACCAGCAATCGTCGTTGTGGGATACGCCGTAGATGACCGGGCAGCCGAGCCGCGGCACGGCGAAGACGCGCTCGACCAGCGAGACGAAGTCGTCGGGGCTCAGCCACGTGGCCAGCATGCGGCGGTCGACGGGCTTCGGAAAGCACGAGCCGATGCGCACAAGGGCGGTCTCGATGCCGAAGCGGTGGTGGTACATCTGCGCCAGCCCCTCGCCGAAGTGCTTGGAGACGCCGTAAAGCGTATCGGGCCTGGGCGGTGCGGTGTGGTCGAGGTGCTGGTCCTGGCTGTAGAGCCCGATCACGTGATTGGAGCTGGCAAAGAAGATACGGTTGCAGCCATGCTTGCGGGCGGCTTCATAGAGGTGGAAGACGCCGTGGATGTTGGCGTTGGCGATGACGGAGAACTTGTCCTCCACCGACTGGCCGCCCAGATGCACGACGCCGTCGCAACCCTCGACCAGGCGTTCCACGGCGCGGGCGTCGCCAAGGTCGCATTGTACGCATTCCTCGTTCGGCCCGGCGGGGCCGATATCGGCGATGTCGGAGACGCGCAGCGTCTCGGCGAGATGGGCAAGCCTTTGGCGGGCCATCTTGCCCAGCCCGCCGCCGGCACCGGTGATGAGAAGTCGTTTCAGCATGGGTACTCTCATTGGAACAGGTTGGCCTATTGGAACAGATTGGGCAGTGTCATCGATATGGCCGGAATATACGTCGTCAAGAGCAGCGCGACGAGGATGGCCAGATAGAACGGCCAGATCGTCTTCACCGCGTCCTGTATCTTCACCCCGCCAACGGCGCAGCCGACGAACAGGCACGCCCCGACCGGCGGCGTGCACAGCCCGAGGCCAAGGTTCATCAGCAGGATGATGCCGAACTGTATTGGGTCGACGCCGATGGAGACGGCAACCGGCAGGAAGATCGGCGTGCAGATGAGGATCAGCGCCGCCATGTCCATGATCATGCCCAGCGCCAAAAGGATGAGGTTGAGCATGAGCAGGATGACGAGCGGGTCGTCGGAGACGATGGTAACCGCGCCGGCAAGCAGCTCCGGTACCCGATAGAGTGCCAGGAGATAGGCGAAGCCTGAGGCGCAGCCGACCAGGATCATCACCAGCGACGTGGTGATGACGGACCGTAGCACCGCCACCTTGAAGTTTTTCCACGTCAGTTCGCGGTAGACCAGCGTCGTCACGGCAATCGCGTAGATTGCACCGAGGGCGCCCGACTCCGTCACCGTCATGATGCCGGAGAGCACGCCGCCGACGATGATGACGGCGGTGAAGAGGCCGGGAAGGGCGACGACGAAGCTCGACGCCAACACCGCCCAGCCCGGGAAAGCCTCGCCGCCATAGCCGCGCTTCACGGCCACCAGATAGGCGGCGATGCCAAGGCACAGGCACATCAGGATGCCCGGCACGATACCGGCGATGAAGAGCCTGGAAACCGAGACGCCGCCTGCAGCGACGGCAAACAGGATCATGTTGTGGCTGGGCGGAATGACGATACCGGCAATGGAGGACGTGACCGTCACATTCACATTGTAATCAGCATCATAGCCCTTTTCCTTCATAACCGGAATCAGGATGGAGCCAAGTGCCGAGGTATCGGCCACGGCTGAGCCGGAAATGCCCCCGAAGAGCATCGAGGAGGCGACGTTGACGACGCCCAACCCGCCGCGCAGCGCGCCCACGGCCGCCGCCGCGAGACGCACGAGCCTGGCGGCAATACCGCCCTGCATCATCAATTCGCCGGCGAAGATGAAGAAGGGGATCGCCAGGAGCGAGAAGACCGAGATGCCGGAAAGGATGCGCTGGAACGCCACGAAAAGCGGCAGGCCCTCATAGAGGAAGCCGGCGACGGTGGCGATGCCGAGCGCGAAGGCCACCGGCACGCCTGCAACCATCAGGCCGAAGAAGAGGCCGAAGAGTAATGCCAAACCCATAGGGGGCAGACCTTTTGCTAGCGGCCCAATGCGCGAAGGCGGCGATAGAGGCCGGTGGAAACGAAGAGAACCATCAGAACGCCGCAGATGACGAGCGGCGCGGCGCGCCAGCTTTCCGAGAGGCCCAGAAGCGGTATCTTTCGATTGAGGTTGGTGGCGACGAGATGCCATCCCTGCCACGCCATGAAGGCGCCGAAGACGATGAGCGCCACATCGGAGATCACCTCCAGCACCCTGCGCGGCAGCCGCGGCATCGCTTCACGCACGAAGTCGATGCTGAGATGCGTGTTGCGGCGGATGCCGACCGCCGCCCCGAGAAAGGTCACGTAGGCGACGATCAGAAGCGCGGCCTGCTCGACCCAGGTGGGTGTATTGTTGAGGATGTAGCGGCCGTAGACCAGCCAGCCGAAGATCACGATGAGAATGACCAGAAGCACGCCGGCCACGCGGAGGCAGAATTCGGAAGCCGCGTCCAGAAATCGCTCGACCGTACCCCCCTCGCCCGCCGCATGGCCGGGCTGCCCCTGATCATCCTGCATCGCCTGTCTCCGTTGGCCGCCGAACGTCGGCGCCTGCGGCGCCGACGGCGTTTCTCAACCTATTCGGTTTCCTTGATCGCTTTGATCATCGGCTCAAGGTCAGGATTCTCCTCGATGAACGTGGCGTAGATCGGCTCCATCGCCTTCTGGAAAGCCGCCTTGTCCGCGACCTCGTTGATGGTCACGCCGGCTTCCTCGACCTTCTTCCGGCTAGCCATGACCTGCTCGGTGAACAGCTTGCGCTGCGTCTCGGCGGATCTGATGGCCGCCTGACGGACGATCTCCTGATCCTCCGGCGACAGCTCGTCCCAGCTCGACTTGGCGACGCAGACGCATTCAGGAATGATCAGATGATCGGTGATCGAGTAATAGCGCGCCACTTCGTAGTGGCCGGTCGAATCGAAGGACGCATAATTGTTCTCCGCCCCGTCGATCACCCCTGTCTTCAGCGACTGGTAGACTTCGCCGAAGGCCATGGGCGTGGCGTTGCCGTCAAGCTCGCCGACCATTCCCACATAGAGGTCGTTGTTCATCACCCGGATCTTGAGCCCCTTCACGTCCTCGGGCTTCGCGATGGGATGCTTGGCGTTGTAGAAGCTGCGCGAGCCTGAATCGTACCAGGCGAGCGACACCAGGCCGTACTCCTCCATACCCTTGGAAAACTGGGCTCCGATCTCGCCGTCCATCACGCGGTACATGTGCTGAACGTCCTTGAACAGGAAGGGCAGCGAGACGACGTTGGTGACGGGGATGATCGGCCCCATCGGACCCATGTTGAAATTGCCGAAATCGAGCGCACCGTTGCGCGTCTGCTCGATCGCATCGGGCTGGTCGCCCAGCACCGCACTGTCATAGACGGTCGCGTTTATCCGCCCTTCCGTTTTCTCGGTCACCTCGTCGGCGAACTGCTTCATCGCGACGGTGTTGGGATAGCCTTCCGGATGGATATTCCAGCCGCGCCAGTCTACAGCGGCCGCGGATCCGGCACCCGCAATAAGAACAGCGCCGGCTATGGTCGCGGCGCGGATCGTCGTTATCGCATTCATTTTATTCCTCCCTGTTATGATAGTTGTCATATATCCCTGGATTTTTATAATATGTCTTTGGCAGCCGCGTCAACAAGAGCGAAGCACGCAGCGCGCATTGACACGGAAGGGGCCACCGGCACAATCATGCGCCGGCATGGAAGGAGTTCGAGATGGCGGGTGGCGCTTCCAGGAATCCACGCGGAACGGAACGGCGCGAGGGCCGCATCAACCTCGTCGGCATGGTCGGCGACGATCTCAGGCGGCGCATCGTCGAGGGTGAGCTGAGCGTCGGCGAAAAGCTGCCGAGCGAGGCCGAACTGACACGGCACTACGAGGTGAGCCGCACCGTCGTGCGCGAGGCCATCGCCTCGCTGCGCTACGACAGCCTTGTCGAGGCGCGGCAGGGCGCGGGCGTGTTCGTACGCAACAACCGGCCGGCCGGCGGCTCGCCCTTCCCACAGCCGGACATGGCGCGGATTTCATCCATCATCGAAATCCTGGAGCTGCGGGCGGCAGTGGAGATGGAGGCGGCCGCCCTTGCCGCCGCCCGCCGCTCGCCGGCACAGGAAGAGGCGATCATGGAGCGCTACGACGACATCGATGCGCTGATCGCCGAGGGCAAGCCGACGCGCGATGCCGACATGGCCTTCCACTTGGCAATTGCCGACGCCACCAACAATCCGCGCTTCCGGGAGTTTCTGGAACTGCTGGGCATCAGCGCCATCCCCCGCGCCATGTTGCAGCCGGACGCCGACGCCGCGACGCCGAAGGATTATCTCCTGAAGATCCAGGAGGAGCACAGGCGCATCGCCGAGGCGATCTCCCTGCGCGACGAGGAGGCGGCACGCCAGGCCGTGCGCGTCCACCTGATCGGCAGCCAGCAGCGTTACCGGTCGCGGCTCCGGCCGCAGGTGTGATGTCCCCCCGGGCGTCATCCCGGAAAGCCGAAGGCTTGTCCGGGACCCATTCCGTGACTCGTCCACCTTCCGGAATGGGTCCCGGACAGCCTCCGCTTCGCTCCGACTTCCGGGATGACGCGCGCGCGTGTGTGAGGATGAGAGAGGGCCGGCACCCCCTTCTTGCCCACAACAACATGTCATACATACATTGACACATGTATGATAACTCTTATGATCGTTGCCGTAGCCTCCAAGCATAGGAAAGCCTCAACACCATGGACCCCCTTCAACTGAAGTCGGCGCTCGGGGCCGGCCTTTTGTCATTCCCCGTCACCGCCTTCGACGCAAACGGCAATTTCAACAAGCGCCCCTATCAGGAGCATATTTCCTGGCTGTCCGGCTTCAAGGCGAGCGTGCTTTTTGCCGCCGGCGGCACGGGCGAGTTCTTCTCGCTGGCGCCCGATGAGATGCCCGCCGTCGTCGAGGCGGCAAAGGCGGCGGCGGGCGACACGCCCATCGTTTCGGGCTGCGGCTACGGCACGCGCATGGCGGTGGAGATCGCCAAGGCGGCCGAAGCGGCGGGCGCCGACGGCATTCTGCTTTTGCCGCAATATCTGATCGAGGCCAGCCAGGAAGGGCTTTACCGGCATGTGAAGGCGGTTTGCGAGGCGGTTTCCATCGGCGTCATCGTCTATAACCGCAACAACGCCATCCTCCAGCCCGACGCGGTGGCGCGGCTTTGCGAGGAGTGCCCCAACCTCGTCGGCTTCAAGGACGGCTCGGGCGACATCGGCCTGGTGCGGCAGATCACGGCAAAGATGGGCGACAGGCTGACCTACCTCGGCGGCATGCCGACGGCCGAACTTTTCGCCGAGGCCTATCTCGGCGCCGGCTTTTCCACCTATTCGTCGGCCGTCTTCAACTTCGTGCCGGCGCTGGCACAGGAATTCTACGCGGCGCTCCGTGCCGGCAGGCAGGACGTCACGCTACGCATCCTCAACGAATTCTTCTATCCTTTCATGAAGATCCGCGACCGCGCACCGGGCTACGCCGTCTCCGCCATCAAGGCCGGCGTGCGTATCGTCGGCTTCGATGCAGGCCCCGTGCGCCCGCCGCTCACGGACCTGACGGAGGAGGAAGCGGCCATGCTCGAAAACCTGGTAGCGCCGTACAAGTCATGAAGATAACGCAGGTCCATACCCATATCCTCGAACACAGGCTCGACCGCGTCTTCGAAAGCGCCTCCATGCGCTTCGACCGGCGGCAGCACTGCCTCGTCGAGATCGTCTGCGACGACGGCACCATCGGCTGGGGCGAGTGCCTTGGCCCGGCCCTCCCCAACGCCGCGGTGGTGAAGGCCTATACGGCAGCCCTCATCGGCCGCGACCCGCTGGAGACGGAGAAGATCTGGCTGGAGCTCTACAACCTCCTGCGCGATCAGGGTCAGCGCGGGCTCACGGTCACCGCGCTTTCGGGCATCGACATCGCGCTCTGGGATATCAAGGGCAAGCATTTCGGCGTGCCCATTTCTGTGCTTCTGGGCGCCCGCTTCCGCGAGAGCGTGCGCGCCTACGCCACCGGCTCCTTCCGCACCGAGGGCGTGGACCGCGTGGAAAGCGTTGCCGCGGAAGTTGCGGGCTACCGCAAGGAAGGCTTCCACGCCGTCAAGATCAAGATCGGCTTCGGCGTGGAGGAGGATCTGCACGTTATCGCAGCCGTGCGAGAAGCCATCGGCCCGGACCTGCGGCTGATGATCGACGCCAACCACGGCTACGACGCCCTTGAGGCGGTCCAGCTTGGCGAGCGGGCCGATCAGTACGGCATCGACTGGTTCGAGGAGCCGGTGCTGCCCGAACAGCTTGGTGCCTACCGCGCCGTCAGGGCCGGCCAACCCATCCCCGTCGCCGGCGGCGAGACGTGGCATGGCCGCTACGGCATGCTTGAGCCCATCGAAAGCCGTTGCGTCGACATCGTCCAGCCGGATATCTGCGGCACCGGCGGCTTCACCGAGATGCGCCGCATCGCCGATCTCGCGGCCATCCACGGCGTACGCCTGGTGCCGCATGTCTGGGGCACGGCGGTGCAGATCGCCGCCAGCCTGCAGTTCATGGCCGCCCTTCCGCCAAACCCGCCGCGGCCTGAACCGATCGAGCCCATCCTGGAGTTCGACCGCACGGAGAACCCGTTCCGCCAGGCCGTGGTGAAGACGCCGCTGGAGCATGAGAACGGCCTCGTGCGCATTCCCGACGGCCCCGGCCTCGGCATCGAGATCGAGCGCGACGCGCTCAAGGAATTCGCGTTGAAAGAGGGCTGAGGTGATCGAACGCAAATATTCGGGCGAAAAGCCCAGGACGCCGATGCCGGCGGGCGCCACCGACACGCAGATGCACATGTACCTGCCGGGTTTCCCTGCGCTGCCCGGCGGGCCGGACCTGCCCGAGGGCCTTCCAGGCCCCGACGACTACCGCAAGGTGATGGAATGGCTCGGTATCGAGCGCGTCGTCATCACCCAGGGCAACGCGCACCAGGCGGACAATGCATGCCTCGTCGCCTGCCTCAAGGAGATGGGCCCGGTATCGCGCGGCGTCGCCGTCATCACCGGCGAGACGTCGGACGCCGAGATGGAAGCGCTGCATGCGGCCGGCGTACGCGGGGCGCGCATCATGGACCTGCCGGGCGGCGCGGTCGGGCTTAAGGCGCTGGAAGCCGTCGATAAGCGCGCCAAAGCCTTCGGCTGGTGCCTTGCCGTACAGTTCGACGGCACCCACCTGCTCGAGCATCTGCCGAGGCTCGAACGCCTCGAAAGCCGCTACATCATCGATCACCATGGCAAGTTCTTCTCCGGCGCAACACCGCAGTCGCCCGAGATCGACGCCCTGAAACACCTCGTCGACCGCGGCAATTGCTGGTTCAAGTTCGCCGGCTGCTACGAATCCTCCCGCTCCGGCCCGCCGGACTTCGAGGACATCGCCGCCGTCGCCCGAAAGATGGCGGCCTACGCGCCCGAGCGCATCATCTGGGGCACCAACTGGCCGCACAACCTCGTCAAGCGGACGGAGGACTATCCGGACGACGCCGCGCTGCTCGACACGGTGCTCGGCTGGGTGCCGGCGGAGCATCACCGAAAGGTGCTGGTGGAGAGCCCGGCAGCGCTGTTCGGGTTCTAGCCCGCGTTTCTCTCCTCTATACGCCCCAACGGAAGGGGCGGGGCCCCTTCGCGCGCCCCTCTGTCCTGCCGGACATCTCCCTCACACGGGGGAGATTGGCTTTTGCGTATGGTTTCGCCAATCGACAAGGTTGCAGAACACGTGCCGGAGCAAGCGGCCGGCCAATCTCCCCCTCGTGGAGGAGATGTCCGGCAGGACAGAGGGGGGCGTGAAGGGGTGTCGCCGTTTCCGCACGAACGGGAACTACACCGGTGCCAACGCCCGCGCCTCGCCGCCCCTCAGGAACTCCAGAACCATCGCCGCCGTCCAGGTGAACTGACCGCCGCCGCAGGGCTCGCCCGTCAACGGATCGTAGTATTCGGCGAAGCCGCCCTTCTCGATCAGTTGCAGGCTGGAGGCGCGGATCGTTTCCGCCACCGCGTCCATGCCGGCGGCCGCCAGGCCGTCGGAGACTAGGTAGTTGACGATGAGCCACGCCGGGCCCCGCCAGTAGCGCTTGGCGTCGAAGCGCGAGTCGGCGGGGTCGTGGCTCGGCACGACATAGCGGCAGCGCTTGGCGATCTCCATGATGCGCGCGCCGATAGCGCCGGCGCGGGCCTCCGGAATGGCGGCGAAAACGGCGATCAGCCCGCCCACGGAGGGGCTGTCGATCAGGCCGTCCGTCGTCCGGTCGAGACACAGATACTGGCCATGCCTCTCGCTCCACAGTCTCTCCAGCGCCGCAAGCCCCTTCTCGGCGCGCGCGCGGTTGGCGCGGGCGATGTCCGCCGCCCCCAGTTCATCCGCAAGCGCTGCAAGATCGGTACAGGAGCGGATGAGGATGGCATTGAAGCCCGGATCGACAACGCGGAACGGCGACAGGTCGTGCAGCACCCCGTTGTTCCAGTCATGGCGGCGGAAATGCTCGAGCAGCCAGAGGTAGCGGTCGTATTGCTCCTTGGTCGGCCGGTGGGCGGGGTCGGCATGGTCGACGTCGCGCCGCCGGTAGGGCGCGATGCCCTCGCCCGGCACGCGCTGAAACGGCTCGTCCCAGTCGATCGCGTTGTCGCGGCCCGATTCCCAGGGGTGGATGATCGCCACCAGTCCCTCGCCTCTCGGGTCGCGCGCCGAGCACAGGAACGCGTGCCAGCGGTCGATCTTCTCCACCAGCGCGCGCACGCGCGCCGCATTCGCCGCCTTGTCCTTCGACCGCTCGTAGATGCGCCGCGCGGTGAAGCCGGCCACCGCCGGCTGGGTGATGCCGGAGGTCGGCACGGGCCGTCCCGTCCGCCAGACGTCGGGGCCGGGGAAATAGCCCTCGTCCTCCTGATGGAAGACGATATGCGGCACCATGCCGTCCGGCCATTGATGGGCGAACAGGGTCTCCATCTCACGCCAGGCGCGGTCCTCGTCGAAGGCGGCGAAGCCGAGCGCGGTGAGGCAGGAGTCCCAGTTCCATTGGAAGGGGTAGAGGCCCTTCGTCGGCACCGTATAGGCGCCGCGGTCGTTCTCACGCAGGATCTGCGATGCTTGGCCCGCCAAGCGGGCATGTTCGTTGGGTGTCATGGGAGGATGTTTTCTAGTGGGAGGTAAGGTTGATGAAATGGAGAGGGAAGCGCTCCGTCGCGCGCCCCTCTGCCCTGCCGGGCATCTCCCCCACAAGGGGGGAGATTTGCCGTCGCGCCTGCTTTCGCTAATCGCCAACGTTGCAAAACGAGCGCCGGAGCAGGCGGCCGGCGCAATCTCCCCCCTCGTGGGGGAGATGTCCGGCAGGACAGAGGGGGGCGTGAAGGGGCGCGGCATCTCCAAGCGGGCATGATGATTGCGCTCTAGTGCGGTTGCAGCGACTGCTCAGTCTCCGGGTCGAACCAGCGGATGCGGTCGGGCGTCGGCGCCAGCTTCACCGTGTCGCCGCGCGAAAGCACGATGTCGCTTTCGAGCACGGCGCGGAAGAGATGGCCTTCCACGTCGCAGGTCACCAGCACATGCGGCCCCAGCGGCTCGACCACGCGCACCTCGGCCGGAAGGCCGCTCTCGGCGTGGGAGAGGTCCTCCGGACGGATGGCGAAGGCGATCTCCTCGCGCTCGGCCTTCGGGCCCTCGAAGGTGACCCCCGCCACGCGCCACGCGCCGTTGTCGGCTTTTCTGGCCGGGAGGAAGTTCATCGGCGGGTTGCCGATGAAGGAGCCGACGAAGCGCGCGGCGGGGTTCCTGTAGACCTCGATGGGGCGCTCGGCCTGGACGATCAGGCCCTTGTCCATGACCGCGATGCGGTCGGCAAGGCTCATCGCCTCCACCTGGTCGTGGGTGACGTAGATGGTCGTCGTCTTGCTCTCGGCGAGCACGCCCTTGAGTTCGGCACGCATCTCCAGCCTGAGGAGCGCGTCGAGATTGGACAAGGGCTCGTCCATCAGGATGACGTCGGGCTCCATGGCGAGTGCCCGCGCCACGGCCACGCGCTGGCGCTGACCGCCGGAAAGCTGGCCGGAATAGCGCTTCAGGAGCTGCCCGATATGCATGAGCTCGGCCGTGCGGGTGACACGGCGATCGATTTCCACCTGCGGCAGCTTCTTCATGCGAAGGCCGAAGGCGATGTTTTCGAACACGGTGAGATGCGGGAAGACCGCGTAGTTCTGGAACACCATGGCGATGCCGCGCTGGCGCGGCGGCAGGTGGTCGACACGCCTTCCGCCGATCCACACCTCGCCCTGCGTGGGCGTCTCGAGCCCGGCAATGATGCGCAGCAGCGTGGTCTTGCCGCAGCCGGACGCGCCGAGCAGCACCATGAACTCTTGGTCGGCCACGGTAAGGTCCACCGAGTGAAGGGCGGTGAAGTCGCCGAATTGCTTGGCGACCTGTTTGATGGAGATTTCGGCCATGGTTCTGTCTCTCCCTATAGGTTGGAAATGCCCCGCGCTCCCGCCGTCATCCCGGAAGCCGGAGGCTGTCCGGGATCCATTCCGTGACACGGCCATGTGCCGGAATGGGTCCCGGACAACCGCCTTTCGCTTTGCTCAAGCCGGCTTCCGGGATGACGGCGCGGGGGCTTTCCAGCATGACGCCGAAGGCGCGGGCAGGACATTCGTTCGTTCTCATCGGTTCGCAATCCCCCACATCGCGAAGAGATATTTTCGCACTGCGAAGATGAAGATCAGCGCCGGCACCACCAGCACGGCGCCGCCGGCGAATTTGAGGTGCAGCGGCGAAACGTCGAGGTTTTGCAGCAGGAATGCCGTCAGCGTCCGGTTCTCGATGGTCAGCACCGCCGCGGCAAACACCTCGTTCCAGGAAATGACGAAGGCGAAAACCGCCGAGGCGGCGATCCCTGGAAGCACCAGCGGCAGCACCACCTTGCGGAACGCCTGGACGCGGGTGCAGCCGAGCGTCCACGCCGCCTCCTCCAGCTCCACGGGAATGCCGGAGAACAGCGAGAAGGTGATGAGAACGGCGAAGGGAAGCGCCAGCGTCGTGTGCACCAGCGCCAGTCCGAGGGCCGTGTCGTCGAGCCCGGTGCGGATGAACAGCACTGCCAGCGGCAGGGCGAGCAACGGCAGCGGGAAGGCACGCGTCATCAAGACCATGATGCGGAAGACGCCCTTGCCGCGGAACTCGAAGCGCGACAGCGCGTAGCCCGCCGGCGCCCCAAGGCCGATCGAGAGCGCCATGGTGATGCAGGCCACAAGGATGGAGTTGAAGAGCGCCTTGGCAACGCCGGCAAAGCCCATGAAGAAGGCAATGCTGTCGGTCTCGAAGCCAGGCACGAAGCTCTTCGGGAAGGCGTTCACCTGGTCCGGCGAGGACAGCGCGTTGACCACCAACAGATAGATCGGGGCCAGCACCCAGGCGCACAGGATGATGATCGTCGCGGCGAAGACCAACCGTCCGCGCTTGCGGATATCGGCGGTGGCCGCAACGGTTTCCGTGGCGGTGACGGCAGTCATACCTGCGCCTCCTTCGGTACGCGCAGCGTGCGCAGGAAGACCAGGGTGAAGGCGATGGAGATGGCCAGGATCACCAGCGCATAGGCTGCGGCCACATGCCTGTCCTGCAGGGCGAACTGCCATTGATAGGTCTCGCCCATCAAGACCGGCAGGTTGGTGCCGCCAAGGGCGGCCACCACCGCGAACACCTCGAAGGCGAGGATGGTGCGCAGGATGAGCGCGGTCTGGATGCTGGGCCTCAGCAACGGAAGCGTGATGCGCACGAAGCGCTTCCACGGCCCGGCGCCGAAGACCTCGGCCGCCTCGTAGTATTCCTTGGGGATGAGCCCCATGCCGGCCACCAGGATGACCAGCACGATGGCCGTGGCGCGCCACAGTTCGGCCAGCACGACGGCCAGGAAGATGGTCGCCTTGTCCTGGTAGCCGAGCCAGGTGACAGGCTGATTGATGACGCCGAGGCTCGACAGGATGCTGTTCAGGAAGCCCGTCTGCTCGAAGATGGCGAGCCAGATGATGCCGGCGGCGAGGTCCGAGATGCCGAGCGGGATGGTCCAGATATAGAGGATGACGTCGCGGCCGGCCCCCATGCGCGTCACCAGCGTCGCCATGAACAGCGCCAGCGCGAGTTGCACCGGCACCACCGCCAGCGCCAGAAGCATTGTGTTCCAGAAGGCGGTGGAGAACTTCCAGTGCCCGGCCATGGTGCGGAAGTGCTCAAGCGTCAGCGCGCCGTCCTGCGAGATCGCCTGCCAGGCGACCAGCAGGAAAGGATAGATGAAGAACACGCACAGGAAGAGCGTTGCCGGCAGAAGCAGCAGATAGGGAAGTGTGCGCTGTTGCATCTTTCCGTTCCTCTGGTCGGGCCGCCAGCATGCGAGTGCCGGCCGACCTCTCTCTTGCGATTTCCCGCGCAAGCCGCTTTGGGTCAGTCAACCCACGCGCGCGTCATCCCGGAAAGATCGAGCGAAGCGAGGGCTTGTCCGGGATGACGCGCGTGATTTGATCCGACCGTCAGTTTCATCTACCGATCCCCAACGCCTCCGCCCAAACCTTACCGGGCGGAGACGCCTTCATCCGTCACTCAACCGGGCAAGCGCCTTCCGACGGCTCGTCCGGTGCCCAGCAGGGCGCGCCCGACTCTTCCATGATCGAGCGCAGCGTCTCGGCCTGCTCGTCGAGCACGGTTCGCACGTCCTGTCCGGCCAGCACGATACGCTCGAACGTATCGATATAGACCTGGTTGAACTTGCCGTCGTTGTCGCCGAGCCCCATGGGAAGCAGGCCCGGATTGGCGTCCTCCGCTCCCGACATCGCGGCAATCGCCGCGCCTGAGATCTTCACCGCCGCCGGCATGTCGTCCGGCAAGTCCACCTCGACCACGGGAAAGAAGTTGGTCGCCTTCAACGTGGCGATCTGGGTCTCAGGCTTCAGCATGTAGGCGGCCAATGCCTTGGCCGCTTCCATGTCGGGCGCCGTCTCGGGGATGGCCACACCCGCCACCACCGGCATGAAACCGCGGCCCGTCGGCCCCGCGGGCGCGGGGAAGGCGACGAAGTCGTCCGGCCGCTGGTTGAAGGCGTCGGCGAGCCGCGCCGTATGGTCGAAGGCCACCCACACGTCCTCCGTCAGGAGCTGCTCCTGCATGAAGGCGAAGCCGGTGGAGGCGGGGTTGGTGTACTGCCACAGCTCCTTGAACTTGTTCCAGGCTTCCTCGGCTTCGGGCGAGCGGAACTTCGTCACCATGGAGTTGGTGTAGGAGGGGTAGAGATACCCTTGGAAGAAGCGGTGCTTCAGCCCCTTGGGACCGGCGGGGAAGCCGAATTTGGGCCCGCCGGTCTCCTCGGCGAGCGTCTTCGTCCATGCGATCAGTTCGTCATAGGTGAGCGCGTTGATGTCGGCGCCTTCCGGCAGGTACTCGAGCGCCTTCTTGTTGGCGGCCATGACATAGCTCGCCTGCATCCAGGGCAGGTATTTCTGCTCGTCCGTGCCCAGCGTGCCGAGCTGCTGGAAGGTCTCGTTCACCGTGACGCCGCCCAGATCGATGTCCGACAGGTCCACCAAATTGTCGGTCAGCGAGGTGAAGTCGCCGTGCAGCCCGCCGAGCACGCCGATGGTGCCGGAACCGGCCTCGAGTTCGGCCTGGATGCGCGTGAGCCAGGGCCCGCCGTCGCTCGCCTGGTAATCGACCGCCTCGTCGAAACCGGAAAGGACCTCGCCGCGCATAGCCTGGGTCTCTTCCACGGGCTTGGCCTGGGTGGACCAGAACAGGATGTCGGCCTGGGCACTCCCTCCCGTACCGGCAAAGGTGCCGGCGGCGAGCAGCGCGGCTGCCAGCGTCGTCGTTCTCGTTTTCGTCATTTTTCTCTCTCCCTTTCTAGATTTGCCTGATGCGCGGGCGGGCGTGCCGCGGCGCCGGGCCGTGGCTGCCGCGCTCGATGAAACGCGGCACCTTGAGGCTCGAAAGCGGCCCCTTTTCCTCACCTTCTATGAGGCGGATCAGCATTCCCGCGCTCTCCCGCGCACGCTCATGCGTCGCTTGGTCGAAGGTGGTGAGCCCTGGCGTCGCGAAGGCCGCCGCCGGCACGTTGTCGAAGCCGATCACCGAAAGGTCCCGCGGGATGGCAAGCCCCATCGCTTCCGCTTCGCGCATGACCATCAGCGCCAGTTCGTCGATCAGGCCGATGATCGCCGTTGGGCGGTCCTCGGCCGACAGCATCCCGCGGATCTGGGCGCGGTGGGCCGCCTCGTCGAAGCGCGGGGCGCGGACGATCGAAAGCCTCACCGCCGGATCGCCCGCCTCGGCGGCGGCCGATTCCAGCCCTTCCTCGCGGTCGTGGCGGAAATTCATGCGCTCTTCGATGCTCACAAGGCCCACATGCCGATGGCCAAGGGCATAGAGCCGGCTGAGAGCGGTGCGAAAGGCGCCCTTGCCGTCCGTGTCGAGCCAGCTGTATGACGCGCCGTCATCGGCGATCCGCCCGTGGGCGACGAAGGGAAAACGGCGCTCGATAAGGAACTTCACGCGCTCGTCGTCCTCGGCGATGCGCGTCAGCACCACGCCGTCGGCCCGGCCGGACTGGACGAGGTGCTTGAGCACGTCGAGTTCCGACTGGCCGGCCGAGGCGGTGGCGATCATCAGGTCGACGCCCTTGGCGACCAGCCCCTCGCCGAGCCCCGTCACGAACTCACCGAGGAAGGAATCGACGAAGTTCGGCCCGCGGATGGGCAGCACCAGCCCGACAAAGCCGCTCCTGCCGGAAACCAGCATGCGGCCGGCCATGTTCGGCACATAGCCAAGCTCGCGCGCCTTCTCGGCGACCCGCCGGCGCGTCTCGGCAGCAATGTCCTCATAGCCGCCAAGCGCCCGCGAAACGGTCGCGACCGATAAGTCCAGCGCAGCGGCGACTTCCTTGAGGGTGCTCCTCCGGCGCAAACGGCTCCTCCCTGATGCGGCCTTGTCCCAGCCAAAACGTTTTAGATTTGGCACATGCATTCTCTAAAACGTTTTAGAAATGTGCCCCAAAAAGAAGCCAGCGTCAATCCCTGCCGACCAGACAGTGAAGCAGCCTTTCTCTTTCCCCCTTCGCCGGCTTCGCCGGAACCCCCACCCCTAACCCCTCCCCTCAAGGGAGGGGGACGAAGACGTACTCGACCTGCCTCCCTCCCCCTTGAGGGGAGGGATTGAGGGTGGGGGTTCCGGCGAAGCCGAACAGAGACTCCACACAAGAGAGGGAGAACAAGGGGTGGGCGTCCACCCAGCTATTCACGAACGCCAAGAAGGAAAAACTAATCGCCAAACACGGCGTCGTAGGCCGCCACCGCCGCGCGCGCCTTCTCCGCCACTTCAGCCGCCTCCGCCCCCGGCCGGTAGAGGCTGGAGCCGAGGCCGAACGTGCGCACGCCGACCGCCGCATACGCGGCGAAGTCGCGTTCCGACACACCGCCGACCGCGCCCACCGGCACGTCTTTCGGCAGAACGGCCATGACGGCCTTGATGCCGGCCGCGCCGAGCACCGAGGCGGGGAAGAACTTGAGCGCCGAGGCGCCCGCCGAGACGGCCGCAAGCGCCTCCGTGGGCGAGAAGACGCCGGGCATGGTCGCCATGCCGTGCCGCGCCGCGCGGGCGATGACGGCGGGTTCGACATTGGGGCTGACGAGCAGGTTTCCGCCGGCATCACGCAGGCGGTCGACATCCTCGACCGTCAGCACCGTCCCGGCGCCCACCAGCACGCCCTCCGGCGCCAGGCGGCGGGCCAGTTCGATGGAGCGGAAGGGTTCGGGCGAATTGAGCGGCACTTCGACGGCCTCGAAGCCCGCCTCCAGCAGCGCCCCGACGATAGCCGGCGCCTCCTCGGGCTTCAGCCCGCGCAGGATGGCGACAAGATCGCGGCGAAGCTTCGGCCAGGCGATGCGGCTCATGCGACCCCCCTTTCCGGCCAGAGCGCCGTTGCGGCCTCAAACAGTCCCTGGCGCACGAGGGTCTGGCCGTCCAGCGTGCGGGAAGCGATGCCGGCGGCGGCGAGCGCGGCCTCGTAGGCCCTCCCTTGCGCGCCTCCGGCGATGAGTGTGACCGCCGCTTCGTCATCGAGCATCCGGCGGGCGGCGGCGATCTCCGCGCCGATCAAAAGGCCGGACAGGCGTGCCTTCGCGTTGGGGGCGGCCTCGCCGGCAAGAAGCCCGGCGGCGCGGATCGAAAAGAGCTTACCCGTCAGCCCCGCGCCGTCGGCGAGCATTTCGTCCACCGCGTCGCCGAACGCCGGAGAGGCGGCATCCGCCTCCCCCTCGCCGAGCGTGTCGCGGAGGATGGAATGCCGGCTCAGAAGCGCGAAGAGCTCGCCGGTCATGAAGGTGGTGAAGGCCTGAAGCCGCCCCTCCTCCATCTTCGCCCATTTGGAATGGGTGCCGGGCAGGCAGAAGAGGCCGGAGTGCTGGCCCCCGGCCACGGCACCGGCAAGCTGGGTCTCCTCGCCGCGCATCACATCCTCTTGCCCCCTTTGGCGCTGGCAGACGCCGGGCAGGATGCGCACGTCGCGCGCCGCCCCGTCGACGCGGACGGCATTGAGATGCAGCGCATCGAGCCTTGCCGGCGTCTCCAGATAGGCCGCCTCGCGCCAGCCGCCGCGGGCGCCGGCCATGCCGGCCACCACCACCGGCAGGTCGGAGGCGGCACCGAGCTCGGCCAGATGCGCCTCCATCACGCTTTCGAAGCGGTCGGGCATTGAGGCGCGCATGCCCTCGCCGCTCGAATGCTCGGCCAACACCGCGCCCTCGCCGTCTAGGAGCCAGAGCCGCATATTGGTCGTGCCCCAGTCGATGGCGGCGGCGAAGGCTTGGCGGTCGGCCATGGCGGCTCAGGCCTCGGCGAAGTCTGCCGGCAGCAGCGCCGCTGGCATATCCTGATAGGCCACCGGGCGCAGGAAGCGGCGGATGGCCAGCGTGCCCACCGAGGTGGTGGAGGCGTTGGTGCTGGCCGGATAGGGCCCGCCATGCATCATCGCGTCGCTCACCTCGACACCGGTCGGAAAGCCGTTGGCGATCAGCCGTCCGGCCTTGCGCTGCAGGATCGGCATCAGCGAGGCGGCAAGTTCGGTGTCGGCGTCGTCCATCTGCAGCGTGCAGGTGAGCTGGCCTTCGACGCCGCGGGCGATCTCGCGCATCTCATCCTCGTCCTTCACGCGCACGACGACGCCGAACGGCCCGAACACCTCATGATGCAGCTCGGGATTGGCGAGCCACTCCTCGCCCGTGGTCTCGAGGAGGTCCGGCCCGGCGTTGCGGCCTTCCGCCCTGGAGGCAATCCGCGCCCGCGCGCAATTGAGGCCGGAGACGCGGTCGCGGCCTTTGCGATAGGCGTCGGCGATGCCAACCGTCAGCATCGGCTGTTCCGCCACCTTCTCGAGCGCGGCCTGCGCAGCGTCGAGGAACGTGTCCACCGCGCTGCCGTCGAGCGCGATCGCGACGCCTGGATTGGTGCAGAACTGGCCGACGCCCATGGTGAGCGATCCGGCCCAGCCTTCACCGATCTTGGCGCCGCGCGCGGAAAGCGCCGCCGGCAGGAGGAAGACCGGGTTGACCGAGCCAAGCTCGCCATAGAAGGGGATGGGCTCCGGCCGGCTCGCCGCCAGGTTGAAGAGCGCACGCCCGCCGCCAACCGAGCCGGTGAAGCCGACGGCCTTGATCAGCGGATGGGTGACCAGCGCCTCGCCCGCCTCGCGGACATTGCTCTGGATGAGCGAGAAGACGCCCGGATGCTGGCCCGTCTTCCTGATCGCCGCGTGGATCGCCTCGGCCACCACCTCACCGGTACCCGGGTGGGCCTGGTGCCCTTTGACGACGACCGGGCAGCCTGCGGCAAGGGCCGATGCCGTGTCGCCGCCGGCGGTGGAGAAGGCGAGCGGGAAATTCGAGGCGCCGAACACGCCCACCGGGCCCACGGGAAGCTGCATCAGCTTCAGGTCCGGCTTGGGCATGGGCTGGCGCTCGGGGTTCGCCGCATCGTGGCGGCGGTCGAGGTAGTCGCCCTTCTCGATGTGCTTGGCGAAGAGGCGAAGCTGGCCGGTGGTGCGGCCGCGCTCGGTGTTGATGCGCGCCTCGGGCAAACCTGTCTCCTGGCTGGCGATCACGGCGATCGTCTCGGCCCGCGCCTCGATCTCGTCGGCGATGGCGTTCAGGAAGGCGGCGCGCTCAGTGCGGCTCGAATAGCCGTAGGTCCAGAAGGCCTCTTCCGCGGCCTTAGCGGCGCGGTCCACTTCCGCCGCCGTGCCGACGGAGAATTGGTGGGACGGCCCGGTGGCGGGATCGGAGGAAAAGGTCCTTTCGCCTCCGATCCACTCGCCGGCGATCAGATGTTTTCCGTGTGGCTCGAAGTTCTGCGGCATGTCCCGTTCCTTGCTTTGAGAAAAGTTCTGGCGAGAGCCCCTATCTATTCGTGAAAGGGCGCGACGTCGACCTGCCGGCCGACAAGAAATGCATCCGCGACGAGCTTTAGGGGCGCGATGTCGACATCGCTCTCTCCCGCCTCCAGGAGGCTGGCAAAGCGCTCGTAGATGCCATCATACTCGGCCTCCAGCCCATCCGGGCGGGCCTCTCCGTCGACCGACATCCGACTGCCGCCGTCAGCGAGCACAAGGCTACCCGCGTCGGTGTCGATCCTGATCTCCCAGGTTTGCGGCCCCTCCTGGCGCCAGTCGAAGACGGCGTCGACATCGAATCCCGCCAGGCTACGCATGGAGAGTTCGACGCCGATCGGCATCTTGCGGTTCTCCGGCACCTCGAGCGTGGCACCGGTGACGAAGACCGGCGGCACGATCGCCGTGAGGATGGAGAGCGCGTTGATGCCCGGATCGAAGACGCCGAAGCCGCCGGCCTCCCAAATCCACGCCTGGCCCGGATGCCAGCGCCGCACATCCTCCTTCCAGACGATCTCGACATGGCGGATCGTCTTGCCGGAAAGCCACTGCCGGGCGGGCTCGACGGCTGGCGCAAAGCGCGAATGCCAGGTGGCGAAGAGGGTGACGCCGTGCTCCCTCGCCAGCTCGGCCAGCGCCTCGACCTCGCCCACCGTGGTGCCGGGCGGCTTTTCCAGAAGCACGTGACGGCCTGCGCGGATCGCTGCCACGGCCATATCGTAGCGCGGCGCCGGCGGCGCGCAGAGGGAGACGGCCAGCACATCGGTGCGCTTGCGCAAGAAGGTGCCGAGGTCGGTGAAATTATCGACGCCATCCACCGTCCCGTGCCGGCTGACGGCCGCGGCAAGCGCGAAGGCGGAGGAGCGGGCGATGGACGGCAGATGCTGATCGCGGGCGATCTTGCCGACGCCGACGACGGCGATGTTGGTGGGGATGTTGTCGGTCATATTCCCGCGCTCCTTAGTTCCAACCATTCGCTGAGGCAGGGTGGCGCATGTAGCCAGAAATCGGAAAGGCCGGCGCCCCTTCAGGAAATCAAAATCCGCGCCCGTATCGGCACCCTGCACGTGGTCGTGGAAGAGCTGCGCGTAGCCGCTCTCCGGCCGCTCCACCGCCGGCTTCCAGCCGGCCAGCCGCCGCTCCAGCTCTTCCTCGGAGAGGTCGAGGTGCAAGCGGCGCCCGGCGACGTCGAGCTCGATCATGTCGCCATCCCGCACTACGGCAAGCGGGCCGCCGGCGGCGGCTTCGGGCGAGGTGTGGAGCACTACCGTGCCGTAGGCCGTGCCCGACATGCGGGCGTCGGAGATGCGCACCATGTCGCTGATGCCCTTCCTCAGAACCTTGGGCGGCAGGCCCATATTGCCGACCTCAGCCATGCCGGGATAGCCCTTGGGCCCGCAGTTCTTCAGAACCAGGACGCAGGTCTCGTCGACGTCCAGCGCCTCGTCGTTGATCTTCGCCTTGTAGTCGTCGATGTCCTCGAAGACGACGGCGCGGCCCCGGTGCTGCATAAGGTGCGGCGAGGCGGCGGAGGGCTTCAGCACGGCACCGCGCGGCGCCAGGTTTCCACGCAGGACGGCGATGCCGCCCTGCTGCGTCAGGGCTCGTTCGACAGGGCGGATGACATCGTCGTTCCAGTTCTGGACAGCCTTCACCTCGTCCCACATGGAGCCGCCGGATACGGTGAGCGCGTCGCGGTTGAGCTTGCCGCCTTCCCCCAGCATCTTGATCACCACCGGCAGGCCGCCGGCATAGAAGAACTCCTCCATCAGGTATTTGCCCGACGGCATCAGGTTGACGATGGTGGGGATGTCCCGGCCGAGCCTATCCCAATCGTCCAGCGTCAAGTCGACGCCGACGCGGCCGGCCAGCGCCAGAAGGTGGATGACGGCGTTGGTCGAGCCGCCGATGGCGCCGTTGACGCGAATGGCGTTCTCGAAGGCCTCGCGGGTGAGGATGTCCGACGGCTTCAGCTCGTCCTTCACCATCTCGACAATGCGCCGGCCCGAAAGATGCGCCATCACGCGGCGGCGGCTGTCGACTGCGGGAATAGCGGCGTTGCCGGAAAGCGCCATGCCGAGCGCCTCGGCCATCGAGGCCATGGTGGAGGCTGTGCCCATGGTGTTGCAGGAGCCGGGCGAGCGGCTCATCGCCTGCTCGGCCTCCAGGAAGTCGTCATGGCTCATGGTGCCTGCCTTGATGGCCTCCGACATCTGCCAAAGGGCCGTGCCGGAGCCGACGCGCTCGCCGCGGAACCAGCCGTTGAGCATCGGTCCGCCGGAGACGACGATGGCCGGCAGGTCGGCGCTGGCGGCCCCCATGAGCACGGCGGGCGTGGTCTTGTCGCAGCCGGCCAGAAGCACCACGCCGTCGAGCGGGTTGCCGCGCAGCGCCTCCTCCACGTCCATGGCGGCGAGGTTGCGGAACATCATGGCCGAGGGACGCAGCGCGCTCTCGCCGGTGGAGAAGACCGGAAACTCCAGCGGCAGGCCGCCGGCCTCGTAGATGCCGTGCTTCACGCGCTCGGCAAGGTCGCGCAAATGCGCGTTGCAGGGGGTGAGCTGCGACCAGGTGTTGCAGATGCCGATCACCGGGCGGCCGTCGAAGAGGTCGGCCGGCAGGCCCTGGTTCTTCATCCAGGAGCGGTGATAGATGTGGTCGCGCGACGTGCCGCCGAACCACTCCTGCGAGCGCAACTTGCGCGGCCAGGGCTTTGGGGTGAATGCGCTCATGCGTGGGTGCTTTCTTTCAAATTCGGCTGAATGGAAATACCGGCGCCCCTTCGCGCCCCCCTCTGTCCTGCCGGACATCTCCCCCACACGGGGGGAGATCGGCCGTCACGACGGCTTTCGCCAATCGGCAACGTTGCAGAAAAGGCGCCGGAGCAAGCGGCCGGCACAATCTCCCCCCTCGTGGGGGAGATGTCCGGCAGGACAGAGGGGGGCGCGAAGGGGCACCGGTATTTCCGAGCATAACCGTCCTCAAAGCACCACCACCGCCGTCTCGCGCTTCCTCTCCCGCGCATGCGGGTTCCTCAACGGCAGGCCGAAATCGGGCGCCGAGATCTCCCACACATCCCCCTCCCCGCAGGAGATCCCATCCGCGAAGGAGAGCGTCGCCGTGCCGAACATGTGCACGTGCAGGTCGCCCGGCTGGCAGAAGAGGCCGTACTTGAAGTGGTGGTGCTCCAGATTGGCGATCGTGTGGGACATGTTGTCCTCGCCGGACAGGAATTCCTTCTCCCAGATCACCTTTCCCTCGCGCAGGATGCGGGACATTCCGCGGATGTCTCCCGGCAGGTCGCCCGCAAGAAGTTCGGGGCCGAAGGAGGCGGGGCGGAGCTTGGAGTGGGCGAGGTAGAGATAGTTGATGCGCTCGGTCACGTGGTCGGAGAACTCGTTGGCGAGCGAGAAGCCGACACGGAAGGGCTTGCCGTCCTTGCCGATCAGGTAGAAGCCGGCGATCTCCGGCTCCTCGCCGCCGTCGAGCGCGCAGTCGGGCGAGACGAGCGGATCGCCGGGCGCGACCGCGCCGACGCCGGTGCCCTTGTAAAACCATTCGGGCTGCACGCCTTCCTTGCCGGCGTCCGGCTTGCCGCCCTCGATGCCCATCCGGAACATCTTCATGGAATCGGTCATGCCCGCCGTGTCGGCCTCGGCGTGCATGGCGTCGCGGGCGGACGCCGAGCCGAGATGGGTAAGGCCGGTGCCGGTGAGGAACATATGTGCCGGGTCGGGATGGCGCACGGGCACGTCGAGCGCACCCTTAGCGGCCAGTTTTTCCAGGTCCACCGCCTCGCCGAGCCCGTGCCGCTCGATGACCGCTGCAAGGTTCTGCCCGGTCTCGATCGCTTCCTGCGCGAGGCCGTAGGTGCTCGCTGCACCGCCCACCAGCCGCGCGTCCTCTCCCCGGCGGCAGACGACGCCGCCCTTCTTCAGTTGCGAAAGGTGCATGGTTTTGCCTCGTCAGGTCGATTTGTTCTTGTTGTAGACGTCGAAGATCACCGCCGCCAGCAGCACCAAGCCCTTGATGACCTGCTGATAGTCGATGCCGATGCCAAGAATGGACATGCCGTTGTTCATCACGCCCATGATGAAGGCGCCGACGACCGCTCCGACGATCTTTCCGACGCCGCCGGACATCGACGCCCCGCCGATGAAGACGGCGGCGATAACGTCGAGCTCGAAGGCGACGCCCGCCTTCGGTGTCGCCGTGTTCAGCCGGGCTGCGAAGATGAGGCCGGCAAGCGCCGCCAGCATCCCCATATTGGCGAAGGTGAGGAAGGTGAGCCGCTCGGTCGGGATGCCCGAGAGCTTGGCCGCCTTCTCGTTGCCGCCCAGCGCGTAGATCCTGCGGCCGACCGTGGTCGAGTTGGTGAGGAACGTATAGGCCGCCGTCAGCACCGCCATGGTGATGAGCACGTTGGGGAGGCCCCGATAGGTCGCCAGCATGTAGGACAGGAAGACGATTGCCGCGGCGATCAGGCCGTTCTTGGCGAGGAAGAAGCTGAAGGGCTCGTCCTCGATGCCGTATTTCATGTGCCGCCGGCGGTCACGCATGGCCATGTAGACGAGGATGGCCGCGGTCGCCGCCCCCAAGAGAATGGCCGTCGCGTTGGGCCGGCCGATACCGAAGGCGTCGGGGATGAAGCCGGTGCTCAAGAGCTGGAAGCCGCGCGGGAACGGGCCGACCGACTGGCCCTGCAGCACCCAGAGGGTGAGCCCGCGGAAGACGAGCATACCGGCCAGCGTGACGATGAAGGAAGGGATGCGCCAATAGGCGATCCAGTAGCCTTGCGCGGCGCCGATCAGGATGCCGAGGATGAGGCAGGCGGGGATGACCACCGGTGTCGGCAACTCGTACTGGACGAGCATCACCGCCGCCACCGCGCCGACGAAGCCGACGACCGAGCCGACCGACAGGTCGATATGGCCGGCGACGATGACGAGCAGCATGCCCAGCGCCATGATGACGATGTAGCTGTTCTGCAGGATCAGGTTGGTGAGGTTCACCGGCCGCATCAGCGTGCCGTCGGTCACCACCTGGAAGAACGCCATGATGACCACCAGCGCCAGCAGCATGCCGTAGTCGCGCAGGTGGTTCTTCAGATGGCTGCCGATGGAGACGACCGCGCCTTCCGCCGCCGTTTCTCTTTCGCGCGCTGAGACTTCAGTCATTTCCTAGGACCTCACGATCATCGACATGATCTTTTCCTGGTTCGCTTCACTGCCCTTGAGCTCGCCGACGAGCGCACCCTCGTTCATGACGTAGATGCGGTCGCACATGCCGAGCAGCTCCGGCATTTCGGAAGAGATCATGACGACCCCCTTCCCCTGCCCCGCAAGCTCGTTGATGATGGTATAGATCTCGAACTTCGCGCCGACATCGATGCCGCGGGTCGGCTCGTCGAGGATGAGCACGTCCGGTTCCGTGAACAGCCACTTGCTCAACACAACCTTCTGCTGGTTGCCGCCCGAAAGGTTCATCACCTTCTGAAACACCGAGGGCGTGCGCACGCCGAGGGCCGTGCGGTAGCGCTCGGCCACCTGGCGCTCCTCGGCGTTGTCGATGACGCCGTTCCTCGACACCCGCGCCAGGTTGGCGAGCGTGGTGTTGCGCATGACGTCCTCTTCCAGAACGAGGCCCAGTGCCTTGCGGTCCTCGGTAACGTAGGCGAGACCGTTTGCAACGGCGCGGCCGACGGTGGAGACGTCGATCTCCTTGCCGCGCAGCTTCACCGTGCCGGAGATGTTGCGGCCATAGCTCTTGCCGAACAGGCTCATGGCAAGCTCGGTGCGGCCGGAGCCCATCAGGCCGGCAATGCCGACCACCTCGCCCGCGGCCACGCGGAAGGAGGCGCCGCGGATCACCTGGCGCTCCGTCTGCAACGGGTGCCAGACATTCCACTCGGCCACATCGAGCAGCGTTTCGCCGATCTCGGGCGTGCGCTCAGGGTATCGGTGAGCCATGTCGCGGCCCACCATGTCGCGGATGATCCGCTCCTCGCTGATCTTTTCGGAATGGCAGTCGAGGGTGGAGACCGTCTTTCCGTCGCGCAGCACCGTGATGGAATCGGCGACGCGGCTGACCTCGTTGAGCTTGTGCGAGATGAGGACGGAGGAGATGCCTTCCGCCTTCAATTCGAGCAGCAGGTCGAGCAGCTTCTGGCTGTCGTTCTCCTGGAGTGCCGCCGTCGGCTCGTCGAGGATCAGCAGCTTCACCTTCTTGGACAGCGCCTTGGCGATCTCCACGAGCTGCTGCTTGCCCACGCCCAGCGTGTCGACGCGCGCGACCGGCTTTTCCTTGAGGCCGACGGTCTTCAGGAGCTTTTCGGTGCGCGCGTTCGTCTCCGGCCAATCCACGACACCGCCCTTGGCGATCTCGTTGCCGAGAAAGATGTTTTCCGCGATCGACAGGAGCGGCACCAGCGCCAGTTCCTGGTGGATGATGATGATGCCGTCGCGCTCGCTGTCGGAGATGCCGGAAAAGGCGACGGGCTTCCCCTCGAAGACGATGTCGCCGTCATAGGAGCCGTGCGGATAGACCCCGCTCAAAACCTTCATCAGCGTGGATTTGCCGGCGCCGTTCTCGCCCACCAGCGCGTGGATCTCGCCGCGTGCCACCGTCAGGTTCACGTCGTCCAGAGCCTTCACGCCGGGAAAGCTCTTGGTGATGCCCTGCATCTC
Source organism: Chelativorans xinjiangensis (assembly GCF_009812055.1). Taxonomy (GTDB): domain Bacteria; phylum Pseudomonadota; class Alphaproteobacteria; order Rhizobiales; family Rhizobiaceae; genus Chelativorans; species Chelativorans xinjiangense. The sequence continues at coordinate 160,111 of NZ_WQNH01000011.1, read as the reverse complement.
CAAAATGGCTTGCATGTGAATGTTCTTCATCAAGGCGGCCCGCCCGTTCGAACGGGCGGGCCATTTTTCCTGTCTTGTTCTTACTTCACCTGGTCTTCGGTGTAGTAACCGGAACCGATCAGAGCCTCTTCCCAATTGCCGGCGTCGACCAGCATCGGCTCGAGCAGGTAGGACGGCACGACCTTGACGCCGTTGTCATAGGTCTCCGTGTCGTTGATCTCCGGCTCACTGCCCTGCAGGAGCGCGTCCACCATGCCGACGGTGACACGAGCAAGCTCGCGCGTGTCCTTGAAGATGGTGGAGTACTGCTCGCCGGCGAGGATCGACTTCACCGAGGGAACCTCGGCGTCCTGGCCGGAGACGATCGGCATTTCGAGGTCGCCCGAGCCGTAGCCGACACCCTTCAGCGACGACAGGATGCCGATCGACAGGCCGTCATAGGGCGAAAGGACGCCGTGCAGCTGCTTGTCCGTGTAGTGGGCGGACAGAAGGTTGTCCATGCGCGACTGCGCCACCGCGCCGTCCCAGCGCAGCGTGCCGACCGTGTCCATGCCTTCCTGGCCGGAGGCGACGACGATGTCGCCGGAATCGATCAGCGGCTGCAGCACGGACATGCCGCCGTCGTAGAAGAAGTAGGCGTTGTTGTCGTCGGGCGAGCCGCCGAACAATTCGACGTTCCAGGGCTTCTCGTCGGGGAAGCGCTCCTTCAGGCCGTTGACCAGCGATGTCGCTTGCTGCACGCCGACCTTGAAGTTGTCGAAAGTGGCGTAATAGTCCACATGCTCGCTGTCGCGGATCAGGCGGTCATAGGCGATCACCTTGATGTCGGCCGCGGCGGCGTTCTCCAGCGCGTTGGAAAGCGTGGTGCCGTCGATGGCCGCAATCACCAGAACGTTGACGCCCTTGGTGATCATGTTCTCGATCTGGGCGAGCTGGTTCGGGATGTCGTCCTCGGCGTATTGCAGGTCGGTGGTGTAGCCGGCCGCCTCGAACTGCTCAACCATCGAGCCGCCGTCGGAGATCCAGCGCGCCGAAGATTTGGTGGGCATGGCGATGCCGACATAACCCTTGTCCTGCGCCTCCGCAGCACCCGCGAAAAGGGTTGCCCCGAGCGCGAGCGAGGCGAAGACGGATGTCATTTTTCTCATTGAATTCCTCCCATGACCAAAGGGCCCGGCCCAATGCACCCGCATCCGACCGCACCCGATGGCGTTGTTCAAGAACGAGCGGATCCCCTGATCCGGGCGTCAAACTATGAGAGGAGGGTTATACCAATCAAATGCATTTTTTGTTCATCTGCATAGCATAAGTGGTATACCTTCCTCCCATGGTCTCCGATCCCCGTTCTCGGCTGAAGCTCAGCCATTTCCGCCTGGTCGCGGCAATCGCCGAGCATGGGCAGCTCAGCCCCGCCGCGGCCTCCCTTTCCATGACCCAGCCTGCAGCCTCGCGCATGCTGACGCAGATCGAGGCAATCGTCGGCGCGCCGCTGTTCGAGCGGCATGCCCGGGGCATGAGCGCGACCGAGGTCGGGCGCATGATCGTCCGCCACGCCGACACGCTGCTGACGGAGCTGCGCGAGACGATGCTTGAGGTCGACGAGTACAAGCTCGGCAAGGGCGGGCGCGTGCGCGTGGGCGCCGTCACCGGAGCGGCGGTCGGCTATGTCATGCCGGCCATCCAGAAGCTGAAGGCCGCCTCGCCCAACGCCGACGTGCATATCGACGTGGCGCCGAGCGAAGCGCTCATCCGCGATCTTCTGGCTGGCCATTTCGACTTTGTCCTGGGCCGCGTGCCCCCGCCTTACGACCCGCGCGACTTCATCATCGCCCGCGGTCGTGTCGAGACGGTCGACCTCGTCGTGCGCAAGAACCATCCGCTTGCCGGCACCAACGCGGCCTCCATTGCCGATCTCGGCGGTTTCGAATGGGTCATGCAATCGGTGGGGGCTCCGGTGCGGGTGGCGGTGGAGGACGCTTTCCTGGGGGCGGGCGCCGCCCTGCCCCGCAACATCATCAACACGACCTCGCTGCTCGCCATGATCGCGCTCCTGATGACGTCGGACGCCATCGCCCCGCTGTCCCGCGAGGTCTCGGAGTTGCTTCGCGGCAATGGGGGCGGGCTCGGGCTCGCGGTGCTGCCGATCCACGAGCCGATCGTCGTCGCGCCCTACCACCTCCTGTCGCTCAGGAGCCGGCGACTGTCGCCGCTGGCCAGCCGGTTGCGGGGGTTGGTGTCGCAGGAGCTGGCGCGGGAGGCGTGAGGCGAAGCTGAGACGGCGTGAGAGTTAAAGGCACATCGGCAGTCGTGTGCGATTGCCCCGCCTGGCGCGAAGAGACCGGCTGCAGAAAGAAGCATCCTCTGCTATCATGCGGCAGGCTTCTTGGTCATAGGGCACTGAATATGGTCACGGTCAATCTGGCTCACGCCAAGACGCATCTGAGCGATCTGCTCGACATGGTGGAATCGGGTGAAGAAATAATCATCACCCGACGCGGCAAGCCGGTCGCATGTATGCGGCCCGCTGTTCTTGGCAAGAAGCCGCTTCCCCTCGAAAAGCTCGCCGCGTTCCGCGCCCGCGCGCCTCAAGGTGGCGAGAGGAGCGCAAAGTTCGTGCGCGAGATGCGCGACGACGAGCGCTACTGATGCTTCCACCGCAAGCGACCGTTGTCGATACTTACAGGGCGGATGCCATCCGCAACCCGATCCGGCTTCAATTCATCACGCGCTAAGCCGCCAGCGCCTCTGCCGGCGGCTCCTTCGCGCCCGTCATGAAGGCCACGGCATCCGACATCGTGTAGTCCTTCGGATCGATGACGCAAAGCCGCCGCCCCAGGCGGTGCACGTGAATACGGTCGGCAACCTCGAAGACGTGCGGCATGTTGTGCGAGATGAGCACGATGGGCATGCCGCGCGAGCGCACGTCCTGGATCAAATCGAGCACGCGGCGCGATTCCTTGACGCCCAGCGCCGCCGTCGGCTCGTCCATGATGATGACCTTGGAGCCGAAGGCGGCGGCGCGTGCCACGGCCACGCCCTGGCGCTGGCCGCCCGACAGTGTCTCCACCGCCTGGCCAATGTTCTGGATGGTCATCAGGCCGAGATCGGAAAGTTTTTCGCGGGCGATCCGCTCCATCGCCTCGCGGTCCAGCGAGCGGAACCAGCGGCCCATGAAGCCTGATTTGCGAATCTCCCGGCCCAGGAACATGTTGTCGGCGATGGAGAGCGCCGGCGACAGCGCCAGCGTCTGGTAGACGGTCTCGATGCCGGCCTCCCGCGCCTCCAGCGGCGAGCGGAAGTGGACCGGCTCGCCGTCCAGCCGGATCTCGCCCTCGTCGGGATGTATGGCACCGGAGATGGCCTTGATGAGGGTCGACTTGCCGGCACCGTTGTCGCCGATGACGGCAAGGATCTCGCCCGGGTAAAGGTCGAAATCGGTCTGGTTGAGGGCCACCACGCGGCCGTAGTGCTTGACGAGGCCACGGGCGGTGAGGATGGGTTCGGTGCTCATGCCGACACCTTTCTGATCCACTGGTCCAGCGCCACGGCGATGATCGTCAGCCAGCCGATGGCGAAGACCTGCCACAGCACGTCGACGCCGGCGAGCCTGAGGCCGGAGTTGAACACGCCGACGATGAGAGCGCCAACGAGGGGACCGACGATGGAGCCGCGCCCGCCAAACAGCGAGATGCCGCCGATGACGACGGCGGTGATGGACTGGAGGTTCGCTTCCTGGAAGCTCTGCGGCGAGACCGAGCCGACGCGGCCGATCGAGGCCCAGGCGCCGATGGCGCAGACGAGGCCGGCGACGGCGTAGACCTGCACCAGCGTGCGGTTAGTGCGGATGCCGGAAAGCTCCGCCGCTTCCTTGTCGTCGCCCACCGCATAGACATGCCTGCCCCAGGCCGTGCGATTGAGCACATACCAGAGCACCGCGAAGATGAGCACCATCAGGATGGAGCCGTAGGTGAACTGGGCTCCGCCGATGCGGATGCTCTCGCCGAACCATTTCAGCAAGGGGGCTGTGGCGTCGATATCCTGGCTGCGGATCGACTGGGCGCCGGAAAGCCACAGGTTGAGCGCGAAGAAGATGTTCCATGTGCCCAGCGTGACGATGAAGGGCGGCAGCTTGACGCGCGTGACGAGAAAGCCGTTGAGCGTCCCCGCCAGCATGCCGCATATGAAGCCCACGCCGATGGCCAGCGGCGCGGGGAGCCCCATCTTGACCGCCAGATTGCCCATGATGACGGAGACCAGAACCATGCTTGCGCCGACCGAGAGGTCGATGCCGGCGGTGAGGATCACCAGGCTCTGGGCAGCGGCAAGGATGCCGATGATGGAGACCTGCTGCATGACGAGCGACAGGTTGAAGGCGCTGAAGAAGTTGCCGCCGGCGACAAAGCCGAAGACGGCGATGCTCAGCAGGAGCACGATCACCGGCACCATCGTCGGATTGCCGTGCAGGAAATGCTGCAGCCGGTCGAGGATCGTCTTTTCGTGGCTTTCGAAGGCGGCGACGCTGGCGTCGCTCTTCTCCAGCCCGTCCTCGAACTCCTGTCCTCTGCGCGCGGCGCCGCCCGCCTCGCTCATCGTCGATCCTCCCATCGTGTTGCACTCATCGTGAGGAGAAAAAGCATTGCCGTCAAACAAGAACGTCGCGGAGCGGCTCGAGGGCCGCTCCGCACGCCCCTACAGGCGCATGGGAACGACTAGCCCCAGCAGCGCTCGAGACCTTCGTCGGTGCCGATCGACTCCACGCCCTCCACCGGCTGGTCGGTGACCAGCGTCACGCCGGTGTCGAAGAAGTCGAGGCCTGGCGTCGGCTCCGGCTTCTCGCCGGTCTCGGCGAACTTGGCGATCGCCTCGATGCCCAGCGAAGCCATGAGCAGAGGATATTGCTGCGACGTAGCGCCGATGATGCCTTCCTTGACGTTCTGCACACCCGGGCAGCCGCCGTCGATGGAAACGACGAGCACGCCCTCGGTCTTGCCGAAGGACTGCAAGGCTTCGTAGGCGCCGGCGGCGGCGGGTTCGTTGATGGTGTAGACGACGTTGATGTCCGGGTCGCGCTGGAGAAGGTTTTCCATGGCCGTGCGGCCGCCTTCCTCGTTGCCGTTGGTGATGTCGTGGCCGACGATGCGCGGGTCGTCCTCGTCGCCGATGCGGTCGGCGTCCCCGGTTTCGATGCCGAAGCCGGTCATGAAGCCCTGGTCGCGCAGCACATCCACCGAGGGCTGGCTGGGCGTCAGGTCGAGCATGGCGATCTTGGCGTCCGCCGCCGCATCGCCCAACGTCGCCGCGGCCCACTGGCCGATCAGCTCGCCGGCCTTGAAATTATCCGTGGCGAAGGTGGCGTCGGCCGCGTCGATGGGCTCCAGCGGCGTGTCGAGCGCGATCACCAGAACGCCGGCGTCGCGCGCCTTCTTGACCACCGGCACCATGGCCTTGGTGTCGGAGGCCGTGAGCAGGATACCCTTGGCGCCCGAGGCGATGCAGGTCTCGACCGCCTGGACCTGGGTTTCGTGGTCGCCGTCGACCTTGCCGGCGAAGGTGGAAAGCGAAATGCCCAGTTCCTCCGCCTTGGCGGTGGCGCCCTCCTTCATCTTCACGAAGAAGGGGTTGATGTCGGTCTTGGTAATCAGGCATGCGCCCACATCCTGAGCGGCGGCGGGCTGTGCAAGGCCGAGAAAGCCGGCGCCGGCAAGGGCGAGCGCGGTGGTCTTCAGTAGCGCGTGTTTGGTCACGGTATCCTCCCGAGAAGCGAGTTGGCGTCCGACGACGCCACGAACACGTGTCGATCCTGTGGCGGCCGATCACGTGACGACCAGAAAACAGAAGGTGGGACGCCGTGTCAATAGATAAATCATGTTTATTTATTTATTGACTTAACGTCTGCGGCATCCCATTGTGCGCGCAAAAAGGCACCCTAGTGGTCTGACCCAAACAGATGGTACCCATCCGTTTGGAAGAGTCGGCCCACAAGCCATTGATCCGGTGGGGCGATTTGTCCTGACAGATGGGTACCATCTGTCAGGATCGCACCACTGGGAGGAAGGGAACGGGCTTGGAAGGCGGTTTTGCGAGGGAAAGCGACGGCGCGCGCACGCCGCGCCCGAATCTGGGCACCAACCAGAGCGGCATGCGCGACTACAACGAGCGCCTGGTGCTGTCGCTCCTGCGCCAGCACGGCAGCCTCGCCAAGACCGAGATCGCCCGCATGACCGGGCTTTCGGCACAGACCGTCTCCGTCATCATGCGCGGGCTGGAGGCCGACGCGCTTCTGGTGCGCGGCAGCCCGCAGCGCGGCAAGGTGGGTCAGCCCTCCATCCCCATGAGCCTCAACCCCGACGGCGCCTTCTTCCTGGGCCTGAAGATCGGCCGGCGCAGCTCGGAGCTGGCGCTGATCGACTTTCGCGGCACGATCCGCCGCATGCGCCAGCATTCCTACGCCTATCCGACGCCGGAGGAGACGATCCGCTTCGTGACGGAGGATCTGGCGGAAGTCGCCGAGAGCGCCGATCGCCGCACCTGGGAGCGCGTCGCCGGGCTCGGCATCGCCATGCCGTTCGAATTGTGGAACTGGGCCGATGCGGCGGGCGCGCCGCCGGGCGCCATGGATGGCTGGCGGCACACGGATATCCGCGCCGCCTTTGCCGAGCGCTGCCCCTTCCCCGTCTATCTGCAGAACGACGCCACATCGGCTTGCGGGGCGGAGCTCGTCTTCGGCAACCCGCCGACCCGGGACGACTTCATCTATTTCTATCTCGGCGCCTTCGTCGGCGGCGGCATTGCGCTCGGCGGACGGCTTTTCACCGGCCGCACGGGGAATGCCGGGGCACTGGGCTCCATCCCCGTGCCCGGCCCCGACGGCAGAACGCGGCAGCTCATCGACGTCGCCTCCATCAGCGTGCTCGAAAAGGCGATCGTCGCGCGCGGAGAGGACGCCACCCATCTATGGACCTCGCCGGACGACTGGGGCGAACTGGGCGACGACCTGGAGCGCTGGATGGAAGGCGCCGCCCAGGGCCTCGCGCACGCCATCCTTGCCGCCTCCGCCGTCATCGACTTCCAGGCTGCCGTCATCGACGGCTGGTTGCCGCTTTCGGTGCGTGGAGAGGTCGTCGCGCGCACGGCGCGCCACCTCGCCACGCTCGATTCGGAGGGCTTGAGGCTCCCCGCCGTGCGCGAGGGCACCGTGGGCCGGCATGCGCGCGCGCTCGGCGGCGCCAGCCTGCCGCTCGCCGAGCGCTTCCTCGTCGGCGCGCAATCTGCCATATGACCCGCATCCGTTTTCCACATTCTCCCGGGAGGAACGACGATGATCCTGTGCTGCGGTGAAGCGCTGATCGACATGCTGCCGCGTAAGACGGCCGACGGCGAAAGCGCCTTCGCCCCCCATGCCGGCGGCTCGGTCTTCAACAGCGCCCTGGCGCTCGGACGGCTCGGCGCGCCCGTGTCGTTCTTCTCGGGCCTCTCCGACGATCTGTTCGGCACCCGCCTGCAGGAGGCGCTGCGCGACAGCCGGGTCGACCTCGCCTACGCCAAAATCTCCAGCCTCCCCACCACCCTCGCCTTCGTCAGCCTTAGCGAAGGCCATGCAAGCTACTTCTTCTACGACGAGAACTCGGCCGGGCGCATGCTCACGGAAGCGGACCTGCCGCGACTGGAAGATGATGTGGAGGCACTTCTTTTCGGCGGCATCAGCCTCGCCACCGAACCCTGCGGAGCCACCTACAAGGCCCTGATGGCGCGCGAGAGCGCGGCCCGCGTCACCATGCTCGACCCCAACATAAGGCCGGTCTTCATCAAGGATGCCGAGGCCCACAAGGCGCGCATGCGGCGCATGATGGCGATGGCGGACATCGTGAAGATTTCGGAAGAGGACCTTGCCTGGTTCGGCGAGGTGTCTTCGCACGAAGAGGCGGCACACGGCCTGCTTCAGGCGGGCACGAAGCTCGTCATCGTGACAAGCGGCGCCAAGGGGGCGACGGCCTTCTGGAACGGCGGGACCGTGACGATGGAGGCGGTGCAAGTCCCGGTGGTCGACACCGTTGGCGCGGGCGATGCCTTCAACGCCGGCGTGCTCGCCGCCTTGCGCGAAGCAGGGTGCCTGAACAAGGAAAGCATCGCCAACCTGCGCGAGGATGCGGTGCGTGAGGCTCTCAGCTTCGCCGCCCGCGTCGCGGCGGTGACAGTCTCGCGCGCCGGCGCCAACCCGCCGTGGCGGGAGGAGCTTTGAGGGGCAGGCACAGAGACGTTTCAGCCCCTTCGCGCCCCCCTCTGTCCTGCCGGACATCTCCCCCGCAAGGGGGGAGATTGCCCCGGCCGCTTGCTCCGGCGCCTGTTTTGCAACGTTGACGATTGGCGAAAGCCCCTGTGACGGCCAATCTCCCCCCTTGCGGGGGAGATGTCCGGCAGGACAGAGGGGGGCGCGAAGGGGTGGGAACCTCTACGGGTAACTACCCCGCCCGCCCCTCGGCGATGAAGAACGGATTGGCGAACGCCTCCAGCCCCTCGCCGCCCTTCGGGCCGTAGGTGAACAGTTCACCCTCCAGCGTCAGCGTGCGCCCGCCAGCCGCCCTGAGCACGGCATCGCCCGCCGCCGTATCCCATTGCATGGTACGCCCGAAGCGCGGGTAGAGATCCGCGTCGCCGCGGGCGAGCATGCAGAATTTCAGCGACGAGCCGACGGAGACGGTCTCCGCCCCCGGATAACGGGCGATGAAGGCTTCCGTTTCCGGTGTCGAATGGGAACGGCTGGCAACGATCGCCGGCGGCGTGCGTGCCGGGCGGGCGCTGATCTGGCGGCGGCTCACGATCGATTTGCCGTCGCGGGTTTCGGCCTCGAACGCCGCACCTGGACGGCCGGAGTAAAGAACGCCGCGCGCCGGTGCGTAGACGACGCCGGCCACCGGCGCTCCCTCTTTCACCAGAGCGATATTGACCGTGAAGTCGGGCCGACGGCCAATGAACTCGCGCGTGCCGTCGAGGGGGTCCACCAGCAAAAAGCCGTCGTCGCCGCAAACCGGCAGGACACCGCCGGAGGCTTCCTCTTCCGACACGCAGGGCGCGCCGGCGAGCGTGGCGCGCAGTCCCGTAAGGATAATGCGCTCGGCGGCTCGGTCGGCTTCGGTCACCGGCGAGGCGTCAGCCTTCTCCTCGACGCTGACGCCGGCCTCGTAATGCTCCATGATCGCGCGCCCGGCGGCGAGTGCAAGATCCTCGAACAGCGTCAGAAGGGCCGCTTCGTCGTCCAGCAGCCGCGTTGCCTCTCCGCTCAGCAATAGCCGCGCTCCTTAAGCCAGGTTTCCAATTCTTCCACCAGATCTTCGGGCGAGCGGTCTACCGTGGGCAGGTGAACGTCCGCCAGTTCCGGCACCTCGTAGGGTGAATCGACGCCGGTGAAGTTCTTGATCTCGCCCTTGAGCGCGCGGGCATAGAGCCCCTTGGGGTCGCGCCTGGCGCACTCTTCGAAAGGCGTATCGATGAAGACCTCGATGAACTCGCCCTCGGTCATCAGGTCGCGCGCCATGCGGCGCTCGGCCCGGAAGGGCGAGATGAAGGAGACCAGCACGATCAGCCCCGCCTCGGCCATCAGGCGCGCCACCTCGGCGACGCGGCGGATGTTTTCCACCCGGTCTTCCTCGGTGAAGCCGAGGTCGCGGTTGAGCCCGTGACGCACGTTGTCGCCGTCGAGGATATAGGTGTGGCGGCCGGCCGCATGCAGTTTCTTTTCCAGAAGATTGGCAATGGTCGACTTGCCGGAACCCGAAAGGCCGGTGAACCACAGGACAGCGGGCTTCTGATGCTTCAGTTCCGACCGCGACGCCTTGGTCACGTCCAGCGCCTGCCAATGGATATTGGCCGCCCGGCGCAAGGGATGCAGGATCATGCCGGCGCCGACGGTGGCGTTGGTCAGCCGGTCGATCAGCACGAAGGCGCCGGTGGTGCGGTTTTCCTCGAAGGAATCGAAGGCAATGGGCGCCTGGAGCGAGAAATTGCAGACGCCGACCTCGTTCAGGTCGAGGCTCTTCGCCGCCTCGTGGGCGAAATTGTTGACGTTGGTGCGGTGCTTCAGATGGCTGACGGTGGCGTTCACCTGGTCCGTCTCCGTCCGCAAGAGGTACATGCGGCCGGGAAGAAGCGGATGCTCGTCGAACCAAACGACATTGGCCGCGAGTTGGTCGGCCACGTGCGGGCGGGCATTCGGCGCCACCAGCATGTTGCCGCGCGAAACCTCGATCTCGTCGTCGAGCAGCAGCGTCACCGCCTCGCCCTCCGACGCTCTCTCCCGGTCGCCGTCATAGGTGGCGATGCGCTTGACGCGCGAGCGCTTGCCCGACTTGGCCACCACCACGTCGTGGCCGACGGCGATGGAGCCGGAAGCCACCGTTCCCGCAAAGCCGCGGAACTCGTGGTTCGGCCGGTTCACATACTGCACCGGAAAGCGGAACGGGCGTTCGGCCGCATCGCCCTCGACATCCACCGTCTCCAGATGGTCGATGAGCGAGGGCCCGGTGTACCAGGGCGACTTGTCCGACGCCCGCGTGACGTTGTCGCCGTAGCGCGCCGACATCGGAATGGGCACGACCGAGGCAAAGCCCAGATCCTTGGCAAAGGCCTCGTACTCCGCCACGATCCGCTTGAAGACCCCCTCGTCGAAGTCGACGAGATCGATCTTGTTCACCGCCAGCACGATGTTGCGGATGCCAAGGAGCGAGGCGATGATGGAGTGGCGGCGCGTCTGCGCCAGCACACCCTGCCGCGCGTCGACCAGCACCACCGCCAGGTCGGCGCTGGAGGCGCCGGTGGCCATGTTGCGGGTGTACTGCTCGTGGCCCGGCGTGTCGGCGACGATGAACTTGCGCTTCGGCGTTGCGAAGAAGCGGTAGGCGACGTCGATGGTGATCCCCTGCTGGCGCTCGGCCTCCAGGCCGTCGACCAGAAGGGCGAGATCGATGTCGTCGCCCGTGGTGCCGTGTTTTTTCGAGTCTTGCTCGAGGGTTGCGAGCTGATCTTCAAAAATCAGTTTAGTATCGTAGAGAAGCCGGCCGATCAGCGTCGACTTGCCGTCGTCCACCGAGCCGCAGGTGAGGAAGCGCAGCAGCGTCTTCTTCTCCTGGCTCGCCAGATAGGTGCGGATATCGGCGGTCTCGGTGTCTGGAAGAACCTCGTCAACTTTCAGCATCAGAAGTACCCTTCCCGCTTCTTCTTCTCCATCGACCCCGTTTCGTCGCGGTCGATAAGCCGGCCCTGGCGCTCGGAGGTGCGCGCGGTAAGCATTTCAGCGACGATGCCTTCCAGCGTCTCTGCGTCGGAGTCGATCGCGCCGGTCAACGGATAGCAGCCAAGTGTGCGGAAGCGTACCTTGCGCTCTTCAATTTTTTCGTCAGGCTGCAACTTGAGCCGGTCGTCGTCCACCAGGATCGTCATGCCGCCGCGGTCGACCACCGGCCGCTTCTTGGCGAAATAGAGCGGCACGATGGGAATGTTCTCCTGCAGGATGTATTGCCAGATATCGAGCTCGGTCCAGTTCGACAGCGGGAAGACGCGGATCGACTCTCCTTGGGCGATGCGCGTGTTGTAGATCTTCCACATCTCCGGGCGCTGGTTCTTCGGGTCCCAGCCGTGGCTTGAATTGCGGAAGGAGAAGATGCGCTCCTTGGCCCGGCTCTTCTCCTCGTCGCGGCGGGCACCGCCAAAGGCCGCGTCGAAGCCGTATTTGTCGAGCGCCTGGCGCAGCGCCACGGTCTTCATCACGTGAGTATGCACGTTCGAGCCGTGGTCGAACGGGTTGATGCCGTCGCGCACGCCGTCCTCGTTGATGTGCACCAGGAGATCGAAGCCGAGCTCCTCCGCCATGCGGTCGCGGAAGGCGATCATCTCGCGGAACTTCCAGGTGGTGTCCACATGGAGAAAGGGAAACGGCGGCTTGGCCGGGTAAAAAGCCTTCATCGCCAGATGAAGGAGGACGGAGGAGTCCTTGCCGATCGAATAAAGCATGACCGGTTTGGAAAAGCTCGCGGCGACCTCACGCATTATGTGGATCGACTCGGCCTCCAAGCGCTGAAGATGCGTAAGCGGTGCCGACATATGTTCTAGCCCTGTATCGTTGTCCGCGATCTATGTTGCAGTGCAGTACCAAAACTGTGTGGGCATAACATGGCAGTTTCATACCCCTCAAGGCGAGGGAACCCAATAGGTTCCACCTGCCGATGTGCATTTTGCGTCGTTCGCTCCGAATGCGGAATGTTCTTCCGGAGCGCTCGTAAGTCGGTCCGAGTGCACGTCCAAACCCACAATCATGCTCCCTTCACCGCCCGTCTGACGACAGCAGCGACACGCTCCTGATCGGCCTTGGAAAGATAGGGATGCATGGGCAGGCACAGGATGCGCTCCGGCAGGCTTTCCGAAACGGGCAGCCCTTTCGGCGCGCGCGGATAGGCGGCATAGGCCTCCTGCAGGTGCAGGGGCTTTTCGTAATAGACGACGGACGGGATGCCCTCTTCCCTGAGGCTGGCGCGCACGGCGTCCCGCGCCGGCGTCTCGATCGCATATTGCGCCCATGCGGAACGGCTTCCGGCCGGCACCGAGGGCACCTTCACGACGTCGCCCAGCACCTCATGATAGCGCGCGGCAACTTCCTGGCGCAGGTCCATCTCCTCCGGCAGGATGGCGAGCTTTTCGATGAGGATCGCCGCCTGGAGCGTGTCGAGCCGCGAGTTGAGGCCGATGCGCACATTGTCGTACTGGCTCTCGCCCTTGCCATGGAAGGCGATCGAGCGCAGCACCTCGGCAAGGTCCGCATCGTTGGTGAACATGGCGCCGCCGTCGCCGTAGCAGCCCAGCGGCTTGGCCGGATAGAAGCTGGTGCCGGCGACGTCGCCGAAGGCGCCGCACATGGTGTTGCCGTAGGAACCGCCGGTCGCCTGCGCCGCGTCCTCGACGATGCGCAAGCCTTCGCGCTCGGCGATCCTGGCGATGTCGTTGTACTCGGCGGCAAGGCCGAAGAGATCGACGGGGATGATCGCCTTCGGCGTCAGGCGGCCTTCTTCGCGCACATGGGCGATCGCCGCCTCCAGGCTTTCAAGGTCGATGTTGTAGCTGTCGGGATCGATATCGACGAAGACCGGCGCAGCGCCCGCCAGCGCCACCACTTCCGCCGTCGCGGCGAAGGTGAAACTCGGGCAAAAGACGGCGTCGCCCGGGCCGATGCCGAATGCCATCAGCGGCATGAGAAGCGCGTCGGTGCCGTTGGCGCAGGCGACGGCATGCTTCACGCCGATGTAGTCGGCGATCTTCTCCTCGAACTCGGCAACCTCAGGCCCGAGGATGTAGCGGCCCTCGGCCAGAACCTTGGCCAGCCTCTTCTCGAGCCGCGCCTTTATGCGTTCGCGCTGCGCGCCAAGATCGATGAATTGCATGCGTGCCTGCCTCGCCCCGTGATAAAGTTTTCGATTGAACCCGCCCGGTGAATATGCGTGCGCGGGACGTTTCGCAACAGAAAGGGACGTTCACTCTGTCGCAGGCGTTGTTACACGCGGTGACCGTGCGGGCGCCGCTGCTTGTTGCGTCGCACAATCATCACCTTTAACAAATACGCACCTTGGGGGCAGACTAGGGCAGACTAGGAGAGAATGAGCATGAGCGCACCGTTCAAGGCGTATGACGTTCGCGGCCAGATTCCCGGCGAGATCAACGTTCCCTTCGCATATCGTTTTGCCCAGGCGACGAAAAAGTCCCTGTCGCCGGGGACGGTTGTGGTCGGGCACGATATGCGCCTCGACAGTCCCGCCCTCGCCGACGCGCTTGCCCAAGGGTTGCTGGACAGCGGCGTCGACGTCCTGCCGGTCGGGCTGTGCGGCACGGAGGAGGTCTATTTCCACACCGCCCGCTCGGGCGCGGATGCCGGGCTCATGGTCACCGCCAGCCACAACCCGCTGGACTACAACGGCATCAAGATGGTGCTGAAGGGAGCGGCGGCGGCCACACCCGACAACGCTTTCAACGCCATCGAGGAGCTTATGCGCTCCGACCGCACGCTCTCGGCCGTGGACAGCTACGGCGAGCGTGGCAGCTTACGGCCCGTCTGCGACCGTGGCGCTTATATCGAACGGCTCTTGGAAGAGGTTGCCGGCCAGGCACTGAAGCCGCTCAAGATCGTCTGCCACGCCGGCAACGGCTGCGCCGGCCCCATCATCGACCTCCTCGAAGAGCACCTGCCCTTCACCTTCATCAAGATCGACCATGAGCCCGACCCGCGGCTTCCCAACGGCATTCCCAACCCGCTCCTGAAGGAAAAGCGGCAGAAGGCGAGCCAGGCCGTGGTCGAGCATGGCGCCGACCTCGCCGTCGCCTGGGACGGCGACTTCGACCGCTGCTTCCTCTACGACCACAAGGGCCGCTTCGTGGAGGGCTATTACCTCGTCGGCATGATCGCCAAGCGCATGCTGGAAAAGGCGCCCGGCAGCACCATCCTCTACGACCCGCGCCTGACCTGGAACACCATCGACATCGTCGAAGGCATGGGCGGCATCGCAAAGCCGTGCCGCACCGGCCACGCCTACTTCAAGCGCATGATGCGCGAGGAGAACGCCATCTACGGCGGTGAAATGAGCGCGCACCACTATTTCCGCGACTTCAGCTACTGCGATTCGGGCATGCTCACCTGGCTCGACGTGGTGTGCGAACTGTCGGTCACCGGCTCGACCCTCGCCGAGACGCTGGAGGAGCGCATCGCCAAATTCCCCTGCTCCGGCGAGATCAACTTCACCGTCGACGACGCCAAGGCCGTGCAGGAAAGGGTTGCCGACCATTTCGGGCGCGCCAACCCGGCCCTCGAGACCGTCGACGGGCTTGGCATGGTCTTCGACGACTGGCGCTTCAACCTGCGCGCCTCCAACACCGAACCCCTGCTGCGCCTCAATGTGGAGACGCGGGCGAATCAGAAGCTCCTGGAGGAGAAGGTGGCGGAGCTGAGCGGCCTGATCGATGGGTGACAGCGGGCTTGAAATAAGCGAATCTTTGCGCATAATACGTATTGTTACGCAAATTCTGGAGATTGAGCTGTGCACACCGTCAGCGCCACGGAGTTGGCACGAAATACGCGCGAGATTCTGGACATGGTCGTGGGTGGAGATGAGATTGTGATGGTCGAGCGCAATCGTACGGTCATCGCTTGGATTACGCCGCCCGAGCGCACCATGAACGCAGCCCAGGCTCTCGCCGGGCTGCAACCTGCCATGACGCCGGAGCAGGCAACCGCTTGGCTCAAAGAGAGCCGTGGAGTGTTCGACGAAGCAGTGCGTGATCCGTGGGAGTAATCTTCGATGGCTGTATCTGGCTTGGGCTCGCCGCCGGCCAAGTGGATCGGCAAGCGGTGATCGCGGCAGCTGGAGAGGCACCGGTTTTTACGTCGGTAATCAGTTTGGGCGAATTGAGATTCGGGGTGGAGGTCTGCGCCGACCCCGCCGAGCGCGCCGTGCGCGCAGCCTATTTGCGGCAGGTGGAGAGCCGGCCGGTTTTAGGCGTTACAAAGGATACCGCTGCGGCCTTCGGCGTGCTCGCTGCCGCCGTCAAGCAGGCCGGGCGTTCGCCCCGGCCGCGCTATAACGATCTGTGGATCGCGGCCCAGGCCATCGAGCACGGGTACGTATTGCTGACAGTCAATGCCGACGATTTCTCCGGTCTGCCGGGGCTGCGGCTTTTGACGCTGTAGAGGGCGGGCGAAATCGGCCCGTCCGCCTTCGCTTGGCTGATAGTCTGGCTCGCCAAGCCGAAGCTTGGCAATAGCCAAGCGAAGGCTCGTCGGGCATCATGGACGAAGGTCTACTTTCAGAAATGCTTTTTGGCAAAAGCCCGCCCGGACCCTGATTTCAGATACTTCTCAAAGGCAAATGCTTTCGCCTTGTCTTCAAAACCGATCTGAACGACCAGCTCCCACGGTCCATACATCGAGGAATGGCGCGACTGAGAATCAGATTGGCCTGCGTTGTGCCTTCTCAGGCGATCGGCGACATCGTTCGTACAGCCGACATAATATTTGTCCCGATATTTCAAGCTTTGCAGAATATAAACGTATTGCATGTCGGCCCGGTCCGCCTTCGCTAAAGCTCCGGCGGGATAGCCTTCGCTTGGCTATTGCCCTGGTAAGTTGCGTCTGGCTCGCCAAGCCGAAGCTTGGCAATAGCCAAGCGAAGGCTGGCTGGGGCGGCAGGATTCGAACCTGCGCATGGCGGTACCAAAAACCGCTGCCTTACCACTTGGCTACGCCCCAACGCCTGACAACCATTCCCGGCTGCCAGCGGACGCAGCCCATATAGAGACACTGGCCCTCCAAGGCAACGGCGAATGAAACCCCATCACGCAACCGAAACAGCATATTGCGGTTGGTGATGCCTTCATGTTCGACCTTTGCCACAATTGCTGCTAGGGAAAGCGCTAAGCTTTGATTTGCCGTCTGTTGCGGGTACGTTGCGGTGCGCTGCCTTTAGGCAGGGGGGCTATACGCAATTCGGTACGATAAACCATGACCTTGAACCGAATCCGAAACTGGATTCATGCCCGTCCGCGCAGCACCAAGAGAATGGTGCTTGTGGCGACCGACATCGTCGGGCTGATGCTCATCATCTGGCTCGCCTTCTGCTATCGCTTCGAGCGGATCTTCATCCCCAACCGCGAGCAGATGATGTTCATCGCGGCCGGGCCGATCATCGCCATCCCGATCTTCATCCGCATGGGGCTCTACCGCGCCGTTCTGCGCTATCTCAGGGAACGGGCGATCTGGACCATCATCCAGGCGGTGACGATCTCCGCCCTGATCTGGGTCAGCATGGCCTTCCTCACCCTTTCATACGGCTCGGAGGGCATTCCGCGTACCATCGCCGTGCTCTATTGGGCCGGCGGCATCATCGCAGTCGCCGGCAGCCGCTTCGGCGCCAAGTGGCTGCTCGGTCTCGGCATGCCGAAGGCAAAGGACAAGAAGCGGGTGCTGATCTACGGCGCGAGCGATGCCGCCGCGCAGCTCACCGAGGCGCTGCATGCGGCAGGCGATTGCCGGGTGATGGCCTTCGTCAGCGACGACGAGGGCCTGCACGACATGGACATCCTCGGTATCCGCATCCATCCCTCGGAGCGGCTGGAGGAGCTCATCAGCACCATCGGCATCGAGGAGGTCATCATCGCCACCTCCTCCGCCAGCCCGCGCGAGCGGCGCGATCTGGTGGCCAGCATCGGCCGTTTCCCGGTCAAGATCCGTGTGCTGCCGCCGATCGCCGATCTCGCCTCCGGCAAATACATCGTCAGCTATGTGCGCGACATCGACATCGACGATCTTCTGGGGCGCCCGCCCGTGCCCGCCGATCCGGCACTGCTCAAGACGCCGGTCGAGGGCCGCGTCATCATGGTGACGGGTGCTGCCGGCTCCATCGGCTCGGCGCTCTGCCGCACGATCGCGCAGGCGAAGCCCGCGAAGATGGTGCTGTTGGAGTTCAACGAGCTCGGCCTCTACCAGATCGAGCGCGAGTTGCGCAGCTATGGCTGCTTCTCCGTCGTCGCCGTGCTCGGCTCCGTCACCGATCGAGAGCTCGTGCGCCGCACGATTGCCGCCCACAAGGTGGAGACCGTCTATCACTGCGCCGCCTACAAGCATGTTTCCCTGGTCGAGGAAAACCAGATCGAGGGCGTTCGCAACAACGTCCTTGGCACGCTGACGCTGGTCGAGGAGGCGTGTACGGGGGGCGTCGAGAACTTCATCCTGATTTCCTCCGACAAGGCGGTGCGGCCGAAGAGCGTGATGGGCGCCACCAAGCGCTGGGCGGAGCTGATCGTGCGCCACTACGGCAAGGAAGCGGCAAAGGCGGGGAAGAAGCGCGTCTTCGCCTGCGTGCGCTTCGGCAACGTGATCGGCTCCAGCGGCTCCGTCGTGCCGCTCTTCAAGGAGCAGATCGCCGCCGGCGGCCCGGTGACACTGACGCATAACGATATGACGCGCTACTTCATGTCCGTGCGCGAGGCGGCGGAATTGATCGTGCAGGCCGGCGCCCTGTCGCAATCGGGGGACATCCTGCTTCTCGACATGGGCGAGCCGGTGAAGATCCGCGATCTGGCCGAAGACATGATCATGCTTGCCGGCCTGACGGTGCGCAACGAGGAAAATCCCGACGGCGACATCGAGATCGTCACCATCGGCATGCAGCCGGTGGAGAAGCTCAACGAAGAGCTCTTCTACGATCCCGATGGCGTCAACACCACGCGGCATCCGAAGATCCTGCGCGCCAAGGCGCAGAACAACAGAGCCGGCCGGATCCCCGCCATGCTGGAACAACTCAAAGAGGCCATCGATCGCGCCGACGAGGCAGCGGTGCGCCAGGCGCTCTTCGGCCTTCTGGAGGAAAAGGGCGGGCTGGAGGAAAAGGGCGGGAAGCCGGCCCTGCAGCCGCCGGTGGAGGCGAACGAAAACCTTCGGCACTCGGCTTGAGCGGAGGCGGAGACGTGGTGCAGACCGCTTCCGGCGATGCCGCCCTGCAAGGAGGATACCCCCTCCCCCGCGGCAAGCGCGCGTTCGACCTGGCGATTGCGCTTCCCGCCGCCGTCGTGGCCGTGCCCGTGGTGCTTGCCGTCGCCGTTCTCGTCCGCGCCACGTCCGATGGTCCGGCATTCTACGCCCAGACCCGCCTCGGCCGCGGCGCGGTCCCCTTCCGCTGCTACAAGCTCAGGACCATGCGCACGGACACGCCCTCCGTGCCCACCCATGAGGCAAGGCCGGACGCGGTGACGCCGGTCGGCCGCTTCCTGCGCATAACCAAGCTCGACGAGTTGCCGCAGCTCTGGAATGTTCTCAAGGGGGAGATGTCGCTTGTCGGTCCCCGCCCCTGCCTGCCGGAGCAGGAAGAGCTCATCCGCCACCGCGAAAGGCTCGGCGTCTTTGCGGCCGCCCCCGGTATCACCGGTCTGGCGCAAGTGCGCGGCATCGACATGTCGAAGCCGGCATTGTGCGCCGAAACCGACGCCGAGTATCTCAGCCGGTGGTCGATCGGACGGGATCTCGCGCTTCTGATACGGACGTTCCGGCGCTCATAGCCGGTTGCGCCTGGCCAAGAGGTTTTCCCAGTTGAGCGCGTGGGTGACGATCTCCTCGAGATCGTCATGGGCGGGCTTCCAGCCGAGTTCGTCGAAACAGTGTTCGGCGCTCGCCACGATGGCCACCGCGTCGCCCGGGCGCCGGCCGCTCTTCGTCACGGTGAAATCCGTGCCCGACACGCGCTTGACGGTGTCGATCACTTCGAGGACCGAATAGCCCCGCCCGTAGCCGCAATTGGCGACAAGGCTGCCGCGCCCCTTGCGCAGCCGCTCGAGCGCCAGATAATGCGCGTTCACCAGGTCGGAGACGTGGATATAGTCGCGCACGCAGGTGCCGTCGCGCGTCGGATAGTCGTCGCCGAAAACCTCCATGTGCGGGCGCTTGCCGGTGGCCGTCTCGCAGGCGACCTTGATCAAGTGCGTGGCGCCCTTGGTGGACTGGCCGGTGCGCTTCTTCGGATCGGCGCCCGAAACGTTGAAATAGCGCAGCGCCGTATAGGCGAAATCGTGGGCTGCGGCGGTGTCGCGCAGCATCAGTTCGGTCATCAGCTTTGAGGTGCCGTAGGGCGATTCGGGCTCAAGCGGATTTTCCTCCGTCACCGGTACCTTGTTCGGGCTGCCGTAGACGGCGGCGGTGGAGGAGAAGATGAAGTGCTTCACGCCGCAGCGCACCGCGCTTTCGATCAGCGCGCGCGATTTCACGGTGTTGTTGAGATAGTAGCCGAGCGGATCGGAGACCGATTCGGGCACGATGATCGAGCCGGCGAAGTGAATGACGGCATCGACGCCGCGGCGCTTCATGGTCTGCTCCACCAGCTTCTGGTCGCCGATATCGCCGACGACCAGCTCGGCCGCCTCCGGCACCGCCCAGTCAAAGCCCGTGGAGAGCCGGTCGAGCACCACCACCTCTTCGCCGTGGTCGAGCAATTCCCAGACCATGTGGCTGCCGATATAGCCGGCACCGCCCGTTACCAGAACCGTCAACGCACCTTCCCTTCCCTAACGAAAGGGCCATGGGCGTGCGCGCCCATGGCCCTTTGTCACATCACCGATTTACGGGCTCAGGCCCGGCCAATGCCGAGGCCCTTCAAGGCTGCCCAGCCCGCCGGCACTAGGCAGGCCGCAAGCCCCGCCTTCACCAGGTCGGGAAGGATGAAGGGGGCGACGCCGAACTGCCAGGCGCCCTCGGCGCCGATCAGCGTGGCAAGCCATGCAAAGCCGAGAAACAGAAGCACCGCCTGTGCGACGACCATCGTCGCGCCCAGCTTCAGGACGTTGCGGTCCCACCCGCGGTCGGCGGCATAGCCGACGATCGCCGCCATGACGAGGAAGCCGACGAGATAGCCGCCCGTCGGGCCCACCATATAGGCAAGGCCGATGCCCTTTTCCGGCGTGCTCTGGAATACGGGGAAGCCCATAGCGCCCTCGGCGAGGTAGAGCAGCAGCGTGGCAACGCCGAGCCGCATGCCGAAGGAGGCGGCAATCAGCAGGATCGCCAGGTTCTGCAGCGACAAGTCCACCGGGCCAAGCACCACCTTCGTCTTGGCCGCGAGCGTCAGCACCAGCGTGCCGGCGACGGCGAGCAGGATTTGCGCCACTAGACGCGCGGTGCCGGATGTCGGCAATGCGAGGGAGATGAGCGGTCGAGAAGCAATCGCCTGCGACATGGAGCCTCCTTGAATGGGTTTTATATGAACGCGCGCGTTCCTCTATATTCGCTTCCATGTTAAGCGGCAACACGCTCAGCACCGCAACTTCGTCAACAGAAGCAATTGCAACATGGCCGTGCAATTTGATACGCAGTTCGAACCGCGCTACGGGGAACCCGTCGAGGTGGCGCCCGGCGTGCGGCGCCTGACGGCCGGGAACCCGAGCCCCTTCACCTTTCACGGCACCAACTCCTATCTCGTCGGCAAGGACACGCTCGCCGTCATCGATCCCGGCCCGGACGACGAGGCGCATCTTGCCGCCCTTATCGAGGCCGTCGACGGGCGGCCGGTGAGCCACATCTTCGTCAGCCATACGCACCGTGACCACTCGCCGCTGGCAAGGCGGCTTGCCGAGGTCACGGGCGCGAAAATCGCCGCGGAGGGCCCGCACCGCGCGGCGCGGCCGCTGAGGATCGGCGAGATAAACCCGCTGGACGCCAGCGCGGACACGGACTTCCGCGCCGACATCCTCTTGCCGGATAATGCGCTCGTCGAGGGCGACGGCTGGGCGATCCGCGCCGTCCATACCCCCGGCCACACCGCCAATCACTGCGTCTTCGCGCTCGAGGGCACCGGCATCACCTTCTCGGCCGACCACGTGATGGCCTGGTCGACCACCATCGTTGCTCCACCCGACGGGGCGATGGCCGATTTCATGGCCTCGTTGGACAAGCTCCTGGAGCGCCGGGACCGGCTGTTTCTGCCCGGCCATGGCGGGCCGGTGGTAAAGCCGCAGCATTTTCTGCGCGGATTGAAGACGCACCGCAAGATGCGCGAGCGGGCGATCCTGGAACGGCTTTCCTCCGGCGACCGGACGATCCCCGAGATCGTACGCGCCATCTACCGCGACACGGACCCGCGTCTTCACGGAGCGGCGGCGCTCTCGGTCCTGGCGCATCTGGAGGATCTCGTTTCCCGCGGCCGCACTTGCGCCGAGGGCGAACCGTCGATCGACGCGGTCTTCCGACCGGCCTGACTATTCTCCCCCCGACAAATCGCTGAGCGCTTCCATGCGCCTGTCGAGATCGTTCAGGAAGCGCGTTATCCGCTGGGCGTTGTCGCCCATGTCGTGGCGGCCGTAACGGGAGGCGGAGCGCATGTCGACATAGGTGGCGTTACCCCGATCCTCGATGCGGATGGCGACATCCGACAGGAAGCCGAGCAGGAAGGAGTGGGCGACCACCTCCACGGTGATGCTGCTTGATCCCGCGGCGGGCGGCATGGGTTCGAGCGGCCGCCATCGGCGGGCGGCGATAAGCGCGCTCACCGCCTCCATCACACTCTCCCTGGCGTGCTCATAGCGACGCCCGCTGAGTTGGGGATAGGCTTCCTGTTGCAGGAGCGAATCTTCCTGACGTCCCGGCCGCAGGGCATTCATGGGCGGAGTGCGCAGCGCGGCGGCACGCCGGAACTGCGGGGGCCGTGAAATGTCCGTCGAGATGTCGACCAGCGGCGGGTGAACGGCGAAGCGGTAGGTCGAGACGGCGTAGGGCAAAAGCACCAGCACCGAGAACAATGCCCCGAGCCCCGCCGCCTTCAGGCCCAATAGCCCATGTTCCCATATCTGCACGAAGCCGGCGACGGCGAAAAGCAGGCCGGAAAGCGCCAGGAATCCCGATAGGCCGAGGAGCCACAGAAACGGTACCGTCTCCAAGAGGCCGAAACGGTGCGACAGGCCGGAGACGACGAAGAGCATCGCCGAAAAGGCGCCGAGCCGGCGCGACCACCGTGCAGCCGGCGAAAAACGCCGTTCCAATATAGCCGTCATCCGACACCCGTGCCCAAGTCTGCCCGTCCGCTGTCTTATCGGTTCGCCGGCAGGCGGTCAAAGCACTGGCAAGGGCCCGAAACCGCCGCGCTGCAGGAATGTGGAATACCCTACCCGCCCACGGCGCGAGGTGGACCGAATCGTTCCCTAACTATAACTATCGCCAGTGCGGGAACCTTTTCGGGTCCCCACGCGTTTTGTTTCTTCTAGGGGTAGGGGGAAGTAATGGTAGGCAATGGACAGGTCGGCTGGACGAGATTCCAACACTCCCGCACTCCCCCTTGAGATCGTAGAGTTGGAGTTGGCGCTCCGGCATCAGGATTTTCTGCAAACAGGGTTCGAAGGAGCCGTTCTGCTGGCGCTCAAGCGCATCGGCGGAACGATGCTCTTTCGCATGCGCATGAACGGCATGGCCGGCTGCGACTGGATCGCCGCCGTGGCGCTCGAAGGCGGCGGCGAAGAGAGGATCGCGCTCGTCGCGCAGCCGGCCGAAGGCGGGCCGCTCAGGGTGGAGGACGCGGCGACGAGCGACCTGCCCGTGGCGCGCATCGCCGAGGCTTATGCGGAGATCATGGGGCGGCTCGGCACGCCTGCGGCCGAGGACGGCAAAACACAAGCCGATCCGAACGCCGAAGCGTGAGCCGGCCTTACCGGCGGCAGGCCGCCTGCGCCGCCGCCAGCCGCGCGATGGGCACGCGGAAGGGCGAGCAGGAGACGTAGTCGAGCCCCACTTCCTCGCAGAAGGAGATCGACGCCGGATCGCCGCCGTGCTCTCCGCAGATGCCGAGCTTCATCGCCGCGCGCTTTGCCCTGCCGTTCTCCGCCGCCAGCCGCACCAGCGCCCCCACGCCCTCGATGTCGATCGAGACGAAGGGGTCCTGTTCGATAATGCCCTTCTTGCGGTAGACCTCCAGGAAGCTCGCCGCGTCATCGCGCGAGATGCCGAAGGTGGTCTGCGTCAGGTCGTTGGTGCCGAAGGAGAAGAACTCCGCCTCCCGGGCGATCTCGCCGGCGTTCAACGCCGCGCGCGGCAGTTCGATCATGGTGCCGACGAGATAGTCGATCTTGACGCCCGCCTCTTCGAGCACCGCCTTCGCCACGCCCTCGATCAGCCCCTTCACGAAGGAAAGCTCCGAGGCCATGCCGACGAGCGGCACCATGATCTCCGGCACCACCGGTGCGCCGGTGCTGCCCGCGGCCTCTATCGCCGCCTCGAAAACGGCCCGCGCCTGCATCTCGGCGATCTCCGGATAAGAGACGGCGAGCCGGCAGCCGCGATGGCCGAGCATGGGGTTGAACTCGTGCAGCGCCTCCGTGCGCTGGCGCAGCCGCTCCGGCTCGACGCCCATGGCGGCCGCCACCTCGCCGATCTCTTCCTCCGTCTTCGGCAGGAACTCGTGCAGCGGCGGGTCGAGTAGGCGGATGGTGACCGGCAGGCCGGCCATGATCTCGAACAATTCGACGAAATCCGCCCGCTGCATGGGAAGGAGCTTGGCAAGGGCCGCCCGGCGCTCCTCTTCCGTATCGGACAGGATCATCTCGCGCATGGCAAGAATGCGCTCGTCGTCGAAGAACATATGCTCGGTGCGGCACAGCCCGATGCCTTCCGCCCCGAACGAGCGCGCCGTCCGCGCGTCGGCCGGCGTTTCGGCGTTGGCGCGCACCTTCATGCGGCGCGCGGCATCGGCCCATTCCATGATGGCGGAGAAATCGCCCGAAAGCGCCGGCTGCTGCATCGGCACGGCGCCGGCGAGCACCTGGCCGCTAGAACCGTCTATGGTGACGACGTCGCCCTTGCGGAACGTGCGGCCGAGCGCGGTCATGGTGCCGGCGCGGTAGTCGACGCGCAGCGTGCCGGCGCCGGAAACGCAGGGCTTGCCCATGCCGCGGGCGACCACCGCCGCATGGCTCGTCATGCCGCCGCGCGTTGTCAGGATGCCTTCGGCCGCGTGCATGCCGTGGATATCCTCCGGGCTCGTCTCGACGCGCACGAGGATCACCTTCTCCCCGCGCCCCTTCATCTCCTCCGCCTCGTCCGGCGAAAAGACGATGCCGCCCGTCGCCGCCCCCGGCGAGGCGGGCAGGCCGGTGGCGATCATGTCGCGCGCCGCATCCGGGTCGATGGTCGGGTGAAGCAGTTGATCGAGCGAGGCAGGATCGATGCGGCAGACGGCCTCCTCGCGCAAGATCAGCCCTTCATTGGCCATGTCGACGGCGATCTTGAGCGCCGCCCTGGTGGTGCGCTTGCCGGCGCGCGTCTGCAGCATCCACAGTTTGCCGCGCTCGATGGTGAACTCCAGGTCCTGCATGTCGCGGTAATGCGCCTCGAGCTTCCCCGCGATCTCCACGAAGGCGGCGAACGCCTCCGGCATCACCTTTTCCAGCGACGGCTTGTCGGAGCCCGCCTCCAGCCTTGCGGCCTCCGTCAGGCTCTGCGGCGTCCTGATGCCCGCCACCACGTCCTCGCCCTGCGCGTTGACCAGGAATTCGCCGTAGAGCGCCTTCTGCCCGGTCGAGGGGTTGCGCGTGAAGGCGACGCCCGTCGCCGATGTCCTCCCCATATTGCCGAACACCATGGCCTGCACATTGACCGCCGTGCCCCATTCCTCGGGAATGTCGTGCAGGCGGCGATAGGTGACGGCGCGCGGGTTCATCCAGCTCGAAAAAACCGCGCCGATGGCGCCCCAGAGCTGCTTGCGCGGGTCCTGCGGGAACGGCTCGCCGAGTTCACTTTCCACCCGCTCCTTGTAAAGCGCGATGACATGCAGCCAGTCGGCGGCGGAAAACTCGGTGTCGACGTCGTAGCCGAGCCGCCCCTTCTCGTCGGCCAGGATCTCCTCGAAAACCTCGTGATCGAGGCCCAGCACCACGTTGGAATACATCTGGATGAAGCGGCGGTAGCTGTCATGGGCGAAGCGCGCGTCGCCGGATGCGGCCGCCAGCGCCTCCACCGTCTCGTCGTTGAGGCCGAGATTGAGCACCGTATCCATCATGCCCGGCATGGAAGCCCGCGCCCCGGAGCGCACGGAAACGAGCAGCAGCCGCCGCGGGTCGCCGAAACGCCGGCCGGCGATCCTGCCGACGTCCTCCAGCGCCTCCTCCACCTGGGCGACGAGCTCGGGGGGATAGGCGCGGCCGTTGGCATAATAGTGGGCGCATAATTCGGTGGTGATGGTGAAGCCCGGCGGCACGGGCAGGCCGAGACTGCACATCTCGGCGAGGTTCGCCCCCTTGCCGCCCAATAGGTTCCTGTCGGATGCCCTGCCCTCGGCACGGCCGTCCCCGAAGCTGTAGACCCACTTGGTCATGCTGTCCCCGCTGGAGAAATAGCAACGGCGCGTGCGGCGCCTCGACATCTGGAGCGATAAGGGGGGCTTGTGGCGAAGGCAAGATGCGGCCGCACCTTCCTCCTCATCTCAATCGATTTGGGTGACAACATGCCGCTTGACGCGGTGCGCCCGATGCGGCAGATTTAGAACATAGAGTGAACATGGAGGACGTCATGCGCGAGACGGGAAAGCTCGACTACATCGAGATGCCGGCCACCGACGGCGCGCTCGACAGCGTCAAGGCGTTTTACGCGAATGCCTTTTCGTGGACATTCACCGACTACGGCGCCAGCTATTCGGCCTTCAGCGAAGGGCTCGACGGCGGTTTTTACGGCAGCCCGCTGGAAGGCACCGAAAAGCTCTTTATTCGCACGAGCTGGAGGAGACGCTCAAGCGCGTGGAGGAAGCAGGCGGCCGCATCGTCAAGCCGATCTTCCCGTTCCCGGGCGGGCGGCGGTTTCACTTCACCGATCCGGCAGGGAATGAATTGGCGGTGTGGAGCGAGGAATAGGGCGGGCGGTTGGTTGGCGGCATACCCCCACCCTCAATCCCTCCCCTCAAGGGGGAGGGAGGCTTCTTTCGTGCCCGGCGCCAAGGTTGAAGCCAATCGCGCGACGCCGACGTCCCCCTCCCCCTTGAGGGGAGGGATTGAGGGGGGGGTCGCTTATGCCAAGGCCGACAAAAAGCAACTGTAGAGCTAGGACCTACCCGCCCCCCGACACCGGAAGCTTGGCCAGCACCCGGCGCAACCCTCCGGTGGCCAGAGCGACATCCGGCGCCTTTTGAAGAGCCGTCAGGTAGCGTAGACGAAACTCCGCGTCCTCGCCTTCTTCCTCGCCCAGCATGCGGGCAACCTCGTCGCGGAAGGGCAGAAGATCATCGGCGGTCGAGAATTCTTCTTGCAGCATCTCGTCCAGCCGCACGATGAGCTGCGACAGCCGGCTCGTCCAGGCGAAGCGCGGGTCGTCGATCAGCGCGAAAAGCAGCGTATAGGGGTTCTTCAGAGCTTCCTCGTCCCCAGCCTCGGCCAGGATGAGCGCCCTGTGCAGAGACTTCAGCGCCGAGGACAGCTCCCCGGCAAGGGTGGCTACGGAATCGGCCGGATCTGCCACATCCTTACTCCCTGCCTTGTCCCTCAACTCGCCTCACGCATCTGCTCCGCCGTCTGCAGGTCGACCGAAACGAGCTGGCTCACCCCCTGCTCGGCCATTGTGACGCCGAACAGCCGGCTCATGCGCGCCATGGTGATGGGGTTGTGGGTGATGATGACGAAGCGCGTGTCGGTGGAGGCCGCCATCTCGTCCATCAGGTTGCAGAAGCGCTCGACATTGTGGTCGTCGAGCGGCGCGTCCACCTCGTCGAGCACGCAGATGGGCGCCGGGTTCGTCAGGAACACGGCGAAGATGAGGGCGGTCGCCGTCAGCGCCTGCTCGCCGCCGGACAGAAGCGTCATGGTCTGCGGGCGCTTGCCGGGCGGGCGGGCGAGGATCTCCAGCCCGGCCTCGAGCGGATCGTCGGATTCGATGAGCTGCAGTTCGGCCGTGCCGCCGCCGAAGAGGTGCGCGAAGAGCCGCTGGAAATGGCCATTCACCACGTCGAAGGCGGCGAGCAGCCGCTCGCGGCCCTCGCGGTTCAGGTTCTGGATTGCGTGGCGCAGCTTGTGGATGGCCTCGATGACGTCCCCGCGCTCGGAGACCAGCGTGTCGAGCCGCTCGGCAAGCTCGGTCTTTTCTTCCTCGGCGCGCAGGTTCACCGCGCCCAGCCGCTCGCGCTCGATCTTCAGCCGCTCAAGGCGCTGCTCCACCTCGCCCACGTCCGGCAGCGGATCGTCCGGCGAAAGCCCGGTCTGGCTGACGACCAGATGCGGCGCCACGTTGAGCGCCTGCTGGATGCGCGCCTCGGTGTCCTGGCGCCGCTCCTCGGCGGCCGCCTGGCGCTCCTCGGCGCGGGCGCGGGCCTCGCGCGCGGCAGCCAGCGCCTGGATCGCCTCCGTCGCCTGTTTGTCGAGTTCCGCCTGTTCGTTCTCGGCCGCCTGCAGCCGGTCGGCGGCGCTTCTGCGCAGGGCCTCCGCCTCGGAAATGCGCGACAGGAGTTCGCGCCCGCGCGCCTCGATCTCGTCCGGCGCCTCGGCCAGCTTTTCCATCTCGCCCGCCGCCTCGACACGCCGCTCGGTCAGCGAAGCGATCTGTCGGTCGGCGTTTTCCGCGCGCGCGATCCAGCTCTTGCGCTCCTCGCCGATGGCGGCAAGCCGGCGCTGGCGCGCTTCCGTCTCGCGCTTCAGTCCTTCATGGGCCGCGCGCGCCTCCGCCGCCCTGCCCCGCGCCGTTGAAACCTCGACCGTCACGCGCTCCAGCCGGCCCTGCAACTCGGAGATGTCGGGGGCAGCGGCAAAGGTGGCTTCCGCCTCGGTCACCGCCTTCAGCGCCTCCTCATGGTCCTCGGCCAGCCGGCTGCGCGAATCTTCCAGCGCCGAGCGGCGGCTCGCCAGTTCGCCGGACGCCTTCTCCGCGCCGGCCAGCGCGTCGCGGGCGCTGCTGACAGCGCGGCTCGCCTCGCGCAGGCGCTCGCGCGCCTGCCGCTCGCCCTCGACCGCCTGCCTGACGGCATTCTCGGCAGCGGCAAGAGCCTCTTCGGCGGCGCGCAATATCTCCCTAGCGGAGACAGCTTCGCTGTCGAGCTCGGCCAGACGGTTCTTCTGCGCAAGGCGCTGGGCGGCGGCCGTCGGCGCGTCGGCGCTGGCCCTATAGCCGTCCCAACGCCACAGCGCGCCATCCGCGCTCACCAGCCGCTGGCCGGTCTTCAGGTGCTCCTGCAGCCGCGCGCCATCGGCCGTCTCGACGATGCCGATCTGCGCAAGCCGCCGGGCAAGCTGAGCCGGCGCGTTCACCACTTCCGAAAGGGGCCGCACGCCCGCCGGCAGCGCCGGGTCGTCGCCCGCCGGCGCCGCGTCGCCCCAATGGGCTGGGGCGGCCTTGTCCAGCGGCACGTCGAGGTCTTCGCCAAGGGCCGCGCCCAGCGCCGTCTCGAAGCCGCGCTCCACCCGCACCCGCTCGAGCACGGCGGGGAAGAGATCGTTGCCGCCGGCATTCAGCACCTTGGCGAGCGTGGTGGCCTCGGTCTCGATGCGCTGCAGTTCGGCGCGCGCCTCGCTCACCGGCTGGCGCGCGGCAGTCTCCGCCGCACGGGCGGCGGCAACGGTTTCTTCCGCCTCGGCCGCGCGCTTCTCCGCCTCTTCCTGGACGGCAAGCGCACCCTCCAATTCGAGCCGCTTCTGCGCCGGGTCCGGCAAGGTGCTGATCTCGGCAGCGATTTCCGAAAGCTGCCGGTCGGCGGTTTCCAACTGGCGGGCCAGCCGGTCGCGGCGCTCGGCGCTGTCGCGCATGGCGCGCTCGGCCTGGCTGCGCGTTGCCGTCGCCTCGGCCTTCTCCGCCGTCAGCGCCGTCAGCTCGGCCTCGCGCTCGGCAAGCTCCGCGCTCGCCTTGTCGAGGGCCGCCCGCGTCTCGGTCTCGCGCCCCTCGGCGCCGGCCTCGGCTTCCTTCAGCCCGGTTTCTTCCGTCTCCAGCCGTTTCAGGATGTCCGCATTGTCGCGGACCATCTGCTCCTCGCGCGCAATGTCGGCGTCGAGCTGTCGCACGCGCTTCTGCAGCTCCTCCGCGCGGTCGCGCACGCGGCGGGCCTCTTCCTCGATCTGCGTGCGGGCGATGGTCAGCCGCTGCAAGGCTGCGGCGGCGGAAGCTTCCGCCTCGCGCAGCTCCGGCAGGCGCTTGGCGGAGATCGCCTGCGCCTTCGCGGCCTCCATCTGCTGGTTGGCGCGCTCGGCGACCAGCGTCATCGCCTCAGAAAGCGCCGACTTCGCCTCCGCCTCCTGCGCCTTGGCCTGCGTCCAGCGCAGGTGCAGGAGAACGGCCTCGGCCTTGCGGACCTCGGCCGACAGGTTCTTGAAGCGGGCGGCCTGGCGGGCCTGGCGCTTCAGGCTCTCGATCTGGGTTTCCAGTTCGGTCACCACGTCGTCGAGCCGCTCCAGGTTCTGCTCGGCGGCGCGCAGGCGCAGCTCCGCCTCGTGGCGGCGCGAATGGAGGCCGGAGATACCGGCCGCTTCTTCCAGCAGCGCCCGGCGGGCCTGGGGCTTGGCCTGGATCAGTTCGCCGATGCGCCCCTGCCCCACCATGGAAGGAGAGCGGGCGCCGGTCGACTGGTCGGCGAAGAGAAGCTGCACGTCGCGGGCACGCGCCTCCTTGCCGTTGATGCGGTAGACGGAGCCCGCCTCGCGCTCGATGCGGCGGGAGACCTGCAATTCGTCGGCGTCGTTGAAGGCGGCGGGCGCGGTGCGGTCGCCGTTTTCCAGGAACAGCGTCACCTCGGCCGTGTTGCGCGCCGGCCTCGTCGCGGAGCCGGAGAAGATGACGTCGTCCATGCCCGAGGCGCGCATGTTCTTGTACGAGCTTTCGCCCATCACCCAGCGCAGCGCCTCGACGAGGTTCGACTTGCCGCAGCCGTTCGGCCCGACGACACCCGTCAGGCCGGGCTCGATGACGAACTCGCTGGGCTCGACGAAGGATTTGAAGCCCAGTAGGCGAAGCTTGGAGAACCTCATGCGCGCGCACCCCGGCGCGCGGGGCGGGTGCGCCCTGCGCGGTCGGCTGCCGCCCTAAAGCAGCGGATCGATGATCGCCGCCATCTGCTCAATCGACATCGCTCCCGAATACTTCTTCCCGTTGATGAAGAAGGTGGGCGTCGCATCGACGCCGAATTCCTCGGCGCCGCGCGCGCGCACGGCTCTCACATCGTCCAGAAGTTTCTGGTCCGTCAAGCAAGCCTCGAAGGACTCCTGTGAAAAACCGGCAAGTTTTGCGATGTTGAGCAGCGCGCTCTGCGCATCCTGCACCGGCGCCCAGTTGCTCTGCTGCTTGAACAGGACGTCGACCATGGCGAAATACTTGTCGTCCGCGCAGCGCGCCAGCATGAAGCCGGCCTCGGCGCGCGGGTCGAACGGGAACTCGCGCATGATGAGGCGCACCTTCCCGGTGTCGATGTACTGTTCCTTCAACGCCGGGTAGGTGTTGACGTGGAAATTGGCGCAGTGGCTGCAGGTCATCGAGGCGTATTCGACAATCGTCACCGGCGCATCCTCCGCGCCTTCCGCCTTCTCGGGCAGGGCGCCGGGCTCGAGCAGCTTGTCCATATCGACGCTGCCCGTGGACTGCGGCGCGTCGACCGCCCCGGTGGTCATGGGCGAGGTGTCCTGCGCACCCGCCTCGCCCTCACCCTCGCCGCTGTCGCTGTCGCTGCAGCCGGCCAGGAGGACGGCTGCCGGCAGGGCGGCCAGGGAAATGAGGATGCGCCTGCGCGCGATCGGTCCAGTCATGCGAATCACCCGAGTTTGTTCAAAATCCTAGCGATGGCAGAGAAAATAGCGATAGTTGGCGTGGAATTAAGGCATCCGCGGCTAAGCGCCAAACGCTAAATGCCGCAGGCTCCTCACGTTTCCGCGAGCGGCTTCTTGCGCGCCGCCATCACGTTCGCCCCCAGCCGCTCCAGGCTGGCCCGCAGCCCGTCATCCTCGATGTGGTCGGTCAGGCTGGCAAGCCTGCGGCGCTCCGGCTCGGAAAGCGGGCGCGGGGCCGGCCTCCTTTCGCTGCGCGGCGAGGAAACCTGCTTCTGCACGATCTTGACGCGGCCGATGGCGCCGAAGCCGAGGAACGCATTGGCGCGGGCGATGATCTCCGACGTCTCGTGCTGCACGTGAAGGGCGGCCGGCCCGCTGCAGGCGATGATCAGCGTCGCCGGCTCGAACGGGTCGTCCTCATGCGCCCGGCGCGGCCAGGCGATCTTCTCCGGCCGCGTGCGGGAGGCCAGGCGCTCCCCGACGATTTCCGCCCACGACTGCACGAGATCGATGGAAAGGCCGGCGCGCCGCCGCAACACCGGGTCGAGCAGCGCCGTCGCCAGGTCGCTCACCGGGACGGGATTGCCGCCTTGCCATTTCCCTGCCATGTGCTCATCCCTTGTTCCACGACGCACCCTAGTGGTGCGATCCTGACAGATGGTACCATCTGTCAGGACAAATCGCCCCACCAGATTAATAGCTTGTGGGCTGACTTTTCCAAACAGATGGGTACATCTGTTTGGGTCAGACCACTAGCGCATAACGGCCGCCGATGACACGTCCCTTGACGGCAGAACATACGAGCGCAGCGGCAGGTGGCCTGCCCGCCGCCCGGCTGCTCGCCTGGTACGACCGGCACCACCGGCGCCTGCCCTGGCGCCTGGCCCCGGAGGCGATCCGGAGCGGCCGGCGGCCGGACCCCTACGCCGTGTGGCTGTCGGAGATCATGCTGCAGCAGACGACGGTGGGCGCGGTAAAGCCCTATTTCGACGCCTTCATGGCGCGCTGGCCGACGGTGGAGGCGCTGGCCGCGGCCGGGACCGAAGACGTCATGAAGGCCTGGGCCGGGCTCGGCTACTATTCGCGGGCGCGCAACCTGAAGAAATGCGCCGACGAGGTGGCGGCGCGGCATGGCGGCGCCTTTCCCGACACGGAGGCGGGCCTGAAGGCGCTGCCGGGCATCGGCGACTACACGGCGGCCGCCATCGCGGCAATCGCCTTCGGCCGGCCCGCGGCGGTGGTCGACGGCAATGTCGAGCGCGTGGCCTCCCGCCTCGATGCCATCGAAACGCCGCTGCCCGCCGCCAAGCCGGAGATCAGGAAGGCCGTCGCCGCCATGGTGCCCGCCGACCGCGCCGGCGATTTCGCCCAGGCGATGATGGATCTCGGCGCCACCATCTGCACCCCGCGCCGCCCCTCCTGCATCCTGTGCCCGCTGATCGAGGACTGTACCGCACAGCGGCTCGGCGCGCCGGAGCGTTTCCCCTTGAAGGCGCCAAAGGCGGAAAAGCCCGTGCGCCGGGGCGCCGCCTTCGTCGCCATACGCGAGGACGGTGCGGTGCTCCTGCGCCGGCGGCCGGACAAGGGCCTCCTCGGGGGCATGAGCGAAGTGCCGACCAGCCAATGGACGGCACGCCTCGACGGGGCGCACGAGGCGACCGCCGCCCCCTTCCCCGCGCAATGGTCGGGCAGCGGCGTGGTCACCCACGTCTTCACCCATTTCACGCTTCGGCTCTCGGTATTCCATGCCGCCGTCACGGAGATGGCAGCGCCCGCCGGCCATTGGTGGTCGGCGCCCGCCGCACTCCACGGCGAAGCCTTGCCGACGGTCATGAAAAAAGCGATCGAGGCGGCTATACCCGGCGCCACCAAGGCAAAGCGAGGAACGACGGCAAAATGAGCGAAATCCGCCACATCGTGTTCGATATCGGCAAGGTTCTCCTCCACTACGACCCGGAGATCCCCTTCTCCCGCCTCATCCCGGACGAGGAGGAGCGGCGCTGGTTCTTCGCCAATGTCTGCACCAACGACTGGAACCTTGAGCAGGACCGTGGGCGCGGCTGGGCGGAGGCCGAGGCGGAGCTGATCGCCCTTCACCCCGACCGCGAGGAGCACATCCGCGCCTTCCGCCGCCACTGGCACGAGATGGTCTCGCATGCCTACGAAGGGTCGGTGACGATCCTGGAAGACCTCATCGACGGCGGCCACGACGTCACCATGCTCACCAATTTCGCCGCCGACACCTTTGCCGAGGCGAAGGAGCGCTACACCTTCCTCAAGCGGCCGCGCGGGGTGACGGTTTCCGGCGAGATCAGACTGGTGAAGCCGGACCCGGCGATCTACGCGCACCACGCGGAGAGCTTCGGCCTGGAGCCGGCGGCAACGCTGTTCATCGACGATAGCGCGAAGAATGTCGAAGGCGCGAAGGCTGCCGGCTGGCAGGCGGTGCAGTTCGTGGGGGCGGAGGCACTGCGGGAGGATTTGGAACGGGCGGGATTTGCCGTGTAACGGAGATGCCGGCGCCCCTTCGCGCCCCCCTCTGTCCTGAGCTTATCGAAGGGGCCGGACATCTCCCCCACGAGGGCAGGGCTATCGCATATGAGTAAAGAGCTCATGGAAGAAGTCTCTATTCCAGTTTGCGCGGCGCATTTTACTGGCGATTGGCTTGTCGAGGGGGTGAGCGGCCAAGATGTCGCGAGCAAGACGTCGGATGAGTGCCAGGTTTTGCGGGGCATTGTCCTTTCGGGTTCGGGCATCGTCCTCGTGGAAGACCACATCGAGGCTCCAATGCAACTGGTTTTCGATCGTCCAGTGGGCGCGCACGGTCTCGGCCAGTCTTTTGGGCGCCAGCACCTTCGACAGGGCGACATAGCGAATGGCGATGCTGGTGGTGCCGTCGGGCTTGGTGCGCGTGGCTTCGATGCGACCGATCGCCTTCAGTCCGGGAAAGGCGGTCCTCGAGCGCCTTGAGCGGCAGGAGGCTCGCCCTGCGCACTTCCGCGCGGCCATGGCGGCTTTCGCGCGTCTCATAAAAAGCAAGTGGTCCTCGAGCGCCTTGAGCGGCAGGAGGCTCGCCCTGCGCACTTCCGCGCGGCCATGGCGGCTTTCGCGCGTCTCATAAAAAGCAAGCGTGCCGGCAGCGGCAAAGCTTTTTTCGGCGCAGCCGTAGAGCTTGCGGCGATTGGCTTTGAGCCCGAGCGCATAATGCGCTTGTCGACCAATCAACGCCTTGGCCGTGTCGGGCCGGCAGTGCAGCGCATCGGCCGTCACCATGCAGCCCTTCAGATCGAGGCTCTTCAAAAGGTCGAGCGTGGTCGAGACCTCGTCGGAGCCCGAGGCCCGTCTGGCCGCGATCGACAGCCGCGTTTCGGCGTCCCACACGCTGACCATCACAGGCGGCATGAAGAAGGCGCCCTTCTCATAGCCGCGCCTGAGCGCCTTGCCGTCGACCGCCACCACGCCGCGCGGCCGCGACGGCAGGCCGAGTTCGCAGCGCACCGCGCAAAGGAAGGCGCTGAAGGCCTGCGCCAGTTCCTCAGGGTCGATGAGCCGGAAGATGCGGCTGAAGGTGTCGTGGCTCGGGCAGCCGCGCTTGAGCGTGACGATCTCTTTGAGCTCTTCTTCCCGCCCCTCCACGAATTCGGCAATATCCACACAGCTCTTGGCCCCGCACAAGGTCGCTGCCAGTGCAAGAAACACAAGCTCGGCCAAGTCGTGCCGCGCGTTGATGTCGCGCGGATCGCGTATCTCTCGGAAAAGCGACACAATAGTGGGCATCAAGGCTTCCTCGCGAATCGGAAAGCCTCTCAAGAATCCATCCAAACCTTCTTGGCAATAAAGAAAATACTGATATGCGATTCCCCTGCCTAGGCTTCCTCGCGAATCGGAAAGCCTCTCAAGAATCCATCCAAACCTTCTTGGCAATAAAGAAAATACTGATATGCGATTCCCCTGCCTCGTGGGGGAGATGTCCGGCCCTTCGACAAAGCTCAGGACAGAGGGGGGCGCGAAGGGGTGCCGGCATCACCGAACCCTCTACCCCCTCCACCACCGATATGATCTGTGGGAACCGATAAGCGCCCTGCGCGGGGAGGGTGCCTCCCCGCGGCAGGACGGGTAGGATAAGCCGGCCATCAGCCAAGGAGGAGACGATGAGAAAGCTGGAAAGCCGATTGACGCCGGCATGGCCGCTCATGCCGGGCGCCGCCGCCATTTTCCTGGCGCTGGCCGCGCCCGTCATGGCCGAGGGGGCATCCGGCAGCCGGATCGAGGCCATCACGCTGTCCTCCGGCGGCCTGGCCGAGGTCCACCGCAGCGCCCCCGTCGACGGATCGGGCACCTTGCGCATCGACGTCCCCCTCGAGCAGGTCGACGACATCCTGAAAAGCCTCCTCGTCCGCGATCCGGCCGGCGCCATCGGCGCGGTGACGCTGGATGGCCTGTCGCCCGTCGAGGAGACGTTCCGGCGCCTGCCCTTCACGCCGGAGGAGATGGGGTCGCTTCCCGATCTGGCGGCGTCCCTGCAGGGCGTTGGCGTCCGCGCATCCTCCGGCGGCCGCACGGTCGAAGGCGTCGTTCTCGGCGTCGGCACCCGGCAGGCCGGGGAGGGCGAGACATCCCGCACCGAGCGCATCCTCTCCGTCATGACGGATTCCGGCGAGATCGAGGTCTTGAACCTCGGCGCCGACGCCGTGCTCGACATCCTCGACGAGGCGATGCGCGAGAAGGTGCGGGAGGCGGCAAGCGTCAGCGGCCGCGGCCGCACCGACGATATCCGCTCGATAGCGGTCGAGCTGTCGGGCGAGGGCAGCCGGGCCGTCGGCCTTTCCTACGTCGTGCCCGCGCCCGTCTGGAAGACGGCATACCGCCTGGTGACCGGCGGCGAGGGCACCGCCCGCCTGCAGGCCTGGGCGGTGATCGAGAACGCCACCGGCGAGGACTGGCAGAACGTCGCGCTCACCCTCTCCTCCGGCGCCCCGGTCACCCTCGCGCAGCGCCTGCACCAGCGCTACTGGCACGAGCGGCCGGAGGTCCCGGTCACGGCGGGGAGCGCGACACCGCCGCGCCCGGACGCCGCCAAGGCCATGTCCATGGCTGAGGAAGACGAGGAGGCGGGCTTCGACATGCGGCAGCAGATGATGGCCGCGCCCGAAGCCGTCATGTCGGCCGAGATGCCGGCATCCGCCCCGATAGGCCGCGCGGTGGCTGAGGAGGGCGAGACGACGGCAACCTACCGCCTGCCCTCTCCCGTCGATCTTGCCGCCGGCCAGACCCTTTCCGTGCCCTTCGTCGACGAAGAGGTGCCGGCCGAGCGGGTTTCGGTCTTCCAGCCGGAGCGCAACGACACCCATCCCGTCGCCGCCCTGTTTCTGGAAAACGCCACCGCGGCAAGCCTGCCGCCCGGCCTCCTCACCGTCTATGACGACCGGGACGGGTATATCGGCGACGCCCAGCTCACCGGCCTGCCCGCCGGCGAAAGCCGCATGGCGAGCTTCGCCGCCGACCGCAAGGTGGAGGTCACAACCCAGTCGCAGCCGCGGGAAACCGTCAGCCGCATCGCCATCGTCGACGGGACGGTTCGCGCCACACGCCTTTCCCGCCTCACCACCACCTACTCCGTCAAGGGCGCCGCCGACGCGCCGCGCACCTTGATCATCGAGCATCCCCGCCGCAACGGCTGGCGTTTCTCCTCCGGCGCCCTCGATAGCGCCACCCCGAGCCATCACCGCCTGCGGGTGGAAGTCGCCGCCGGAGGCACGGCCGAGGTCGTCGCCACCGCCGAGAGAAGCGACACGGAAGTCTTCGCTCTCTTGAATGCCGATGCCGATGCGCTGTTCGGCTGGTCGGGCGCGGCCGCCGACCCGGACACGGCATCGAAGCTCGCCGAACTCGCCGAACTGAGGCAACGGGCCGCTGAGGCCGCGCGCGAGGTGGACGACATGGAACGCGACCTCGAACGCGCCGCCGACAGCCAGGCCCGCATCCGCGACAACCTCGCCGCCGTCCCCGCCGACAGCACGCTCGGCCAGCGCTACGTCTCCATGCTCGAAGAGGAAGAGAATCGGATCGCCGGCCTGACCGACCGCCGGCGCGAAGCGGAAGCCAGGGCGAGGGAGCTCGAAGAGGAAGTGGCGGATTTCATCCGCAACCTCTAGGCGGCACCGGCCAACACCTTCGTTTCGGCTCGACCGGACCCGCACGGCGTTATCTCGGCTCCACCCCGGAAAGCCTCCACCTTCGCCCTGCGGGCTCCTCGGACAAGCCAGCACCCCTTCGCGCCCCCTCTGTCCTGAGCTTTGTCGAAGGGCCGGACATCTCCCCCACGAGGGAGAGATCGGCCGTCATGGGGGGCTTCGCCAATCGCAAGCATTGCAGGAATGGCGCCAAAGCAAGCGGCCGGCACAATCTCCCCCCTCGTGGGGGAGATGTCCGGCCCTTCGACAAAGCTCAGGACAGAGGGGGGGCGCGAAGGGGCGCCGGCATTTCAAGGAAACCCACCACCCGCGCGTCACCCCGGCCGCGCGGCGACATGCGCGTACTACGTGCCCATCTCCACCCCACCCGCGCGCGTCATCCCGGAAGTCGGAGCGAAGCGGAGACTGTCCGGGACCCATTCCGTGACTCGTCCACCTTCCGGAATGGGTCCCGGACAAGCCTTCGGCTTTCCGGGATGACGCGCGTTTGGAGGCGGCAAGTAACATTCCTTGCGGTCGACCATGCCGTCTGGCCTAATGTGTTGGTTCAGCGCGGGGATAAAATCTGTAGCCACAAAAACTTTCTCCCCCGCCAACCCATTGTTTCCATTCACTCCGACCAACTTTTTTGATTTTTTCCCGCCAATTTTATTCACGCTCCCCGCCGCCCCCTTATCATGGTCCCCATCGCTCTTACGGGAACCGGGTCCGGACCGGGGATCAGGGAGAGCGGCGGAGACCTCTCCCTTCGGGCTCGGTACCCGGAGGCCTGAGGGCCCGCGACAGGCCGGCGGTGCCGGGAGCGCTGGGTGACAGCGTTGCCGGCATTGCGGAGAAGCCGCCAGGGCTTCTCGTCCGGCCCGGCAAAGCCCCCAATTGGGTGCAGCCGGGAAGAACGGGAAGCCCGAGTGATCGGCCGACTGTCGGGACAGACTCCGGCGGGGCGCGTTGGACGCGCCTTATTTGAGGCGCCCTCAAAGCGCCTCGTGCGGTGCCGAAGACGCGCCCCGCTTCCCACTCACCTCATGGTGAGCGTGTCGAACCAAATGGCCAGACGGTGAAAACCGGGCGTGGCAAGGATGGCGCACATCCCTACGGTCGGCGGCGGGGATAAATTATGCGAAGGCGGATCACCATACCGCTAATCTTTACGTGCAAAAACAAATGGTTAGGCGACATACCGCAAATTCCGGACGCAAAAAGCGCACGCATTTATCCCCGTCGGCGCGCATCGGCGGAAAATGGGATCGAGACAAGAAACGGAGGTCCCCTTCATGCTTTCCGCCGACACGATAGAACGCATCATCGACACCGCCCGCCGCGCCGGCCTCGAACCCGCCCTCCTCCTCGCGGTGGTCGAGGTGGAGACCGGCGGCAGGACGCACGCGGTCGTTAACGGCAGGCGCGAGCCGCTGATCCGTTTCGAAGGTCATTATTTCGATCGCCGCCTTTCCCCGCCGGACCGGGAACTGGCCCGCCGCGAGGGCCTTGCGGCCCCCTCCGCCGGCGCGGTGCACAACCCGCCGGGGCAGGCCGCGCGCTGGCGGATGCTCGAGCGCGCGGTCGAGATCGACCGCCGCGCCGCCTACGAATCCACCTCTTGGGGCATGGGGCAGGTGATGGGCGCCCACTGGGCCTGGCTCGGCTTTGAGAACGTCGATGCGCTGGTAGACCGGGCGCGCAGCGGACTGGAAGGCGAACTCGATCTCATGCTGCGCTATATCGGCAAGGCCGGGTTGATGGAGCCGCTCGGGCGTCGCGACTGGGCGGCCTTCGCCCGCGGCTATAACGGCCCGGCCTTCGCCGCGAACAGCTACCACGTGAAACTCTCCCTCGCCTATCGCCGCCACGCCCGCCAGCTGGCAGCGGTGCCCGGTGCGCCGCTCGGCCTCCTGCGCAAGGGCGACCGCGGCACGGCGGTGCGGCATCTGCAAAACCTGCTTCGCGCGCTCGGCCACGCGGTGGCCGCCGACGGCGATTTCGGTCCCAAGACCGATGCGGCGGTCACGCTGTTCCAGCGCCACCAGGGGCTGACGGCCGACGGCATTTTCGGCCCAGCAACCATGGAGGCGATGGAAAAGGCATTGCCGCTGGCCGACACCGGCCGGACACTGCGGGACGGCATCGCCGCGCTATGGCAGCGTATCGCAAAACCCTGAGCGGCCGCGGCATTTGAATTCGCGTTGAATCGGTCTATGAGATGCACCGAAACCCCACACTGGAGCCAGCGATGAAGAAGAAGAAAACGGAAAAGCTTCTGGAGATCCTGTCGGGGCAGCCGGTCATCCCGGTGCTCAAGATCGATCGCATCGCCGATGCCGTCCCGCTGACCCGCGCGCTCGCCAAGGGCGGGCTGCCGGCGGTCGAGATCACGCTGCGCACGCCCGACGCGCTGGATGCGATCCGCCTGGTCGTCGACGAGGTGCCGGAAGCCATCGTCGGCGCCGGCACCATCCTGACGGGCAAGGATTTCACCGGCGCTGCGGTGGCCGGCGCGCAGTTCATCGTTTCACCCGGAACCACACAGGAGCTCCTGGACGCGGCCGCCCAGTCGGAGGTGCCCTTCCTGCCGGGCGCGATCACGCCCAGCGAGGTCATGGCCATGTGCGACGAGGGATACGATATCCTGAAGTTCTTCCCGGCGGAGCAGGCCGGCGGCGCGGCTTTCCTGAAGTCGCTCTCCTCGCCGCTTGCGAGTGTGCGCTTCTGCCCGACCGGCGGCATCTCGCCGAAGAACGCTGCCGACTATCTGTCGTTGCCCAATGTAGTGTGTATCGGCGGCTCCTGGGTCGCGCCCGACGCCGAACTTGCCGCCGGCAACTGGCAGGCGGTGGAAGACCTGGCGCGCGAAGCGGCCAAGCTTGCCCGCCGATAATCGGGCGGATTATTCTACTCGAACTTCGCCACCGACAGGAAGGTAACGGCCCTGCCGCTGAAGCTGCGGGCATCGGCCACCTCGACGCCTTGCTCGAAGCCGCCGGTGTAGACGGCCTTGGGCGCGGCGGCGATTTCGGCGCTGAAGGCGGGAACGTCCGCGTGCTGCGTCCTGTCGAGCACCGATTCCCGGCTGAGCATGCGTTGAGCCGTCGCCACCGTTACGGGCAGCACCATCGGTTTAGGCTCGGCGAGTGTGTCCACCGGGGTCGGCTTGGGGCCTTTGGGCGTCGTCTTCACGTTGCCGGAGAGGAGCGCTTCCGGCGACATGCCACCGCTCTCCTTCAAAAGAGCCGCGCGCGGCGACGCAGCGATCCGCTGCTCCTTGGTAGCCGGCCCGGCATCTGCCGCCGCCTGGCGCTCCTGCCCGCCCGATGCGCGCGTCGGCGCCGTAGGCAGTACGGCGAGGGTATATTCGGGCCTTTCAACGCCCGTCGCGACTGCCGGCACCGGCATAGCGGCCGTCAGCATCTCCTTGGCATCCCTCCCGGGGGCATCCCTCTCGACCACGCCATCCTTCTGCGCGGCCAGGATCTCGGCGATCGCGTCCGAAGAGCGCGGCGGCTCCGGCCGGCGCGTGGGCGTGACGAAGGCGGTCGCCACCTGCATCGTCTCATCGTCTTCGCTCTCCACCGCCTCTTCCGCGGGTGTATAATCCGGCCGCCGGGTCGGCCGTGGCACATTGAGCGCCACCTGCACCGCCTCCTCCTGGGGTGCTGCCTCTTCGGCGCTTTCGGGCGTCGATGCCTCAACCTGCAGCGGTGTTCCGATATCGACCGTCGGGCGCGGGGCGCCGCGAGGCACGGGCACCGAGCGGGCGGGCAACGCGGCAAGGATGGTGGCCGGCGTCTCGGGCTCCGGCTGGGCCTGCTGCGGCTGAGCCACCTGCTGCCGCTGCGCCTGCTGCACTGCCTGCGCCGGGCGCGGCGCAGCAGCGACCTGCGTATCGGCGTTATCCTCTTCCTCGTCGGCGCCACCGCCGAAGAGCGCGGCAAGAAGCCCCCGCCCGCGTCTGCGGCTGCCGCTATCGTCCGCCACCTGGATGGAACCGCCGTTGCGCTGGCGCGATTCATAGGAGGCGAGCGCCTGCTGGTATCCCGGCAAGGGCTTGCCGTCGGAAGGCACATGCAGCGTCTTGCCGTCGGGGAAGACCGAAGCCAGTTCCTTGCGGCTCATGCGCGGCCAGTGGCGCACATTGCCCACGTCGAGATGGACGAAAGGCGAGCCCGAACGCGGATAGTAGCCGACACCGCCGACCTGCATCTTCAGGCCGAGATTGCGCAGCGTGGAAAGCTTCACATCCGGCAGGTAGAAGTCCACCGCCTTGC
The DNA here is from genome assembly GCF_009812055.1 of Chelativorans xinjiangensis. Classification (GTDB taxonomy): domain Bacteria; phylum Pseudomonadota; class Alphaproteobacteria; order Rhizobiales; family Rhizobiaceae; genus Chelativorans; species Chelativorans xinjiangense. The sequence goes on along the minus strand of NZ_WQNH01000011.1, from coordinate 118,383 downwards.
CCAGCATATGCTGGCTTTTCTCGGCCACGCCGCTGGAGCGGCTGCGCAGCATGGCGTTCGTCGCTGGCGAGCGATAGGCCGAGACGACGTTGATATAGTCGCGCGAGCCCGAGGCGCGGTAGACCTCCCACAGGAGGTCGAGCAGGCGCGGGTCCATCTTGGTGGGCTCGTTGCGGCGCCAGTCGCGCAGGAATTGGTTGACCTGGTTGAGGCCGCTCTGCAAATAGCGGCCGTTGCGCTTGTAGGTGATCTCGGCCCGCTCTTTGGTATGCAGGAAATAGAGCCTCAGCGTACGGGTCTCGGCGGTAGCCGCCTGGGCGGCGGTAAAAAGGACCGTCACTGCAAGCATCAGCCCGGCCAGAACCTTGACCGGCCCGAACCCTCCCTTGCGCAATCGGCGATGCGAAACGTCGTCGTTTTTCAAACCTTGGCCTTCGGCAGAAATTGTCCCCGAAACGAGAGCCGCACATCGCCCCCCGAACGTATGCGCAGTCTCCATGACAATGGTTAACCGAGACTTATTGAAACGGCAATGCTCCAGGAGCGTGGCGACAACGTGGCACGGCGCCATTTGGCTCGGGCGTGGTGAACGAAGGCTAAAGCCGCTGGCCGATCCGGCCTCAGTCCGACTGGCCGCGCCCCTCTGCCGGGTCCATACCCATTTCCTTGAGCTTGCGGTAAAGCGTGGAGCGGCCGATGCCGAGCCGGCGGGCAACCTCGCTCATCTGTCCGCCATAATGCTCGACGGCAAGATGGATCATCTCCCGCTCGGTCGCTTCGAGCGTCCGTATATGGCCATCCTCGTCGAAAACACGCAGCGCGGGGCGAGGCGGTTGACGGAGCAGCGGTGCTTCCCCGCCGCCCTCGGCAGCATCCTCGTGCGCCGCCTCCCGCTCCGGCGGAGCGAGCAATACCTCGTCGATACCATCCACCTGCGCGCGAATCTGCGGGAACTCGGCCACCGCGAGCAATTCGCCCTCGCTCAGCACCAGCGCGCGGAAGACGGCATTTTCCAACTGCCGGATATTCCCCGGCCAGTCATAGGTCGACAGCATATCGAGCGCCTCGGCGGTGATACCGGAGATATGCGCTCCGGGAACCCCACCGGCAAAGCGGCCGATGAAATGCTGTACCAAGAGCGGGATATCCTCCTTACGCTCGCGCAACGGCGGCACCATGATCGGGAATACGTTGAGCCGGTAGAACAGATCCTCGCGAAAACGCCCCTCCTTCACGCGTTCAAGCAAATTCTGGTTGCTGGCCGAGATCAGCCTGATATCGACCTTCACCGTGCTGCGGGCGCCCACCGGATCCACTTCGCCTTCCTGCACTGCGCGCAGGAGCTTGACCTGGACGTCCGCCGGCAGGTCGCCGATCTCGTCGAGGAAGAGCGTGCCCGTGGTCGCTTCGATGAACTTGCCCGTGTGCTTCTCCGTGGCGCCGGTGAAGGCACCCTTCTCGTGGCCGAACAAGATGCTTTCCACAAGATTCTCGGGAATGGCGCCGCAATTGACGGTGACGAAGGGCTTTGTCCGCCGCGTGCTCTCGCCGCGGATGGCGCGGGCGATCAGCTCTTTGCCCACTCCCGATTCGCCCTCGATGAGGATGGGGATGTCCGAGGCGGCTGCCTTGCGGGCCAGCCGGATGGTGCGCTCCATGGCCGGGCTGCCGGTAATGATATCGCTGAAGGAAAAGCCCTTTTCCCTGCTGCGCTTCCGCCGCACCACGCCTCCCAGCGCCTCGACCTTCAGCGCATTGCGGATCGCTTTGCCGAGCCGCTCCGGCGAAACGGGTTTGACGACGAAATCGAAGGCACCGGCACGCATGGCCGCCACCGCAGTCTCAACCCCGCCTTGGGCCGTCTGCACGATGACGGGCACGTGGATGCCGGCCCGGCGCATGCGCCGCATCACCTCGATGCCGTCCATCCCCGGCATCATCAAGTCCAGGACGACGGCGCGCAGCTGCGCCGAGCGCGCGCCGCTCACGGCTTCGAGCGCCTCTTCGCCCCCCTCGGCAAGTGCCGGCTCATAACCCAGTTTCCGGACCACCGCGTCGAGAAGGCGGCGCTGCACCGGGTCATCATCAACTATCAGGATCGTATCGGACATGAATACAACAGCTTTAAAGAAACGCGCAAATGCGCTTGTTGGCGGACTGGAACAACATGGCACAGGCTTCTAAACAGGCATTCAAGAAACCCGGTGAATGAATCCTTGATATCAAAAAAGACAGATTCCTTTCAGGAAACTAAGAATCCGTTCCGCAGCTCGAACGGGCTTTGAGCCCGCAGACAGGAGTACCCCCTCATGGCTCTATCCCCAGATCGGTCCGGCAACATCGCCCGCGCAGCGGAAGCCGCGGTCGCAGACGCCCGCAAAGCAGCCGATCTCGGCAACCTGCCCGAGTGGAACCTTGCCGATCTCTACCCGGCGATGGACAGCAGCGAGGTAACCGACGACCTGACGCGCGCCGAGCGCGAGGCCCGTGCTTTCGAGGAAGCGTGGAAGGGCCGTCTGGCGGACGAGGCGGCGAAGGGAAGCGAGGGACGGCTGGGCGAGGCAGTGCGCGCCTATGAAGGGCTCGACGAGCTTTTCGGCCGCATCGGCTCCTATGCCGGCCTCATCTACGCCTCCGACACGTCGGATCCAAAGCGCGCGAAATTCTACGGCGACGTCCAGGAGAAGCTGACCGACGCCAGCACGCGGCTCCTCTTCTTCACGCTCGAACTGAACAAGATCGACGACGCACTGATCGACACCGCGCTCGAACAGGATGCGCTTTTCGGCCACTACCGCCCTTGGGTGCTGGACATCCGCAAGGACAGGCCGCACCAGCTCGAAGACCGCATCGAACAGCTTTTCCATGAAAGCTCGATGGTCGGGCACGGCGCCTGGAACCGCCTCTTCGACGAGACCATGACGAGCCTGCGCTTTGCCGTCGACGGCGAGGAGTTGACGCTCGAGCCGACGCTGAACCTTTTGCAGGATGCCGACGGCGAGAAGCGGCGCAAGGCGGCCGAGGCGCTCTCGGCGACGCTCGGCGAGCACATCCGCCTCTTCACGCTCGTCACCAACACGCTTGCCAAGGACAAGGAAATCTCCGACCGCTGGCGCAGCTTCGCCGACGTGGCCGATTCACGCCATCTCGCCAACCGGGTTGAGCGAGAGGTGGTGGATGCGCTGGCAAGCTCCGTGCGCGAAGCCTTCCCGCGCCTCTCGCACCGCTACTACGCTATGAAGGCCAAGTGGCTCGGCATGGACGCGCTCAGCCACTGGGACCGCAACGCCCCCCTGCCCGAGGCGCCGCAAACCGTCATCGGCTGGGACGAGGCCAGGGAAACGGTGCTCTCGGCCTATCGCTCCTTCGCTCCGGAGATGGCGGAGATCGCCGGCCGCTTCTTCGAACACAACTGGATCGACGCGCCGGTGCGGCCCGGCAAGGCGCCTGGCGCCTTTGCCCATCCCACGGTGCCCTCCGTGCACCCCTACGTGCTCTTGAACTACATGGGCAAACCGCGCGACGTGATGACGCTCGCCCACGAGCTCGGCCACGGCGTGCATCAGGTGCTGGCGGGCGAGCAGGGGGCGCTGATGTCGGCGACGCCGCTGACCTTGGCCGAAACTGCCTCCGTCTTCGGCGAGATGCTGACCTTCCGCTCGCTCATCGACCGCACCACCGACCGGCGCGAGCGCAAGGCCATGCTGGCGCAGAAGGTGGAGGACATGATCAACACGGTGGTGCGCCAGATCGCCTTCTACGAGTTCGAGCGCAAGGTGCACATCGAGCGCCGCAAGGGCGAGCTGACGTCGGACCGGCTGGGCGAACTGTGGCTGGAGGTGCAGGCCGAGAGCCTGGGACCGGCGGTGAAGCTGCGCGAGGGCTACGAGACGTTCTGGGCCTATATCCCGCACTTCATCCACTCGCCCTTCTACGTCTACGCCTATGCCTTCGGCGATTGCCTGGTGAATTCCCTCTTCGCCGTCTACAGCCAAGCCGAGAAAGGCTTTCAGGAGAAGTATTTCGAGCTTCTGAAGGCCGGCGGCACGAAGCATCATTCGCAGCTTCTGGCGCCCTTCGGCCTCGACGCCTCCGATCCCGCCTTCTGGGGCAAGGGGCTTGCCGTCATCGAAGGGCTTATCGACGAGCTGCAAGAGCTGGACGAGGAGTGATATCGTAACTTCGATATGTCGATGCCCCTTCGCGCCCCCCTCTGTCCTGCCGGACATCTCCCCCACACGGGGGGAGATTGGCCGTCACGGATGGTTTCGCCAGCCGTCAACGTTGCAGGAGAGACGCCGGAGCAAGCGGCAAGTATAATCTCCCCCCTCGTGGGGGAGATGTCCGGCAGGACAGAGGGGGGCGCGAAGGGGCGCAGAGATAAACGGGCCTCTGGCCTGTCTCAAGCGCCAGAAATACACGTTCATTCAGGCCCAAGCCGCCAAGTCGCGCTCTTTCGCAATGACCTGCAAGGCGAGGCGCTGAGCTTCGCCGCGCCGGAGGAAATCCTCCTGGCCCACGAGCCGGCCGAACTCCTCCCCGCGCTTGAACGAGCGGAAGCGGCACGCGGCGGGGGAAAATGGCTAGCCGGCTACATCTCCTACGAAGCAGGCTACGTGCTCGAGCCGGCGCTGGTGCCCTACCTGCCGGAAATACGGCGCGCGCCGCTCTTGTGCCTCGGCGTCTTCGGTGCGCCGGCGGATATCGACGCGACGGAGCAGCCGGCCACCGACACATCCCCCGGCCTTTTTGCCCCGCGCGCCACCTGGAGCTTTTCAGATTACGAAACGCGCTTCGCCCGCCTCCACCGCCATTTGCGCCGCGGCGATTGCTACCAGGGCAACCTCACTTTTCCCGTCGCCGCCCGCTGGCAAGGCGAGCCGCTGGCGCTCTTCGACGCACTGACGGCGCGCCAACCCGTGCGCTACGCTGCCTTCATCGATCTCGGCGGCCCGGTGGTGCTGTCGCGCTCGCCAGAGCTTTTTTTCGAGGTCTCGGCCGACGGCTGGATCGAAACGCTGCCCATGAAGGGCACCATGGCACGCGGCAAGACGGCCGAGGAGGACGCCGCCCTCAAGGAAGCGCTGCGCAACGACCCGAAGAACCAGGCGGAAAACCGCATGATCGTCGACCTGTTGCGCAACGATATCTCGCGTATCACAGAGGTCGGCACGCTGGACGTCCCGGAGCTCTTCCATGTCGAGACCTACCCAACCGTGCACCAGATGATCAGCCGCGTGCGCGCCAAGCTCTCGCGAGGCGTGACCTTCGCCGACATCCTCTCCGCACTCTTCCCCTGCGGCTCCGTCACCGGTGCGCCGAAGATCAGCGCCATGAAGATCCTGCGAGAGCTGGAGGCCGCCCCGCGGGACGTCTATTGCGGCGCTGTCGGCTGGGCCGCGCCCGACGGGCGCATGCGCTTCAACGTAGCCATCCGCACCATCTCCCTCTATCCGGGCGGCGAGGCCGTCTTCAACGTGGGCGGCGGCGTGGTCTTCGATTCCACGGCCCGCGGGGAGTACGCCGAATGCCTCCTGAAGGCCGGTTTCGCCACGGGCGAGGTACCCGCCTCCCCGTGAGCCGCCGGCGCTTTCTCCCTTTATTGTGACGCCGTTCTGTGTTTTGACCGTAGGTCTTCACGCACGCCCAACGAGGAGAACCCCCCTGAAATGGCTAACAAAGACTGGCCCATTCACGGTGAGATCACCGGCCCTGTCGTCATGATCGGCTTCGGCTCGATCGGCCGTGGAACGCTGCCCCTCATCGAACGCCATTTCAACTTCGACAAATCACGCATGGTGGTCATCGACCCGGTCGACACCGACCGCAAGCTGCTCGACGAGCGCGGCATCAAGTTCGTGAAGGAAGCCGTGACCCCGGCGAACTACGAGGCGTTCCTCACCCCGCTTCTCACCGAAGGCGAGGGCCAGGGCTTCTGCGTCAACCTCTCCGTCGACACCTCCTCGCTCGACCTCATGAAGCTCTGCCGCAGGCTCGGCGTGCTTTACATCGACACCGTCGTGGAGCCGTGGTTGGGCTTCTACTTCGACACAACCGCCGACAACGCCTCGCGCACCAATTATGCGCTGCGTGAAACCGTGCGCCGGGAAAAGCAGAAGAACCCCGGCGGCACCACCGCCGTCTCCTGCTGCGGCGCCAATCCGGGCATGGTCTCCTGGTTCGTCAAGAAGGGGCTCGTCAATCTGGCGAGGGATATGAAGCTCGATTTCGAGGAGCCCGGCCCGGACGACCGTGAAGGCTGGGCCGCGCTCATGAAGAAGGCCGGCGTCAAGGGCATCCACATCGCCGAGCGCGACACCCAGCGCGCCAGGAACCCCAAGCCCATGGACGTTTTCTGGAACACCTGGTCCGTCGAGGGCTTCGTCTCGGAAGGCATGCAGCCGGCCGAACTTGGCTGGGGCACGCACGAGAAGTGGAAGCCGGAGAACGCGCGCGAACAGAAGGAGGGGTGCAAGGCGGCGATCTTCCTGGAACAGCCGGGGGCGAATACCCGCGTGCGCACCTGGTGCCCGACGCCCGGATCCCAATACGGCTTCCTCGTCACCCACAACGAGTCCGTCTCGATCGCCGACTACTTCACCCTGCGTGGGGGTAACGGCGAGGCCGCCTACCGCCCAACCTGCCACTACGCCTACCACCCCTGCAACGACGCGGTGCTGTCGCTGCACGAGATGTTCGGCGCCGCCGGCAAGCCGCAGCCGGTCCAGCACGTGCTCGACGAGAACGAGCTGGTCGACGGCATCGACGAACTGGGCGTGCTTATCTATGGCCATGACAAGAATGCCTACTGGTACGGCTCGCAGCTCTCGCTGGAGGAGACGCGCGAGATCGCCCCTTACCAGAATGCGACCGGCCTGCAGGTGACCTCCGCCGTGCTGGCCGGCATGGTGTGGGCGCTGGAAAACCCGGAGGCCGGCATCGTCGAGACCGACGAGATGGACTATCGGCGCTGCCTTGAAATCCAGCTTCCGTATCTCGGGCCGGTGAAAGGCTATTACACCGACTGGACGCCGATCGATGAACGGCCGGGCCTTTTCCCCGAGGACCTCGACGAGGAGGACCCATGGCAATTCCGCAACATCTTGGTGCGTTAGCGCGCTGTGCGGCGACTTTCGCTTGCCTTTTCACTGAAAGACCGGCGAAAAAGCCACTTCCCTTACATGAGGAGGCCGTCATGGTCACGTTTCGAAAATCTGTTTCCTGCGCGGCCCTGGCGTCCATGCTGGCCGTTTCCGGCTGTGCGATGGTCGGTTCGGGAGGGGGGCCTGCTCCGATACGGCAGAGCGGCGTGGAGGGACAATGGCTTGGTGCCGAGGGGATCATGTCCAGCTTCAGAGGCGGCGCCTTCGAGACCCGAGCAGCCGACACCGGGGAGGTTCTCGCCACCGGAAGCTATCAGGAGCAGCCGGGCGGCATGGTGCAGATATCGGTGCAGTCCCGCGTCCGCGAGCCGCAGACCGTCAACTGTCTGAAGGTCGGCGCAGCCGGCGGCCGCTTCAACCAGATGAACTGCACGAGCTCTGCAGGGCAGAATTTCGTTCTGACCCGGGCGGGCTGACCTCTTCTAGACCAGTTCATCGTTTCACGGAATCGATGAACTGGTCTAACTCATTGTTTTGTCGCAATTCCGGACGGAAAACCGGTTTCCACTTTTCCTGGAATTGCTCTAGGAGACCGCTGCCGGCGGCGGAGGTGGCCGGATGATAGGCTTTGCCGCTCTTGCCATCCTCGCCATCGTCGTACTGCCGCAGCTCTGGGTGCGCCATACGCTTTCCCGCCACGCCGCCGACCGGCCGGACCTGCCCGGCACCGGCGGCGAGCTGGCCCGCCACCTTCTCGACCGTTTCGGACTGGCGCATGTGACCGTCGAGACCACCGATGCCGGCGACCACTACGACCCTCAAGGCAAGGCCGTCCGCCTGCTGCCGCGGCACCATTCGGGGCGTTCGCTGTCGGCGGTGGCGATCGCCGCACACGAGGTCTCGCACGCCATCCAGGACGCGCGCGGCGAGAGGCTGCTGGCGATGCGGCAGGTGCTGGCCCGCATGGCGCAGGCCACGGACCGGCTGGCCGGCGTCTTCTTCGTCGCCGCGCCTGTCCTGGCGATCCTCGTTCGCACGCCGATGGCCATGCTGGCGCTGATCGCCGTCGGCATCGGGCTCCTGTCGGTCCGCGTCATCGTCAATCTGGTCACCCTGCCGGTCGAATTCGACGCCAGCTTCGCCAAGGCGCTGCCGATCCTCGACGAAGGCGAGTACGTCGCCGCCGCCGATATGCCGGCCGTGCGCTCCGTCCTGCGCGCGGCCGCCTTCACCTATCTCGCCGGCGCACTGATTTCGCTCGTCAACCTTGCGCGCTGGATCAGGCTCCTGCGATAAGGGGCGCAAAGGGAGGAGTTCATGGGCGCGCATTTCGACAGCCTCGAGACCCGCGAGCCGCAGCAGCGGGAGATGGAGCTCTTCGCCCGGCTGCCGGCGTTCCTGGCGGACGCCATGGAAAAGGCGCCTGGCCTGCGCCGCTGGCTCGGCGGGATCGCGCCCGAGGAGATCCACTCGCGCCGCGACCTTGCCCGGCTGCCCGTCCTGCGCAAGGCGGAACTCCTGAAGCGCCAGCGCGAGGAGCCCCCCTTCGGCGGCTTTGTTGCAGCCGACGCGTTGAAAGGCACGCGCGTCTTCATGTCCCCCGGCCCCATCTGGGAGCCGCAGCCCGGCACCGACCCCTGGCAGGCCGCCCGCGCCTTCTTCGCCGCCGGCGTGCGGCCCGGCGACATCGTCCACAACGCCTTCGCCTACCACATGACGCCAGGCGGCTTCGTGCTCGACGAGGGCGCGCGCGCCTTCGGCTGCACCGTCTTTCCCGCCGGCACCGGCAATACGGACGGCCAAGTGGAGGCGGCAAGCGCGCTGAGGCCCCAGGTTTATTGCGGCACGCCGGATTTCCTGAAGGTCATGCTCGACCGGGCGGCGGACGCGGACAAGGACCTTTCCTCCTTCCGCCTCGGCCTCGTCTCCGGCGGCGCGCTCTTCCCCTCGCTGCGGGCGGAATATGCGGAGCGCGGCGTCCGCGTCTTCCAGTGTTATGCCACGGCGGAGTTCGGCGTCATCGCCTACGAGGCGGCGGATACGGAAGAAAACCCGCTGCCCGGCATGGTGGTGAACGAGAACCTGATCGTCGAGATCGTCCGTCCCGGCAGCGGCGAGCCGGTGGAGGACGGCGAAGTGGGCGAAGTGGTCGTCACCAGCTTCAACCCTGCCTATCCGCTGGTGCGGCTCGGCACCGGCGACCTCTCCGCCGTTCTGCCGGGGGTGAGCCCTTGCGGGCGCACCAACATGCGGATTACGGGCTGGATGGGCCGCGCCGACCAGCGCACCAAGGTCAAGGGCATGTTCGTCGACCCCGAGCAGGTGGCCGAGCTGATGAAGCGCCACCGCGAGCTTTCGCGGGCGCGCCTGGTGGTGACACGAAAGGGCTCGGCTGACGTCATGGCCTTGCACGTGGAACCGGCCGGCGGGGCATCGGTCGACACCGAGGCCGTCGCCGCTTCCCTGCGCGAGATCACCAAGCTCGGCGGCGCGGTGGAAATCGCCCCTCCGGGCTCGCTGCCCAACGACGGCAAGGTGATCGCCGACGAACGGGACTACGCCGGCTAACCGTTGCACTCCCTTTCCCCTCCCCCTCGAGGGAAGGGCAGCCGCGAAGCGGCCGGGTAGGGTCGTCGCGGTCGAGCACGACATGATCCCCCTCCCCCTTGTGGGGAGGGGTTAGACGCGCTCGCCTGCCGTCGTTGGTGATTGTCTTTTCTTGCCATTGGGGATGCGCAGATGCGCGTCGCCACGACCCCCACCCCTTACCCCTCCCCATCCTGAGCTTGTCGAAGGGGGGAGGGGAGGCGCGAGCGTTGGGCCTTTCCTGGCGAAGGACGTGCTTATTCGTTGCCGCGCGGGGTTTCCCCGCCGGGCTATGTCAAAGAACGTGGGAAGCGGGGCGCGTTGTCCGAGCCACTCTATTATTTTTTAGGCGCGTCCAACGCGCCCCGCCGGAGTCTGTCCCGACAGTCGGCCGGTCACTCGGCCTCCCCGCCCTTCCCGGCTGCACCCAATGGGGGCTTTACCGGGCCGGACGAGAAGCCCTGGCGGCTTCTCCGCAATGCCGGCAACGCTGTCACCCAGCGCTCCCGGCACCGCCGGCCTGTCGCGGGCCCTCAGGCCTCCGGGTACCGAGCCCGAAGGGAGAGGTCTCCGCCGCTCTCCCGAACACCCGGTGCGCATCCGGTTCCCGCAAGAGCGATGGGGAGGATTGTAGGGGGCGTTTGGGCAGGGGGGCGTATTTTCCTGCGAAAAAAGTTGGAGAAATTATTCCGAAGCGAAGGAAAACAATGGGTTGGCAGGAAAGAAAGAATTTTTGTCGCCACATTTTATCCCCGCGCAGGCGAGGCATCGCCGGCTGAGGTGAAGGGCGCCCGCCGCCTTCCCAACGCGCGTCGTCCCACCCGCGCGCGTCATCCCGGAAAGCCGAAAGGCTTGTCCGGGACCCATTCCGGAAGGTGGGCGAGTCACGGAATGGGTCCCGGACAGTCTCCGCTTCGCTCCGACTTCCGGGATGACGCGCGCGCGGTGGGGTGGGGATGGGCACGTAGTACGCACATGTCGTCGCGCGGCCGGGATGATGCGAGTGATGGGTTTTCCTTGAAATGCCGGTGCCCCTTCGCGCCCCCCTCTGTCCTGCCGGACATCTCCCCCACACGGGGGGAGATTGGCCGTCATGGCGGTTTTCGCCAATCGCAAGCATTGCAGGGATGGCGCCGAAGCAAGCGGCCAGCACAATCTCCCCCCTCGTGGGGGAGATGTCCGGCCCTTCGACAAAGCTCAGGACAGAGCGACTGTCTTGGCTGTCAAGTGTTTTGCGCGCGCCATGGTTGTCCTGTCCGGAGTATTGCGTTGAGGATGGTGAGCAGTCAGGACAGAGCGACTGTCTTGGCTGTCAAGTGTTTTGCGCGCGCCATGGTTGTCCTGTCCGGAGTATTGCGTTGAGGATGGTGAGCAGTTTTCGGGTGGTGGCGATGAGGGCGACCATTTTGGGTTTGCCGGCCGCCACCAGGCGGTCGCGGAAGGCCTTGAGGATCGGGTTGTGGCGGATGGCCACCATGCCGCCCATGAACAGGGCCGCCCGCACGGAGCCCCTGCCGCCGCCGATGAAGCTCCTGCCGCGCCACTGGCCGGACTGGCGCGTCCACGGGGCGAGGCCGGCCAGGGCGGCGATCTGGCGGCGGGTGAGGCTGCCGAGCTCGGGCAACTCGGCGATCAGGCTGCGGGCGATGGTTGGGCCGATGCCGGGCATGGAGGAAAGCAGGTCCTCCTTGGCGCGCCAGACGGGCGAGCCGCGCACGGCATCGTCGATGTCCGTGTCGAGGCTGGCCAGTTCGCGCTCGAGCGCCTTGAGGAGGCGGGCGATGCTCTTCCTCACGCGCGCCGGCGCCCGCTTCTCGCGCTGCCGCTCGGCGCCGATCATGGCGACGATCTGGCGCCGGCGGGCGACGAGATCGGCCAGAAGCCGCGTGGCCGCGTCCGGCAGGGGCCGCACCTCAGGCTTCGTCGCCTCCGCGAAGCGGGCAATCACGGCCGCGTCGATCGGGTCGGTCTTGGCGCGCTGGCCAAGCGCGGTGGCGAAGGCGCGCACCTGGGCGGGATTGACCACCGCCACCGGCAGGCCGGCCGCCACCAGTCCCGCCGCAACCACGGTCTCGAAGCCGCCCGTCGCCTCCACGGCCACCAGCGCGCAGCAAAGGCCCGACAACCGCTCCGCAAGCGCCGCAATGCCCGCGCCGTCACGCGCGAATGCGAAAGCCTCGCCTCCAGGGGCGATATGCACGTCCAGACGCTCCTTCGACACGTCAATCCCCACAAAGCATGCCTTGTCCATCCTGTCCCTTCCTTGCGCAAACGGGCTCGCAGCGCGGCCCAAGCGACTGTTCGGGTTCGATGGAACGACCGGCGGGGACCCACGCTCTGTCACGGGATCAGTGTCCCCAGGGGGAATCGGTCTCCCGCCAGCCACCGCAACTATGAGTATATCAGATGCGGCGGAGCTTGAGTTACAAGGGGGGCGTGGGGGAATCGGTCTCCCGCCAGCCACCGCAACTATGAGTATATCAGATGCGGCGGAGCTTGAGTTACAAGGGGGGCGCGAAGGGGCGCTGCAATATCACGATAGAAGGCCACGATGACCATCGCCGCTGAACAGCATGTAGACGGAGCCGCCGCCAAGCCCGCCCGCCGCTTCAGCCTCGCCCGCCTCGCGCCCTATCTCCAGGCCGCGCCGCTGACGCTGATCCTTGGTGCGTTCCTCGTGGCGCCCATTCTCATGATCGTCGTGGTGAGCTTCTGGGACTACGACTTTGCCCGGCTCTATCCCGATTTCGTGACCTACAACTACACCGAGGCGCTCGGCTCCTGGGTCACCTGGAAGACCTATCTCAACACGCTCAAATTCGCGGCCATCGTCTGGGCGCTTACGCTCTTCATCGGCTTCTGGGTGGCCTATTTCCTGGCATTCCACATCCGCACGACGGCGATGCAGATCGTCCTGTTCCTGGTCTGCACCGTGCCTTTCCTCACCTCCAACATCATCCGCATGATCTCGTGGATCCCGGTGCTCGGCCGCAACGGGCTGGTCAACGCGGCGCTGGTGGAGAGTGGGCTCGTGCCGGCGCCGCTCGAATGGCTGCTGTACTCCGAGTTCGCGGTCGTGCTGGCCATGGTCCATCTCTACACGCTGTTCATGGTCGTGCCGATCTTCAACACGCTGATGCGCATCGACCGCTCGCTGATCGAGGCCGCGCGCGACGCCGGTGCCAATGGCCGGCAAATCCTCTGGAACGTCATCATCCCGCTGGCCAAGCCGGGCATGGCCATCGGCACGATCTTCGTCGTGACCCTCGTCATGGCCGATTTCATCACGGTGCAGGTGATGTCCGGCGGGCAGAGCGCTTCCGTCGCGCTTATCATGAAGAACCAGATGTCCCTGCTGCAATATCCGGCCGCGGCCGCCAACGCGGTGGTGCTGCTCGTCCTCGTCCTCCTCCTCGTCGCCGGCATCCTGCGGGTTGTCGACATCCGCAAGGAGCTGTGAACGATGGACCACGAGAAACGCACCGCCGGGTTCTACCTCCTCGCTGCTTTCTTCATCCTCTTCGTGCTGTTCCTTTACGGCCCCCTTTCGGCGATCCTGGTCCTGTCCTTCCAGGGGCCGAGCGGCGGGCTGACCTTTCCGCTCAACGGCGTGTCGCTGCACTGGTTCGCCAATCTGTTCGAGCAGCAGGCGGTCGGCGATTTCGGAGGCAGCTTCCGGCGCTCCTTCGTCCTGGGCCTGATGGTGATGAGCGTGACGGTGGCCGTCTCGCTGCTCGCCGGCCTCGCCTTCCGACGCCGGTTCATCGGCGCCACGGCACTTTTCTATGTGGCCGTCGCCAGCCTCGTGGTGCCTTCCATCATCATCTCGCTCGGCATCGGCGTGATGTTCCAGCAGATCGGCTTCCGCCCCTCCTGGTACACCTCCGCGTTCGGCGCGCATCTGACATGGACGCTGCCCTTCGGCGTGCTGATCATGTTCGCGGTCTTCAACCGCTTCTCGCCGGCTTACGAGGAGGCGGCGCGCGACCTGGGCGCGACGCCGTGGCAGACCTTCCGTCACGTCGTCCTGCCGATGATCGCGCCGAGCCTGATCGGCGTCGGCCTGTTCGGCTTCACGCTTTCCTACGACGAGTTCGCCCGCAGCCTCATGACGGCCGGCACCTACAACACGCTGCCGCTGGAGATTTACGGCATGACGACCAATGTGACGACGCCCGTGCTCTATGCGCTGGGCACCGTCACCACGGTTTTCTCCTTCCTCGTCATCCTGGCCACGCTCGGCTGTATCGTCTATCTCCGCCGCCGCCGCGCGCGCGGCTGAGGGGGGCTTATCCACGCAATGCGCATCCTCGTCGTCAACCCGAACACGACCGCCAGCATGACGGCCACCATCGAGGCCGCCGCGCGCCGGGCTGCAGCCGGCTCGACCGCGATCGAAGCGGTCACGTCCAGCATGGGCCCCGCCTCCATAGAGGGCTACTATGACGAGGCGTTGGCCGTGCCGGGGCTGCTCAAGGAGATCGCGTGCGGCGAAGAAGCGGGCGCCGACGCGGCCGTCATCGCCTGCTTCGACGATACGGGCCTCGATGCCGCGCGCGCCATGGCCGGCATCCCGGTCATCGGCATCTGCGAGGCAGCTCTCAGCCTCGCCGCCTTCATCGCCCAGCGCTTCACTGTGGTCACCACCACCGAGCGCTCGCGCGTGCCGGTGGAGGGGCTGGTGGCGCGCTATGGGATGGGGCCGCGCGCCCGCGTCAGGGCGGCCGACATTCCCGTGCTTTCCCTGGAGGACCCGGCTTCGAGCGCCGCCGCAAAGCTGCGCGTCGAGATCGTCCGCGCGCTTAAGGACGACCGGGCAGAGGCGATCGTTCTGGGCTGCGCCGGCATGGCCGACCTTGCCGCCGAGCTTCAGGGCGAGTTCGGCGTGCCGGTGGTCGACGGGGTCGGCGCGGCCGTCAAACAAGCCGAGGCGCTCGTCGCGCTCGGGCTTGCGACCGGCAAGAGGGGCGCCTACGCCTTCCCCGCGCGGAAAACCTACACCGGAGCGCTCGCCGGGTTTGCGCCGCCAAAGGCGGTCGCGTGACGGCAGACTGAGCAACCGTCATTCGAAGCACACCTGGCTGGCGCTGTAAGCTGGTGCGATCTTGTTTTCCTTCTTGCATGTTTGTTCATGGTATGTTCTCATTGGGGCCTGTGACGAGGGCGTGGGCTGGTAGTCGTGATGTGCGCGTATGCAAGGCGTGTTCGAGTTTTACTGCTTGCCGCCTGGGCCAGAGCGGCCCAAGCTGCCGGAGCGGCTGTTTTTCTGCCTGTTTCCGGATACCCAAACAGCCATCTATACGCGAGGGTTCGCAGAGCGCTTCGTTTGCGAAAATCGCCTGCAGGGGACGCTGCTTCAGGCTCCGCGCCTCCACATCTCGCTGCAGCATGTGGGGGATTACGGGTATCTGCGGACCAAATTCGTTTATGCGGCGAGGCAGGCCGGGAAAGCCGTTTCGATGCATCCGTTCGAGGTGGTTTTTCGCTTCGTCAAAAGCTTCGAGGGCGCCCCATCGATCAATGGCAGGCGGCGAAGGCGGCCGCTGGTTTTACTCGGGGAGGGGGAGGCTCTGTCGGAGCTTCACAAATCCCTCGGCGCCGCGATGGAGAAGAACGGGTTGAGGGCGGCAAAGCTTTTCACTCCGCATATGACGTTGTTCTACGGGCTGAAACCGGTGCCCATGCAGGCGATCGAGCCGATCCGCTTCGTGGCGAGGGAATTCGCGCTCGTCCACAGCGAACGGGGGCTCACGCGGTACAACGTGATCGATCGCTGGTCGTTTCAGGGTTGAGCGAGCGGGAGCGGCACCCGTGTTCATCCGTTCACCGGCAAGAGGCCGCCCGTGAGGCTCCGCTACAGCGGCGCCGCCGGGGCCTCGCGGGGGATCGGCGAGGGGGCGCGGGCTTTTCCCGGCGGGTGGCCGGTGACGCGTTTATAGGCGCGGGCGAACGCGGCTTGCGAGCCGTAGCCGAGGCGTCTTGCGACGGTGTCGATCGCTATCCGATCGCGTCCGATCCACTGCGCGGCGAGCCGCATGCGCAGGGCGGCCACATAGCGCAGCGGCGTGGTGCCGGTGGCCGCGGCGAAGCGTTCCGCGAAGACCGAGCGGGAACTGCCCATTTCCGCCGCCATTTCGGCCACCGTCCAGGCGCGGCCGGGATCGCGGTGCAACGCGGCGATGACACGGCCGAGGCGCGGATCACGCAGCGCCTCGATCCACCCTGTCGCATCGCCGCAGCCGCATTCCACCCAGCCCCGTACGATGGTGGCGGCGACCACATCGGCAAGCCGCGCGAGAATGCCGGCCGAACCGGCGCGCTCGGTCGCCATCTCGCGCTCCATCGCCGCCAGGAGCGGCATGATCTCCGGCTGCCGGGCGAGAAGCGCGCCGACCGACATGACCTGCGGCATGAGGCCGACGAGCGGATGCAGCGTATCGAGCTCGAATTCCATGCGGCCGGTGAAGATCAGGACATCCTTTGTGCGGCCCGCATCCTCCGGGGCTTTACCGACGGCGCAGACGTCGGCGCACAGCGGGGTCCTCTCGAAGCTGTCGACGGGACGCACCGCGACGCCCGGTGTGGAGACGAGGGAATGGCCGTCGCCCCGCGGCAGCAGGATTGCATCGCCGCAGGCAAGCGGCCTCGGTGCAAGCCCTTCCGACTGAAGATAGACGTTGCCGGCGGCGATGAACTGGAAGCGGGCCTCTTGAGCGGCGGGGAAGTGGATGCCGAAGGGCGGCGCAAGCCGCAGCTTGCCGTAGCTGGCGCCGCGAAGGCGCATGCCCATGAGCAGCTCGCTGATCGGATCGGCGCGGGCTGCTTCCGTTTGTATTTCGGAGTTTCGATCAAGCATTCCGGAGATTATGGCATGGACCGTCCGAAACCGCCACCCATCTGCAAGCGATCGACTTCATCAACCAGAGGATCCTGCAGATGCATGACGCGACGATTGCGGAGAGGGGGGAAGATGCCGGCTCCGCGCCGGCCTGGGGGGCCGTGGTTTCCATGAGCCTTGGCGTATTCGGGCTGGTGGGAGCTGAGTTCCTGCCCGCCAGCCTGCTGACACCGATAGCCGCGGAACTCGGCGTGACGGAGGGGATGGCCGGGCAGGCGGTGACGGCGACCGCGGCGGTGGCGCTCATCACCAGCCTGTCGATCACGGCGGTGACGCGCAAGCTCGACCGGCGCCTCGTCCTCCTCGGTTTCTCGATCCTGCTCATCCTGTCGAACCTCTTGGTGGCGATCGCTCCCAACCTGCCGCTGCTGCTTGCCGGCCGCATCCTGCTCGGCATCGCGCTTGGCGGGTTCTGGACGCTGTCGGCGGCGACCATGATGCGGCTTGTGCCGGAGCGCTATGTGCCGCGCGCCCTTTCCATATTGTTTTCCGGTGTGTCGGCGGCAACGATCTTCGCCGCCCCCGTGGGCAGCTATCTCGGCGCCGTCGCCGGGTGGCGCACTGTCTTCGTGGCGGCGGCGGGCCTGGGCGTGCTGGCGCTTGCCGTGCAGTTCGCCACCCTGCCGGGTTTGCCGCCGCGCGGGCAGTCGCGCTTCGGCACCCTGATCGAGGTGCTTTCCCGGCGGGCGGTCGGCCTCGCCATGGCCGCCATCCTCCTGGTCTTCGTCGGTCACTTCGCTTTCTTCACCTATATACGGCCGTTCCTGGAGACGGTGACCGGCGTTGGCGTGGCGGGCATTTCCGCCATCCTCCTGGCCTTTGGCATCGCCAACTTGTTCGGCAACTATCTCGGTGCGTTCCTGCTGGAGCGCTCGATGCGGCTGACGCTCGCCATCATGCCGCTGACCATGGGCACGCTGGCGCTGTCGCTTTCCGCGCTTGGCGGCAACGTGGCCGCCGACGCTGCGATGGTGGCGCTCTGGGGCCTCGCTTTCGGTGCGGTTCCGGTCGCCTGGTCCACCTGGATCACGCGCGCCGTGCCCGACGAGGCTGAAAGCGCCGGTGGCCTCTTCGTCGCTGCGATCAACCTCGCCATCGCTACCGGCGCGGCGGCGGGCGGCCTCATCTTTGACATCAGCGGTGTGGCGACCGTCTTCCTGGCGAGCGGTGCGGTGCTCGTCATCGCGGCGGTAGCGATCATGGCCGGCGTCGAGACGCGTGCTGTGCCGAAAGCGGCCTAAGATGTAATCGGCTGGGGGCCGCGCTGCTCCGGCGGCGCGGCCCTGCCGCATGTAGCCTGGAACGGTTCATCGTTTCATGGAATCGATGAACTGTTCTAACTCGTTGTTTTGTTGCAATTCCGGACGGAAAACCGGTTCCCCGCGGGGAGGTGGAGTTCGGCATCAACCTCATGGGCGCCTCCAGCTCGGAGCTGCAGTTCACGCCGTTGTGCGAGGATCCCTTCGTTCCGGCGACCCATCGCGAACATCCGCTCGCTACGCTGCCGCTGGTGCGCTGGAGCGACCTGGAAGGGCATGCGCTGATCACCGTCGGGCGGACGAGCGGCAACCGCACTCTGCTCGATTCGGCGCTGGCCAGGGCCAACGTCCACATCCACTGGACCTACGAAACCACGCATCTGTCCACCTCGCTCGGGCTGGTCGAGGCGGGGATCGGCGTCTCCGTTCTGCCGCGTATGGCGACCCCGCCGGACGAACACCCGATCATCGTCGTGAGGCCGCTAACGGACCCCTCCGTCACCCGCACGATCGGCATCGTGCACCGCCGCGGCACCACACTCTCCCCGACGGCCCAGCGTTTCGTGGACATGCTCGTCAGGGAATGGCAGCAGCCGCGCGAAGCGGCTCGGGCGTAGTGGTGAGAACCGGCTGCATGCCTTTGATTCTGCTTTTATGGCGGCTATCGTCGGCGCTCATCGTCTCGGTTGCGAGGGTCTATTTTGCGCCTGATGTGTCTGAACGGGTGGGGCGGGAAGCTCCACGATTTATTGATCCCGTACTTGAAGGCATCGGCCCCCGATGTCCTGTGCCTCCAGGAGGTCGTTCATACGCCGACCGCCGACCGCACCTGGTTGACCTATTGGCATGACGGCGTTGAACTTCCGCAGCGGGCGAATTTCTTCCTCGAAATATGTCGCGCCCTTCCCGATCATGTCGCTGTCTTCTGCCCTGCCGCTCAGGGAGACCTTTGGGACGGCGAGACGCGCTATGATTCCCAATGGGGCCTGGCGACATTCGTCCGCAAGTCGATCCCGATCATCGGCCAGAAGCAGGGATTCGTGCATGGCGAATTCTCAGCCAACGGATATGGCGACCATCCTCGCCCACGGAGCGCGCACGCAGTCAGGCTGTTCGACTTCGACAAGGGGCACCCGGTCGTCATCGCGCATATGCATGGGCTCAGGAATCTTGATGGCAAGCATGATACTGCGGCGCGCCTGGTCCAGGCGCAAAGGCTGGCGGACCTGGCCAAGTCCGTTGCCCGGGACGGCGATCGCATGATCGTCTGCGGCGACTTCAATGTGCTTCCCGAAAGCAGGAGCTTCGACATCCTGCGCGCGATCGGCCTTGCCGACCTGGTGACGACACGCGGGTTCGAAGGCACGCGGACGTCTCACTACCGGAAATCCGGACGGTACGCGGACTACATGCTGGTCAATGCAGCGGTGAACGTTGTGTCTTTCGATGTGATCAGGGAACCGGAGGTGTCGGACCATTGCCCGTTGGTTCTTGACTTCGATTGAAGCCTCTAGTGGTGCGGTCCTGACAGATGGTACCATCTGTTTGGGCAAATCGCCGCATCGATGAACTGGTCTATCGCCGGGGAGAGGTGGCCGCGAAGCGGTTGGAGTGGGGGTCGACGCGACGTCGGTGACCCGAGGTCGTTGCCCTGGCCTTTGCGTCCGAAGCATCGACAAGCGGCCCATTCCCATTCATTGTCGGCTCGACTGTCCGGCCGCCCGGAGAGGTTCGCGGAGCGCGCCATGAGCTTTTTGTTCGAGGAACTGGACTATCGCCCCACGCCGATCGGGGCGCTGAGCCTTCGGCGTCGGCGCGTGTTGTCGCTTGGCGTCGATGTGTTCGAGATCAAGCTCGGCGAAGAGCATCTCATGTCCAGCATGTTCACCGCGTCGGAGATCGCGCTGGCCCGGCTCGGTCTTGCGGCGCTTGAAGGTGCCGGCCTCGATGTGGTCGTCGGCGGGCTTGGTCTTGGCTATACGGCGCAGGCGGTTCTGGAGCACGACACGGTCGGCTCGCTGGTCGTGGTGGAGATGCTGGACGCGGTGATCGACTGGCATCGGACCGGATTGCTGCCGCTTGGTCCCGAGCTTGTCGCCGACGGGCGCTGCCGTCTGGTTCAAGGCGATTTCTTCGCCATGGCCGGCGGCAAGGGCGGGTTCGATCCGGATGCGCCCGAGCGCCGCTTCGACGCGGTCCTCGTCGACATAGACCATTCGCCCGACGCCCTGCTCGATGACCGCAGCACAGGCTTCTATCGGCCGGAAGGGCTCCATGCGCTTGCCGCCCACATCAAGCCCGGAGGTGTATTCGGCCTCTGGTCGAACGACAAGCCGGACCAGTCTTTCGTCGATCGGTTATCGGGCGTATTCACCGACGCCTGGGCGGAGCCGGTGACTTTTCATAATCCGCTGCAGGACCGCCCCTTCACGCAGACGGTCTATCTTGCCCGCACCGTCGCACCCGATGAGGCGGCATGACGGCAGGGGCGGCAAGCATGGTTAGCTCCGCAACTCTTGACGCCTGTCCGGTGTGCCGCGCGCCGGCGCCGCGGCCGTTTCTGTCGGTGGACGGTAGAGACTATTGGCGGTGCGCGATCTGCGAGGCGCGCTTTCTCGACCCACGCCAGCATCCCTCGCGTGAAGCGGAGCGTGCCTATTACCTGCATCACGAGAACCGTCCCGACGATCCCCAGTACCGCCGGTTTCTGTCGAAGATCGCCGATCCCCTGATGGAGCGGCTGGAACCGGGTGCGAGAGGGCTCGACTATGGCTGCGGCCCCGGTCCGGCATTGGCGGCGATGCTGGAGGAAGCCGGCCACCCAATGGCGCTCTATGACCCGTTCTTTCATCCCTATCCAGCGGTGCTGGACCGGATGTATGATTTCGTCACGTGCACCGAGACGGCCGAGCACTTCCACCGGCCGGCAGAAGAGTTCGACCGGCTTGGCGGCCTACTTCGGCCGGGAGGCTGGCTGGCGGTCATGACCTGTTTCCAGACCGAGGACGAGCGGTTCGCCGACTGGCACTACAGGAGGGATCCCACCCACGTTGTCTTCTATCGGGAGGCAACGATGCGTTTCATTGCCGGGAGCCGGGGATGGGTCTGCGACGTGCCCGCCAAGGACGTGGCGCTGATGCGCAAGCCGGTCGAGGCCTGAGAGCCGGCCCGTCAGCCATACCCGAACAGCCGGGCCACCGCCCCGGTGCGGTCGCTGATTGCCTGCCGCTCGGCCTGTGTGAACGACGGCTCGTAATAGGTCGGGGCGCTGATGGTTGCGCGAGTGGTCTCGACCAGGCCGTCATCCGCCAGTGCGCAGTGGTCCAGGATGGCGGCAAGCATGGCGCCGGGGTCGCTGCATAGGTCTTCGTAACGAACGACGAGCGTGGCTGCGGCCAATTCCGGATCATCGAGCTGGCTTGCGACATGACCGTAGACCGAGGCCCAATGGGCGGCCCAGCCCGCGACCTCGTCGCCGTCTTCCCACAGCTGCGCAATCTCGGCTGCCGCCCGGCCGTCGCCGATATTGGGGGGTCTGCGGTCGAGCCCGAATTCGAAATGTCCGCTGCGGCGCATGTGGGCACGCACGCGCGGGTCCTCGCTTTCCCACGCGACGAAGAGCCGGTGCTGCTTCATCAGCGAGGCGATGTGCCAGACGGGATCGCGGATCGGGACGACGAAGCGGGCGTCGGGAAAGAGCTTTTTCAGGTAGCCCAGGCGGGCGACGTTGTAGTTGCCCTTGGAGAGATAGCGCGAGGCGCCGCGCAGAGCGAGGAGCTTGCGGATGTGGTCGCGATAGAAGGTTTCGAAAGGGGGGTGGTGCGCGTTTTTGTCGAATACCGTGTTTGTCGAGGCATCATGAAGATCCCGGAAGAAGGCCATCCAGATAACCTCCTCGAAGGCCTCGGGGCTTTCCGGTGTCACCTTGATCCGGTCACGATGCGCGCGTTCCGCCGCCTCCGGCTGCCGGTTGCCGGCGCGGTCGACGAACCAGTTCCACAGCCATGGCGTGAGGACGAGCGGAAAATCGCGGTAGCGGTGGCTCGCCGTATCGGGATGGCGGGCGAGCAGTTCGAGCAGGATGGTGCTGCCCGAACGGGCGAGGCCGGCGATGTAGATCGGCCGGTCGACCGTCACCTTCTCGATCCGCTCATTAAGGGCGCGCGTTTCCTGGTTCCCGAGCCCGATCCAGAAACGCGGGTAGCGCTCGAGAAGACCGCCGAACCTGTGCGTCCACGGGTCGATCTCGGGGGGAGGGGACTTGCCCTGCGGCCTCACTGCGTGCGCGGCCGCCGTCATGCGATCCGCCGAACGGATTTGAAGGCGAAGGCGAAAACGACCATCGCGGCAAAGAAGGTCACCTCCCATCCGCGCAGCCAAGATGGACCGAAGGAGAGGATCTGCCGGCGCGGCAACGCGATGTCGATGCGGTCGAACGGAAGGGCGTCGTCGAGGTAGCCGGCCGGGTTGCCGATAAGCGCATTCCACCACAGCCGCTTGTGGATCACCGGCACCGGCTCGAGGACGGCGATATCGGCCACCGAACGGCCGTCACGGTCCATCACCTGGGCGTGCGGCGTGCCGGCGTCCGCACCGACCCAACGTCCCTCGAAGCCGCCGGGCACGGAAACCGTCACGGGTTCGTTGGCCGGCGGATAGGTGGCGCCGTATTGAGTGGAGATCCACACGATGACGACGAGCAAGGGCAGGGAAGCGGCGATGGTGGCGGGAAAGACCAGCATGATGCGGCGCAGGGCCAGCGACATCATTCTTCGCATGTCCGGCCATACGTCCTCGAATTCCCCGTCGAACCCGGCGACACGGCGCCTCATCTCCTCGAACGATCGCTTGATCTGCGCGATGCGCGACTGCGGCGACAGGAGGCGGTAGATCTCCATGGACAGGACCGCGCCCAAGGCCGCCCACACGAGCAGCCTTGCCGCCGGCGGGAGGACCAGGCTCAGCCAGCCATCGATCGCCGAAAGGGTCGACGAAGGCAGATCCAAGAGACCCATGGATTGGCCTCAACGGCTCTGTTTGTCCGCCGGGGCCTGGTGTGTCGCTTCCATATGCCGGGCGTCCGCGTTGTTGGCCGCGCGGCGCCGGCGCAGCATCCTGCGTACCGGCCAGGCGACAATGAAGATCAGGACGGTGCCGACGGCCGCGATCAGTGCCCAAAGTGCGCCCAGCAGGCTCAGTCCGGCGCCGGGGCCGACATAGGCGAGGGCTGCCGTCGGCACGAGCGCGGCGAGCGCGAAGGAAATCAATGCTGCAATCTTCTTCATGGAGAGGTCTCCGTTTGCGATTGAGCCGCCGCCTGCTGCTGAGGTTGCAGCAGCGCGGGATCGAGGCTGGCCGGATCCAGCCGCTCGGTCCATGCCATGATGGGGATCCGGTCGCCGTCCGGTCCGCCGCGGACGGGGTTCACGAATTCCCAGGCGATCTCGCCATCCGGAGTTACCTCGACGATGCGGCCGCCGTCCGATTCGGTGATCAGCGTGTTGCCGTTCGCCAGCCGCTGCTGGTCTGAGCGGATGGTGCTGGCGAGCGGAGATTGCGATGTACCGGCGTATTCCCACACGATTTCCATGGTCTTCGGATCGAACTCGATCACGCGGGAAATGCCGTTCGGACGGTTAAAGTTCCCGTAGTTGTCGAACAAGAGGATGTTGCCGTTGGGAAGAACGTCGGGATCGTGCTGCCCAAGCCATGGCCCTCTGGTCGCCCAGGTAACCTCTTCCGTCTCGGGATCGAGCACGGCGATTGTGTTGATTTCCCGGAACGAAAGCATGATCTGCCCCTCCTCGCCGAAGGGGAAATTGGCCGCTGCTTCGTCACCGATATATTCCACCGTGTTGGTGTGGGTGGGGTCGGCGAGGCCCCAGCTGGAAATGGTGTAGAGAAGCTGCCGGAACTCCGAGTCGGCCAACGCGGTAAAGAGCCGGATCTTCTTCAGCTCTTTGCCGTCCGGCGAAAGGACGACCAGGAAATCTTCCAGCCGCGGCTTGTCGAGGTGCGCAAAGCCGTCGATCTCGTCCTCGACGATTTCTTGCGTAAGCACATAAATCGTGCCGTCCGGGCCGATGTCGAACTGATGATGAGCGCGGCCGGGATAGCTCCAGATCACCTGCGAATCCCGGTCGAGCTTGACGACGCCGTAGCCATAGGGCGTGTCGCCGGCCCCTTCGTAGATGGCGAGGACATCGCCATTGGGAAAGATATGGGCCCGGCGGATATAGACGTGCGAATCGGGCTGCGGCTCCTTCATCCAGCCGGCGTCCGGGTCTGCCGACCAGATCTCGCTGAACTGCTTCGTCCAGGAATGCAGCACGTTCCCGTCCGCATCGATCAGGTAGACCGTGGGCTCGCTCCCCGACATGTAGAGGGTCGGCCCTTCCTGCATCAGTTGTTCGCGTTTGACGGTGACGCCCTTGTCCTTGCGGCGCTCGGGATACCACAGGTCGGTGCGGTAGACGTCCTTGGTCTCATTGTACCTGGCGTAAAGCGCCTTGCCCCCTTCAAGGGCACGCGAGATCTGCGGCCCGGGGAAGTATTCGGCTACCGTCAGGAGCGATCCGACGAGGAAGATCAGTATGCCGAGGGAGGCAACGAATGCCGCATAGAACAGCTTGTCGGAGCGCGTTCGCGCGCCGCCGACATCCACGTGCTTTTGTTCCGGATCGTGAATGTTCATCGTATGACCGTGGGCTCCGAGAAAGACTGTCGGTCTGTGCGCAGCGCACCAGAAAGGTAGCCCGGCGCAGCACTTCGCGCCGAACCCTGGCTCGGGCGAGACGTGATAAATCGATCCCACCAGAATGTGGCTTCAATTCGAGTGGTGAAACGATCGGAATTCAAACATTCATTCAAGCGGTAACAGTTATCGATCAGGGGAGCGCGTCTCTCTCAGCATGATTTCCAAAAATTCTTTGTTTTCTATGAAGTGTATTCTTTAAGATTGATATAATTCGATGAAGTTATACAGGCCATCGTACAGTTTCGCTTAAAAACTAATTGTGAACTCAGAAATATTGACATCAACTTGATGCCCGGTTGCATTTTCGGAGGGAGGGGAGCAGGCCCGGCCGTCGTGGCTTCAAGCGGCGTGTTAACGGCCTTATTGCAAATTTATGAGGACAGCCGGAACCTCTCCACTATTTGCTCACTTGTGAGCTGCCAAACCGGGTGAGGGGTAGGCGATGCACCGGAGGACCCTGTTGTTGAGCGCCGTGCTCGGCATTGTGTCGAGCCCTGCCGCCGTGTTGAAGACCTCCGGGGCGCGGGCTGCTGAAGGGGCATCGGCGACCGGCGATGACGCCGTCCCCTTTTCGTTCGATATGCTGAGCGAGGCGATGGAGGCGCGGGCCGCCGAGCCCTACCAGGCGCCAAACGCCGATCTGCCCAAGATACTTGCCGATCTCACCTTCGACCAGCATCGCGCCATCCGCTATCGGCCCGAACGGGCCTTATGGAAAGGCGAGGCGCCGTTCGAGCTGCAGGCATTTCACATGGGCTGGCTGTTCAAGGAGACCGTGAACCTTCATGTGGTGGAAGGCGGCGCTGCCAGGCCTCTTGTGTTCAGCGCGGATGATTTCGAGTACCGGCCCCCGCTCGAGGCGGACCGTTTCAAGGACATCTCCATGCCGGGCGTTGCCGGCTTCCGGCTGCACCATCCGCTCAACGATCCCGCGATCATGGACGAACTCGTTACTTTCCTGGGCGCGAGCTATTTTCGCGCGCTCGGACGCGGCAATCTCTACGGCCTGTCGGCGCGGGGAATCGCGGTCGATACCGCGACGGCGAAAGGCGAGGAGTTTCCTCGCTTTACGGATTTCTACATCGAGCGTCCGGGCGAACGCGACAAGGACGTCACGCTCTACGCCGCACTCGACGGGCCCAGCGTGACGGGCGCCTACGCGTTCCGCATCATGCCCGGCGAAGACACGCAAATGGAGGTGACGACGCGACTTTACATGCGCCGCGAGGTCGAGCGGCTCGGGATCGCCCCGATGACCTCCATGTTCTTTTTCGGCGAAAACAACAACCGGGCTTTCGACGACTACCGTACGGAAGTCCACGACAGCGACGGGCTGAAGATCGTGCGCGCCGACGGGGAAGAGATCTGGCGCAGCCTCAACAACCCCTCCGTGCTCGCCAATTCCTTCTTTGCGGAGGAGAACCCGGAGGCCTTCGGGCTCTTCCAGAGGGACAGGAATTTCGAGGATTATCAGGACGGTGGAGCCGCCTATCACAGGCGTCCCTCATTGCTGGTGGAGCCGCTTGGCGAATGGGGCAAGGGCTTCGTGCATCTCATCGAGATCCCGACCGACCTCGAAATCAACGACAACATCGTTGCCTATTGGGTGCCGGAGGGCGAGATCACACGCGGCCAGGCGCTGGAGTTCAGCTACCGGCTGACCTGGGGCGCGATCAGGGAGCGGTCGGACGCGACGGCTCGCGTCCTCGGCGTGCGGACCGGTATCGGCGGCGTTTCCGGTCTCGAGGAGGACAAGGTCGACAAGGCGGTGCGGAAGTTCGTGGTCGACTTCAAGGGGGACATCCTGCGGAAGTTTTCCGGCGAGCCCGGCATCTCGGCGAGCATCAGCGTTAGCGGCGGAAAAATCGAGCATTCCACCGTCTCGTCGGTCCAGGACGACACATGGCGCCTTGCTGTCGACGTCCGGCCGGACAGCGGCGATCCGGTCGAGATCAGCGCCTTCCTGACGAGTGAAGACCGCCGCCTCTCCGAGACCTGGATGTATCAATGGAGAAGGGGCGACGGAAGCCCGTCATGAAGCGCGGGTGAAACGCATCGCTCAGCCCGCGTGCGCGGCTACCCATCGGTGCCACTCGTTTTCGCTGCCATGGAACACGTTGAGATCGATCCTGCCGTCGACGCCGTGCGAGAGGCCGGAGCCTGAATATTGCCAGAACACCCATTTCCGGTCCGGGTAGACCTTGGAGGGGGGCTCTGCCACGGAGCGAAGCCAGAACGGATAGTCGAGGAACGCGCCCCGCAGGTTGTCGCGGTAGAAGTCCGGGGCGGTGTAGATGACCGGACGCTGGCCATAGTGCCTTTCCAGCTTGTCCATGAAGACCTGCATCTTCTCGAGGACCAGGCTGCGCGACGGACGCTTCTTGCAGCTGGACGTGTGGTTCCACTCGACATCGATGACCGGCGGCAGGGCACCCTCCACCTTCGGCACGTTGCGGATGAACCAGTCGGCCTGTTCGCCGGCCGTCCGGCACCAATAGAAGAAATGGTAGGCGCCGCGCCGCAAGCCGGCCTCGGCGGCAGCACGCCAGTTCTTCTTGAACATCGGATCGAGATGGTCGCCGCCATCCGTCGCCTTGATGTAGGCGAAGTTCGCGCCTTGCGAGCGCAGCTTGGCCCAGTCGATCTCGCCTTGCCAGCGTGAGACGTCGACGCCGTGGACGGCCAGCGACGAGGGCGAGGCGGAGCCGAAGTTTATGGGCTTGGCATCGCGAAAGCGCTGCCTGTAGATCTGCCGGCGCACGAAGGGCTTCGGCGGGCTCGCAAGGGCGGCCGTCAGCGCTTCAGGTTTGGGATCCGATGGCACCATCGCCATCATCTGTTGCAGCTCTCCCTCCTCCGGCGGTGCTGAACCGATCTCTGCTGGCGGTACCAGATTGTCCGGCCTTGTAACGGAGCTCGTCGTCTCCTGCGACGGCCGCGCGAGAAGCTCGTCCACGCTCGGGCCGTTGGAGGTGCAGCCGATAAAGGCAATGCAGGCGGAGAGGATAGCTGACAAGCCTGGGAAACGCATGGGCACCTGTACGCAGAACAAAACGGACCGACGGCAAAGCCGGGCATCCCTTGCGTGCATTGCTAACGGTAAATTACCAAAAAAGACTGAATGCCATCTTTAACCCTAATGGAAGAACGAAGCGCGGGCAGTGCTGCTGCGGCCCACCCTGCCTCGGCTCGGCTGCCAACCGCTCCCAATTCATCCCGCCGCCGTCTATACCAATCCGGTATTCGTATATGTTTTACTTATCCACTACCAGGAATTTCTGAAATATCATTGTCATATTGCAGCGGTATGGTCTCATATGAGCCTTCGAGCAAAAGAATATATGTCACTTATAGTAGTGATAATTCAAATATGACCATCTCGACGCGGTGGGAGGCGTTGACATGCTTGAGATCGATGGAATCACGAAGAAGTTCGGAGACATTTCAGCTGTCGATGAAGTCTCCTTGCAAATCACGCCCGGCCAGATGGTGGGCGTTATCGGCCGTTCCGGCGCCGGCAAGTCGACGCTGCTGCGCCTCATCAACCGCCTGATCGACCCGACGCAGGGCAGGATCGCCTTTTGCGGGCGCGACGTTACACGCCTCAGGGGCCGCGAGTTGCGCCTATGGCGCGCTTCCTGCGGCATGATCTTCCAGCAGTTCAACCTGGTGGAGCGCATGGACGTGCTGACCAACGTCCTGATCGGGCGCGTCGCCCACCAGGGCCTACTGTCCTCCATGGCGCTCCACTTCAGCGAGGCGGATCGGGCCGGCGCCATCCGCGCGCTCGACCGTGTCGATCTCGTGCCTCAGGCCCTGCAGCGGGCGGGCACGCTCTCGGGCGGCCAGCAGCAGCGGGTGGCGATCGCCAAGGCACTGGTGCAGAACCCGAAGATCCTTCTGGCCGACGAGCCGATCGCCTCGCTCGACCCGGCCAATGCGACGCGGGTGATGGATGCGCTCAGGGCCATCAACCGCGAGGACGGCATCACCGTGCTCGTCAACCTGCACACCCTCGACACCGCCCGCAGCTATTGCGACCGCATCGTCGCCATGCGCGCCGGCCGGGTCCATTTCGACGGCGCCGCCCATGAATTGACCCAGGCGCGGGTGCGCGAGATCTACGGCGAGGCGGGCCTGGAAGCGGATATCGACGAATTCGTCACCTCCACCGCGATCCCCGCTCAGCGCAAGCACGCGGCGCTGGAGACAGAAGCCGCCTGACCCTCTCGCACTGCGGAATTTTCACTCAGGGCCGGCACGTCGTGGACGCGAGGCCCCTTTCGACAAGAGGAGAGCACCCCATGAAGCATATCGCCATCGCCGCCGGCCTCATCGCCGGCCTCGCTCCCGCCCATGCGGCGGAGGAATGGAAAGATCACCACAAGACGCTGCGCTTCGGCGTCCTGTCGGGCGAGAACGAGAAGGACCGCATCGCCCGCTACACCGGCTTCGAGAACTACCTGGAGAAGGAGCTTGGCGTCGAGATCGAGATCTTCACGGCCGGCTCCTAT
Organism: Chelativorans xinjiangensis; assembly: GCF_009812055.1. GTDB lineage: Bacteria > Pseudomonadota > Alphaproteobacteria > Rhizobiales > Rhizobiaceae > Chelativorans > Chelativorans xinjiangense. Next base: position 89,266 of record NZ_WQNH01000011.1, on the reverse strand, counting down.
GACGGCGTCATCCAGGCGCTCGCCGCCGATCAGATCGAGTTCGCCTTCCTCGGCTCTTCCTCCTACGCCGCCGCTTATACCGAAACCAACGGTGGCGTCGTTCCGCTGACCACCAAGCAGCAGGAGGACGGCTCCACCGGCTACTATTCCATCATCCTCGTGCGCTGCGATTCCGGCTACACGTCGCTCGACGACCTCGAAGGCAAGGTGCTGGCCTTTGCCGATCCCGATTCGACGTCCGGCTATGCCGTGCCGTATTTCAACATGGTCAAGCAGGGCTACGAGCCCGGGACGTTCTTCAGCGCCACGCCTTTCTCGGGCGCCCATGAGACCGGCGTGCAGGGCGTGGTGAACGGCCAGTACGACGCCGCGGCCACCTATCAGAACAACGAGATCAACGGCATCCCGCAGCGCATGGTCGCCAAGGGCATGATCGACGAGGGCGCCGTGTGCCCCATCTGGGAATCGCCGGAGATCACCTCCGGCCCCTTCACGGCGCGCGCCAACCTGCCGCAGGACCTGATCGCGGCGATGCAGGCGGCCGTGCTGGCCGCGCCCGAAAAGGACCCGGAAGCCTTCCGCGAGATGGACGGCGGGGAGACGTCGACCGGCAAGGGTTTCATTGCCGTCGACCACGACCGCTACCAGTGGATCATCGAGATGCGCGACTGGCTGAAAGAGCAGCGCCGCTCGGGCTGAGGCCTCTCTCCTGAAGACGGGCGCCGGGCTTCCTCCGGCGCCCCATCAGCTACGGGTTCCTGCATGGCCGCTATCGAGGCTTCGCCTGCTATCCGCCGGTTCGAGTTCGACTACGCCAAGGCGCGCACCCGCGCCCTCCGGGTACAGATCGTCTCGATCCTGGTCTTCGCGATCGTCTTCTTCGTCACCGCGCGTATGGGCGGCTTCTTCGACATGACCGACGTGACGCTCGCCTCCGGCGAACGCGTCAGCACGTGGAAGATCTGGGCCGGACTTCCCCGCCTCGGCGAATATCTCGGAAAGACGCTGCCCGTGCTGCGCTGGGAGAGCCTCGGCGCCGACCTCGCCGAGTGGTTCTGGCGCTGGCAGACCTGGCTGCGCCTCCTATTGGAGACCGTCCTCATCGCCTATATGGCGACCCTCTTCGGCGTCGTCGGCGCCTTCGTCCTGAGCTTTCCCGCCTCGCGCAACCTTTCGCCCAACCGCTTTGTGCTCAACCTCACGCGCCGCTATCTGGAGATCATCCGCACCGTGCCGGAACTGGTCTGGGCGCTGATCTTCGTCTTCTGCTTCGGCGTCGGCCCGCTCGCCGGCGTGCTGGCGATCGGGCTGCACGCCACGGGCTCGCTCGGCAAGCTCTATTCGGAGGCCAACGAGAACGTCGATATGCGGCCCGTGGAGGGCGTGAAGGCCGCCGGCGGCAGCTGGTTCCAGCAGATCCGCTACGGTGTCGTGCCGCAGGTGATCCCCAACATCATCAGCTACACGCTCCTGCGCTTCGAGATCAACGTGCGCGCCTCCTCCATCATCGGCTTCGTCGGCGCCGGCGGGCTGGGGCAGGAGATCCGGACTGCCATGTCGCTGCAGGAATATACCGATCTCTCGGCGCTGTTCGTCATCATCTTCGCCACGGTGATCCTGATCGATTTCCTGAGCGAGAAGCTGCGCCACCGCATCATCGGCATCACCGGCAAGGGGGTGTGAGAATGGCCGACATCGAGCTTGCAACGATTGCCGAGGCGAAAGCGCTGGCGCCGGCGGCCTTCGCCAAGCCGCTCCGCGTCCGGCTCTTGCGTTTGGGGCTTGCCGTCCTCTTCGCCGCGCTCACCGGCTGGTGTCTTTATGCCTTCGACGTCTCTCCGGCGCGCATCCTGGAAGGACTCACCCGCCTCGGCCGCATTTTCTCCTTCATGTTCCCGCCGCACATCTGGCAGAGCTGGCGGGAATGGGCGGAGGTTCTGCAGGGCCTCGGCGAGACCGTCTCCATGGCCTTCCTGGGCACCGTTATCGGCGCTGTCGTCGCGTTTCCGCTGGCGCTGCTCGGCGCCAAGAACATCATGCCCTTCGGCTTCCTGCGGCTCACCGCCCGGCGCGGCTTCGATGCGCTGCGGGCGGTGGAGCAGATCATCCTGGCATTGATCTTCATCCGCGCCTTCGGCCTCGGGCCGCTCGCCGGGATCCTGGCGATTGCCGTCTCCGAGATCGGCACCTGCGCCAAGCTCTTCTCCGAGGCGATCGAGAACACCTCGAAGAAGCCCGTCGACGGCGTCAGAGCTTCGGGCGGCGGGCCGCTGCAAACGATCCGCTATGCCGTCGTGCCGCAGGCCATGCCGGTGATCCTCTCGATCACCCTCTACAACTTCGAATCCAATACGCGCAGCGGCACCATCCTCGGCATCGTCGGCGCTGGCGGCATTGGCTTCCTTCTATCGGACCGCATCAACGCCTATCGCTGGTCGGAGGCCTGGACGATCATCTTCCTCATCATCCTGACGGTCTATATCATCGACGCCATCTCCGCCCGATTGAGGGCCCGGATCATCGGCAAGACGGAGAACGTGCATTGAGCGAAGCGCCCCTGAAGGCCCCGGCCCGCAAGCAAGGTCTCGGCGAAACTCCCGCCGTCCATCCGACCGCCCGCGTCGTCGACTGCGATCTCGGCGCCTGGACGGAGGTTGGCGCCGGCACCACCATGATGCAGTCGTCCATGGGCGACTATTCCTATGTCGTCGAAGACTGCCACATCGTCTGGACCACCATCGGCAGGTTCTGCTCCATCGCCCGCGGCGCCCGCATCAATCCCGGCAATCACCCCACCTGGCGCGTCAGCCAGCACCACTGGACCTACCGCGCCGCCGCATACGGCCTGGGCGAGGACGACACGGAGTTCTTTAAGTGGCGTCGCGACCATTGGGTGACCATCGGCCACGACGTGTGGATTGGCCACGGCGTCACGGTCCTGCCTGGGGTTTCGATCGGCACGGGCGCGGTGGTCGGCGCCGGCGCCGTCGTGTCGAAGGACGTGCCGAACTACACCATCGTCGGCGGCGTCCCCGCAAAGCCCATCCGCCGCCGCTTCACGAAAGCGCAGGAAGAGGCGCTCCTGAAGATCGCCTACTGGGACTGGCCGCGCGAGAAGCTCAGGGCGGCGCTGCCCGACATCAGGGCGCTCGCGGTGGATGCGTTTATCGGGAGATACGCCTAGACGTGGAGCCTCAACAGGCTTTCACGCTAGGGCCGAAAGCCCAGGCCCGCTTGCGAACGGCTGCGGCCCGCCGCCAAGGATTGGAACGATCAGCTTCGCGCGCAACTAGCGGGAACTGTTGCGCACATCGGAAAGCGAAACGCACAATCGGGTTAGTTCGTCTGATGCGCGCTCGGAGACGATACGAAGCAATCGCTGATCAGCGGTGACGAAGCGTGCCTCTTTCTGGCGCGCGATTGCCAGATAGACCCAATCATAAGCGGGGTGCGAGAGCGTGATGGCAAGATCCGTTGCTTGCTCCAGCACTCCCCGCATAGGTACGAACTCAATGCCCGCCCGCTCCAGCAAGCGGCTTGCCATGACGGCCTCGTCGCGCAGCAACTCGCCACGTTGAACCTTCTTCCATAGGATATTGGAGCATTCTGCGACCAGCAGCTCCGGCGCCAGAAAGCGGAATCCTGATCTCAGGCCAAGCGCGGCTTCCGTTCCTTCTTCCTTGACAACCCATTTTACGGCGATACTGGCGTCAATGACGAGCGTTTCCATCAGCGCTCGTCACGCTCTTCGCGCAGCAGCGTCTCAGAGGGGGTCTGCTTTCTAGACGCGGTCAGCCTGCGAAGCTCGGCCGCGAGATCGTCAAAGGAAGGTTCAACCTCGGCTTCCAGGGCTTGGCGCAAGATCTCACGATGCTCCGCTTCTGCCGAACGGCCGTGGCGAGCAGCACGAATCTTTAGCTTCACGATTAAATCGTCGTCCAGATTGCGGACATGCAAATTACCGGCCATCGCCGTGCTCCCAATGCTCTCATTGAGAGCAAAGATAGCAATTTGGAGTCCCTAAAACAAGGAGGGCTAGAGCTGCGCCGACTTGAGGGAAAGCGCCTTCAAGTCTTCCACAAACCGCTGCGCTTCCCCCGGCGAGCGCAGGATATGGACCGCAAGCTTGGCCGCGCTCTCCTCGGCGAGCCGGAGCACGTTCGGGCGCTGCGCGCGGTCCCAGTTCCAGCTCCAGTGGAGGAATTCAAGCGACAGTTGCTCGGGGCAGCCTTCCGGCAGGTCAGGACGCGTGCGGCCGTGGTATTCGAGCCGGCGGCGCACGAGCCGCGCCATCCTCAGCCGGCGCGGCATGTCGAGGAAGACGAGCATCTCCGCACGCGCAATCCTGAGCGCGTAGGAGCGGGAATGGTCGCCTTCCAGAACCCAGGCATCGCCGGCGACGATCTCCTTGACCAGCGCAAGCTTTTCCTCCTCCGGGCGCGGGGTCCAGCCGGGCTTCCAGTGGATATGGTCGAAGTGGAAAACCGGGAGGCCGAGTGCTTCGCCCAGCCGGCGCGCGAGCGTCGATTTGCCCGAGCCCGGTCCGCCGACGATCATGACGCGCTGCATCAGGCCACGCGCCGGCCCTGGCGCCAGACGCCGAGCACCACGGGAACGCCGTCGACGAGCCGGACGCGGGAGAAGTCCGCGCGCTTGCCGGTCTCGATGCTGCCCCGGTCGGTGAGCCCGACCATGCCGGCCGGGCTCGCGGAGACGGTGGCGACCGCTTCGGGCAGGGCGATTGCCTCTTCCCGGCTGAGCAGGAACACCGCCTGCATCAGGCTCGACGGCACGTAGTCCGACGACAGGCCGTCGAGGAGGCCACGCTTGGCGAGCTCGATCGCCGAGACGTTGCCCGCGTGGGAGCCGCCGCGCACGATGTTGGGCGCGCCCACCACCACTTTCATGCTGTGCTCGCGGGCGTGGTCGGCGGCCTTGAGCGTGGTGGGGAACTCGGAGATGGCGATGCCGTCTGCCACCGCCTCCTCGACATGCTCGGGCGTCGTGTCGTCGTGGCTGGCGAGCACCGTGCCGTGTTCGCGGGCGAGCGCGACAACGGCCTTGCGGTGACGGCCGACATGCTTCTCCTGCTCGGCGCGCCGCCGCTCCACCGTCTCCTCGAACTCCTTGTCGCTCCATTTCTTGTCACGGTTGAACTGGCGCCATTTGGAAAGGTCGGCCCATTGGCGCTGGCCGGGCGTGTGGTCCATCAGCGAGACCAGCCGGACGAGCGGGTTGTCGGCGAGCGGTTCGTAGATGTCCATCACGGAGGGGTCGGCCAGTTCGCAGCGCAGGTGCAGCAGGTGATCTGCCTTGAGCACCGCCCTGACCGCCGGGTTGCCAACGGTCTCGACCGTGCTGGCGATCATCTGCCGGCGGGCGCTCGCGGCCGAATATTCGCCGACGGCGACGGCGTCGAAAACGGTGGTGATGCCGGCGCCGGCGATCTGCACGTCATGCGCCAGGACGGCCGCAGCGCTCGACGGCCACATGACGCCCGGCCGCGGCTGCAGGTGCTTTTCCAGGTTGTCCGTATGCACCTCGATGAAGCCCGGCAGCAGGTAGTCGCCCTCGAAATCGACCGCCGGCGGCGGTGTGCCGGAGCCGGCGTCGATACCGGCGATCATGCCGTCCCGCACATCGAGCGAGCCCTTTATGATTTCGTCGCGCAAGACGAGCGCGGCATTGCCGACTGCAAGGTTTGACATGTTCGACCTGGAATCAGTTGACGTGGCGCCCGTTGCGCCAGACGGACCTTATCACGGGAAAATCGTCGACAAGATGAACGCGGATGAGATCGGCCTTGAGGTTTGGCAGGATCTCGCCGCGGTCGTCCAGCCCGCAGGCGCGCGCCGGCGCGCTCGTCACCATGCGCACCGCCATGGGCAGGTCGATGTCGAGTGCCCGTTCGCCCGCCACCATGAAGGCGCAGTCGATCATGGAGCGCGGCACGTAGTCGGAAGCAAGGATGTCCACCAGACCCTCCGCCAGAAGGTCGTGGACCGCCACGTTGCCCGATTGGGAGCCGCCGCGCAGCATGTTGGGCGCGCCGGCCACCGTCAGCATGCCCCTGGCGCGCGCCTCGCGCGCCGCCTCTAGGCTCACCGGGAATTCGGCCACCCTGATCCCTTCCTCCAGCGCCATCTGGATGTGCTCCAGCGTGGCGTCGTCGTGGCTGAAGAGCGGCAGGGCGCGGTCCCTGGCGAGGGCGATGACGGCGGCGCGCACCTCGGCCGAGTTGGCCTCCAGCTCCTCAAGCATCACCCGCATCTCGCGTTCCACGACGGCGCGCGACTTGCCGGTCTCGGCCATGCGACGCTCCACGTAGCCGCCGATGTCGCGGCTCTGCCGCTTGCCCGGCACATGCTCCATCACCGAGACCACCCGGACGATCTCGCGGTCGATATTGGCCACGGCCAGCCCCGGCGTCTCCTCGTCGGTGATCTCGCAACGCAGATGCACCAGGTGCTCGGCCCGCAGCATGCCGTTGGTGCCGGCGAACTCCAGCGCGTCGATCATCGGGCCAAGGATCTCGCGCCGCTCGGGGTTCCGGTCGGTGGCCCCGACGCACAGCGAATCGAAGACCGTCGTCACGCCGCCGCCGACGATCTGCGCATCGTGAGACATCACCGCCCGCATCATGTTCCAGCGCACATGGGCGCGCGGGAAGACGTGCTTTTCCAGATGGTCCGTGTGCACGTCGATGAGGCCGGGCAGAAGATAATCGCCGGCAAGGTCGACGGCGCCGGGCAGGCTCGTGCCGCCCATGTCGACGTTTCTGATGCAGCCGTCGGCGATCTGCACGGTTCCGGCGATCACCGCGTCGTCGAGGACGATGCGCCCGCCGGTCAGGACCAATTCTCCGCTCACGCCGCATCCCTCCGATAGGCCGCGACCTCGAACAGCCGGTCCGCCACGGCCTCGCGCACCTCCGCGTCGTGGAAGATGCCGACGATGGCGGCCCCGCGCGCCTTGGCTTCCTTGATGAGTGCGACCACCACCTGCCGGTTCGCCGCGTCGAGGGAGGCCGTCGGCTCGTCGAGCAGCAGGATGGGGTAATCGAGCGCAAAGCCGCGCGCGACGTTTACGCGCTGCTGCTCGCCGCCGGAGAAGGTGGCCGGCGCCAGGTCCCACAGGCGTTCGGGGATATTGAGGCGGCCGAGAAGGGTGCGTGCCCGCTTCTCCGCCTCCGCGTCCGGGACGCCGGCAAGCCGTGCCGGCTCCGCCACCACTTCCAGCGCGGGCACGCGCGGGATGACGCGCAGGAACTGGCTGACATAGCCCACGGTGCGGCGGCGCACCTCGATGACCTGCCAGGGCTCGGCGCTGCCAAGCTCGACGATATCCTTTCCGTGCACTACCCGCACGTGGCCCGAGGACGGCTTGTAGTTGGCGTAGAGCGAGCGCAGGAGCGTCGATTTGCCGGCGCCCGACGGCCCGTGCAGGCACACGCATTCGCCTGCCGTCACCTCGAGGTCGAGCTGGTGGAAGACGGGGATGCGGGCGCCGCCCTGGGTGTGGAGGACGAATTCCTTGGAGAGGGCGGAAACGGAGATCATTGGTGGCATGTCTTGGTCCCTCGGCTTTGGAGTGGGGCGGCAAAATAGAGACGTCGGCATCCTGTCGCGCCCCCCTCTGCCCTGCCGGACATCTCCCCCACATGGGGGGAGATTAGCCGGCCGTTTCCTCTGGCGCTCGTCTTGTAATGTTGACAATTGGCGAAACCGTCGGAGACAGCCGATCTCCCCCCTCGTGGGGGAGATGTCCGGCAGGACAGAGGGGGGCGCGAAGGGGCATTGGCATATCCGGCCATCCGATCCACCTCCTAGACCTGCAAAACCGACGAAACGAGAAGCTGGGTGTAGGGGTGGTGGGGGTCGTCGAGCACCTGGTCGGTGAGCCCTTCCTCGACCACCCGGCCGTGGCGCATCACCATCAGGCGGTCGGCCAGGAGGCGCACCACCGCCAAATCGTGGGTGACGACGATGGCTGCGATGCCGAGTTCGCGCACCAGTCCGCGCAACAGGTCGAGCAACCGCGCCTGCACCGAGACGTCGAGCCCACCCGTCGGCTCGTCCATGAAGATCAGCCGCGGCCGCGTCACCAGGTTGCGGGCGATCTGCAGGCGCTGCTGCATGCCGCCGGAGAAGGTCTTGGGCTTGTCGTCGACGCGCGAGGCGTCGAGTTCCACCTTGGCGAGCCAGTCGAGCCCCTCGGCGCGGATTTCGCCGTAGTGGCGGGCGCCGATGGCCATCAGCCGCTCGCCCACATTGCCGCCGGCCGAGACGTCCATCCTGAGGCCGTCGCGCGGGTTCTGGTGGACGATACCCCAGTCCGTGCGCATCAGCCGCCGGCGATCGGGCTCGGAGAGCCTGAAGATGTCGCTCATGCCCTTGTGACGCAGGTCGTATTCGACCGTGCCAGTGTCCGGCGAAAGCTGCGCCGAAAGCACGTTGAGGAGGGTGGACTTGCCCGAGCCCGACTCGCCGACGATGCCGATCACCTCGCCTGGATTGAGCGTGAAGGAAACGTCCAGACAGCCGATCGTCTCGCCATAGGACTTGCTGACGCCGGTGGCCCGCATCAGCGGCTGCCGCACCGGAGTGCCGACGGTTTCGGAAAGCATGAGTGCGCTCATCGCTCGCCCTCCTTCCGTGCGCTCGTATCGGAGGATCGGGCGAAGGCTCCGGCGGCGGGGTCGGCGGCCATCGGACCGCGATGCCCCTTTTCCTGGCGGTCGGCGCAGAAATGCGTGTCCGAGCACACGAACATCCGCCCGCCCTTGTCGTCGAGCACCACCTCGTCCAGATAGCTGTCACGTGCTCCGCATAGCGCACAGGCCTGCGGCCAGCGCTGCACCTCGAACGGGTGGTCGTCGAAATCGAGGCTCTTCACGCTGGTATAGGGCGGGATGGCGTAGATGCGCTTTTCCCGCCCCGCGCCGAAGAGCTGGATCGCTGGATTGTTCTCCATCTTCGGGTTGTCGAATTTCGGGATCGGCGACGGCGACATCACGTAGCGGCCGTTGACCATCACCGGATAGCTGTAGGTGGTGGCGATGTGGCCGAAGCGGGAGATGTCCTCGTAGAGCCGCACGTGCATCAGGCCGTATTCGGCATAGCCGTGCATCTTGCGCGTCTCCGTCTCGCGCGGCTCCAGCTTGCGCAGGGGCTCGGGCTGCGGCACCTGGTAGACCAGCACCTGCCCCTCCTTCAGCGGCTTTTCGGGGATGCGGTGGCGCGTCTGGATGACGCTCGCCTCCTCCGTCGCCTCCGTCGTCGCGACGCCTGCCACACGCTTGAAGAAGCGGCGGATGGAGACGGCGTTGGTGGTGTCGTCGGCGCCCTGGTCGATCACCTTGAGCGTGTCGGAGGGCCCGATGACGCTCGCCGTCACCTGCATGCCGCCGGTGCCCCAGCCATAGGCAAGCGGCATCTCGCGGCCGCCGAAGGGCACCTGATAGCCGGGAATTGCCACGGCCTTCAGGAGGGCGCGGCGGATCATCCGCTTGGTCTGCTCATCGAGATAGGCGAAGTTGTAGGCCTCGTCCCAGGAAGCTTTTTCGACGACGGCGTTCATTCGGCGGCCTCTTTCTCAAGACGGTCCTGATGTTCCTGGCGGAGCTTGCGGATAAGGTTCAGCTCGGCCTGGAAGTCGACGTAGTGCGGCAGCTTGAGGTGCGAGACGAAGCCCGCGGCCTCCACGTTGTCGGCGTGGTAGAGGACGAATTCCTCGTCCTGCGCCGGGTACATTGCCGTCTCGCCCATCTCTCGCGCGCGAAGCGCCCGGTCGACCAGCGCCATGGCCATCACCTTGCGCTCGTTGTGGCCGAAGGAGAGGCCGTAGCCTCGGGTGAACTGCGGCGGCTTCTCCTTCGAGCCCTCGAACTGGTTGATCATGTGGCACTCGGAGATGACGACGTCGCCGATATCGATGGCAAAGCCCAGTTCCTCCGGCACGATCTCCACGCCCACCTCGCCCATGCGGATCTCGCCGGCGAAGGGATGGTTGCCGCCGTAGCCGCGCTGGGTGGAATAGCCGAGCGCCAGGACAAAACCCTCGTCGCCGCGCGCCAGGTTCTGCAGGCGCTGGTCGCGCCCAGCGGGGAAGGACATGGGCTCGCGGGTAAGATCGAACACCTCGGCGCCTTCGCCGTCCGGCTGCTCCTCCTCGATCAGCCCTTCGTGGTCGAGGATGTCGGCCACATGCGGCATGCCGTCGTCCAGCGGCGCATCGGCCTCCGGCGCTTCGGGCAGGCCCACCCCTTCCTCCGCCGCCAGCGCGAAGTCGAGCAGGCGGTGCGTGTAATCGTAGGTCGGGCCCAGCACCTGCCCGCCCGGAATATCTTTATAGGCTGCCGAGACCCGCCGCCGCACCAGCATCTTTGCCGTATCGATCGGCTCGGAGACGGCGAAGCGCGGCAGTGTCGTGCGGTAGGCACGCAGGAGGAAGATCGCCTCCACAAGGTCTCCCTGCGCCTGCTTGATGGCGAGCGCGGCCAGTTCCCGGTCGTAGACGGAGCCCTCCGTCATCACCCGGTCGACGGCGAGCCCCAACTGCTCGCCGATCTGCCGCACCGAGACCTCGGGCACCGCGCCGTCGCCGCGCCGCGTCTCGGCGATGAGCTTGTGGGAATTGAGAATGGCGCGCTCGCCGCCCTTGACTGCAACATACATGGCGTCAGCCCTCCACCTGAATGCCGCGCGGCAGGCCGACCAGCGCCCGGCCGGCGGCGAAGATGACGTCGACCCCCAACGGATAAAGCGCGTGGTTGTCCGCCCACTGCGCCCAAAAATCCGCCGGCAGGCCGGCGATGGCGACGGTGATTGCCCCGTCGATGCCCGGTCCGCGCCAGGTCATGGCGGGGCCGCCCGTCAGCGACGGCACCTGGATGAGAAGTGTCGCGGAACGGTCCGGATACCGGTCCTCGCCGATGGCGAAGCGGTCGAGCGGCGGCATTTTTGAGAGATTTGCGACCACCGCGAAGCGCGCCTCGCCCTCGGCAGCGACCAGCGGCGCCCCGCAATGGAAGCGCAGGAAGTCGGGCGCCGCGCCGTCCGCGATGGCGGCGTCGAGCCATACGGGCGTATCGAAATCGAACAGCGTCAGTGCCATCGCCGCCATCGCCGGATCGAGCGGCGCCGGCGGGTCGAGCTCAGTTTCCAGCGTGTGCACCCGTCCCGCGTAGGACAGTGTGTTGAGTACCGTGCGGAAGGCCTCTTGCGCCTCGAATACCGGTTCCGTGAAGCCCGGCTTCAGCCCTTCCATATCGGGCGCCGCGAGCGTTGCGTTTCCGTCGTTCATCCCGGATTGTCTCCCCGCACCATGGTGAAGAAGTCGACCTTGGTCGCCGCGGCCTTGCGGCTGACACGTTCCCGCTCCGCCGCCTGCCGCCGGGTGAGGGGCGCGATCACCGTCTCCTCGATCCTTGCGCTACCCGCGCCCTGCATCAGCGCGTCGAACACCGCCGCCAGCTCCGCTTTGCGCTTGTCGCGCCCGGCGGCATAGCAGTGGCCCATCGTGCCGTCGGCGAGCCGCACCGCGCAGCGCGTCACCGTCATCTCGCCGAAGTTGAACGGATCGCCGGTGCCGCCGGCCCGCCCGCGCACCATCACCAGGCCGGTCTCCGGCCGGCGCAGCACGGCGTAGCGCGGGCGCTCCTCGATCCTCTCCCACGCCGCTTCAAGCTCGCCGCTCGTGGCGCGGGCGAGAATGCTCATCCACCGCGCCCGCGCCGGTTGCGGCGCCGCCTTTGCTCGCATATTCATTGCGCAGACCTATTCATCTAAACGTCTAGACCTTTTTGATCGCAGAGGTTATGATCAATTCCTCGAACGCCTCCCTTATGCCTCCGCTCCATTACGGGGACATGACAGGACGGACGATTTTAACCGGAGACGCCGAAATGACAACACGCCCCTCGGGTTCGCCCCTCTGGCAGTTCATCGCCGACTCCATCGCCCGTGAAATTCACGAGAACGTCTATGCGCCGGGCGACCGGCTGCCCACCGAGGCGGACCTGGCGCAACGCTTCGGCGTCAATCGCCATACGGTGCGCCGCGCCGTCGCCTCGCTGCAGGATCTCGGCCTCATCCGCATCGAGCAGGGGCGCGGCACCTTCGTGCAGGAAGACATCGTCGACTACCCCTTGAGCAGGCGCACCCGCTTCTCCGAGATCGTCCGCCGCCAGGCCAAGACCCCGTCGGGCACTTGCCTGCGGTCGGCGAGCATCCCGGCCGACCAGACGGTGGCGGAGGCGCTCGCCATTCGTCCGGGCGCCCCGGTGGCCCTCATCGAGACGGTCGGTATGGTGGACGGCCAGCCGGTGAGCCTCGCCGCCCACCATTTCCCGCTCGACCGCTTTCCCGGCCTTTTCGAAGCCTTCGAGGCCGAGCGCGGGGTAACGCCGATGTTCCGGCGCCTTGGCGTTGAGGATTACCTGCGCAAATCCACCAGGATCACGGCTCGCCTGCCCGACACGCATGAGATGCGCCACCTGCGGGTCGCCCGCATGACCCCCGTGCTATGCCTGGATGCCGTCAATGTCGACGGCAACGGCACCCCCATCGAGTTCGGCCAAACCCGCTTCGCCTCGGGCCGTGTGCAGATATTGGTGGACATGCTGGCGGGGTAGGGAGGAGCCGTGGCGGCGTTAAGCATCTTCAGGATGCCATATTTCCCAATGTGCCGATCATCTCCGAGGCAGGCGTGTCGGACTATCATGTGACCATCCGGCACGATACCATGACGCGGGTGGGGAAACCGGGCGGAGGTGGCCGAGATGTCGGGCACGAGTAAGGCCATGGCGGAGCGCGTTAAGCTGCGGGTGAATGGCGCCGAGACGGCCGTGGAGGCCGATCCGGCGTCGCCGCTCCTTGGCGTCCTGCGCGAGACGCTGGGATTGACCGGTTCGCGCTTCGGTTGCGGAGCGGGCCTCTGCGGGGCCTGCTTCGTGCTGATCGACGGGCACGCGGTGCCGTCCTGCGACACGCCGCTCTGGGCGGCGGCGGGCAAGGAAGTGACGACGGTCGAGGGGCTCGGCACGCCGGAGCATCCGCATCCCCTGCAGCAGGCGTTTATCGACGAGCAGGCAATGCAGTGCGGCTACTGCGTGTCGGGCATTCTCATGAGCGCGGCGGCGTTGCTTCGGCGCAATGCCGATCCGAGCGAGGCGGAGGTTCGTGAAGTGCTCGACCGCAACCTGTGCCGTTGCGGCGCGCATAACCGCATGGTGCGCGCCGTGCTCAAGGCGGCGCGGGAGATGGGGGCTGCATGAGCGCGACGACGCAGCAGGGAAAGGCGCTTCCCGGTAGCCTGGCGGCCAATCCGCTCCTGGCGCAATGGCTTCGCTTTAAGCCCGAAGGCACGGTCGAGGTCTCGCCGGGGAAAGTCGAGATCGGCCAGGGCATCCTCACCGCCCTGACGCAGATCGTCGCCGACGAGCTCGACGTTGAGCCGGCACGGGTGAAGCTGAAGGTGGCGAGCACCGCGGGAAGCCCGAACGAGGGCGTGACCTCGGGCAGCCTTTCGGTGCAGCAATGCGGCATCGCACTGCGCCATGCCTGCGCGGAGGCGCGGGCGATGTTCCTGGCCGCGGCGGCCGAGCGGCTCGGCGTCGAAGCCGGCACCCTGGCGGTGGAGGATGGTACGATCGTCGGGCCGGAGAACGCGCGCACGAGCTATTGGGAGCTGGCCGGCTTTGTGTCGCTCGACGTTCCGGCGAGCGGGAAGGCTGCGCCGAAGCCCGCTGCCGCGCGCAGGCATACGGGCCATTCCGCTGCCCGCGTGGACATACCCGACAAGGTGTTCGGCCGGCCGCGCTACATTCACGACTTGAAGCTGCCGCGGATGCTGCACGGCCGGGTGCTTCGACCGCAGGCGCGGGGTGCAGCGCTTGTCGCCCTGAACGAGGAGGCCGCGCGGACGGTTGCCGGCTTCGTCGCTCTCGCGCGCGACGGCAATTTCGTCGGTGTTCTGGCGGAAACGGAGGCGGCGGCCGAGCGCTGCCTTGCGCTCTTGCGCAGCGGGGCGGAGTGGCGGGGCGGAGAGGAATTTCCCGACGAGGCGAAGCTGACGGACTGGCTGAAGAGCCAGCCGGTGGAGACGAAGACGGTGGACAGCCGCGAGACGGCCCGGGCCGGCTCGCCCGCCGGCCGTATGCGCCGGCAATACAGCCGGCCGTTCATTGCTCACGGCTCCATCGCTCCGTCCTGTGCGCTTGCCCGATGGTCCGGGTCCGGCGTCCATGTCTGGACGCACAGCCAGGGCATCTACAATCTCAGGGCGGAGCTTGCGGCCGTGCTCAAGCTTCCCCTGGAAGAGGTCGTCGTCGAGCATGCAGAAGGGGCCGGCTGCTACGGGCACAACGGCGCCGACGACGTGGCGCTCGATGCCGCGCTTCTTGCCCGTGCCGCAGACGGGCGGCCGGTGCGCGTGCTGTGGACGCGCGAGGACGAATTGACGCGCGCGCCCTTCGGTGCCGCGATGGCGGTGGAGATCGAGGCCGAGCTTGACGGGGAAGGCGAGATCCTGCGCTGGCGGCACGAATTGTGGAGCAACGGCCATGCGGCAAGGCCCGGCCGAGGGTCGAACCCCGTGCTGCTTGCGGCGAGCGAACTTGCCGAGCCTTTTCCGCGCGTCGTCTCCACCAATCCGCCGCTGCCCGCCGGCGGTGCGGAACGCAACGCCGTGCCGATCTACGATCTCCCTGCATGGGACATCGTCTCCCACCGGCTGCTTGTCATGCCGGTCCGCGTCTCCGCGCTGCGCTCGCTCGGCGCCTTCGCCAACGTCTTTGCCATCGAATCCTTCATCGACGAGTTGGCGGCCGAGCGCGGGGAGGACCCGGTGGCCTTTCGCCTGCGCCATCTCGGCAACCCGCGGGCGCGCGCCGTGCTGGAAGCGGCCGCGGGGCGTGCCGGCTGGGGTTCCCGGCGGGGCGGCGAAGGTACGGGCTACGGCGTGGCGCTTGCCCGCTACAAGAACATGGGCGCCTATTGCGCGGTCGTCGCCGAGGTGGAGGGCGAGGAGGACATTCGCGTGCGGCGGCTGGTGCTCGCCGTCGATGTCGGCGAGGTGATCAATCCCGACGGGGTCAAGAACCAGATCGAGGGTGGCGCCATACAGGCGACAAGCTGGACGCTCAAGGAGGCCGTGCGCTTCGACCGCACGCGGATCACCAGCGACAACTGGGAAGACTATCCGATCCTGAAATTCTCCGAAGTGCCGGCGGTCGAAGTGGAGATCCTCTCGCGCCCCGAAGAGCCGCCGATGGGCGCGGGGGAGGCCGCGCAGGGGCCGGTGGCGGGCGCCATCGCCAATGCCGTCTTCGATGCGCTCGGCGTGCGCGTGCGCAGCCTTCCGATCACCCGCGACAACATCATCGCGGCCATGGAGTTGAGCTGACGACGGCGATCGCCGTTCTGAGCGCGGTGGGCGGACGCCCGAAAGACAGGTCCCGCTCCAAGGTCACGCGCTGTTCGCGGCTTGCGCGGGCGTCTGTTCCGAAGGCGAACTGGTTTTCACGACGATGAAATCGAGGAAGGCGCGGAGCGCGGCCGACATGTGCCGATTGCTCGGGTAGACGATGTTCATCGAGCCGCCGTCGACGCCGTATTCGGCAAGCACTTGCTCGAGACGGCCGGTCTCAATGTCATGGCGGATGAGGGCCAGGGGCAGGAGAGCGATGCCGAGGCCGGCAAGGGCGGCCTGCACTTCGGCATAGGAGCCGTCGACGGCGATGCGCGCATGCACCGGCACCTCGCGCCAGCCGCGCGGGCCCTTGAGGCGCCAAACCTCGTTGTCGAGCGAGGGGCCGAAGGCGACGCAGTCGTGGGTCTTGAGATCCTCGATGCGCTGCGGGCAGCCGCGCCGGCCGAGATAGCCGGGGCTTGCCACCAGGGCGAGCCGCGACGTGCCGAGACGGCGGGTGATCAGGCTGGAATCGGGCAGCTTTCCAGTGCGGAACGCCAGGTCTATGCCGTTGCCGATGAGGTCGATCGGGTCGTCCGTCAGCTTCAGAACGATGCGAACTTTTTCGTGGGCTTGCAGGAATTCCCCAATCCAACGCATCAGCTTCCGAGCGCCGAAGCCCACCGGTGCGGTAATGCGCAACGTACCGGCCGGCTCGGCCTGCGAGGCGGCGATCCGCTCCTTCGCCCTCTCGATGCTGGCCAGCCCCCGCGCGGCATCTTCGTAATAGGCGCGGCCGAGGGCGGTCAGCGTGACGCGCCGGGTGGTGCGCTGGAGCAACCGTGCGCCGAGCGCCTCCTCAAGCTGCGCCACCTTACGGCTGATGGTCGCCTTCGGCATGGCGAGCGCCCGCGCCGCACCCGAGAAGCTGCCCGCTTCGACCACCTTGGCAAAGAGCGCGATATGATTGAGGTCGGCCACGATTGTTGTCCTTAAAGCGACAGTGATTTTCAAATGTCATAGCTACCACAACGAGCGCACCGCCGTCATCCTGTCCCTGAAAGGGGTTTCCCGGAAGACCGCGCCGGCCGCCGACCGGGCGGACCGCCGACCTTTTCCGCAAAAATGAGGAGTTCAATCATGCAGGACAAATCGACGATCTCACGCCGCACTGTGCTTCTGGGCGGTGCGGCTCTTGCCACCTTGGCGACGACCCGTGCCGGCTGGTCGCAGGCGGAGACCGGCGGCCGGCCGGTGGTGCTGATCACCGGCACGAGCTCGGGCTTCGGCCGGCTGATGGCGGAGGGCTTCGCCCGAAAAGGCGCTCACGTGATTGCCACGATGCGGGATTTGGGTGGCCGGAACACTTCCGCCGCCGAAGAGCTGCGGGCGCTTTCGGGCGATGGCGCGGCCGTCGACGTTGTCGAGATCGATGTGCTGAGCGAGGGGTCGGTGAATGCCGGCGTCGCCCGCGCGATCGAGAATGCCGGACGGATCGACGTTCTCGTCAGCAATGCCGGCATCGTCGTTCCCGGGCCCGTGGAGTTGCAGACGCCGCAGGATTTCGCCTCGAACATCGACACGAACATGGGCGGCGCCTTGCGCATGTTCCGGGCTGTCGTGCCGCATATGCGGGAGCATGGCGGCGGTGCGATCATCCAGATGTCGAGCGCGCTCGGGCGGGCGATCGATCCCATGCTCGGCGGCTACTGCGCCTCCAAGCTGGCGGTGGAGGCCGCTGCCGACGCGCTTGCCTATGAGGTGGCCGCGTCCGGCATCGAGGTTTCCATCGTGCAGCCGGCGGGCGCCTATCCCACCGAGCTTCAGGCCAACGCGATCCGTTATTGGGAGGAAATGCTGGCCCGCCTCGATGCGGAGGACCGGGCGAAGCTCGATATCTATGCGCCGCATGTGGAGGCCATGCTCGACGGGCTCGCGCCCGACGGCGACCTCGATCCGCGGGAAGTCTCCGATGCGGTGATAGAACTGGCGTCGATGCCGTTCGGTGCGCGGCCCGGGCGCTTGGTTGTCGGACCGTACAAGGACGGCATCGACCCGGTGAACGCCGCGCACGACCAGCTTCAGAACGACATGATGGAGCACAATCCGATCGTCGATCTGCTGACGCTCAAGTAGCTGCTGTGGCGGCGCCTGCTCCGTGCATCGCAAATAAATGCCGCCACCTCGGGGTGTGGGCAAGCAGTGGCGGTTGCAAACGGCCTTTGTCGACGGGAAACTATGGCCAGAAGGACGCTTTCCGCAGCATGGCAGAAAGGAAAGACGGATGCGTATCGAACTCGAAAGGGCGGCCATCGATATCGCCGTCGGCGATATTACCGAACAGGCGGATATGGACGCCGTCGTCAATGCAGCGAATGCCGAGCTGATGCCCGGTGGCGGCGTGGCCGGCGCCATCCATCGCAAGGCCGGGCCGGAGCTGGCGCAGGCCTGCCGGCCGCTGGCTCCGATCCGGCCCGGAGAGGCGGTGATCACCGGCGCTTTCCGGCTCCCCAACGCCCATGTCATCCACTGCCTCGGCCCGATCTACGGCATGGACAAGCCGGAAGCCGAGCTGCTGGCGCGGTGCTACTCGTCGGCCATCGCGCTGGCGGATGAGAAGGGCATCGGATCGCTTGCCTTTCCGGCGATCTCCACCGGCGCTTTCGGCTATCCGGTGGAAGAGGCCGCACCCATCGCCTGCACGGCGGTGGCCGAGGCGTTGGGCAGGGCGGAAACCGTGCGGGTCGTCAGGCACGTGCTGACCAGCGAGGCGCTCGTCGAGATGTTCGCCGAAGAGACGTTGAAGGCGACCGGCCGCGCGGGTTGACGGCGGCGGTCTTCCGCTACCGTCCCCTCCCGCCTTCACCGGCCGACGGCGTAGGCCTGCATGAGGCGCGGCGTGGCGGCGGCGCGCAGGACGCCGTCCTCGCCGCGCGCGGCGGCGACCATGCGCCCGATCGTCCATTCCGGCGTCACCTCCAGCCGGTGGCCGCGCGCCCTGAGCGCGGCGATGGTCTCGGCCCCAAAACTCTCCTCGACGGCCAGATGGCCGGGCTTCCTGTCGCGCGGGTAGAAGGAGGTGGGGAAGTGGGTCGTGTGCGACATCGGCATGTCGATCGCCTCCTGCAGGTTGAGCCCGTGGTGGACGTGACGCAGGAAGAACAGGAGCTGCCACTGCTCCTGCTGGTCGCCGCCGGGCGTGCCGAACGCCATGTAGGGCCGCCCCTCCCTGTGGGCGAGACTCGGGGTGAGCGTGGTGCGCGGGCGCTTTCCCGGCGCCAGGCTGCCGGGAAGGTCCGGCTCCAGCCAGAACATCTGCGCCCGGCTGTTGAGCATGAAGCCGAGCGAGGGGATATAGGGCGAGGACTGCAGCCAGCCGCCGGACGGCATGGCCGCCACCATGTTGCCCTCCGCGTCGATGGCGTCGATATGCACCGTATCGCCGCGCCGCACCGAGCGCATGTCGGCCATGGTGGGCTCGGACGAGACGGCCTCCAGGCTCGCGACCTGCGACAGCCGCTCCAGCGCTTCCATCATGCGTCGCACCTGCTCATCGTAGCCAGGCACATTGCCCGGCCTGAGCTCCAGAGACGCTTCGTGACCGATCAGCTTGCGCCGTTCGTCGTTGTAGACGTCGGAGAGGAGGTGCTCTATCGGCACGTCGATGAAGTCCGGATCGCCGTAATAGGCTTCGCGGTCGGCGAAGGCGAGCTTCATGGCCTCCGTCAGCGTGTGCACCAGGTCGGGCCCGCGTGTGTCCATGGCGGAGATGTCCAGGCCCTTGAGCAGCGCCAGGGTCTGCAGGAAGACCGGTCCCTGGCCCCACGGACCGATCTTGTTGAGCGTGTAGCCATGGTAGTCGTAGGTGAGCGGCGCCTCGTAGGTCGCTTGCCAGCCGGCCATGTCGTCGGCGGTGATCACGCCGCGGTGGCGGCTGCCGCTTTCGTCCATCACTTCGTTCTCGCGGACGAAGCGCTCGATCTCCTCGGCCACGAAGCCGCGATAGAAGGCATCGCGCGCCTTCTCGATCTGCTTTTCCCTGTTCCCACCCGCCGATTCAGCTTCGCGGACGATGCGCCGCCACGTTTGGGCCAGCGCCTCGTTGCGGAAGAGTTCGCGCGGCGCGGGCGCCCGCCCTCCCGGAGTGAAGAAAGCCGCCGAGGTCGGCCATTCGCGGGCGAAGAAATCCTTGAGCCCGGCGATGGTGTCGACCACGCGCGGCAGCAGCGGATGGCCCTTTTCGGCATAGTGGATCGCCGGCGCCAACACCTCCGAAAGCGAAAGCCGGCCATAGTCGCGCAGGAGCTGGAGCCAGGCGTCGAAGGAGCCAGGGATCACCGTCGCCAGAAGCCCGTTGCCGGGCACGAGCGTCAGTCCCTCGGATTTGTAATGCTCGATGGTGGCACCCTTCGGCGCCGTCCCCTGGCCGCAGAGCACCTGCGTTTCGCCGGTGCGCGCCGAATGGAAGACGATGGGCACCTCGCCGCCGGGCCCCACCAGATGCGGCTCCACCACCTGCAGCACGAAGCCGGCGGCGACGGCGGCGTCGAAGGCGTTGCCGCCGCGCTCCAGCATCGCCATGCCGGAGGAGGAGGCGAGCCAGTGGGTGGAGGTGACGACGCCGAACGTGCCGAGGATCTCCGGCCTTGTGGTGAACATGGATCAGTCGCTCCGTCTTATTGAATTGTCAGTTGTCGCTCAGGCCGTCGCACGCGGCTTTTCAGAGCCAGCTCTACAAGCGCCTCGGTCTGGCTCATGCGGCGGAGGTCCTTCGAGCCGCGGGCGCGCTCGCCGGCTCCGCCTCCTCGCCGCCCAACATGATCGACTGGAGATCGGCGTTGATGGCGCTCAGGTGCCGCCGCATGGCGCGTTCGGCCGCTGCGCCGTCGCGGCTGGCGATCGCCGCCACGATCTCCTCGTGGTTCCGATGCGAGCGGGCGCGCCGCTCCGATGTCCTGGCCATCGCCCTCAACTGCCGCCAGTCCGGCTCCTGGCGGATGCGCTGCACCACGTCGAACAGCGCCAGCATCAACCCGTTGCCGGCGCATTCGGCGATGCGGCGGTGGAAGGCGCTGTCCCACAGTTCCCAGCCGTCGTCGTCGGAGGCGGCCATCGTTTTCCTGGCCAGCCTCTCAAGGGCGGCGATATCCTCGTTCGAGCAGCGAAGTGCGGCCATGCGGGCAAGGGCCGGCTCCATCTGCAGCCGCGCCTCCATCACCTCGGACGGATTGGTCCGCTCGGCGAGATTGCCGTAGAACTGCGGCTGCAGGGCGGGACGACGCCCGACAAAGGTTCCCTTTCCCTGCTGGCGCCACACCAGCCCCTCGGCTTCCAGGACCTCCATTGCGCGGCGGACGGCGCGCCTGCCGAGCCCCATGGAAAGCGCCAGTTCCCGCTCGGGCGGGAGCTGCCATCCCACGTCGTCGCGGTGCTCGCGCACGATCTGGCGAAGCTTTTCCAACGCGATGGAGGAATTGGAGCGGACGTTGTCCAGGCTCAAAAGTTCACCCTTCAAAGAGAGACCTTTTCTTGCAATGGTTCCCTCTCTATAACGTCACCTTCGCCTCCCTTGTCAAGCGGTTCCGCTGGGCAAGGGCGGCGCACCATCACTTCATCCCGTGCCCGCCCGGGGCCCTTTATCTTGAGAACCTTCGATCATGCTCCAAATCGATCTCGCAGAAGCCCTCACGCTGATCGCAATCCTCGCCGCAACCGGCGCCGTCGCCGGCGTGATCTCGGGGCTGCTCGGGGTCGGCGGCGGCATTGTCATCGTGCCGGTGCTGTTCTTCGTCTTCATCGGGCTCGACATCGAGGAAGAGGTGAGGATGCACGTCGCGGTGGGCACTTCGCTGGCGACCATCATCTTCACCGGTTTCATCTCGGCGCGCGCGCATTGGAAGAAGGGGAGCGTCGATACCGCGCTCCTCAAGAGCTGGGGGCCGGCGGTTGCGTTCGGCGTCGTCGCGGGAACGATCCTCGGCGGCAACGTCGCGGGCGAGGTGCTCACCCTCGTCTTCGCCGCCGTCGCCGCCCTCGTGGCGGTCAACATGGCCTTCAAGCCCGCGGAAAGGGTGGCACGGCGCATGCCGAAGACGCCGCTCAAGGAGATCCTGGGCACGATCATCGGCCTTTTCTCGGTGATGATGGGCATCGGCGGCGGCACGTTGTCGGTGCCGATCCTGTCCTTCTTCAGCTACCCGATCCGCCTCGCCGTCGGAACCGCTTCGGCCATAGGGCTGATCATCGCCATCCCCGGCACGCTGGGCTACGCTTATTTCGGTTGGGGGCTGCCGGACCTGCCGCCCTTGTCGGTCGGCTACGTCAACCTTGCCGGCCTGCTGGCCATCGTTCCCTTGTCGATGCTGACGGCGCCTCTGGGTGCGAGGATTGCGCATGCCATACCGCCGATGGCATTGCGCTACTGCTTTGCCGCGTTCCTGGCCATCACCAGCATAAGGATGATCACAAGCGTTCTGTGACCTGAGCCGCCGCGTTATGCGTGGCGTTGCGCCAACGTCACCGTCCGCCTCGATATTTTCTCCGCAAGGGCGTGATCGTGCGTGACGAGAAGGACGCCGAGGCCGGTGTCGCGTGCGACTTCGAGCAGAACGTCGACCACCTCCTTCTGGCTGACGGGGTCGAGGCGGGACGTGGCCTCGTCGGCGAACAGGAAGACGGGATCGAGCAGCAGGGAGCGCAGGATCGCGAAGCGCTGCAATTCGCCTCCCGAGATCCGGCCGGGCAGCCGGTCGAGCAGATCATTCTGCAGCCGAAAGCGCGCAAGCAGTTGCTCCACCTCGTCCCACCGCCGCCGGTGCAGCTTCACGAGGCCCCCCTGCGGATCGCCTGGTGGGGCGGGAAGGCGGCGGGCGGGTCCTGATAGAGCTTCTGGAAGCGCAGCAGGGAGATGTCTCTGCGATAGGCTGCGGGTCGGCCGGAACCGCTCCGGAGGAAGCCGAATCAGGTACTAGTCACCTGGAACTGAAGTTCATTTCATTATAGGATTGTGCTCGCGACTGAAGAAGGAGCGAGTCGATGGCCAATGCGACTGGACGGCCGATTTCGCCGCTGGTGTTGAGTGCGGATGAGCGGGCTTATCTTGAGCGTCAGGTTCGCCGGCGTCGTGTGGCGCGGTCAATGTCTGAACGATGCCGGATCATTCTGCGGTGCGCAGATGGCCTTGCCAGCAAGTCCGTGGCAGCCGAGCTCGGCGTTCATGAGCATACCGTCGGCAAGTGGCGGCGGCGCTTTTTGAAGGAGCGCATTGGCGGCCTTCTGGATGAAGCGCGCCCTGGCAGGCCGCGCACGATCGATGACGATCAGGTCGCTGCCGTGATCGAGCGCACGCTGCGATCGACCCCGGCGGACGCCACCCACTGGTCGATCCGCTCCATGGGCAATGCCACTGGCTTTTCGCACACGACGATCCGCAGGATCTGGACCGCGTTCGGCTTGCAGCCGCATCGCTCGCAGACGTTCAAGCTTTCCAGCGATCCGCTGTTCGTCGACAAAGTCCGCGACATCGTCGGCCTTTACCTGTCACCGCCCAACAGGGCGCTGGTTCTCAGCGTCGATGAGAAGAGCCAGATCCAGGCGCTCGACCGCGAACAGCCCGTCCTGCCGATGATGCCCGGCATTCCCGAGCGCCGAACCCATAGCTATGTCCGTCACGGCACCACTTCCTTGTTCGCAGCCCTCGATATCGCCTCGGGTTTCGTGATCGGTAAATGCTACAAGCGCCACCGCGCGGCCGAGTTTCTCGACTTCCTCAAGCAGATCGACGCCCATGTCCCGCAAGGTCTCGATGTCCACATCATCATGGATAATTATGCCACGCATAAGACGGCAGCGATCCGGACCTGGCTGGCGCGGCGGCCGCACTATCATGTGCATTTCACGCCGACGTCGGCCTCCTGGATCAACCAGGTCGAACGCTGGTTCGCCGAGCTTACCCGCAAGCAGCTACGGCGCGGCGTTCACACCTCGACCAGCCAGCTCGAAGCCGATATCCGCACCTTCATCGAGCGGCACAACGAAAAACCCAAACCCTACAAATGGACCAAGTCCGCCGACGAGATCCTCTCATCAGTCAAACGCTTCTGCCAAAAAACAGAGCAGACCTTATGTGGCGAACTTTAGATTCACGTGACTAGTTTGAAATCTAGTTGCTCTATAGCTTTGCCTGTTGCGCAGGATCCGCGCTGCCAGATATTCGCTGCACCACCGGGGAGGGGGAATGTCGATCATCTCTCACAGCATCGTTCAGCGCCTTGCGCATCTGCGGGCAACCTTCACCGAACAGCAGGTGCGCAGCCGCCTGAAAGGGCAGGCCGAGGAGCCGCGCTCCCGCGCGTTGCGTAGCGCCCGCCGCGTCTCCGCCGCCTCCATTGCGAGGTTGTGGGAGGCAATCCGTGCCGTGCGACCGGAGGCGGAGGAGCTGGAAGGCGTCCTGGCCGACGGAGAGACGCGCGAGACGGCCGAACGCTACGCGGCCAATATCGAGAACATGATCGGTACGGTGAAGATGCCTGTGGGCGTGGTGGGGCCCATGCGCATCAACGGGCTCAACGCCAACGGCGATTTCATCGTCCCTCTCGCCACGACGGAGGCGGCCCTTGTCGCCTCCTATGCGCGCGGCGCCGAACTTGCCTCCCGCGCCGGCGGAATTGCCGCCGTGATGTTGACGGAGGGCGTGCTGCGCAGCCCCGGCTTCAAATTCGCCAATGTACTGGACGCCGGCCTTTTCCTGGAATGGGTGGTGCATGCGAGCGGCGATCTTAAGGCCGCGGCGGAGGCGACTACCCGGTATGGCCGGCTCGTTTCCATCGAACCCTTGATGGACAACGAGATCGTCTTCCTTTTGTGCCGCTACACCACCGGCGACGCCTCCGGCCAGAATATGGTCACCATCGCCACCGAGGCACTGTGCCGGCATATCGAGACGCATTGTCCGATCCGCCCGCTGCACTGGTTCATCGAGGCGAACTATTCCGGCGACAAGAAGAGCACCTATCTCGGCCTCACCTCGGGCCGCGGCCGCAAGGTGACGGCATCGGTGACGCTGCCGCGTGCGCTGGTCGAAAAATACCTGCATGTCAGTGTCGAGCGTTTTCTCGACTATGCGCAGATGGCCAATCTCGGCGCCATGCTGAGCGGGCAATTGGGCGCCCAGGGGCACTATGCCAATGGACTGGCGGCCTTCTACATCGCCACCGGGCAGGATGCGGCCTGTGTATCCGAATCCGCCATCGGCTTTACCCGTGTGGAAAGCCGCAACGGCGATCTCTTCACGTCGGTGACGCTGCCCAACATCCTGGTCGGCTCCGTCGGCGGCGGCACGGGCCTGCCCAGCCAATCGGCAGCCCTGCGCCTCATGGGGCTGCAGGGGCCGGGCAAGGCGGCATCACTTGCAGAGGTCGTCGCCTCGCTGTGCCTGTGCGGGGAGATTTCCATCATCGGCGCGCTTGCCGCCGGCGAGTTCGCCAGCGCCCACCGCAAGCTTGCCAGGGAGCGCTGAGATGTCGGCGGCGGGCGAGATGGCGCTGCTGCTGGCGCAGCGCCTGTGGATCTACCAGCGCGAGCGCTTTCCGGTCGCCAGGACCGCGCTGCTCGTCGCCGTCTTCTCTGCGGCGAGCGTCAACGTCTCCGCCTTCCTCGCCGGCAGGCCGCTTCCCTCCCTGGCAATCTACGCGGTGGCTTTCATCGTCGCCTTCACCGTCTTCCTGCAACTGCGCGCCTGCGACGAGGTCAAGGATGCCGACCTCGACCGCCGCTACCGGCCGGGGCTTCCCGTTCCGCGCGGTCTCGTCGACCTCAAGGTGATCGTCGGTATCGGGCTTGCTGCCGTGCCGGTGGCGGCTGTCGCGGCGGCGATGCTCGCGCCCGCGCTGCTGTGGCTTCTGGCCCTCGCCTGGCTGTGGTTGGGATTGATGACGGTCGAGTTCTTCGCGCCGGAGTGGCTGCGCGCGCGGCCGTTCCTCTATCTCGTCTCGCATATGATGATCATGCCGCTGCTCGACCTTTTGGTGACGGGCTGCGAGTGGCTGACGGCAAGCGGTGCTCCACCGGAGAAGCTCTGGCTGTTTCTGGTCTTGAGCTTCGTCAACGGCTGCGTGATCGAGATCGGCCGCAAGCTGCGGGCGCCGGAAAACGAGCGGGAGGGGGTGGACACCTATTCGGCCTTGCTCGGCCCGCGAAGAGCGGCCTTTCTGTGGTGCGCACTGCTTCTCGCCGGCTTCGGCCTGTTACTGGCGGTGGGCCGCGCGGTGGGGGCTTTCCATGCTGTCGCCATCGTCGGTTTCCTGGGGCTTGCGGTCTGTCTCGTGAGCGCATTGCTCTACCTTCGCGCTCCCACCAAAGGTGCCGAACGCCGGGTAGACGCGATGGCCGGTTTGTGGGTTCTGATCTGCTACGGTGCGGCCGGCTTTGTGCCGCTGTTCGCATGAGGGGAGGGGCGACCAGCATGATCGTCAACGGATCGGAGGGGGCGGAAGCGGCGGAGATCGGCGGCAAGGCTGCGACCCTTGCCGCCCTCGCGCAGGACGGGTTCGACGTGCCGCCCTTCTTCACCATCACGCCCGCGGCCTTCACCCGCACCGGCTTGCGCGCCGAGGTAAGGAAGGGGCTCGCCGGCCATCTGAAAGACATCGGCCCCGGCCCCTTCGCCGTTCGCTCTTCGGCCCGCGAAGAGGACGGCGCCGAGCATTCCCATGCCGGCCAGTTCCTGTCGCTTCTGGATGTTGAGGCTGCCGATGTGCCCAAGGCCGCGCACCGCATCTGGAAGTCCGGCGGCACCGAGACGCTGCGCGCCTATCGCGCCGAGCGCGGCCTTGGATCGGGCGATCATGCGCCCGCTGTCCTTGTCCAGCGGCTGGTTCGGGCGCGGGTGGCGGGCGTCGCCTTCTCGGCCGATCCCGTCTCCGGCCGGCGCGACCGCATGGTCGTCTCCGCCGTCGCCGGCCTTGGCGATCGGCTCGTCGGCGGCGAGACGGATGGCGATGATTATCTTGTCGATCGCCTCAGCGGCGCCCTCCTGCAAGGACCCGAGGAGGGCGTTCTGTCCAGGGACGACCTCGAGGCGCTTTCCGCCATGGTCGCCCGGATCGAGGCGGCACGGGGCGCCCCGCAAGATGTCGAATGGGCGTTCGAAGGCGGGCGCCTCTTCCTCCTCCAGGCGCGTCCGATCACCACGCCGCTGCGCACGGCACCCATCGCCGATCCGAAGATCACCATCTTCGACAACTCCAATATCATCGAGAGCTATCCGGGCCTCGTCTCCCCGCTCACCTACAGCTTCGCGCAATATGTCTATGCGCGGGTCTACCCGGTTCTCATGGCGCTTCTGGGCGTGCGCGAGGATGTAATCCGCGCCCAGGGCGCCGCCTTCGAGAACCTTCTGGGGCGCATCGACTGCCGGGTTTACTACAACCTGATCAACTGGTACCGGCTCATCGCGCTTCTGCCCGGCTTCTCGCTCAACCGCGCGCATATGGAAACCATGATGGGCGTGAGCGAGCCGCTGCCCGCCGAGATCGCCGACGCGCTGGCGCCGAAGCCGGCGAAGGGCTGGGCGGCGGTCAGGGAATATGCCCGCATCGGCAGAACCGGCCTTGGGCTCGTCCGCGAGGCAATCCGCCTGCCGCGCACGATCCGCGCTTTTCACGGGCGGCTGGACCGGGCGCTTGAAGTGAAGCCCGCCGACATCGACGCAATGCCGCCTACCGCGCTGGCAGCGGAATATCGGCGGGTGGAAGGCGAACTGCTCGACCGCTGGGACGCGCCGCTTGTCAACGATCTCTTGTGCATGATGATGTTCGGCGCATCGCGCAAGCTTATCGAGCGCTGGGCGGGGCAAGCGGGATTGGAAGTCCACAACGACGTCATGATCGGCCAGGGCGACATCGTCTCCGCCGAGCCCGCCCGGCGCATCGCCCGCATGGGAACACTGGCGGCTGGCGAGGAAGGACTTATCGAGGCTCTGGAGGCCGGCGATTTCGCTGCCCTCACGCAGCACCCGGAGCTTGAACGGGAGGTCGCGGACTACATCGCCAAGTTCGGCGACCGCTGCACCCAGGAACTCAAGCTCGAAAGCATCACGCTGGAGGAGGAGCCGCGCCCGCTGCTCGCGGCCATCGCCGCCGCGGCGCGCAGCGGGCGCAAGCCCGTGCACCGTGAAGAGCGGGAGAAGGATCCTGTCGCTGCGCTCTTTACCGGCCGCCCGATCCGGCGCTTCATCGCCCGCCGCGTGCTGGCCTTGGCCAAGGCGCGGGTGCGCGACCGGGAGAACCTGCGCTTCGAGCGCACGCGCGTCTTTGGCCATGCACGGCGTCTCTTCCTCGCCATGGGGCGGCAGTTTCACGCCCACGGTGTTTTGGAGGATGCCCGCGATGTCTTCCATCTCACGGTGCCTGAAGTGCTTGGCGCCATCGAGGGCTTCGGCACGAGCACGGACCTTGCGCCGCTCGCCGCCGCAAGAAAGGCGGAGATGGCGCGCGCTGAAAAGCGGCCCGATCCGCCCGAACGGCTCACCATCAAAGGCGCTGCCATAAACGCGGCGGACGTGCCGTCCGCTTCACCTGGTGATGACGACGACGACGAGGAGGTGCGCACGGGAACGGCCTGTTGCGCCGGCATCGTTCAGGCGCCCGCGCGCGTGGTGCGCGATCCGCGCACCCAATCCGTGAAGCAGGGCGAGGTGCTGGTGGCGCGCTTTACCGATCCGGGGTGGATCGCGCTCTTCGCCAACGCCTCGGCCATCGTCGTGGAGCGCGGCAGTCTTCTTTCCCACTCGGCTATCGTTGCCCGCGAACTGGGGCTGCCCTGCGTCGTCGGCGTGCGTGGCGCGACCGAATGGCTGACCTCGGGCGAGCGTATCGCGGTGGACGGGGCCGCGGGGACCGTGAGGAAGCTCGATGCCTGATACCGAAATCGCCGCCAAGGCCAGTTTCGAGAAGATCCGCTACGCCCAGCTCTGGGAGGATGCGGATTGCCTGTTGGCCAGCCTTGCGGAGGGCCGCGAGGCGCTTTCCGGCGCGACCCTCGTCTCGATCTGCTCGGCGGGCGACAACGCGCTCGCCATGCTCACCCTCGATCCCGAGCGCGTCGTCGCCGTCGACCTGTCGGCCGCCCAGATCGAGTGTCTGAAGATCCGTATTGCCGCCTACCGGACGCTCGACCACGCCGCCCTTCTGGAACTGATGGGCTCGCGCCCTTCCGGCCGCCGCGGCGCCCTTCTCGACGAGGTCGCCACCCGGCTTCCCGATACCTCGCAAGCCTTCTGGGCCGCGCTCCGTGACGAGGTGGTCGAGCACGGGCTCGGCGGCGCCGGCCGGTTCGAGCGCTATTTCCGCATCTTCCGGCGCAACGTCCTGCCGCTCGTCCATAGCCGCTCGACGGTCGACGCGCTTCTCCGGTCGCGCCCGCGGGCGGAGCGCGAGCGCTTCCTGCAGGAGGAATGGGACACCTGGCGCTGGCGCCTCCTGCTCAAGTTCTTCTTCTCGCGTTTCACCATGGGGCGGCTTGGCCGCGACCCGGCCTTCTTCGACCATGTGGAAGGCAGCGTCGCCGATCACGTTGCACGCCGCATCGTGCACGCGGTCGCCAATCTTGACCCTGCCCAGAACCCCTATCTGCATTGGATCCTCAAGGGCACGCACGGTGAGGCCCTGCCGCTGGCGCTCCGGCCCGAGCACTTCGAGACCATCCGCGACCGGCTCGACCGGCTCGACATACGCCACGGCTCTCTCGAAACCTTCGTGGCGACCGGCGAGAAGGCGGACGGCTTCAATCTCTCCGACATCTTCGAATATATGGGCGAGGATACCTTCCGCGCAGTCTATGGCAGCCTGATCGGCGCCGCCAATCCGGGCGCCCGCCTCGTCTACTGGAACATGATGGCGCCGCGCCGCATGCCGCCGGAGTTCGGCGACCGCATGCGCACGGTGGAGGATGTGGAGACGCGCGGACGCGCCATGGACAAGGCCTTCTTCTATTCGGACTTCGTCGTCGAGGAGGTGAGATGAGCATCGCGCCGCAGGTCGGTCTGATCGCCTTGTCCATGGCGATGCTGCTCGCCATCATGATGGCGGTGAAGTGGCTTGCGCGGCACTTCGCGTGGTCGGCCGAGTTGCAGCGCAAGAGTGTCCACGTCGCCACGGGCGCCTATGCGCTGACGCTGCCCTGGATGTTCGCGAACCGCTGGCCGGTTCTTGTCATCGCCGGTGGCGCGGCGGCGGTCCTCCTGCTCTTGCGCACACCGGTCCTCGCCCGCAGCGGCCTCGGATCGACGCTGCACAGCGTCGAGCGCCATTCCTATGGCGACATCCTGCTGGCGCTGGCCGTCGGCATCGTCTTCTTCTTCTCCCACGGCAACCCTGTCCTCTACGTGCTGCCCATCGCCGTGGTGACGCTCTCGGACGCGGCGGCAGCGATGACAGGGGTGCTCTACGGCAGTAGATTCCTCTCCGTGGAGACCGGGACGAAGAGCTTCGAAGGCTCGGCGATGTTCTTCCTGGTGACGTGGATCGTCGCCATGGTCCTGCTGCTCCTGATGACGGACATCGCGCGCCCGAACGTCGTTCTGCTCTCGCTCGTCATCGCCGCCTTCGGCACGCTGGTGGAGGCCGATTCCTGGCACGGCTTCGACAACCTGTTCCTTCCCGTCGGGCTTCATCTTTTCCTGTCGAGCCATCTGGAAACGCCGCCGCTGCCGCTTCTGGGGCTGACGCTCTTCTTCCTTGCGACACTGCTCGTGGTTCTCATTCTGGCGCCCAGGCTCAGCCTGTCGAACCACGCCGCGCGCGCCTACACCATCGCCGTCTTCATGATCTGCGCGGTGACGGAGGTGCATAACGCGCTGCTGCCGGTGCTGGCGATCCTCGCTCATCTGGCGGCGCGGCATGTCCGCCCGTGCAAGAGCCGCTATCCGGATCTCGACGTCCTGGCGCTCGTCGTCGTGGTCGCCGTGTTCTGGCTGTTCGTGGGCCGCTATGCCGACCGTAACGCGATCAGCATGTACAACCTCTCCTTCGCCGGTGCCGCCCTCGTCTTCGTGGTGCTGGCCGCCGGGCGCCGGCTGGCGCTGGCCGGGGCAGGGGCCGTCGTCCTCTTTGCTGTCAGTGTGGCGGTCGCCGGACGCAACCTGGAGGCCGCCGCGTGGCACGGGCCGCTGTGGCCGTGGATCGCCGCCAGCTTCGCGGTGTGCCTTACGATCCCGCTTCTTTGGCCCCAACTCCTCGACCGCTATCGCGGCCCGCGCACCCTGGCGCTGGCACTGCCGGTCCCTGTCACCTTCTTCATGGCAAAGGTATTTTTCCTATGAACACGGCTCCACAGGACATCGAGACGGACGGCGCGGCATGCCGCATCCACCGCGACGCGCCGGGCTGGGACGGGTTGCGAACGGCTGCCATAGGCGGCTTTCGCTGCGGGAGCGCGGCGGCGGGCGCGGGCATTCTGGCCAAGGCGGAGGAAGCGCTGCGCTGCGAGGGCTTCCAGGCCATTCTCGGTCCCATGGACGGCGACACCTGGCACAGCTACCGCCTCGTCACCGAGAGCGACGGTTCGCCGCCCTTTCCCCTGGAGCCGGTGAGCGGGCCGTATGACAGGGAAGCATTCGAGGCGTGCGGCTTCACGCCGGTCTCGTCCTACATCTCCGCCCGCGCCCCACTCGATGAAGCCATCGGCCCCTCCGTCCCGCCCGCGGTCGACGGGGTGACCGTCCGTCCGTGGGACGGAGAGGAGGCACAAGGGCTGCTCGCCCATCTCTTCGATATGTCGGCGGCAAGTTTTGCCGCGAACCCATTCTTCAAGCCGATCTCCCGCGAAGCCTTTCAGGCTCTCTACGAACCGGTGCTGCCGGCCGTCGATCCGCGGCTTGTCCTTTTCGCCAGGGATGCCGACGGGATCGTGGGCTTCCTCTTCGGTCTGCCCAACCTGGCGGAAGGCAAGGAGCCGAAGACGGCCATCGTGAAGACCTATGCCAGCCGCCGCCGGGGTGTGGGGCACCTGCTCCTGGACACCTTCCACAGGACTGCCCGCGATCTCGGCTTTACCGACGTCATCCATGCTCTGATGCACGAGAAGAATGTTTCGCGCGACCGCAGCCAAAGGCATGCCGCGCGTGTCTTCCGCCGTTATGCGCTGATGGGGAAGCGGCTTTAGGGAAGGCCGCGAGCGATGAACCTGCTCGAACCCATTCTTGACGAACTGACGGCCAGGAGCGGGCGCACCGCGATCATCGCCGCCGATGGTACGCGCGCCACTTACGGCGACCTGTTGGCGCGCTCGAAGGCCCTGGCGGCGGCCTGGAAGCGTGCCGGTATCGCGCCGGCAGACCGTGTGTTGATCGCCATGCCGGTCGGCATCGCGCTCTATACGAGCCTCGTGGCGCTGTGGCGGCTGGGCGCCGTTGCCGTCTTCCCCGAACCGGCGCTGGGGCTGCGGGGCTTGCGCCATGCGCTGGAGGCGACGAAGCCCAAGGCGTTTCTTGCCGCCGGCTGGTACCGGTTCCTGCGCTACGCCTTGCCGGCGCTGTGGTCCATGCCCCTCACGCTCTCGCCGGAAGACCATTCGGTCGGGCCGGCATTGGCCGATAGCATCGAAACCGTCGCAACCGAACACCCGGCCCTGATCTCCTTCACCAGCGGCTCGACCGGCCGGCCGAAGGCGATCGTGCGCAGCCACCGCTTCCTCGCGCTGCAGAATGCGCGCGTCGCCGAGCTGCTGGCGCCGGAGCGCGACGGCTGTGTCGACCTCGTTGGCTTCCCGGTCTTCGTGTTGGCCAATCTCAGCCTCGGCGTGACCTCGGTCCTGCCCAACTGGCCCCTCAGCCGCCAGGAGACGGCTGATGCGGGCCGCATCGCGCGCCACATCGCGGACAACCGTATCAACAGGGCGCTGATCCCGCCTTCGATCTGCGCCGGGCTGGTGGACGGCCCGGACATGGCGCTCGATACGATCTTCACCGGCGGCGGCCCGGTCTTTCCCGATCTGCTCGATCGTCTATCCTCGAAGCTGCCGGGCGCGGACATCGTTTCCGTTTACGGCTCGACGGAGGCGGAGCCGATCGCCCACCAGCGTCTGTCCGAAATATCGGCGGCGGATTGGCAGGCCATGCGCGAGGGGGGCGGCCTGTTGGCCGGCCGGCCCATTCCCGAAATCCGGGTGAAGATCCTGGATGACGAGATCGTGGTCACGGGCGAGCATGTCAACAAGGGCTATCTGGACGAGCAGGACGACCGCACCACCAAGATGGCGCTCGACGGCGAGATCTGGCATCGCACGGGTGATGCCGGGCGGCTCGACGCCAATGGCCGCCTGTGGCTGCTCGGACGGCAGGATGGGCGGGCCGGCCGACTGTTTCCCTTCGGCGTGGAAGCGGCGGCGCGCTGCTGGCCGGGCGTCGCCCGTGCGGCGCTGGTTTCGATCGAGGAGAGGCCGGTGCTCGCCGTCGAAGGGGACGGCGCCTTGCTTGAGGTTTGGCAGGAGAAGGCGTGCACGATGGGAGATATCCGCGTCGTCCCGGTCCCCGCGATCCCTCTTGACCGGCGGCATCGCTCGAAGGTGGATTATCCGGCGCTGAAAGCGGCGCTTCGCCGCCTTCAGAGCGGGATGAATTGAGGTCGCGTCTTCCCCACGCGCGTCATCCCGGCTGAACGAATCGGCCGCCTCCAGGCAAGGTGTGCTCGAGAATAACGCCCCACAGCCGCGCGTTGGCAGTCACGAAGTCGAGATAGGCTTCGGCGAAGGCAAGCGTGTTCGCCACCGCGTCGCCCAGGCGAGCGTGCTGTTTGCCGTGGATCAGCTTGTCAGGGGCGTGCTCGCCGCCATCACGGGCCTGGTGCGCGGCCTTCTGACGGTGCTGCCCATTCCCGCCGTCCGGCAGCTTGTCGGCCTGGTCCACGCTTTCCTGCGCATCGCGGTCGGCTTCATCGATGAGGTGATCCTTGCCTATGCGATCCGCACCGGTGCGGCCAACCCATGGGGTTCGGCGCGCACGGCGCTCGTTCTTTACGGCCAGAACTACAAGACGATGCTGAAGAACGCGGCCTGGCTGACGCTCATCGTCTCCGGTCTGTCCTTCATCGTCTTCCTGGTCATGCTCGCGCCGGCCGCGCTGGTCGTCTATCTCATTCCCGGCGCCTGGTCGGCGGGCGGTATCGTCTTTGCGCTGCTGTTCGCCTGGGCCGTCAAGGCCGCGTTGCTGGAACCCTTCGCCATCACCTGCCTCATGCAGGTCTATTTCAAGACCATCGAGGGACAGACGCCCGACCCGGCCTGGGACGCGCGCCTTGAAGAGATGTCAGCCAAGTTCCGCACGCTCAAGGAAAAGGCGCTGGGCGGCGTCGGCGCTTGAAGCCGATACTTGCCCCGCCTTTCCTTACCCGGCGATATCTGCCAGCAGGAACCCGTTGGGCCCCAGCTTGACCGCACCCGCCTCCACCTGCGCGGCCGAGGAAAGCAACACCCCGTCGATGGGCGGCGCCGCGGTCGCCCGCTCTTCGGGGGAAAGGTTGAAGAGGCAAAGGGTGCGCCCGCCCCGCACGAAGGCGAGCATCGGTTCAGTAACGTCGAGGAAACGGGTCTTGCCGGTTTTCAGGTCTTCGCGGCCGCGGCGCAGCGCCAGCATCTTCTTGTAGAAGGAGAGCACCGAATTCGGGTCGCCCGCCTGCGTGTCCACGGCACGGGCGCGCTGCGGCGCGCGCACGGGAAGCCACGTGGTCTCCGCGTTTGAGAAGCCCGCATGTGGCTCGGCGGCACTCCACACCATCGGCGTGCGGCATCCGTCGCGCCCCTTGTCGTCCGGCCAGAAGGCAATGCCCTGCGGATCGGTCAATTCCTCGAATTCGAGCTCGGTCTCGCTCTGCCCCAGTTCCTCGCCCTGATAGACGCAGATCGACCCCTCAAGCGACAACAGCAGGGCGGCGGCGAGCTTGGCCAGGCTGTCCTGGTCGTGCCCGTGTTTGGCCCAGCGCGTGACATGCCGTACGACGTCATGGTTGGAAAAGGCCCAGCACGGCCAGCCGCCGGGAGCGAGCTGGAAGAACTCTTCGACCTGACGGCAGAAGTGCTTCGGCGAGAAATCCGGCCTCAGCATCTCGAAGGAATAGGCCATATGCAGCCGCCGGGCGGTGGTGTACTCGCCCATGAGCTGGATCGAGAAGTGCTGCTCGCCGATCTCGCCGACCATCGCGCGGTCGCTGAACTCGTCGAGAAGCGCGCGAAGCCTTTCGAGGAAGGGGATGTTTTCCGGCTGGTTCTTCTGGAACTTGTGGATCTGCATCGCCGTCGGATTGACGGGCGGCAGATTGGCGCCGTTGTCGAAGGGCGGGTTGTCGCGCAGCGTCTTGTCGTGGAAATAGAAGTTGGCCGTGTCGAGGCGGAAGCCGTCCACGCCGCGCTCCAGCCAGAAGCGCATGGTGCCCAGAAGCCACTCCTGGACGTCCGGATTGTGAAAGTTGAAGTCCGGCTGCTCCTTCAGGAAATTGTGCAGGTAGTACTGCCGCCGGCGCGGCTCCCACTGCCAGGCGATACCGCCGAACATGGACTGCCAGTTGTTGGGGGCCGAGCCGTCCGGCTTTGGGTCCGCCCACACATACCAGTCGGCCTTGGGATTGTCGCGCGAGCGGCGGCTTTCCTGAAAGAAGGGGTGCTGATCGGAGGAGTGCGACAACACCTGGTCGATGATGACCTTCAGCCCCAATTCGTGCGCACGGGCCACCATGGCATCGAAATCGGCGAGCGTGCCGAATGTCGGATCGATGTCCGTGTAGTTCGACACGTCGTAGCCCATGTCCGCCATCGGCGAGGTGAAGATCGGCGAAAGCCAGATGGCATCGACGCCCAACTCGGCCACATGGCCCAGCCGGCGGGTGATGCCTTTCAGGTCGCCGACACCGTCGCCATTGCTGTCCTGAAAGGAACGCGGGTAGATCTGATAGGTGACGGCGCCTCGCCACCATGCATTGTTGCCGGTCATGGCACTCTTCTCTGATATGGGGTCTGAAATTTGATTGTATCCGTCATCCAAAGCGCTTTGGATGACGGGACATTGCCCGAAGCGTTTTGGAAACACAAGTCCCCCGGCGATCGCTGGCGCGGGCGCTGGCAAGGCTGGATTCCGCTTGCCGCCGCCTGCGCCCCGAACTCGTCGAAGGGCGCCGGCCATCCGTGGCAACGGCGGTGCCGCCTGCGCGATCACGGCACCTGATAGCCGAAGAAGTGGTTCCAGTCGGCGCGCACATAGCCGTCGTTGGCGGCCATGTAAGCCATTGCCTCGACGGTGTCTCCCGCCGAAAGCTTCAGAATCCTGGTGATGTTCACCTTGCTGCGGACGGTGAGGATCGTGGCGTCCCCCTGTACCTCGGTGTTGGGGTTGGTTGGATTTGCGCCGTTGATCCCCAGGCCCACATGGATCGCGCCGGGAACAGCGGAATTTTCCTTGAACTGGTAGCCCGCCCCGAACACGTAGTAGCCGTCGTGCGGCGCGGTGAAGGCGCTCGTCCCGGCATCGAAATCGCCCTGATCGTTGAAATGGGCGTTGTTCATGGCGATGGTGGTCCAGCTGTTGGCCGCCACGTAGTTGTCGAAGTCGGAGTAGGCCGAGAACTTCGGGTGCTCGGGAAAGCCCATGGCGCCGGTGTCGCCGCCCGCCCGCATGGCCTCCGTCCAGGCGCTGCCGTCCGGGCTCACCTTGAGGGAGAAATCGTCGTCGCCGACAAGGCCGAGTTCGGCACGGCCGGAGAACGCCGTCTGGAATAGGCAGGAGAGCGTGTTGCCCGCCGCCTCCTTGTTCAGCTTGTAGCGCAGGTCGCCGGACCCACCCTCATTGATGGTCTTCGCCGTCCACAGCACGCTTTCCAGCTTTGCCGCAAAGGGGTTCGTCGCATCCGCAATCGTGCCGACACCGAGCAGTGCAATGTTCTGGAAGTCCTGCGCCGCCGCGTCCCTCCAGGTGCTCCCGTCCCAGGCGATGAGGCGCGCTTCGTCGGCGACGTAGGCAAGCATACCCGTCACCGGCGGCAGCAGGAACCATGCCCCGTCCATGAAGGCGGCAAGGTGGTCCTCCTTGCCCGCCCATTCGCCGGCGGCGCCTTGGGCGACGATATACTGATCGCCTTCGGCCGGCTCGGCCGGAGGCGCGGCAAGGTCGCGGTCCTTTATGCCAGGCTGCACCAGCGCGTCGATGAGCCGGATTGCCTCGTTGTGGGTAACGTGTTTCTGCGCCTGGCTCGGCATGATGTAGGGAAGTTTCAGCCTGGCGGTGTTTTCGGGATCGATCATTGCGGCCTCGTAGCGGTTCAACTCTCGCGAGAAGCATGCGGCCGCCCCGGCCGCCGGGGATAAATCGCCGGAAAAATCGGCAGCGGATGGGCCGCCTGATCGCCCATCCGATTGATATTCCATTCTTTTAATTTAAGTGGAAAATTGAGCGGTGCCGTTTTTATCCCCGCTGGCCCATGCCCGAGAGGACGGGGCCGGTATGGCCCCGCCGAGAACCTTCAGGCCGCTAGCGCATATTCCGATACCAGGCCCTGCGCCTTCGACACGGCCTGCTGCTCGGCCTCCGCGCCCATCGACACTCCTTCGATGCGGATCACCTCGACGTCGGTCATCCCCAGGAAGGCGAGGATGGACTTCATGTAGGGAGCCGCGTGGTCGAACGCCGCCGCCGGCCCTTCCGAATAAACGCCGCCGGAGGCCAGGACGATATAGACCTTCTTGCCCTTGACCAGACCCTCCGGCCCGTTCTCGGTGTAGCGGAAGGTGCGCCCTGAGCGTGCCACGTTGTCGAACCACGCCTTCAGCGCGGAGGGGATGGTGAAGTTGATCATGCCGGCGGTGATGACGATCTGGTCGGCGGCGAAAAGTTCGTCGACCGCAAGATCGGAAACCGCCACCGCGCGCGCCTGCTCAGGTGTGCGTGCCTCCTCCGGCGTGTAGATGCCGGAAGCGAAGTCCGAGCCGATATGCGGCAGCGGCTCACGGGCGAGGTCGCGCTTGACGAGCCGGCTTCCCGGCTGGGCCTCGCGCAGCTTCTCCGCCAGCTCGGTGGCCAGACGGGTGGAATGGGATGCCTCGCCGCGCGGGCTGGAGGTGACGAGCAAAATGGATGACATTGGCCTTGGTCCTTCTCTCCGTTGCCCGGCCGTGCCGGGCGAGATGTTTCGGAGGGAATTTGGTCATGGACACCCATTTCGAAAACTGGGAAAATATCGTTTGGATTTATCGATGGAATAGATAAGGCATGGACGCCAATCCGACCCTCGACCAGCTGCAGGTCTTCCTCGCCGTGGCGGAGGAAGGCAGCTTCTCCGCCGCCTCGCGCAGGCTCAACCGCGCCCAGTCGGTCGTCAGCTACACCATCGCCAACCTGGAAGCGCAGCTCGAACTGAAGCTGTTCGAGCGCACGGGCACGCGCCAGCCGCAGCTGACGGAGGCGGGCATGGCCCTTACGGAAGACGCCCGCCGCATGGTCACCTCCCTGCATCTTCTGCGCGCCCGCGCCCGCGGCATGGGCCAGGGGCTCGAAGGCGAGGTGGGGCTGGCGGTCGATTTGCTTCTGCCCATGCCGGTGCTGACGTCGGCGCTGAGAGCGTTCCAGGAAGAGTTCCCCACGGTCGGCGTGCGCCTTCACACGGGCGCGCTTGGCACGGTCGCCGACCTTCTCGTTCGGCGGGAGGTCGACCTCGGCATCGCCGGCAAGGCGATGATCAGGCAGGACGAACTCGTCACCCGCAAGATCGCGGAGCGGGAGATGATTCCCGTTGCCGCCCCGGATCATCCGCTGGCCCAGGCGGAAGGGCCGGTTCCTGGCCTGGTCGTGCGCGAACACTTCCAGATCGTCGTCACCGACTCATCCGAGCGCACCAAGGGGAAGGACTTCCACGTCTACGCCCTCAAGACATGGCGTGTGAGTGATATCGCCACCAAGCACGCCCTGCTTCTAGCGGGTCTCGGCTGGGGCGGCATGCCCTTGTGGATGGTCGAAGGCGACATCAAGGCCGGCCGTCTGGCCGGGCTTTCGCTGGAGCCTTATC
Organism: Chelativorans xinjiangensis; assembly: GCF_009812055.1. Lineage (GTDB taxonomy): Bacteria > Pseudomonadota > Alphaproteobacteria > Rhizobiales > Rhizobiaceae > Chelativorans > Chelativorans xinjiangense. The sequence continues at coordinate 50,816 of NZ_WQNH01000011.1, read as the reverse complement.
CGCCGTTCAGCTACGATCTGTACGCCATCCACGCCTGCGACAGGCCCCTCCGCCCGGCCGCCTCTTGGCTGGCAGAGCGTTTCGGGCGCGAGCTCAAGGATTTTTGTCCCCCGGGCATTTGAGGCGTCGTCAGCGCCCGCCCACGTGGTCCCGCCAGGAATAACGCGGCTTGTAGCCCAGCACCTTGCGTGCCTTGTCGATGGAGATCAGCGATTCGTTGTCCTCGATCGCCCGCTTGCGTTTCGTGCCGGGATAGACCTCGTCGAGCAACGCGTCGTTGGCCCGGCTCATCACCGAATCCGCATTGGCGATGCCGAAGACATGCGCCCCCGTCAGCTTCGCCTCCAGCGCCAGCCTTGCGGCCTGCGCGGCGTCGCGCGCGTCGATATAGGTCCACAGGTTGAACTTGCGCGCATGCGGGTCTTCATCGAAGGCGGGAAAGCGCGCGTAGTCCTCCGGGTCCATCACGTTGGAAAGCCGCAAGCCCACGATCTTCAGTTCCGGATCCCAGCGGCAGAACTGCTCGGCCATCTTCTCGCCCATCAGCTTCGACAGCGAATAGGCCGTCTCCGGCCGCTCGACCTCCTCGTCCACCGGCGCGTAGGCGGGGCCGTTGGGGTAGGGGATGCCGAACACGGTCTCGCTCGACGCCCACACCACGTTCTTGATGCCGAGCTGCCTTGCCGCCTCGAAGATGTTGTATGTCGACACCGTGTTGGTGGCGAAGGTCACGTGATTGGTGGCCAGCCCCGGTGCGCGGATGGCGGCCAGATGCACAACCCCGGTCACCTTCGACACCCGCTCGTCGATCATCGACAGCGCGGCGATGGCCTGGCCGAAATCGGTAAGGTCGGCACGGCTGAACCGCACCGTCTTGTCCGTCGGCGGCACGAGGTCGATGGAGGTGACTTCGTAGCCGTGCTCCATCAGGTCCCGCACGCAAGCGCGCCCTGCCTGGCCGCTTCCTCCCGTTACGATGATCATCTCGCATTCTCCCTGTTCAATGTGTCTGTCGAGCCTACCACTCGCCGTCGATGGTCGTCAGCAGCCCCGTGCGGCCGGCATTGCGAAACGCGCCCGGCGAGCAGCCCCTGGCGCGCCGGAAGGCCTTGGAAAAGTAGTTGGCGTCGGCGAAGCCGCAGGCCCTGGCTATAGCACCGATCGGTGCATCGGTGGCAAGCAGCATGCGCATGGCCCGCTCCATCCGCTTCTCGAACACGTACTCCGAGGGCGGCCGCCCCACCTCGGCGGTGAACAGCCGCACGAAATGCGCCCGGCTCAAGCCCGCCGCGCGCGCCAGCATGCCGACATCCGTCAGCCGCGCCAGGTTGTCCTCGACGAAACGCTGTGCCCGCAGTACCGGCGCCGGCAGATCCGCCGCTTCCGCGGTGGCCTCGAAGGCCTCGTCGTAGAGCGCTGTGATGGCTCCGTAGGCGGCAGCGGATACGGCGCCAGGCACGTCTGCCGCGCCGGAAAGCAGCGCCAGGCAGGCGCCTGCAAGCCTGTCCGCTGCCGGCTGCGCGGGCCTCAGTACCGGGCCCTTCGCTGCCAGGATGGCGCCGGCCAGCCGCAGCGCCTCGCGCCCGGAAAGGATGATCCAGAAATACTCCCAGCTCTTCCCCCGCTCCAGCCAGTAGCGGTTGGCATGGGGAAAGGTGAGCAACATCGTCTCGCCCGGCGACAGCACATGCCGCACGTCCTCGTAGTCGAGCCGGCCTTCGCCGGCGATCGTGTGCTGGATAAGCACAAACGGCACGTCGCCGCGTTGCAAGCCGTCCCAGGAATAGACCTCGTTGACGCGCAACTCGTAGCCGGCGCCGCTGGCCATGCAGAAAAGCCCTGCCCCGCCCTTCGGCGGCGCGACGCGGCGCATCCCGTGGCCATGCTCGATCAGCTTCGAAAGCACAAAATTACCCTTTCCAGCACAAGCTTTCTCTACACCACGGCGCCGTTACAGGATAGTGCTTCGGCAAGGCTAGGTTACTATCCCCGCGAGGAGGACGAGCGCATGACATTCAAGGTGGCTATCATCGGCGCCGGCTCGGTCGGCTTCACCAAGACGCTTGTTTCGGACCTCTTCAAGGTCCCTGAGTTCAGCGACATCGAGATCGCCCTGACGGACATCAACGAGCGCAATCTCGACATGATCCGCCAGATCATCGAGAAGATCGTCGCGGTAAACGGCCTGCCTGCTAGGGTGACGGCCACCACCGACCGCCGCAAGGCCCTGGAGGGCGCCCGTTACATCATGAGCTGTGTGCGCGTCGGCGGGCTGGAAGCCTTCGCCACGGACGTCGACATCCCGCTCAAATATGGCGTCGACCAGTGCGTGGGCGACACGCTTTGCGCCGGCGGCATCATGTACGGCCAGCGCAACATCCCCGTCATCCTCGACTTCTGCAAGGACATCAGCGAGGTGGCGGAGGAGGGGGCGCTGTTCCTCAACTACGCCAACCCCATGGCCATGAACACCTGGGCAGCGCTGAAGTATGGCGGCGTCAACACGGTGGGCCTGTGCCACGGCGTGCAGCACGGCGCCCATCAGATCGCCCAGGTCCTGGGTGTGATGGACGAGGAACTCGACTACGTCTGCAGCGGCATCAACCACCAGACCTGGTACATCGACCTGCGTGTCAACGGGCGCAGGATCGGGAAGGAGGAGTTGATCGCCGCCTTCGAGCGCCATCCCGTCTATTCGAAGCAGGAGAAGCTCCGGATCGACGTGCTGAAGCGCTTCGGCGTCTATTCCACCGAGAGCAACGGACACCTTTCCGAATACCTGCCCTGGTATCGCAAGCGCCCGGACGAGATCGGCAACTGGATCGACATGAGCGAGTGGATCCATGGCGAGACCGGCGGCTACCTGCGCTACTGCACCGAGCGCCGCAACTGGTTCGAGACCGACTTTCCAAAATTCCTCGAAGAGGCCGGAAAGCCGCTCACGGAGCACAAGCGCACCACCGAGCACGCCAGCCACATCATCGAGGCGCTGGAAACGGGGCGCGTCTATCGCGGCCACTTCAACGTGAAGAACGGCGGTATCATCACGAACCTGCCCGAGGACGCCATCATCGAAAGCCCCGGCTTCGTGGACCGTTTCGGCATCAACATGGTCGAGGGCATCACCCTGCCGCTCGCCTGCGCCGCCACCTGCTCGGTCTCGATCTCCGTCCAGCGCATGGCCGTCGAAGCGGCGATGACGGGCGACATCGACCTCCTGAAGCTCGCCATGCTGCACGACCCGCTGGTCGGCGCCGTCTGCACGCCCGAGGAGGTGTGGGCGATGGTGGACGAGATGGTCGTCGCGCAGGCCGCCTGGCTGCCGCAATATGCCGACGCGGTGCCCGCTGCGACGGAGCGGCTCGCCAATTCGAAAGTCGCCACGCGCGATTGGCAGGGCGCGGCGCGCAAGCGGGTGCGGACGGTCGAGGAGCTCAGGCAGATGGCGGGGGCGCATCGGTAGATGTAGTGTGCGGCAGCGGCGGCGTGGATCGCCGCCGAATGCACCGGGAGAGGCGCTATGACAAGTGCTGGACCGGACGGCGTTCGCAGGCTTGCGGGAAGATGCCTGTGCGGCGCCGTCCACTACACCGTCGACGACGCATTCGGCTACGCGGCCAATTGCCATTGCGCCGACTGCCGCCGGGCGACTGGCTCGGCTTTCAAGCCCTTCGCCGGCATCGAGCGGGAGAAGATGACGGTTATCGAGGGTGAAGGCCGCCTGCTGATCTTCGGCGACGAGGATAACCACGACGCGCGCTGCAGCGCTTGCGGTTCGTTCCTCTATTCCGTCGTGCGCGACGGCGCGTTCGTGCACATCGTCATGGGCACGCTCACCGACGACCCGACAATCCGGCCGAACGAGCACATCTTCGTGGGCTCCAAGGCGCCGTGGTACACGATCAACGACGACCTGCCGCAATATGAGCGGCATGTCTTCGAGGGACCGCCGATCAATCGGTGAGTGGTGGTGTTTAGGGGGATGGAAGGCTGGAGATGTCAGCGCTCCTTCGCGCCCCCCTCTGTCCTGCCGGACATCTCCCCCAAGGAGCGCCGACATCTCCATCTAACCGCATCTACTCGAACACAAGGAGGAAAGGTCACACCGACATTGACTTTTGTCAATGCACATGAATAATGTCTAGCCGGAGGAGACCGATGGCATATCGTCCGGCAGATCAGATCGTCCACAAGGCCGCGTGGCTCTATTATACGCATGGCCTGCGCCAGGACGAAGTGGCGCAGCGGCTGAATATCTCGCGCGCCTCCGTGGCGCTCTACCTGCGCCGGGCGCGCGAGGCGGGCATCGTCAACATCTCCACCTCCACGCAGCTTTTCCGCACCGACATGATGGCGCGGCGTCTCGAGGACGCGCTGGGGCTGGAGACGGTGTGGCTGGTGGGCGAGGAGGGGCTGACGCAGGACCCCGCCGCCGAGATCCCGACGCTGGCGGCGAGCGTGTTCCTGGAGATGGTGAGGAACAACGAGCGTGTCGGCGTTGCCTGGGGACGCACGGTCTATGCCATCGCCGACGCCATGGCCTATGCGGATCGCCAGGGCGTCACGGTGGTGGAACTGTGCGGCAATCTCGGCTCGCCCTATTCCTACCGCCCCGACCAGTGCACCATGGAGATCGCCCGCCGGCTCAACGCGCGCGGCCTCAATTTCTACGCGCCGCTGGTCCTGAGCACGGAAGAGCTGGCGCGCGCTTTGCGTGAGGAGCCGGTCGTCCGCGAGCAGCTCGACGGTATCAGCTCCTGCGATCTGGCGCTGTTCACCGTCGGCACGCTCGATGAGGACAGCCACGTCATCAAATGCGGTGCGCTCGGCCTTGAGGAGCTTCACCGGCTCAAGAAACAAGGGGCGACCGGCGTCATCGCCGGACAGATCATCGACGCCGAAGGCGCGTGGCTCGACTGCGACTACAACCGCCGCATGATCTCGGCCGATTTCGACGCCATCCGCGCCATCCCGCGCCGGCTCATGGTGGTGCAGGAGGACGAGAAGTTCGAGCCGCTTCTGGCGGCGATCAACGGGCGCTTCTTCACCCATCTGGTGCTGACCTCGCGCATGGCCGCGCGCCTCATCCAGCACACCGGCGCAAGGGCGGATGAGCACGAACCGGCCAAAGCCACCGCGTGACGACCCGGCCGTCAGCCGCAACCTGACAAACGATATATGGGAAGACGATGCAGAACCTCTGGAATAGCAGCCATGCCGAAAAGCTGGTCGAGGACTATGCCGCGAAGGGCGTTGGCCGCGACTTGGCACTCAGGGTCTACACGACACGCCTGCTCGGGGGCGAGCCGCGGCTGGTGCTGCACGGCGGCGGCAACACCTCGCTGAAGACCAGGGCGAAGGACATTCTCGGCCAGGAATGGGAAGTGCTTTGCGTCAAGGGCAGTGGCTGGGATATGGGCGTCATCGAGCCTGCCGGCCTGCCCGCGGTGAAGATGGATGCGCTTCTGGCCGCCCGCAAGCTCGACGCGCTTTCCGATGAGGATATGGTGGCCATGCAGCGCGCCAACCTCATCGACGCCTACGCTCCCAACCCCTCCATCGAGACGCTGCTGCACGCCTTCCTGCCGCACAAATTCGTCGACCACACGCATTCCACCGCCATTCTGGCACTGGTCGACCAGGAGGACAGTGAGCCCTTGTGCCGCGAGGTCTTCGGCAAGCGGCTCGGCTTCGTGCCCTACATCAAGCCCGGCTTCGATCTCGCCAAGGCGGCTGCCGACATCTATGACGCCGACCCTTCCATGGAAGGCTTCATCCTCGACAAGCACGGCATCTTCACCTTCGCCCAAGGCGCGAAGGAGGCCTACGACCTGATGATCGAGTTCGTGACCATGGCCGAGGATTGCGTGGCGCGGAAGGGCAAGAAGCCCTTCGTATCCGTCGCGCTGCCCACAGCGCTCGCCAAGCCGGCTGAGATCGGGCCCTATCTGCGCGGCGCCATCGCTATCCCAGAGGGGGAGGAGCGCTTCGGCCGCATGGTTTCGGATTTCCGCACCTCGCCGAAGATCCTCGACTATGTGAACGCTAAGACGGCGGAGGAGCTTGCCACGCGCGGCGTCTCCACGCCCGATCTTTCCATCCGCATCAAGACCGGCCCCATGGTGCTGCCGGCGCCGGAGGCGGGTAAGCTCGAGGAGTACGGCGAGACGATCCGCGCGAAGGTGACGGAGTTCTCCGCCCGCTACCGCGATTATTTCGAGACCAACGATGCGCGCGACGACGTCAAGCGCACCATGCTCGACCCCATGCCGCGGCTTACCCTCGTCCGGGGCCTGGGCCTCTTCGGCCACGGGCGCAGCCTAAAGGAGGCGAAAGTCGCGGCCGATTGCGGCGAGATGCTGGTCGAGGCCGTGACCGGGGCGGAGACCGTCGGCGCCTTCCATCCGCTCGCCCTTTCTGACCTGTTCGAACTCGAATACTGGTCGCTGGAGCAGGCCAAGCTCGCCGCCAACAAGCCGAAGGCGCTGTCCGGCCAGGTGATGCTGATCACCGGCGGCGCCGGCGCCATCGGCACCGCGACGGCCAGGCTCTTCGCCGCCCAGGGCGCGCATGTGGTGGTGGTCGATCTCGATGCAGGGAAGGCCGAGGCGGTCGCCAGGGAGGTGGGCAACGCCGCGGTCGGCGTCGGCGCCGACGTGACGGACCCCGCCTCCGTGCGCGCCGCCTTCGACCGCGCGGTGGAGGTCTATGGCGGTGTCGACATCGCCATTTCGAACGCAGGGGCGGCCTGGCAGGGCAGGATCGGCGAACTCGACGACGCCACCTTGCGCAGGAGCTTCGAGCTCAACTTCTTCGCCCACCAGAGTGTGGCGAAGAACGCCGTGCGAATCTTCCAGATGCAGAAGACCGGCGGCGTGCTCCTCTTCAACACGTCCAAGCAGGCGGTGAACCCCGGCGCCAATTTCGGCGCCTACGGCCTGCCCAAGGCCGCCACCCTGTTCCTCTCCCGCCAATACGCCCTCGACTACGGGCCGGACGGCATCCGCTCCAACGCGGTCAATGCCGACCGCATTCGCTCCGGGCTGTTGACCGACGAGATGATCGCCAGCCGCGCCAAGGCGCGTGGGGTGTCGGAGAAGGACTATATGGGCGGCAACCTGCTTGGCCTTGAAGTGCGTGCCGAGGACGTGGCGCAGGCCTTCCTGCACCAGGCGCTGGCTGAGCGCACGACAGCGGATGTGACGACGGTGGACGGCGGGAATATCGCGGCCGCGCTGCGGTAGCGCTGGATGAATTGAGGCCGGATCAGGCGGGACGTCATCCTGGAAGCCGGAGCCCGTAGGGCGAGGGCTGTCCGGGACCCATTCCGAAACGTCTCCGTCACGGAATGGATCCCGGCCCTCACTTCGTTCGGCCGGAATGACGCGCGGTGGGGAACCGACCTAATCTCGTCTGACAAGGCCCTTCTCGGTCCCGACCTGAACTGCCTACTCGCGCGGCGGCAGCGGCATCCACTCCGGCACCGCGACGTCGGCATGGGCGAACTGCGGCAGCTTCTGCGACAGCTCCTCCATGTTCTTGATGTCCTCGTCGTTGAGCTGGGTCTGGGTGATCAGCGTCGGCGGGACGATGACGTTCTGGCCGGGGTCCTCGCCGGCCAAGAGCATGGCGAGCGCGCGTACCGAGACCTCGCCGACGACGGCCGGGTTGGTGGCGGCCGTCGCGGCCCAGGCGCTGCCGGGCTCGCGCATGGCGGAGATGTCGGCCGTCGAGATGTCGGCGGAGTAGATCTTGATGCCGTCGGCAAGCCCCGCCTCGTCGACGGCGATCTTCACGCCCTTGGCGAACTCGTCATAGGGCGCGAACATGACCTCAATGTCCGGGTTGGCGGTGACGACCGAGCGTGCCTGGTTGGCGACCGAGTTGGCGATCGGGTTGTCGAGCGTGCCGAACTGCGCGACTTCCTCGATGCCCGGATATTTCTCCTTGAACTCTACCCAGGTCTCGTTGCGCCGGTCGAGCGGCGCGATACCGGCGACGTAGACGTAGCCGGCCTTCCACTCCTCGCCGTTGTCCTCGATCGCCTGTTCGAGCGCCAGGCGGGCAAGGTCGCGGTCGGACTGCTCGATCTGCGGGATCGCCTCGTTCTCCACGTTGACGTCGAAGGCGACGACCTTGATGCCGGCGTCCACGGCGCGCTGCGCGGCTTCCTTCATGGATTCCGTCAGGCCGTGCTGGATGACGATGCCGTCGACGCCAAGCGCGATCGCCTGGTCCACCATGTCCGCCTGAAGGGCCGCGTCCTGGCGGCTGTCGAAGACGCGCAGGTTGACGCCCAGCGCCTTGGCCTGGGCCTCGACGCCCGACAGATAGGCCTGGAAGAAATCGCCGGTCGACAGATAGCGCACCAGCGCAATCTCCACGTCGCCCGGATTGTCGAAGGGGGCGGGCATGTCCTGCGCGCCTGCGGCCGCCGGCCACAGCATGCTTGCCCCCAGAAGGCCGGCGGCGAGCCTGCCCAGATGTCTGCGTGAGAATTTCATGTTTTCCTCCACTTTTACCCTCCCGATGTCCCGCCTACCGGCCGTTGCGGCCAAGCAGTGCGAAAGTGAATACGAGCGCGACGACCAGCACCGCCCCCTTGACGAAATCCTGCGTGTAGTAGGGCACGTTCATCATGGTCAGGCCCTGTAGGAGCACGCCGACGAAAAGCGCGCCGATGGCCGTGCCGAAGGCGTTTGGCTTGGCCGCGCCCAGGACGGCGAAGCCGATGAGGGCGGCGGCGACCGCGTCGAGCAGAAGATTGTTGCCCGAGGCGATGTCGCCGCGGCCGAGGCGGGCGGCCAAGAGGATGCCGCCGATGGACGCGAAGACGCCGGAGATGACATAGGCCCAGATCTTGTAGGCCTTGACCGGTGCGCCGGCGAACTCGGCGGCGCGCGCGTTCGAGCCCACGGCATACATCATGCGGCCGAAGCGGGTGTATTCGAGGAAGAACCAGATGAGGACGGCGAGCACGATGAGCACCACCACCGCAGCCGGCACCAGGTTTTCGATGAAGAAGTCGAAGCGGTGGCGGCCAAGCGCCAGGAAGGCGGTGCTGAAGGTGCCCTCGGCGGTCGAGCCGTCGGGCATGGTCATGCCGGCGGCGATGGAGCGGCCCTCGGTGGGAATGCGCTGCAGGCCGATGAGCAGGAACATCATGCCCAGGGTGGCAAGCAGGTCCGGCACGCGCATGTAGCAGATGATGAGGCCGTTGATAAGGCCGACGAAAGCGCCGATGGCGAGGCAGGCGACGACGGCAACGAAGGCGTTCTGCTCCAGAATCACCATGACATAGGCGGCTGCCATCATGGCGGAGGTGGCGATGGAGCCGATGGAAAGGTCGAAGCCGCCGACGACCAGGGTGGCCGTCACACCGAGCGCCAGGATACCGGTGATGGAGACCGACTGCAAAATGAAGACCGCAGCTTGAGGCGAGGCGAAGCCGCGCGTGGCCAGCGAGAAGAAGACGATGAGGCCGGCAAGGAGGGTCAGGAAGCCGTAGCGAATGATGAGGTTGCGCAGCGGAAGGCGCGGACGGGCGGGCGTCGTCTCATGCATTTCAGCCGTCGGTTTCTCGGCCAGGTTACTGTCCATGAGTTGAACTCTCCACTTCCTTCACGCCGCACCCTGAAGCCCCTTGCCCGCCACCTCGGCCAGGAGGCGATCCATGTCCACGTCCCGGTTCAAATGCTCGCCGACGATTGTGTGCTCGGACATGACGAGGATGCGGTCTGCCGTCTCCAAGGCCTCGTCGAGTTCCGTCAGGAACAGGAGCGTCGCCCGCTTGGCGGCGCTTTCGCGCAGTTTGGCCGCGATGTCGTGGCGGGCGGCGATGTCGACGCCCTGGAAGGGTTCGTCGAGTATGAGCATTCGGGACGACTGCGACAGCCAGCGCGCGACCGTCACCTTCTGCTGGTTGCCGCCCGAAAGGGTGGCGAGATCGTCGCGTTCGGAGCGGCAGACCACCTTGAGGTCGGCGATCTGGCGGCGCGCGGCGGCGCGCTCGGCCCGGCGCCTGGCCATGCCGAAATGCGAGAAGCGCGGCAAGAAGGGCAGGCTCATGTTCTCGTAGATGTTGAAATCGGGCACGATGCCGGTCTTGGCGCGGTCCTTGGCGACGAGGAAGACGCCGCGGCGGATGGCCTCAGTGGGGGTTGCCGGCGCGTAGGGGCTGCCGTCGAGGTGCATTTCGCCGACGAGCGGAGCCTGGATGCCGAAGAGGGTTTCGGCCAGCCGCGTCTTGCCGACGCCGACGAGGCCGGTGACAGCCACCACCTCGCCGGCGCCGAGTTCGAGCGAGAACGGTCGCGCGCCCTCGGCAAGCTGCAGACCGCTTGCCGCGAAGATCGCCCGCGTTGCCGACTGCGAGGCGACGCCGCTCGCCCCCAGGCTCTGCCCCAGCATGGCGTTGACCGCGCCCTCGTAGTCGAGCGGCTTTTCCTCGAAGAGGCCGGAGATGCGCCCGTCGCGCAAGGATATGATGCGGTCGGCCACGCGGCGGATATCGGACATGCGGTGTGAGATGTAGAGGATGGCGACGCCGCGGGCGCGCAGGCGCTCGATAAGGGCGAAGAGGCGCTCGGCCTCGTTGCTCGACAAGGACGAGGTGGGCTCGTCGAGGATCATCACCTTCGGCTCGTGCGCCATGGCGCGGGCGATGGCCACCATCTGCCGGTCGGCCAGCGGAAGCTCGGTAACATCGGTGGACAGGTCGATGGCGAGCCCCATGCGGCTTGCAACCTCCCGCGCCTCGCGGCGTACGCGGCGGGGGTTGAAGAAGGTGCCACGGCCGGCGCCGTTGAGCCGGTCGAGGACGAGGTTGGTGGCGACGTCCAGCGTGCCGACCACGCCGTCATCGATGTTCTGGTGAACGGTGACGACGCCGGCGCGCATCGCCTCGGCGGGTGTCAAAGGCGCGAAGGGGGAGGCGCCCAGCGCCATGGAACCGCTGTCGGCACGGTGGATGCCGCTCATGATCTTGACGAGCGTGGACTTGCCGGCGCCGTTGGCGCCCATCAGCACGGTCACCTCGCCGGCACGCAATTCCAGCGAGATGCCGCGCAACACCTCGTTGCGGCCGAACGATTTGCCGAGACCCGCAATGCGGAAAATGGCGTCCTCTGCCATGACTTCCTCCCAGAATGACGCTAGGCACAGGCCAAGCATTTGTCAACATCATTGACAAATGACAGAGCGTTGGTAGCGTGATCCGAGACGGCAGGCGCGGGGGAGGTAGGCCCTCGGCTTGACCCGGGGATCCACGGCCAAGAGGCGCAAGGTCGGATAGACGATGAACTGTTGAGGCTCCACAATCGGTGGGGGTACGGGAGGAGGCAAGAGAATGAAGGAAGACGCGTTTCAGGCGTTGACGGTGGAGACGCTGGCCCCGCGGCTGAGCGCGCTTCCCGCCGTGGCGGAGCGGGTCGGTGCGGCGCCGGAGCATTGGAAGGTGCGCGAGGTGGGCGACGGCAACCTCAATCTCGTTTTCATCGTCAAGGGTGAGGCGGGCAGTGTCGTCGTCAAACAGGCGCTTCCCTATGTGCGGCTCGTCGGCGACAGCTGGCCGCTGCCGCTGAAACGCTCCTTCTTCGAGTATCACGCGCTGACGCGGCAGGAAAAGCGGGCGCCGGGATCGGTGCCGGCGGTCTTTTACTTCGATGAGGCCCAGGCGCTGATCGTCATGGAGTATCTGTCGCCGCACATCATCCTGCGGCGCGCGCTCATCAAGGGGGAACAGCTTCCGAAGATCGCCGAGGACCTCGGGCTCTTCATGGCGCGCACGCTCTTCCGCGGCTCGGACTTTCACATGGAGACGCGCGAACGCAAGGCGGACCTGGCGCTGTTCGCCGACAACACAGAGCTTTGCGACATCACCGAGAACCTCGTCTTCACCGATCCCTATTTCGACGCCCCCATGAACCGGCACACGCCGGAGCTCGAGCCGGTGGTGGCGGAACTGAGGGCTGACCGCGACCTCAAGGTCGAGGCGCAGAGGATGAAGCATCTCTTCGCCGCCAAGGCCGAGACGCTGGTGCACGGCGACCTGCACACGGGCTCGGTGATGGTGACGGCTAAGGACACGCGGGTCATCGACCCGGAGTTTGCCTTCTACGGCCCCATCGCCTTCGATGTCGGCATGCTGCTCGCCAACTACTGGATGGCTTTCTTCTCGCAGAAAGGCCACGAGGCAGGGGGTTCCCGTGCCGGAATGCGCACCTATCTATTGCAGGTGATCGAGGAGACGTGGGCCGTCTTCCGGGCGGAGTTTTCCCGGCTGTGGCGCACGGAGCGTGCGGGCATGCTGTATCCTAGTTGCCTCTATGAGGATCAGGGCGATGCGCTGGGGGCCGAGCAGGCGCTGGGCCATGTGCTACACGAGATCTGGACCGACATGCTGGGCTTTGCCGGGGTGGAGATGCACCGGCGCATCCTCGGCCTCGCCCACAATGCCGACTTCGAGGATATCGAGGACACGGGGATGAGGGCGACCTGCGAGGCAGCGGCGCTGAAACTCGGGCGTCACATCGCGGTGAACCGGCGCCACATCGCCTCGCTCACGGAGATCAACCACTTGGCGCAACTGCTTGATGAAGGGCGCGCTAGCGCCTTGATGGGGAGGCAGTCATGAAAGTCGCAGGCAAGCATTACCGTACCATCTGGGTGAACGCGGACGGCTGGTCCGTCGACCTCATCGACCAGCGCTGGCTGCCGCACGAGTTCCGCGTGGAAAACGTGCGCGACGTCGCGGGCATCGCCACCGCCATCCGCGACATGTGGGTGCGCGGGGCGCCGCTGATCGGCGTGACGGCGGCATACGGCGTTGCGATCAGGATGCGCGAGGATCCGTCCGACGGGGCGCTCGACGCCGCGTGGGAAGAACTGCACGCGACGCGTCCCACAGCCATCAACCTGCGCTGGGCGCTGGACGAGATGCGCAATCTGCTCAAGCCCCTGCCGGAGCCTGAACGCGCAGAGGCGGCGTATCGCCGCGCGGCGGAGATTGCCCATGAAGACGTGGACTTGAACCGCTCGATCGGCAGGCACGGCATGAAGATCATCAAGGAGATTGCCAGGACCAAGAAGCCGGGTGAGCCGGTGAACATCCTCACCCACTGCAACGCTGGTTGGCTGGCGACGGTGGACTACGGCACCGCCACCTCGCCGATCTATCTGGCGACGGAGGAGAACATCCCCGTCCACGTCTATGTGGACGAGACGCGGCCGCGCAACCAGGGTGCGCATCTCACCTCTTGGGAGATGGCGGGGCATGGCGTGCCGCATACGCTGATCGTCGACAATGCCGGCGGTCACCTGATGCAGAGGGGCATGGTGGACCTGGTGATCGTCGGTACAGACCGCACCACCGCCCATGGCGACGTGTGCAACAAGATCGGCACCTACCTGAAGGCGCTCGCAGCGAAGGACAACGGCGTGCCCTTCTACGTCGCCCTGCCTTCGCCGACCATCGACTGGACGGTACGCGACGGGGTGAAGGAAATTCCCATCGAGGAACGCTCGGGCGACGAGGTGTCGCTGGTGTGGGGGCGTGACGAGGACGGGAGGACGCGGCAGGTGCGCATCTCGCCCGACGCGACCCCCGCCGGCAACCCGGCCTTCGATGTGACGCCATCGCGGCTGGTGACCGGGCTGATCACTGAACGCGGGGTGGCGGAGGCCTCGGCGGAGGGGCTGGCGAAGCTGTTTCCGGAGCGGGCGAAGGCCGCGGCTTGAGGACATCGGAACATTCCGGGCTCTCGCGCGTCTGGTAGGCGAAAGCGAGAAAGGTGTGACGATGGCCAAGGCAAGCGACCGAAATCTCGCGCAGGCAGTACTCGACCGCTATCCCAAGAGCTATGCTGACATGCTGCGCATCGACGTGGCGAAGAACACGCCGGCGCCTCTTTACCAGTGGCTGATCGCCTCGCTCTTGTTCAGTGCGCGCATTTCCGCCGGCGCAGCGCAGAACGCGGCCCAGGCCCTGTTCGACCAGGGCTGGCGCACGCCGAAGAAGATGGCGGCGACAACCTGGGCCGAACGGGTGAAGGTGCTCAACCGCTCCAGCTATGCCCGCTACGACGAGAGCACCTCGCGCTATATCGGCTTTTCCACCGATCTCATCCAGGAGCGCTACGGCGGCGATCTCAGGAAGCTGCGCGAGGCGGCCGGGCGCGATCCCAAGCGCGAGCGCGAGCTCTTGAAGGAATTCAAGGGCATCGGCGATGTCGGCGCGGACATCTTCTTCCGCGAGGCGCAAAGCGCCTGGGACGAGCTCTATCCCTTTGCCGACCGCAAGGCGCTGGATGCGGCGAAGAAGGTCGGACTGCCTGCGAGTGCGGAGGGGCTTGCGCAGCTGGTGACGCGGCGCGACCTGCCACGGCTTCTATCAGCGCTGGTGCATGTGGCGTTGGCAAAGGAGGTGGAGGAGGTGCGGCGGGTGGCGTGAGCGACCCGCCTCGCACGGCCCCGCCTCACACGGCATCGCGCTGGCAGTCGGTCCAGGTATCCTTTCCCGGCTTCCCGGAGAGCTTTCCGCTCGCCACCAGGTTCCGCCGCATCTCCAGCGGCGTCATGCCGTAGGCGGCGCGGAAATGGGCGTAGAACTGGCTGAGCGAGGCGAAGCCGGACTGGAAGGCGGCGTTGGCGATCGACAGGTTGCCCTCGAAGAGCAGCGCGCGGGCGCGGATGAGCCGCATGCGGATGACGAAGCGGCGCACGGGAATGCGCATGACACGGGTGAACAGGTTGAGCGCGTAGTTGGGGTGCAGGCCGACGACGCGGGCGATATCCCTTGAGGAGATCGGCTCGGCCAGGTTCTCGTGGATATAGCGCACCATCGCCACGACGTAGCTGAGCGGCGAGGCGGTGCGGGTTACCGGCTCCAGCGTCTCGATCCATGGCGGCAGGAGCTCCTCCCAGCCGACTAGCGTCGTGCGCCGCAGCATATTGGCGATCTCGGATTTCAGGATGTCCGTGCGCTCGGCATCGCCGCTGCGGTAATCCTGGTACCAGCGCTCCAGAAGCGCGTTGTCGACGGCGTCGTCCGGCAGCGCGATCACACCGCCGCCGATCATGGTTTCGGTAAGGCGGCCCAGATTGGGCATGTAGAGAAAGGTGTCGAGCGGCAGGTAGATGTTGCACTGGCGGGCCTCGCCGCTCCTTCCCCGGTCGGTGCTCACCGTGCGGTGGGGAATGCCGGCCCAGAACATCACCAGGCGCTGCGGGGGTATCTCCACCGGCCGGCCGTCGAAGAGATAGCCCATCCCTCCCTCGGTCAGCCAGTTGAACTCGATATGGCCGTGCCAGTGCTCGGACGGCATCAGCTGCGGGTCGAACCAGCGGATGCCGAAGCGGCCGAAGGCTTTCGTGGTGGCATAGAACCGGCGATCAGGACGCGGCACCGGCTTCGGCGCCTTCGCCTTTTCCTTCCGCGTCCCGCGCCTTTCGATCACATCCGACATGCTTCCTCCCCGATCTTTAAAAACCGGAACAAGTGCTTAGAGAACCGGATTGCGTGGCGTCGCGCAAGGGGTACCGTCATGGGGTACGCAACTGTGCCCCGGATGGGAGTTCCGGCAATACGCGTAAAGCGATGAAAGGGAGGAAAGATGTACAGGAAGCTGATTGCCCTTGGCGGGGCAAGTCTGCTGCTGAGCGCGTCCGCGCTGGCAGTGCACGCCGAGATGGTCGAGCCGACCGTCCCCCCGGATCCGCCGAAGTTCACGGCGCAGACCGAGCCGGTCTTCGTCGGCATTTCCGATATCATGGAATACCGTGCGCTGGACGAATATCACGAGCCCGAATGGGTGACCGAGAAGTTCGTCGAGACAGGCAAGCTGCCGCCGGTCGCCGAACGCCTGCCGAAGGAGCCGCTGGTCTTCAAGGCCGGCAACATGCCCGACGGCGTCGGCACCTATGGCGACGTGATGCGCCATGTCATTGGCGGAAGGCCGGAGGGCTGGAACTACATCGCCGGCCAGAGCCAAGGCTGGGGCGGCATCGATATCGGCATGATGGAATGCCTGACCCGTGTCGGGCCGCTTTTCACGGTCAAGGCCGACGAGGTGGAGCCGATGCCGAACCTCGCCAAAAGCTGGGAATGGTCGGAAGACGGCCATCAACTCACCATGCACTTGATCGAAGGCGCGAAATGGTCCGACGGCGATCCTTTCGATGCCGAGGACGTGATGTTCTACTGGGAAGACCATGTGGTCGACCCGAACGTCTCGCCGCTCAACGGCGCTACCGTCGACACCTTCGGCGGCGCGGGAACCAAGCTCGAAGCGCTCGACGACTACACGATCAGGTGGACCTTCGAGGAGGCCTTCCCCGAGCAATATCTCTACCAGATGGCCTATGGCACATTCTGCCCGGGGCCAGCGCATATCCTCAAACCCGAACATCCCAAATACTCGGACAACACCTACGATCAGTACAAGAACGCCTTCCCGCCGGAGTTCATGAACTGGCCAGTGATGGGGGCGTGGGTGCCGGTCGAGCACCGGTCGGACGATATCATCGTCTTGCGCCGCAACCCCTACTATTGGAAGGTAGACGAAGAGGGCAACCAACTGCCCTATCTCGACGAGGTGCACTACAAACTGTCCACCTGGGCCGACCGCGACGTGCAGGCGGTGGCGGGCACAGGCGACTTCTCCAACCTCGAACAGCCGGAAAACTATGTCGAGGCGCTGCGCAAGGCGGCCAACGAGGACGCACCGGCGCGGCTCGCCTTCGGTGCGCGCACCATCGGCTACACGGTCTATCCGAACCTTTCAGCCAATGGCTGGGGAAGCCCAGATGCACGCGGCCAGGCGCTCAGGGAGCTCAACCGCAATCTCGATTTCCGCAAGGCCGTGTCCCATGCGCTCGACCGGCAGCGGCTGGGCGAGGCGCTGGTCAAGGGGCCGTTCACGGCCATCTATCCGGGCGGGCTCTATTCCGGCACGTCCTTCTATGACAAGGAGTCCACGGTCTACTATCCATATTCGGTGGAGACCGCGCAGGCCCTTCTCGAGAAAGCCGGACTGACCGACACCGATGGCAACGGCATCGTGAACTTCCCTGACGACACGGAAGGCGTGGCCGGCGAGGACGTCGAGGTCGTCATGCTCATCAATGGCGACTATCAGACCGACAGGAGCCTTGCCGAGGGCATCATCGCCATGATGGAGCGGATCGGCCTGCGCGTGGTTCTGGATATCCAGAACTCCAACACGCACGACCAACTCATGCAGGGCGGCAAGTTCGACTGGGCCCTGAACCGCAACTCCGAGGAATTGGCGACAGCGCTTAAGTTCACGGAGCGGCTGGCACCCGTCGGGCCGCGCTCGACCTGGACGCGGCGCGCGGGCTCGGACGGCACACTCGACCTCTTGCCTTTCGAGGAGGAAATGGTGCAGGCCGTCAACGCCTTCACTGCGAGCACGGACAATGCGGAGCGCCTCGAGCTGATGAAGCAGTACCAGAAGCTCTACACTGAAAACCTCTGGGGGATCGGTGTGACGCAATATCCCGGTGCGCTCATCATCAACAAGCGCTTTGCCAACATCCCCGCGGGTTCGCCCATCTTCATGTTCAACTGGGCCGAGGACAACATCATTCGCGAGCGGGTGTATGTGCCGGAGGACAAGCAGCAGGACTACGAGCTGTTTGCCGAGACGCTGCCCGGAGAGCCGGGCGCGGACGGTCCGGTGAACTGAGGCAACGACAATGACGAGGGGGTCCGCCCCCTCGTCCACCAGGAAGAGTTGAAACATGCTGCGCTTCGTGACCATACGCGTTTTGTCGGCGCTGCCCGTTTTGTTCGTCTTGAGCGTGGTGACGTTCGCCATCATTCAAGCGCCGCCGGGCGACTATGGCGACTACATCCGCTCCCAGCTTATCAACCAGGGCGGCGCCTCGATCGAGCAGGCGGAGGCGCAGGCCGAGGCCTGGCGCGAGGCGCGCGGGTTCAACGATCCGATCCCGGTGCAATATGCGCGCTGGCTCACCGGCATCGTGACGCGCGGCGATTTCGGGCACAGCTTCTTCTACAACAAGCCGGTGGGTGACGTGGTGGCGGAACGATTGCCGCGCACGATCCTGTTGGCGCTTACCTGTCACATCCTGGCGTCGATCTTGGGCATCACACTCGGCATCGTCGCGGCGACGCGGCAATATAGCTGGGTCGACACGCTGTTCTCGTTCATCTCGTTCCTCGGGATGACGATCCCGCGCTTCCTGCTGGCGCTGATCATCCTCTACATCCTCGCTTTCAAGCTCAACGTACAGGAACTCGGCAGCTTCTTCTCGCCGCGTTATGGCGGTGCGCCGTGGTCATGGGCGAAATTCGTCGATCTGGTGAAGCATGTCTGGCCGGTGATTGCCATCGCCACCTTCGGCGGGCTTGCCTACAACATGCGCGTCATGCGGTCGAACCTGCTCGATACGCTGAACGCGCAATATGTGGAGACGGCGCGCGCCAAGGGCCTGTCGGAAGGCGCGGTGGTGCTCAAGCATGCCGTGCCAAACGCGCTGCATCCGCTTGTCGCCTATCAGGGCGTGGTGCTGCCCTATATGCTGACCGGCGAGATCGAGGTCGCCATCGTCTTCTCGCTCGCCACCGTCGGCCCGGCCATCGTCGGCTCCATGAACCGCGGCGACGTCTATGTGACGGCCACGTTCATGCTGGTGCTGGCGGCGACGCTGATCATCGGCAACATCATCGCCGACTTCCTGTTGGCCCTGCTCGACCCGCGCGTACGACTGGGAGGAGCAGCCGAATGAGCACGACCATCCTTCCCACCCCGACCGAGCACGAGGAAACCACGCCCGGAATGCCGCCGGAGGTGCCGACGACCCGGCCCGGCCACGGCGAGGAGAGCTATTCGCGGCTCGTTTGGCGGCGCCTTCGCCGCTCCGTCAGCGGCATGGTCGGCCTGGTTCTGGTGTCGCTCCTGGTGATCGTGGCGATCTTCGGCGATTTCTTCGCGCCGATGAACCCGAAGGAGCCTGGCATCGCCTTCGCGCCGCCGGACCACATCACATTCTTCGCGCCCGATGGCAGCCTCTCTCTCGTGCCCTACGCCTATCCGATCGGCGAGACGGGGGAGCTTGACCCGGTGACGTTTCAGCCTGTTACCGGGCCGGACCTGGAGAACCCGATTGCGCTCGGTTTCTTCGTCGAGGGCAGCCCCTACCGGCTCTTCGGCCTCGTTCCAGCCAGTGTGCGTTTCTTCGGCGCGCGCGACGGCCAGCCGGTGCACTTCCTGGGTACCGACAAGTTTGGCCGCGATATCTTTTCGCGCGGCATTGTCGGCGCACGCATCTCGCTCGCCATCGCTCTTATCGTCGTTAGCATCACGACGACCGTCGGCACCCTGGTCGGCATCACCTCCGGATATCTGGGCGGGCGCGCGGACACCTGGCTGCAGCGCTTCGTGGAGCTGGTGCTGGCCTTCCCGCAGCTGCCGCTATATCTCGCGCTTGCTTCGCTGATCCCGGCCACCGCGTCGTCCAACGTCTTCCTGGCCTTCGTCGTGATCGTGCTCGCCGCGCTCGGTTGGGCGCAGCTTTCGCGCGAGGTGCGCGGCAAGACACTGGCGCTGGCGCGCGTCGACTATGTACGCGCGGCGATGGCGGTGGGTGCGGGCGACGGACGCATCATCCTGCGCCACATCCTGCCCAATGTGCTCTCCCATGTGATCGTCGCCGTCACGCTGGCAATCCCGACAGTGGTGCTCTTGGAAAGCTTCCTCGGCTTCCTCGGCTTTGCGGTGAAGCCGCCGCTCATCTCCTGGGGGCTGATGCTGCAGGACACGTCCAACTTCTCCGTCATCGGCTCCTACCCGTGGATCCTTTCGCCGGTGGTGTTCGTGCTGATCACCGTCTTCGCCTTCAACGCGCTGGGCGACGGCCTGCGCGATGCCATCGATCCGTATTGAGGGGGAACAGATGCTCGACAGAAGCAATCCCTTCGCCCCGCCCGAGCGGCACGATCTTGGCCGGCACGGCCGCGAGCTGATCCTCGACGCGCGCAACGTCGCCGTCGACTTCAAGGTCGAGGGCGGAGTGGTGAATGCCGTGCGCGACGTTTCCTTCCAGCTCCACAAGGGCGAGACCATTGCGCTCGTCGGCGAGAGCGGGTCGGGCAAGTCGGTCACCGCGCGCACGGTGATGCGGCTCTTGTCGCGGCGGGCGACGATCAAGCCAGGCACGAACATCACGCTTTCGGGAATGGACATCGTGTCCATGAGTGATCGGGGGATGCGGCGCTTGCGCGGCAAAAAGGTCTCAATGATCTTTCAGGAGCCCATGTCCTCGCTCAACCCGGTCTATACGATCGGCCGGCAGATCTGCGAGATCCTGCATCTGCACAATCGCATCAGTGGCAAGGAAGCTACGGAAAGGGCGCGGCAGCTTCTGGAGGAAGTGCACATTCCCGAGCCGGAGGCGCGGCTGAGGCAGTACCCGCACCAGCTTTCCGGCGGTCAGCGCCAGCGCGTGATGATCGCGATGGCCTTGGCCAACCGGCCGGATATCCTCATCGCCGACGAGCCGACGACGGCGCTCGACGTGACGGTGCAGGCGCAGATCCTCAATCTCATCAAAGAGCTGAAGGACAAGTACGGTATGGCGGTGATCCTGATCACCCACGACCTGACCATCGTCCGGCAGTTCTCCGAATACGTCTATGTGATGCAGAACGGCGTCGTGCAGGAGCACAACGAGACCGAGGCGCTGTTCCGCAAGCCACAGCACCCCTACACCAAACGTCTTATGGGCGCCGAACCCAAGGGTTCGGCAAAGCCGCTCGGCGGGGGTGAGCCGATCGTGCTGGAGGGCAGAACGGTCAACGTCACCTTCAAGCTCCGGCGCGGCGGCATGTTCAAGCCCGACTATTTCGACCTGGTGGCCGTCGACAATCTCGACCTGGGGCTGAAGCGTCACGAGACCCTCGGCCTCGTCGGCGAGAGCGGCTCGGGCAAGACCACCTTCGGCCAGGCCCTCATCCGGCTGATCGACAACCAGGGCGGCGAGATCTTCTTCAATGGTGATGCGATCCACGGGCGGAACCGCAAGGCCATGCAGCCGCTGCGTTCGCGCATGCAGGTGGTGTTCCAGGACCCCTTCGCCTCGCTCAACCCACGCATGTCCGTCAGGCAGATCATCGAGGAGGGGCTGATCGTCAACGGTATCGGCGCGAACACGCGCGAGCGGGTGGATCGCGTGCGCCAGGCGCTCGTCGACGCCGGGCTGCCAGACACGATCCTCAACCGTTTTCCGCACGAGTTCTCCGGCGGTCAGCGCCAGCGCATCGCCATCGCCCGGGCGATCGCGCTGGAGCCGGAATTCATCCTGCTCGACGAGCCGACCTCGGCGCTCGATCTGTCGGTGCAGGCGCAGATCATCGAGCTGTTGCGTAAGCTGCAGGACGAGAAGGGCCTTTCCTACCTGTTCATCTCGCACGACCTGAAGGTGGTGCGGGCTCTGTGCCACCGGGTGATGGTGATGCAGTTCGGCAAGATCGTCGAAGAAGGCCCGGTGGAAGACGTGTTGTCCAACCCAAAAACCGAATATACGGCGCGGCTCGTCCGTGCCGCGTTTGAAATTGCCGCTTGAATTTCGGAGAAAACAGAATGGCATACCCGAGAATTGCCTTCATCGGTGCCGGATCGACGGTGTTCATGAAGAACATCATCGGCGACGTGCTGCAGCGTCCCGCCCTTGCCGGCGCCACCGTCGCGCTGATGGACGTCGATCGCCAGCGGCTGGAGGAAAGCGCGGTCGTCGCCAATAAGCTGGTGGCCACACTGGGGGTCCCGGCGAAGGTCGAGACCTATACGGAGCGGCGTGCCGCGCTCGATGGCGCGGATTTCGTCATTGTCGCCTTCCAGGTGGGCGGCTACGAGCCGTCGACGGTGATAGACTTCGAGGTGCCGAAGAAGTACGGCCTGCGCCAGACGATTGCCGATACGCTGGGTGTGGGTGGCATCATGCGGGCCATCAGGACCGTGCCGCACCTGTGGAACGTGTGCGCGGACATGATGGAGGTGTGCCCCGAGGCTATCCTCCTGCAATATGTGAACCCGATGGCCATCAATACCTGGGCGATCGCCGAAAAATACCCGCAGATCCGGCAGGTGGGGCTGTGCCACTCCGTACAGGGCACGGCGTGGGAGCTTGCGCGCGATCTCGGCATCCCGGTGGAGGAGATCCGCTACCGTGCCGCCGGCATCAACCACATGGCCTTCTACCTGAATTTCGAGCACCGGCAGCCGGACGGGAGCTACAGGGACCTCTATCCCGAACTTCTCAAGGGCTATCGTGAAGGGCGTTTCCCGAAGCCCAGCCACTGGAACCCGCGCTGCCCCAACAAGGTGCGCTATGAGATGCTGACGAGGCTCGGCTATTTCGTCACCGAGAGCTCCGAGCATTTCGCCGAATACGTGCCATGGTTCATCAAGCGCGACCGGCCCGACCTCATCGAGAAGTTCGGCATCCCGCTCGACGAATATCCGAAGCGATGCGTGGAGCAGATCGAGCGCTGGAAGGCGCAGGCCGACGCCTATCGCAAAGCCGAGCGCATCGAAGTGGAGGAGAGTCACGAATATGCCTCCTCGATCATGAACTCCGTGTGGACCGGCGAGCCTTCCGTCATCTACGGCAACGTCTCCAACAAGGGCTACATCACCTCGCTGCCTGAGGGGTGTGCGGTGGAGGTGCCGTGCCTGGTGGACGCCAACGGCATTCAGCCGACGGTGGTCGGCTCCCTGCCACCCCAGCTCACGGCGCTGATGCGCACCAACATCAACGTACAGGAACTGACGGTGACCGCACTCATGAAGGAGAGCCGCGAGCACATCTATCACGCGGCGATGATGGACCCGCACGCGGCGGCGGAACTAGACCTCGAACAGATATGGAGCCTCACCGATGACCTCGTCGCCGCCCATGGCGACATGCTGCCCGAATGGGCACGTGGGGAGACGAAACGGCGGGTAGCGTAAGCGGGCGGTTCCTTTCCGGGCCAGCACCCGTTTCGATGACGCAAGTACGGAAAGGCCGAAGCTCGCTTCGGCCTTTCCATTCAGGTTTTGCCGTTCGGCACGTGCCGCGGCAGAAAGCTCAGTAGCCGCGGGGGCACTGTGCGGAATAGCGGCGGCCGTACTCGTCGCGATAGATGCACTGGTTACGGCCCTCGGACGCGCGTCCGATAAGCGCGCCGGCAATAGCGCCGGCTGCGCCGCCGACGACCGCGCCCTCGAGCTCGTTACCGGCCACCGCCGCGCCGACTGCCGCGCCACCCAGCCCGCCGATTGCCGCGCCCTGCTCGGTGGGCGTGCACGCCGCGGCGGCGACCAGGAACGGCACCAAAAGAATGAGCTTTCTCATAAGACTCTCCAACGTGACGTTGCACCGGATATAATGCGCCCTGCGACGAATTGTTCCGGCTATGAACGCTATAGATGCTTCCCTGTCGCACTCCTCGCGTCAAGCGCCATGCGCCCAAGCGGCGAGAATCTTCTGGAAACGCGCCGATTTCGCCACATTTTCGCCGCCGCAGGGTTCATTTTCCGCCTGAATTGTTGGACTTTCGTCTCATTCCGCACGGTTAAGGTCGCAAAGAGACCATTTCCGACGTCTGTTTTTATACAGGCTCGTTGTGCGGAGGAATGTTCCGGCGCGTGGGCCGTGGGGCCTGTTTCTTGCCTGTGCCGGACAAAAATGGAGTTAAATATGGCTGATACGCCCGTCCAGGAGGAGCACGGCCTTGCGCCAGGGCAGGACAATGTCCGGATCATGGGCCTGGATGTCCACAATCCCGTCTTCTTCGTTTCTGCCGTCGTCATTGTCGCGTTCGTCATCGTCACATTGATTTTCCGCGACAGCGTCGGCCCGGTGCTCGAGGGGCTGCGCACCTGGCTCACCTCGACTTTCGACTGGGTCTTCATGATCTCGGCCAACCTGTTCGTCATTTTCTGTCTCGTGGTGGCGTTGACGCCGCTTGGCAAGGTGCGCCTCGGCGGCAAGGACGCCGTGGCCGACTATTCCTATGCGGGCTGGTTCGCCATGCTTTTCGCCGCCGGCATGGGCATCGGGTTGATGTTCTTCGGCGTGCTGGAGCCGATGTATCATTTCAACAACCCGCCACTCGGCGTGGCGTCGCCGGTGGTCGACGGCACGGTGGTGCCGGGCGCCGTGGCGCAAGCGCGCGAGATGGCCATGGCGGCCACCATCTTCCACTGGGGCCTGCACCCCTGGGCGATCTATGCGGTACTCGCGCTGTCGCTGTCGCTGGCGGCCTACAACAAGGGACTGCCCCTTTCCATCCGTTCCGCCTTCTATCCTATCTTCGGCGAGAGCGTGCGCGGCTGGGTCGGCCATGTCATCGATACCATGGCGGTGTTCGCCACCCTGTTCGGCCTGGCGACCTCGCTGGGTTTGGGCGCCTCGCAGGCCATGGCCGGCCTCAACGAGCTTTACGGGGTTGCGGTGAACGACACCAACACCGTGCTTCTCATCATGGGGATCACGGCGATTGCGCTGGTCTCGGTCGTGGCGGGGCTCGATGCGGGCGTCAAGCGGCTGTCGGAGATCAACATGGTGTTGGCCATCGCCCTCCTGCTCTTCGTCATCCTTCTTGGGCCGACGCTAGCGATCATCACCGGATTCTTCGGTAACGTCTGGGCCTATGTGAAGAACCTGCCCACACTTTCCAACTGGGTCGGCCGTGACGATACTAGCTTCGTGCACGGCTGGACCACCTTCTATTGGGCGTGGTGGATCTCGTGGTCGCCCTTCGTCGGCATGTTCATCGCCCGCGTCTCCAAGGGCCGCACGGTGCGCGAGTTCATCACCTGCGTGCTCATCATCCCGACGCTGGTGTCCATCCTTTGGATGACCACGTTCGGCGGCACGGCGCTGGATCAGTTCCTGGTCGAGGGCTATACGGGCGTTCAGCAGACGGTGGTCGACTACGTGCCGGAACTTTCGCTGTTCGCCATGCTGGCGGACCTGCCGTTGGCCGCGATCTCCTCGCTGATCGGCATCATCCTGGTGATCGTCTTCTTCGTCACCTCGTCCGACTCGGGTTCGCTGGTGATCGACACCATCACCGCCGGCGGCAAGATCGACGCCCCGGTGGCCCAGCGCGTTTTCTGGGCGATCTTCGAAGGGCTGGTGGCGATCGTTCTGCTTCTGGGCGGCGGCCTAACGGCATTGCAGGCCGGCGCCATCGCCACCGGCTTTCCGTTCGCAATCCTGCTGATGCTCATGCTTTACGCCACCTGGCGGGCACTGGCGACAGAGGAGCGCTGAGGAAAGACACGACAGAGCCGGCAATCCGGTCGACGAAGGGCCCGCCATAACCGGCGGGCCCTTTCTTGTGGCGCTCACCGCCGTCACCACAACGTTACAGAATCGTATGTTGTGGTGCGTGATGGGCGTCCGTAATGTGCGGCGCACCGTATCGCTTCGGATACGGCGCGATAGATAACGCCCGCGGGGCCTGCGTCAGCTCTATACCCGCACTCAGGAATGCACCATGTTCGTCTCCTTCTTCCCCCGTCCGCGCCTGTTCTTCGCCAGCTTCATTCTTTGGAGCCTCTTCTGCATTCTCCTGTGGTACGGACTGGCAAAGGGCCTCGGACCGTCGCTGAGCCTCGGCGGCTTCTTCGGCTACGGCTATCCCGCCGTGCTCGGCCCCGAGGCGGAGGAGGCGGCGCGTGCCGCCGCCGCCGAAGCGGCGTCGTCAGCCGGGGGTTTCTGGTTCTATCAGTATTTCCTCGCCGTCATCGGCGTCTTCGTCGGTGGCTGGATGTGGTTCTCCCCGCACACCTGGGCGCGCTGGTCGGTTGCCGGCTCGGCGCTCATCCTGTTCGTGAACTGGTTCCTCGTCCAGCTCGACGTGATGATCAACGAGTGGTTCGGTACCTTCTACGACATGGTGCAGACGGCCCTCGGCACGCCGAACGCGGTGGAGGCGAGCGACTTCTATTGGCAGATCGCTGCCTTCTTGCGCATTGCGCTGGTCTATGTCTTCTTCGGCACGCTTTTCCGCTTCTTCGTCAGCCATTTCATCTTCCGCTGGCGCACGGCGATGAACGCGCACTACATGGCGCAATGGCAGAAGCTGCGGCACATCGAGGGCGCAGCGCAGCGTGTACAGGAAGACACCATGCGCTTCGCCTCGATCACCGAGAGCCTGGGCATCAGCCTGCTCGACTCGCTGATGACGCTGATCGCCTTCCTGCCGCTTTTGTGGGGGCTGTCGGCGAACGTGAAGGAACTGCCGATCATCGGCGAGGTGAGCCAGGGGCTCGTCTTCGTGGCTATCCTGTGGTCCGTGTTGGGCACGGCGCTGGTGGCAGTGGCCGGCATCCGGCTGCCGGGCCTGGAGTTCCGCAACCAGCGGGTGGAGGCGGCCTACCGCAAGGAACTGGTCTATGGCGAGGACCATGCCGACCGCGCCAAGCCGCCCACTGTGCGCGAACTGTTCGACAACGTGCGGAGGAACTATTTCCGTCTTTATCTCAACTACATGTATTTCAACCTAGTGCGTATCTTCTATCTGCAGATCGGCAACCTGGTGCCTTATATCGCGCTCGGACCCTCCATCGTCGGCGGCGCCATAACGCTGGGCGTCATGCAGCAGATCATCCGCGCTTTCAGCCGCGTTGAAGGTTCCTTCCAGTATCTGGTGAATTCCTGGACGACGATCGTCGAACTGATGTCGATCTACAAGCGCCTGAAGGCCTTCGAGGCGACGCTCAAGGGCGAGCCGCTGCCCGATATCGACCGGCACTACATGGAACGCGAGCAAACGGGCATGCGGCCGGAGGATCAGCCGGTGGCGTGAGTTTCGTCAGCGCTGCGATGCGTGCCTTCACCCTCGTCCTTCGACAAGCTCAGGATAAGGGTGAAGGCAAGGCCACGGCTTCGCGAGTCACGATGTCGAAGGAGAGGCGCATAGGCAAGCCCTCATCCTGAGCTTGTCGAAGGGCGAGGGCGGATGCTGTGTGCCTTACCCTCTCCTGGCCTACATCCTCACCCGTCGACGCTTCCCTGCAATGCGGCCGAGGCCGGCGCGGTTTCGTCGAGGTATTGCCGGTAGCTGACGCAGCGCACCGCCGGCTTGGCGCAGACGGCCTCGGCGAAGCGCTCCAGCGCGCGCCAATAGGCGCCGTCGTTCATGAGGGTGAAGTGGAAGCCGATCTGCAGCGGCGTACGCTCCCCCGCGTATTCCTTTTCAAAGGCGGCCTCGAAGGCGCGATAGGCGCGGTCCTCGAAGGCCTGCGTCTGGCTCGGCCGCTCCAGCCCGCCCGAATGGCGCACATAGAGATTGTAGTCCATGGCGATGATGCGCTTTTCGGCGGGCCCTTCCGGTATCAGCGGCAAGGAGAACCGTATCACCCCGCCCTTGGCCGCGGGTGCCGCCGGCCCGCGCGACACGGTGCTGGCATCGTAGCGGAAGCCCTCGTCGGCCAGCACCTCGAAGAGGCCGGGACCGGTCGCCAGGTAGGGCGCGCGGAAGCCGACGATCTCGCGTTCCGCGAAGGGGCGCCAGCCCTCGGGCTTGCCTTCGAGACCGTTGATCTCCCAGACCTCGCGCAGGATGGCGCGGAACTGTCCGAACTCTTGTTTCCAGTCGGAAGCGCTCCATTTGCCGCCGTCGAAATGGCCGCAGCCGTGGCTGGCGATCTCATGGCCTTCCCCACGCGCCTGCCAAATCTGCATAAGCCGCCGGCGCACGTCCTCTTCGGATGCGCCGTTGCCAACATTGGACCTGCCCGCCGCCATGCCGGGGCCCCGATAGACGTCGCGCGTTTCGGACGAGAGCAGATAGACGCAGGACAGGAAGTAGGTGAAGCGCGCGCCTGTCCGCTCCCCCAATTCGCGGCTGCGCTCCCACTGCTCGATAAAGGACGCGCCGTCGAAGGAGACGATCACATATTGCGGCCGCTGGACGGCATGAGCGGGAACGGCGAGGAGGAGAAGCGCGAACGCGACAAGACGCAATAGGAACGACATTCAACAGCCATGTATGAAAGAACAACCCGCACGCCGGGTAGGGGGGAATTATGGCGCAGTGTGGGCCCGCGACGGGGTTTGCACAGGTTTGGATAGTGAGAAGCGGTGGCGTGCCTCTACCGGCCGGTCGCGCACCGTACGCAGCGCTCCGCCATCGGATCGATCTCCAGCCGCCGATCGGGGATTTCCTCGCCGCAGTCGAGGCAGTATCCGTATTCGTCTTCCGCCAGCCGCCGCTCGGCCATCTCGATGCGGGCGAGGTCGCGCCGCCGCGCGCGCTCGGCTGCTTCCGCCATTGCCTGCTGCTGCATGGCGTCCATGCGCGACAAACGACCCACCGACTGCTGGTCGAGTTCCACGGGCTTGCGCGCCTCTTCGGAGAGGCGGGAAAACTCTTCGAGTTCGGAGCGCTTTGCAGCAAGCCGCCGCCGCGCCAGGTCTGGGTCGATCGCCATCGCGTCATCGTAGGCATGCGGCTTCGAGGCCGCAATCGTCTCTTTCCGCCAACCCCCTTCCATGCGCGCGAATTTCCGCTAAAACGCGGGCAGAAAAGTAATCCGGGCACCGCCCCGGCGGTGAACAGGTTTTTCATGTCAGACGACAGTTTCATCCGCGAGGTCAATGAAGAGCTTCGCCAGGACCAGCTCAAGGCGCTGTGGCGGCGCTACGGGACCATGGCGATCGCCGCCGTGGCCCTCGTTATTCTCGCGACGGCCGCCTATGTGGGCTACCAATACTGGTCGACGTCACGCGCCAACCAGGCGGGCGACGCGTTCGCCCGCGCTCTGGAACTGGCCGACGAGGGCAACACGGATGAGGCGCTCGCCGCCCTGGAGGAACTGGAGACTTCCGGCTATGGCTCATATCCGGTTCTGGCGCGCCTGCGCGCGGCGGCGGCCCTGGCCGACGGCGGCAAAGCTGAAGAGGCGGTCGCCAAGTATGATGCTGTCGCCGGCGACAATTCGGTGCCCGCTGCCATCCGCGACATGGCGCGCCTGCGCGCCGCCCTGCTGCTCGTCGACCATGGCAGCTATACCGATGTCGCCACCCGCGTCGAGCCTTTGACGGCCGAGGGCAATGCCATGCGCCACACCGCCCGCGAGACCCTTGCCCTTGCCGCCTGGAATGAGGGCGACCGGGAAAATGCGCTTGCCCTGTTCGGGCAGATCATCGACGACCCGCAGGCTCCCGTCGGCGCGCGCCAGCGGGCGGAGATGATGTCCGAGCTGATCGCCGGCTCCGGCGAGTCCGGCTAGCCATGGCATTCAAGGTCGCCATTGTCGGCCGGCCGAATGTCGGCAAGTCGACCCTCTTCAACAGGCTGGTGGGACGCAGGATAGCGCTCGTCGACGACACGCCCGGCGTGACGCGAGATCGGCGCGTGCATCCAGCGCGCTTGCAGAATCTGCGCTTCGACGTCATCGACACGGCCGGTTTGGAGGACGCTGCCGCCCCCACGCTGCAAGCGCGCATGCGCATGCAGACGGAGATCGCCATCGACGAGGCCGATCTCGTCATCTTCATGATCGATGCAAAGGCCGGGCTGTTGCCTGACGACCAGACCTTCGCCGAGATCGTGCGCCGCAAGGGCAAGCCGGTCGTGCTGGTTGCCAACAAGACGGATGTGCGCAGTGCCGAAGCCGGCGTGTTGGACGCGTGGAGCCTGGGGCTCGGGGAGCCTGTCGCCGTCTCTTCCGAGCATGGGAACGGTATGGCGGAACTGCGCGACGCGATCGCCGCCGTGGCCGGTGAGATGGCTGAGGAGGCGGAGACGGAGGTGCTTACCGACGGGGCGCTGGTAGGCGACGACATCGACGCGGATGCGGAGGAGCCGGCCTACGACCCGGACAAGCTGGTCCGCGTCGCCGTGATCGGCAGGCCCAACGCAGGCAAGTCGACGCTGATAAACGCGCTGATCGGCGAGGAGCGCATGCTGACCGGACCGGAGGCGGGGATCACGCGCGATTCCATCTCCGTCGAATGGCGTTGGCGCGGGCGCGGCATAAAGCTGTTCGATACCGCCGGCATGCGGCGCAAGGCGCGCGTGCAGGCCAAGCTTGAAAAGCTGTCCGTGGCCGAGACGCTGCGCGCCATCCGCTTTGCCGAGGTGGTGATCATCGTCTTCGATGCGACCATGCCCTTCGACAAACAGGACCTGCAGATCGCCGACCTCGTCATCCGCGAGGGCCGCGCCCCCGTCGTCGTCTTCAACAAATGGGACCTGATCGAGGACCGCGAGCAGACACTGGCCGAGCTGCGCGAGAAGACGGAACGCCTGTTGCCGCAGGCGCGTGGACTGAGGGCGGTACCCGTGTCTGCGGAGACCGGCCGCGGCCTCGATAAGATGATGGAGGCCGCCCTTGCCACCCACGCGGTGTGGAACCGGCGCGTACCCACCGGTCCGCTCAACCGCTGGCTGGAAGCGGCAACCGCGCGGCATCCGCCGCCCGCCGTGGCCGGGCGCCGGCTGAAGGTGAAGTACATGTCGCAGATCAAGACGCGGCCGCCCGGCTTCGCGCTGTCCTGCTCGCGCCCGGAAGCCATGCCGCAAGCCTATGTGCGCTACCTCGTGAACGGCCTGCGCGAGGCCTTCGACATCTTTGGCGTGCCCATCCGCATCGCCCTGCGCACGTCGGACAACCCCTATGCGGGGCGCGCCAAGCGCCGGCGGGATTAAGCGCCGGCCTTGCCCGAGCGCTGCAGTCTCACCTCGACCGGCGGGCCGCTGCGGATGGTCTGGTAGACCACGCAGTAGCGCTCGGTGAGCTTGAGGAGCTGGTCGAGCTTCTCCTGTGGCGCGTCGGTCTCGACGTCGAAGCTGAGGCGGATCTGCGCAAAGCCCACCGGTGCATCCTTGGCGACACCCAGTGTGCCGCGGAAATCCAGATCGCCTTCCGCCGACACGGCGGCAGCGTGAAGCGGGATTTCCAGTGCCGTCGCCACAGCCTTCATGGTTACGCCCGCGCACGCCACCAGCGCCTCCAGCAGCATGTCGCCGGAGCAAAGCTCAAGGCCCGTTCCGCCGGTCGCCGGGTGCAGGCCGGCAACGGCGAGTGCCCGTCCGGTCTCCACCTTGCAGGCGACATTCTGCTCGTCGAGCGTGCCGCTGGCGCGAAGCGTTATGCGGGCGGCCTGCGGATCGGACTTGTAGCGTTCCTTGATCGGCGCCTGAAGGGCGCGCAGCGTGCTGGCATCCATCATCTTTCTCCTCCCGTTTCCCGCCGCCGGCGCAGCATACCTCATGCGATGCGGCCGTCGCATCAAGTTGTCGCGGGCGCCGCCGCGCTCTGTGGCGGTTCTGCTGCCTGTGCGGGGTGGATTCAATTTCGTTTCGGTCGTTAACGGGTGGTCAAGGTTAATGAAATAGCTTGCCCGGCAGTTGGCGTTGCGCGCGTTTCAGTGAGGGGTCGGGTGCTTGTTTCGGGTGTAGAGTGGCTGCGTCGGTTTTTCGGCCGGAATCGTTCTCTTCTTTCTCCTTTGCTGGTGGGCTTCGGCATGTGGATCGGCTTTCCGACCGTTGCCGCCTATCAGGATATGACGAGCCTGATCGCCAATCAGGAAGGCGCTAACCGTTGGGCCGCCGTCATCGAACGTTCGGTGGCCGGTTCCGTTCACCAGGCGGAGATGCCGTTTGCCAGCGCCGACGCCAAGCTTGGCGCGATCTCCGGCTCCGGGCTTGCTGCGCCGGGCATCGGCGAGGTTGCCTTCCGCACCAAGGGCAAGGGGGCGGCCACGCCGGACGAGGAGCGTATCAACCGCGCCGACAAGGAAGGACGTGTGGTCAAGACCCTTCCCATGGCCCCGCCCAGGCTCTTCAACGCCGGCTCGATTTTTCAGCAAAAGAGCGCCGTGCTCATGGCACCCCCGCAGGCGGGCGATACCTTGATGGCTTTCGTAAAGCCGGAGATAGAAGGCCAGGAAGTGCAGATCGCCTCCGCCTTTCACCTGAAACACGACGAGCCGGCCGGGCCCGCGCTGCCGTCCATGATCGCCAGCCTCGTGAACAATGAGAAGGCCGACGTCCTGGCCACCGCCTATGCACCGCCCGAGCCCGACTATGCGAAGGCTTCGCCGTTTGCCAGCATCCTGCGCGACGAGAACGACGGGCGCTTCGTCCCGCCGGTGCCGCCGAGCGATCATCCTTGGGCACGCCAGCCGCTTCCCGCCGCCGTCTTTTCCGAGCGCGAGCAGCAGTGCCTTGCCGCCGGTATCTACTTCGAGGCGCGCGGCGAGCCGGTGGAGGGGCAGGCGGCGGTCGCCCAGGTCATCCTCAACCGCGTCCGCAATCCCGTCTATCCGGACTCCATCTGCGGCGTCGTCTACCAGAACGAGAAGTGGCGCAACCGCTGCCAGTTCTCCTTCGCTTGCGACGGCATCCGCGATCGCGTGAAAAGCCCCGGCCATTTCGAGACGGCCGAGCAGGTGGCGATGGCCGTCACCGCCGGCAAGATCTGGCTCGAAGGCGTGGGCTCCTCCACCCACTACCACGCCACTTATGTGCGCCCGCGCTGGGCCTCGGCCATGGAGCGCATGAAGAAGATCGGCCAGCACATCTTCTACCGCACCTATGGCGGCGGCTGGAACTGAGCATACGCGTGGGCCGGGCTTGGCACGCAAAAGCGCCCGATTCCGCCGGGCGAAGAGTGTGCACCGCCGAAGGCGCTTTGTCGCACCTAGCTAACATATTGTTACTACTGTAGAAAATGCTCTGTTGGAGTCGGGGTCGCGCGGCTTGACTGGCGCCGGGCCGCTCTCTATGTTGCGCGCGACTTTGAGGCGACGGAAGCTGACCGGTAGCTGGTGCGGAGGTTGCAGTGGCCAATCGAGGAAAGCCGGGCGATCTGGACGGACGCCGGCGCAACCTCGATGCGGCGCTGGCAGCCAGGCGGCGGGAAAGGCCGAACGGCGGCGAGGGCGCGGAGAGGGGCGGTAAGAGCGATTTCGCGAATGCGCTGAAGCTCTCCAGCGAGTTTATCGCCGGCGTCGTGGTCGGTGTGGCGCTGGGCTGGTTCATCGACCGGATGGCCGGAACGTCGCCTTGGGGGTTGATCGTTTTCCTGCTCCTGGGTTTCGGAGCGGGCATTCTCAATGTCCTGCGTTCCGCGGGGCTGATTGCCGAGTTTGGATCGAAGGCGCCGAAGAAGGGCGACGACGATCTTTAAGGAAGGAAAGCGGCGCTTGGCCGCTGCGTGAAAGCGAGGGGCTCCCAGTGGCCACAGACCCGATCCACCAGTTTCAGATCTCGAAATGGATTCCGATCGAAATCGGCGGGCTGGACTTTTCCTTCACCAACGCTTCCGCCTTCATGGTCGCCACGGTGGCCGGCGCCGGCGCTTTTCTTTTCCTGACGACGTCGAGCCGCGGCCTGGTACCCGGCCGGCTGCAGTCCATCTCCGAGATGGCCTACGAGTTCATCGCCTCCATGCTGCGCGATGCGGCAGGCAGCCATGGGATGCGGTTCTTCCCCTTCGTCTTCTCGCTGTTCATGTTTGTGCTGGTGGCCAACCTTCTGGGCATGTTCCCCTATTTCTTCACCGTCACCAGCCACGTCATCGTCACCTTCGCGCTTGCCATACTCGTCATCGGCACGGTGCTGGTCTACGGGTTCTGGAAACACGGGTTCGGCTTCCTGAAGCTGTTCGTGCCCGACGGCGTGCCCGGCGTGCTGATGCCGCTGGTGGTGGCGATCGAGGTGGTCTCCTTCCTTTCCCGGCCTGTCAGCTTGTCCGTGCGTTTGTTCGCCAACATGCTGGCCGGCCACATCACGCTCAAGGTCTTTGCCGGTTTCGTCACCTCGCTTGGGGCGTTCGGCGTGGCGGGTGCCGCAGGCGCCGTGCTGCCGCTCGCCATGACGGTGGCCTTGACCGGTCTCGAGTTTCTGGTGGCATTCCTGCAGGCCTATGTCTTTGCGGTCCTGACCTGCATGTACCTCAACGACGCACTGCACCCCGGCCACTAGGAAGCTTCATCGGCGGGTCTCTCCGCCACAATCCAGGCAGTTTGAAAAAGCTACGATCCACAAGGAGTTGCAAGATGGAAGTAGAAGCAGCGAAGGCAATCGGCGCGGGCATCGCCTGCCTCGGCATGGGCGGCGCCGGCATCGGCCTCGGCCACATTTTCGGTAACTATCTGGCGGGCGCCCTGCGCAACCCGTCGGCCGCCGACGGCCAGTTCGGCCGCCTCATCTTCGGCTTCGCCGTGACCGAGGCCCTCGGCATCTTCTCGCTGCTCGTCGCACTCCTCCTGCTCTTCACCTAAGAGCGCGGCATCGCTGGCAATGCCGGCCACGGGATGCGTGGCCGGCCGATGTGAACAGGGGAAGCGTATGTTTGTGACACCGGGGTTCGCGCAGGAAACACCGCCTGCATTGGACGAAGCCCATACCGTGGAGGACACCGACCACGGCGGCGGGGGCTTTCCGCCGTTCCAAACCGAGACCTATCCCTCGCAGCTTCTCTGGCTGGCGATCACCTTCGGCCTGTTCTACCTGTTCCTGAAGCGGGTGGCACTGCCGCGCATCGCCGGTATCCTAGAAGTGCGGCGCGACCGCATCGCCCAGGACCTCGACGAGGCCGCGCGCATGAAGGACGAGGCGGACGCGGCGGTGGCGGCCTACGAGCAGGAACTGGCCGAGGCCCGCAGGAAGGCGGGCGGCATCGCCCAGGAAGCGCGCGATAGTGCCAAGACCGAGGCGGAGGCCGAGCGCCGCAAGGTGGAAGAAGCGCTCGATGCCAAGCTGAAAGACGCCGAGGGCCGCATCGCCGACATCAAGGCCACGGCCCTTGCCGATGTCGGCGTTATCGCCGAGGAGACCGCCGGCGCCATCGTTGGCGAGCTTGTCGGCGGCGAGGTCGACAAGAAGGCGCTTGCCGCCGCCGTCAAGGCTGCACGGCAGTAGGAGAAGGCCATGGACGCGACATTCTGGGCTCTGATCGCCCTCATCATCTTCCTCGCCATTCTCGCCTATCTGAAGGTGCCGGCGATGCTGAACGGCGCGCTCGACAAGCGGGCCGAGCGCATCAAGAACGAGCTCGACGAGGCACGTGCCCTGCGCGAGGAGGCTCAGCAGCTTCTGGCCGAGTATCAGCGCAAGCGCAAGGAAGCCGAGCAGGAGGCGGAGGAAATGGTCGCCGCCGCCAAGCGCGAGGCGAAGATCATCGTCGCCGAGGCGAAGACGAAGACGGAAGAGTACGTCGCCCGTCGCACCGCGCTGGCCGAGCAGAAGATCGCCCAGGCCGAGCAGGACGCCGTGAACGAGGTGCGCGCGCGCGCCGTCGATGTGGCGGTCGCCGCGGCCAGCAGCATCCTGGCCGAGAAGGTGGACGGCAAGGTGAGCGGGGCGCTGTTCGACAATTCGCTGGAGGAAGTGAAGTCGAAGCTGAACTGAGAGGCTTCGCGTTCTCCGGGATCACCGAATGCCGCCGGTCTCCGGCGGCATTTTTGTTTGTTGATGGGGGAAGTGTCGGTGCGCGGCCGCCCGGCCCCTCTCAAGCCCGCGCTTCATAGGGAATATCCAGCAGCCCGCACAGCTCCTGCAGACACTCCTCGAAGACCGGCTCCAAGTCGCTGTAGGCGAAGCTTATC
This sequence comes from Chelativorans xinjiangensis, assembly GCF_009812055.1. Classification (GTDB taxonomy): domain Bacteria; phylum Pseudomonadota; class Alphaproteobacteria; order Rhizobiales; family Rhizobiaceae; genus Chelativorans; species Chelativorans xinjiangense. The sequence goes on along the minus strand of NZ_WQNH01000011.1, from coordinate 15,215 downwards.
TGGTTGAGCACCTCCATGCATAGAAGGCCGTAGAGCCGCATCCAGCAGGACAGGAAGATGTAGGCCGCCTCGGGCGGCAGGCTCCCGCCGATTTTCTCCGAATAGGCGCGAAGCTGGCTGGCGATCGAGGGGTCCATGTCTTCGAGGCTGGGGATGGGAAAGCGGCGCGTCTGCCAGATCTCCACCACCTGTTCCAGGAACACCAGGCCGAAGGCCTGGCCCGACCCGCTTGCCGACGGATCGCACCGCCGCTCTTCCAGCGGGGGCGCGGGGCTGGCGAAAAGCCAGCGAAACTCGGCCGGATGCGCAACCGCCCAGCCGCGCAGGGCGCGGCAGATGGCCAAGAGCCGGCAGCCGGCCGTGCCGGCGCGGCTTTCGCCGGCGTTGCGCATCTTGGCGATCAATTCGCGATAGAAATCCGCCCTGAGCGCCTCGATCAGTTCGGCCTGGCTGGCGTAGTAGCGGTAAAGTGCCGGACCGCTCATCCCCATCTTGCGGGCGACGGCGTTGACGGTGACTGCGGTGCTCCCCTTGGTGACGAGCAGCGTGCGCGCGGTTGTCCGGATTTCCACCAGCGTGGCCTCACGGAGCTTTTCCCTCCGGCTCATCGTCTGCTTTGCGGTGACGGCTTGTCTGGTCATCGGGTGTGTTGACACGAAATTGCTAATAACGTTAGTTAGAGTATCTAACATTAGTGAGTGGCGCAAGTGAGGCGCCTGAAGCCGCTCATGTCGCGGCTGCGGGGCTGGGCGGAGCGGGAAGCGGAGGAAGTCGCATGCTGGTCCTTATCCTCGGTCTTCTGCTGTTCCTGGGAACGCACTCGCTTATCATGGTCGCTCCGCATCTGCGGGAGAACGTCGTGGCAGCCAGCGGCAAGGGCGCCTGGATGTTGCCCTACGCCATCGCCTCGATCATCGGCCTGGTGCTGATCGTCTGGGGCTACGGGCTGGCGCGGCAGGATCCGACCGTTCTCTACGCGCCGCCTCTAGCGCTGCGGCACGCAACGCTGCTCTTGATGCTGCCGGTCTTTCCGCTCCTCATTGCGGCTTACGCTCCAGGGCATATCAAGGCCGCCATCGGCCATCCCATGCTCATCGCCACCATCCTCTGGGGGGCGGCGCATCTTCTCGCCAACGGCACGCTGGCGGACCTGTTCCTTTTCGGAGGCGTTGCCCTTTGGGCGGTTGCCGACTGGGCTTCGGTGACGCGGCGACCGCAGGGGGCCGCATCTTCCAAGGCAGCTTCATTGAGGAACGACGTGATCGCGGTGGTCGGCGGATTGCTCGTCTACGTCGTCTTCGTCGGCGGGCTGCATCGCGTGCTCTTCGGCGTATCGCCTCTTTGAGAAGGTTCAGACCTCGAACGGTTTGAAGGGCGAGAAGCTCATGCGGTGAAGGCGCGCGATGGGGCCATGCTCGGCGATTGCCGAGCGGTGGCGCATCGTGGCATAGCCGACGTGGCTGTCGAAGCCATAGTGCGGCACCAGCGCGCCCGTACGCACCATCATGCGGTCGCGGACCACCTTGGCGACGATGGATGCAGCGGCGATGGACTGCGAGCGCTGATCGCCCTTGACGATGGCGCGGCAGGGGCAGGTAAGGCCCGGCGGCACGTCGCGCCCGTCGGCAAGCGCATAGGCCGGGCTTATGCACAGGCCGTCCAGCGCCCGGCGCATGGCCTCCAGGCTCGCCTTGAGAATGTTCGATCCGTCGATGGAGTTGGCGCAGAGCGAGGCGACGGAAACGGAAAGCGCTGCCTCGAAAATGTCGAGGAACAGGCCCTCGCGGGCTTCCGATGAAAGCCGCTTCGAATCATCGAGACCGTTCGGAATGCGCTCGGGGTCGAGCACCACCGCCGCCGCCACCACGGGACCGGCCAGCGGCCCGCGTCCGGCCTCGTCGAGGCCCGCCACAGGCGCGTGGCCATCGCGCATGATGCCATTTTCCAGCACGAAGTCGGGGCGCACCGGCAGGTCGAAGAGAAGCGGAGAATCGGAATGCGAAGGAGCCATTGTCGGCGATGCTCGCATCGCTTCCGATTCTCCGCAAGCCTTTCCCGGTCAGGGGGCGGAGAAAACCGGGAAGGCGCCGTCGGGCCGGGGGACGGGCTCGCGACGGGAAGACATGGAAAGCATAAACGCTAAGGCCTATCCGAAGCCAAACTCAAAGAAGCACGAGTTGTTCCCCCTGGCCGTTGAGCGGTTTGAACAGATCCGTGCGCAGCTTGCGACGCTGGACGTTGAGGCCGATGCGCTTAGCCGCGATCTCGAAGCGGCGGCCGATCTGCCAGGCATAGGGCCCGCTTCCCTTCATGCGCTTGCCCCACTCGGCATCATAGTCCTTGCCGCCGCGCATGGAACGGATAAGCGACATGACGTGGCGGTAGCGGTCCGGATAGTGGCGCAGCAGCCAGTCCTTGAAGATCGGGCTCACTTCCAGCGGCAGGCGCAGGATGATGTAGCCGGCCTCGCGCGCGCCTGCCGCATAGGCCGATTCCAGGATACGCTCCATCTCGCTGTCGTTCATGCCGGGGATCACCGGGCCGATCATCACCGAGACGGGAATACCGGCATCGCTCAAACTGCGCAGCGCCTCCAGCCGGCGCGGCGGCGTGGCCGCCCTCGGCTCCATGGTGCGCGCAAGCTTGCGGTCGAGCGTGGTCACCGACAGGGCCACCTTGGCAAGTCCCCGTTCGGCCATGCGCGACAGGATGTCGATGTCGCGCGTGACCAGCGCCGATTTCGTGACGATGCCTACGGGGTGCCCGTGTGCCTCCAGCACCTCGAGGATCTCGCGCATGATGCGCCACTTCTTCTCGACCGGCTGGTAGGGATCGGTGTTGGTGCCGATGGCGATGGTGCGCGGCTCGTAGCCGGGCTTGGAAAGCTCCCTTTCCAGAAGCCGCGCCGCATCCGGCTTGGCGAACAGCCGCGATTCGAAATCGAGACCGGGCGACATCCCCATATAGCTGTGCGTCGGCCGCGCAAAGCAGTAGACGCAGCCGTGCTCGCAGCCGCGATAGGGATTGATGGAGCGGTCGAAGGAGATATCGGGCGAGGTGTTGCGCGTGATGATGGTGCGCGGCTTCTCCACCTGCACTTCTGTCTTGAAGGGCGGCAGATCCTCCAGCGTCTCCCACCCGTCGTCGAAGACGTGCCGCGTGAGCGGCTCGAAGCGGCCCGTCGGGTTGATGCCGGCGGCGCGCCCGCGGCGGCGATCCTCGCCGACGCGCAGGCCCGCTTCCTCGATCATCGCATTGGCCATCGCCGCGCCACCACCCTTAGAGGCGGCAAGATCTGCCCGCGCAATCTGGTCCATGGCTCTGCACCTCCGCGAATCGTCGATCAGTGTCGATGAATCTATTCCTATTTTAGGAATGAGAACAAAGCAAGAACTTTTTGCGGGGGTTGTGGATAGGTATAACGGCTCGGGTGGAGGCGGCGGCTTTTATCCGCCACCGCGCTGCAGGTGCTCGTCGAGGCGCGGCATGATCTCGACGAAGTTGCAGGGCATGTGCCGGTAGTCGAACTGGTCCTTAAGGATGTGGTCCCAGGCGTCGCGGCAGGCGCCGGGCGAGCCGGGCAGCACGAAGACGAAGGTCTGGTCGACAAGGCCTGCCGTGGCGCGTGACTGGATGGTGGAGGTGCCGATCTTGTCGAAGGAGATGCGGTGGAAGAGCTGCGAGAAGCCGTCCATGCGCTTGTCGAACAGCGGCTCCAGCGCCTCCGGCGTCACGTCGCGGCCGGTGAAGCCCGTGCCCCCGGTGGTGATTACGGCGTCGATCTCGCTGTCGACGCACCAGGCGCTGACGATGTCGCTGATACGCTTTATTTCGTCGGGGGCGATGGCGCGGTCGATGAGGTGATGGCCCGCGGCCTCAATGCGCTCGGCGAGCGTGTCGCCGGATTTGTCGTCGTCGAGCGTGCGGCTGTCGGAGACCGTGAGCACGGCGAAGCGCACCGGGATGAAGCTGCGGTCAGCCATTGTGGGTTGCCTCCGCGGAAGGCGTGGTTATCGTCGCCTGAACGAACCACTCAGGACGGCGGCCGGCAATAACCTTTTCGGCCGCCTGTGCTTGTCCCTCCGTCTTAAAGATACCAAAGCAGGTAGCGCCCGAGCCGGACATACGGGCAATCAGCGCGCCTTCCGACAGGAGTTCCTTCAGCGCAACGCCGGTCTCCGGCACAAGCTCCAGCGCCGGCGCCTCCAGATCGTTGCGCACCGAGCCGAGCCAGTGCACGACGTCGGACACGTCATCGCCGCCCTGAAAGGGCGGGAGAGGGGCGTTGTCGCGGCTTTCGAGCGCGGCGAAGACATGCGGCGTGGCGAGCATCTGCCCGGGATTGACGAGGAGGAGCGGCAGTGCCGGCAGGCGGACCGGCTCCAGCGCCTCGCCGATGCCGCGCGCCAGAAGCGGCCGGGACGCCAGGCACATGGGCACGTCGGCACCGAGCGCCAGGGCGATCTTTGCGAGATCGCGCTGTCCGGCGGCGATGCGCCAGTGGCGGGAAAGCAGATGAAGCGCGGCGGCCGCATCACTCGATCCGCCGCCGATGCCCGAGGCGACCGGCAGGTTCTTCTCCAGCGTCAGCGCCACGGGCTTCTCCGCCCCGAAATGCCGGCGCAGCAGATCGCGGGCGCGCAGCACGAGGTTCTCCGCGTCGCGCGGCACCTGCGCACCGTAGGGGCCTGCAAGGGAGAAGGTGTCGCGTTCCGCCGGCGAGGCGCGCACCCGGTCGCCGTGGCGGGTGAAGACGACAAGGCTTTCCAGGAGGTGATAGCCGTCGGCGCGGCGCCCGGTGACATGGAGCGCCAGATTGACCTTCGCCGGTGCGGCGCGCTCCAGACTTGTCGGCATGAAGGTCGTCTCAGTCTTTCGCCAGCCGGTATTCGCCCGTCTCCGGGTCTTTGACGAGCGTGCCCATGCTACCTGTTGCTGCTTCCCTGCGGGCGCGTTCGGCCCGCTGGGTCACCCGCTCGGCCTCGCGCACAAAGGCCCTGTAGCCGTAGTAGGCCACGAAGGCGATGAGGGAGAAGAAGATCAGTTGCGGCATCTGTGTTGCCTCCCTGGCGGTCATTCCATGATAGGCCTGTTTGCCGAAAGGTGCAAAGGAAGGGCTGCAGCACCGGCCTGAAAAATCGGGATCGGATGCGCGGCGCTCTACAGTCCGTAGCGGCGCCACAGCGCCTGTTCTTCGGCCGCCTGCAGAAGCCCGTCGGTGGCCGCGGCGGCGATGTCGACCCCTTGCGTCGCCGCGCTGAAAAGCGTCAGCCGGCGCCCGAACAGGCCGCGCGGCTGGCTCACCAGCTTGAGCCGGGTCTTGTTGCCGTAACGGCTCTTCAGATAGGAGCGCATGTCGCCCAGCACATCCACGAGGCCGAGCGCGCGGCCCCGCTCGCCGCTCCAGAACAGGCCGGTGAAAATGTCGTCGTCATCGGCGAGCCTGGCCCCGCGCCGCTCCTTCACCAGCGCAATGAAGGCTTGGTGCAGCTCTTCCTGGATAGCCTTGAGATGCTCTACATCCTGCTTCTTCTCCGGCTGGAAGGGGTCGAGGATGGCCTTGTTGCGGCCAGACGTGTGCAGGCGCCGCTCGACACCGATCTTACTGATCATCTCCTGGAAACCGAAGCCGGACGACACGACGCCGATGGAGCCGACGATGGAAGAGGGGTCGGCAATGATTTCATCGCCGGCGAGCGCGATCATGTAGCCGCCGGAAGCCGCCACGTCCTCGACGAAGACGAACACCTTCCGCTTCTTCTCCTCCGCCAGATCGCGGATGCGCTTGTAGATGAGGCGTGATTGCACCGGCGAGCCGCCGGGAGAGTTGAGCGCGATCGCTACCGCCGGCGCCGAATAGGAAAATGCCTTCTCGATGAGACCGGCGGTGGAAGCGAGCGAAAGGTGCTGGCGCAACGGGCTGCCGCTGGCCATGATGGTGCCTTGCAGCCTGACAACGGGGATGGTGACGATGTCGGAACGGAGCGATTTCGGCAGAAGGCGCGACAGCAACTGTTTCAATGGCGGGGTCTCCAGTGCCTCGGGTCGGTTGTCATGTAGGCATTTGCCGGCGCCGCGCAATGGCGCCCGGCTGAATGAACGTCAATCGCCAAAAAGGGTTGCCCGGCCGTTGATCACCATCTCGGCGCGTTGCGTGAAGCCATGGCTCTCTCCATGCAGCACGAGCGGCGGCTGAAGGCGCAGGCCTCCTCGCGCGCCCTTGCGTGCCCTGACGACAATACGGATCGCCTCCACCTGCGGGCGCGGGTGGATGGGCAGGACCTCCGGGCTGCCGAAGCGGCCAGCAAGCGCGGAGAGGATTTCGACGATCGAGCCAGGGCGGGCGATGATCGCCAGCCCGGCGCCGGGCTTCGCGATGGCAGCCGCCGTCCTCAGCCAGCGCTCGAACAGACCATCCTCCATCACATGCGCCTGCCGCTTGAGCGTATCCGGCGTCGCCCTGTCGCGCGCCGCGTTGAAGGGCGGGTTCATGACGACGAAGTCGAAGGATCGGTCGGCAAGCCCTGCGCCCTGCCGCTCCCGGCCGGAGAGCTCCACATCCGCTTCGACGACGGTAATCCGGGACGCCAGTGCGTCGTTCTCCGGCAGGGCGAGGCTTTCGCGTGCGCAGGCCGTCATCTCCGCTGCACGCTCCACCAGGACGACGTGCGCCCCTGCGCAGCGCGCGGCGACGGCAAAGCCCGCCGCGCCGGCCCCGGCGCCCATATCGGCCAGGAGCCCGCTGAAGCCTTCCGGCGCCGCACCGGCGAGCAGCATGGCGTCGAGGCCGGCACGGTGGCCCTTGCCCGCAGGCTGAACGAGATGGAATCGGCCGCGGTGGAAGGCGTCGGTGGTGAAGGCCATCGCTTCGCGCATCGGCTCAGCCGGCGTCGCCGCCATCCATCACGCCGGCATCGGCCAAAAGTCGCCGCGCCGCTTCCACCTCTTCCGTATCGACGAGCACGCGGCGAGGCAGCACCCCGAGCGAGCCTTCCATGATGCTCATGTTCTGGTCGGCGACCAGGTAGTCGATGCCGGCATCGCGCAGCAGGCTCTCGACGAAGGAGATAGTGACGGCGTCGTTGGTGCGGATAAGCTCGATCATGGGCAGCGACGTTGGCAGGTCGACCGGCGCTTGTAAATGCCGAGCGGTTGTCCTAACCCGCCTGACGCGCCAATTCGCCGCTTGCGGCAAGGGCGATTGCGGCCATACAGTCCGCACCGGGCGTCTGCCCGGAAACCAGTGGAATGGAGGATCTCCCGGTGGGCGTCGTAGTGAATCTCGAAGGCGGCAAGCGCGGTGCGGCTTCGATCGAGGGTCTGATCGACCTGACCAAGGACGATATGGGGCGCGTCAACGAGCTCATCCTCTCCAAGGCCGGCTCGGACGTGGAACTGATCCCCGAGCTTGCCCGCCACTTGATCTCCTCCGGGGGAAAACGCCTCCGCCCCATGGTGACGCTGGCCGCGGCACAGATGTTCGGCTATGCGGGCGAAGGCCACGTGAAGCTCGCTACCAGCGTGGAGTTCATGCACACGGCCACGCTTCTGCACGACGACGTGGTGGACGAGAGCGACATGCGGCGCGGCCGCAAGACCGCGCGCATGATCTGGGGTAATCAGGCGAGTGTTCTGGTCGGCGACTTCCTGCTTGGCCAGGCCTTCCGCATGATGGTCGATGTCGGCTCTCTGGACGCGCTCGATATTCTTTCCGCCGCTGCCTCCGTCATCGCCGAAGGCGAAGTCATGCAGCTTGGCGTGGCCAAGAACCTGGAGACGACGGAAGACGAGTATCTGGCAGTCATCAAGGCCAAGACCGCCGCGCTCTTTTCCGCCGCGGCCGAGGTTGGTCCGGTGATCGCCGAGGCCTCGCGCAACGACCGCGCCGCACTCCGCTCCTTCGGTGCCAATCTGGGCCTCGCCTTCCAGCTCGTCGACGATGCGCTGGACTACGGCGGCAACAGCAGCGATCTCGGCAAGAACATCGGCGACGATTTCCGCGAGGGCAAGGTGACCTTGCCGGTGATCCTGAGCTACCGCCGCGGCTCCGAGGAGGAGCGCTACTTCTGGAAACGCACCATCGAGAAGAACGAGTGCGAAGGTGCCGCGCTCGACAAGGCCATCGGGCTGATGAACAAGCATGGCGCAATCGGCGACACGATCGGCCGCGCCCGCCATTTCGGCGAGATCGCCCGCGACGCGCTGGCGCCCCTGAAGTCCACGCCGCAGAAGGCGGCGCTCTTCGACGTCATCGATTTCTGCATCAGCCGGGTGACGTGATCGGCGACCGGCCGGAAATTTGCCATTACACGTTGAAGCCTCATCGCAAAAAGGCCATGCTCTTGCCATAGGGGACAGCCTTCCAGCGCTGCCGGGCGCTGCAGCGGGTACGGCCGGACAGAAGGGATAAAATGCGGCGGATGAAAACAGGTTTGAAAGCGACCGCGGCACTGGTGGCGTTCATGGCGTTCTCACTCGATGCGGGATTCGCCAAAGAGACCGTGAAGCCGGTCGAGACCGTGCCCACGCATTCCTTCTCCGGCGCCTATCTTGCCGGCAGGGCGGCGGAAGCCGACGATGACCTGGAAAGCGCTGCCACCTATTACGAACGCGCGCTCTCCTACGATCCTGACAACGTAGCTCTGCAACAGAACCTGCTCCTGGCGCTCGTCTGGCAGGGCCGGCTGGACGAGGCGCTGCCCCACGCCGAGAGACTGAAGTCCGAGCCGGAGGTGGAGCGCTTCTCGCGGCTGACGCTTGCCGTGGACGCTCTTCGCAAGGACGATTTCGCCGCCGCCGAGCGTTGGCTGGAGATCGTCGTGGAGTCCGACCTCGACCGGCTGATCACCGGCATCATGACCGCCTGGGCCATTGCGGGGCAGGGCGACCTGGACGGCGCGCTCGACTATCTGGATGGTCTCGAGGGGCCGAGTTGGTACGGTTTGTTCAAGGACTACCACCGTGCACTGATGTTGAGCCAGGGCGGCAGTGAAACGCAAGCCACGGAGGCCTTCGAGGGGCTGTTCGGCGGGATCGCGCCCCGCTCCGTGGCGCCCGAGACGCTTGGCCGCCTGGGCGAGGCCTATGCCGCCCATCTGTCGCAACTTGGCGAGACGGAGAAAGCGATAGAGGTGCTCGACCAGGCGGAGGAGCTGGGCGGCGCCGTCGCTTCCATTCCCGTGCTGCGAGAGCGGCTGACGGCCGGCGAAACGCTCGTCCCGCCGGTGGTCGCACCCGCTGGAGGAGCCTCGGAAATCCTGCTCAACATCGCCACCGAGCTTGCCAGCGGCGGCGGCGATGCCTTTGTCCGGCTCTACCTTCGTTTCGCGGAGGCGCTGCGGCCCGGCAACGACGCCATCCTCCTGCAGCTCGCGCAAGTGGCCGAAAGGCAGCAGGAAGCCGAGCGCGCCATCGCCTTCTATGAGCAAATCGACGAAAGCTCGCCATGGGCGCGCATCGCCGAGTTCCAGATCGGTCTGAACCTCGCCGACCTCGATCGCAACGACGAGGCGGTCGACCATCTGAAGAGGGTTTTGGACGCCGATCCGTCCGACATGCGCGCCTATCTCGCCCTCGGCGGGGTCTATGCCGCACAGAAGGACTACCGCTCAGCAGCCGACCTCTACGACCGTGCCGTGGCCCAGGTCGAGGAACCGGAGCGCCAGCATTGGAACATCTTCTACCAGCGCGGCATCGCCTATGAGCGGCTGAAGGAATGGGAGAAGGCCGAGCCGAACTTCAAGACGGCGCTGGAGCTCTACCCCGACCATCCTCAGGTCATGAACTATCTCGGCTATTCCTGGGTCGATATGAACATGCACCTGGAGGAGGCGATGGACCTCATCCGCCGCGCCGTGGAGTTGCGCCCGAGCGACGGCTACATCGTCGATTCGCTCGGCTGGGCGCATTACCGGCTGCGCGAGTATGATAAGGCGGTCGAGCAGTTGGAGCGTGCCGTCTCCCTGCGCCCGGACGACGCAGTGCTCAACGACCATCTGGGCGACGCCTATTGGCGTGTCGGCCGCCAGTTGGAGGCGCGCTATCAATGGTCGCATGCACTCAGCCTCGATCCCGAGCCCGAGCTTCTGGCCGAGGTCGAGAAGAAGATGTCCGAAGGCCTGCCGCCCGAGGAGGGCAAGAAGCTCGCAGACGCCGCCGGCACGGCACGCAACGCGATGAACGACGGCAGTGCTGGGAAAGCCGGCGGGCCGGCGGATGCGGCTGCGACGCGGACCTACACGGTGAAGCCGGGACAGACGCTGTGGTCCATCGCCGTGGAAGAACTGGGCGACGGGAACCGCTACCACGACATCCTCGAACTGAACCCGTTCCTGCGAGGCAATCCGGATCGCGTCGGCACGGGGCAGGAGCTGAAACTGCCGGCAGGAGAGTAGCGGCTTCGACAAAGCTCAGGGCAAAAGGGGGGCGCGAAGGGGCGAAGGCATCTCCATTTGGAAGTTCGGCCGAAAAGCGGACAATCGATCGCTAAATAGGCACTCGCTACCCCGCTTGACGCCTCCACCCCCGCGCAATAGGACGAAACGCCCGCAATCGCCGGAGACGCCCGTGTGAACGCCGAACCCCTGCCGCACATGCATCCCGCCCGCTCTTTCCAGGGCCTTATCCTGACGCTCCACAACTACTGGGCGGAGCGCGGCTGCGTTATCCTGCAGCCCTATGACATGGAGGTGGGCGCCGGCACGCTGCATCCGGCCACCACGCTGCGCGCCTTGGGGCCGCGGCCGTGGAACGCCGCCTATGTGCAGCCCTCGCGTCGGCCGAAGGACGGCCGCTACGGCGAAAACCCCAACCGGCTGCAGCACTATTACCAGTATCAGGTGATCCTGAAGCCCAACCCCTCCAATCTCCAGGAGCTCTATCTAGGCTCGCTGGCGGCCATCGGTCTCGACCCGCTCACTCACGACATCCGCTTCGTGGAGGACGACTGGGAGAACCCGACGACGGGTTCCTGGGGGCTCGGCTGGGAATGCTGGTGCGACGGCATGGAGGTCTCGCAGTTCACCTATTTCCAGCAGGTGTGTGGTATCGAATGCGCGCCGGTCTCGGGCGAGCTTACCTACGGGCTGGAGCGGCTCGCCATGTATGTGCAGGGCGTCGACAACGTCTACGACCTCAACTTCAACGGGCTGGATGGTCCGGACAAGGTGACGTATGGCGAGGTCTTCCTGCAGGCGGAACAGGAATATTCGCGGCACAATTTCGAATATGCAGACACCGCCATGCTCTTCCGCCATTTCGAGGATGCGGAGAAGGAATGCCGGGCGCTGCTGGCGGCGGGCGCGCCGTCCTCCACCGACAATTCCGCGCTGCACAGGATGGTCTTCCCAGCCTACGACCAGTGCATCAAGGCCTCCCACGTCTTCAATCTCATGGACGCGCGCGGCGTCATCTCCGTGACCGAGCGGCAGAGCTACATCCTGCGCGTGCGCGACCTGGCGAAGGCCTGCGGCGAGGCGTTTTTGAAGACGCAAGCGGGCGGATTGGCGGAAGCTGCCTGAGGGTCAGGCGGCGAAGGCGGCGCCGTCGTCGGCGGCCATCGCTTCGACCGGCAGCATGAGCTGCGTGGAGGCACCGGTTGCCGCGATCGTCTGGATCGCGCGGCGCACACCGGCCATTTTGAGTTCGCCGCTCGACGAGGCCTGCACGGCGAGGCAGGCGCTGAGTGCGAAGACCTGAATGAGCGTCGAAGCGGCTTTCATCGTCCCTGTCCTTCTCCCGAACTTTCCGGCCTCTTTTCCTCCTGGCCGTCCGGAAAGTTCATCCTTCCCCCATTGTGCGGATTGCGGCTGAACCGGGCGTGGCAGCGCCGTTCAGATGCCGTTCACCGCGCAAGACTCCCCTGTCTGAAGCGACCGCCGCTTCAGCGCGCCTTGCAGGTTCATGGGAGATTTCGTCCCGAGGACGGGTATGTATTCACCGGTCCGACATGACGGGTGATTTTTTTTGACGTCTGGTGCGGGATGAGATTAGGGGCCGGTCGTCCCAACCGCTGTCATCCCGGCCGAACGAAGTGAGGGCCGGGACCCATTCCGTGACGTTGGCGTTCCGGAACGGGTCCCGGACAACCTCCGCTGTCGCTCCGGCTTCCGGGATGACGGCGGTTGGGACGACCGGCCCCCAATCTCATCACGTCCTGGACGCAGCCGTATGCGTTGTCACGTATCGGATTGCGATCCAAAAAGGTGACAGGGCGGAGAGGAGTTGCTATTGCCGCGCCGGACCCTCACGAAAGAATTGACCGATGCCCGACCTGCTTCTTGAACTTCGCTCGGAAGAAATCCCCGCCCGCATGCAGCGCAAGGCGGCGGGCGACCTTAAGAAGCTGGTCACCGACGGTCTGGTGGAAGCAGGGCTGACCTATGAGGGTTGCCAGGAATACTGGACGCCGCGCCGGCTGACGCTCGACGTGCGCGGCGTCACCGTCCGCTCCAGGGATGTGCGCGAGGAGCGCAAGGGGCCGCGTGTCGATGCGCCGGAAAAGGCGGTTCAAGGCTTTCTGCGGGCGGCCGGTCTTTCCTCCGTCGGTGAGGCCAAGGTGCAGACGGACCCGAAGAAGGGCGATTTCTACGTCGCCGTGATCGAGAAGAAGGGGAGGGCCGCCGAAGAGATTGTCGCCGAGATGATGCCCGGCATCATCCGCGACTTCCCGTGGCCGAAATCCATGCGCTGGGGGGCGGCCTCGAAGAATCCCGGATCGCTTCGCTGGGTGCGCCCCTTGCAGTCTATCCTGTGCACCTTCGGCCCGGAGACGGAGGAGCCGGTGGTGGTCGACTTCGCGGTCGACGGCATCCGCTCTAGCAACGTCACCTACGGCCACCGCTTCCACGCGCCCGAGGCGATCACCGTGCGCCGTTTCGACGACTATGTGGCGAGCCTTGAGAAGGCCAAGGTCGTGCTCGACCCCGAACGCCGCAAGCGCATGATCCTGGACGACGCCAGGAACCTGGCCTTTGCCAACGGGCTGGAACTGGTGGAGGACGAGGGGCTTCTGGAAGAGGTTTCCGGCCTTGTCGAATGGCCGGTGGTGCTGATGGGCGAGTTCGAGGAGGACTATCTGGCGATCCCGCCCGAGGTCGTCCGCCTGACGATCCGCGCCAACCAGAAGTGCTTCGTCACCCGGCCCCCTTCGGCGGGCTCAGGACGGGAGGCGGGGACGCTCTCCAACCGCTTCGTCATCACCGCCAATATCGAGGCCAGGGACGGCGGCAGGGAGATCGCCTACGGCAACGGCAAGGTGGTCCGCGCCCGGCTCTCCGACGCGTTCTATTTCTGGAAGACGGACCAGGCCGACCTGCCGGACCTCGCCACCTTGAACGAGTCGGCGGAAAAATTCGGCCTTAACCTCGACAAACCGCTCGACCAGCGCATGGCGCGGCTCGACCACCTGAACGTCACCTTCCACGCCAAGCTGGGCACTCAAGGTGAGCGCGTGGAGCGTATCCGGCGGCTGGCGCGCGAACTGGCGCCCATCGTCGGTGCCGACCCGGATTTGGCCGAGCGCGCGGCGGTGCTCGCCAAAGCGGACCTCACGACGGAGGTGGTGGGGGAATTTCCAGAGCTGCAAGGGGCGATGGGGCGAAAATACGCCGAACTGCAAGGGGAACATGCTTCCGTGGCCGCGGCGCTGGAGGAGCACTACAAGCCGCTGGGGCCGAGCGACGTGGTGCCGACGGACCCGGTGTCGGTGGCAGTCGCCTTGGCCGACAAGCTCGACATGCTGGTGGGCTTCTGGGCGATCGATGAGAAGCCGACGGGGAGCAAGGATCCGTACGCGCTGAGGAGGGCGGCGCTGGGGGTGATCCGGATTGTGGTGGAGAATGAGGTGGGTCTAAACATCCTCCAGTTCTCAAAATGGATCATCGCTAGTCCGACAGCCCGTACGGTAATTGGCAAGGCGGTGAGGAAGGTGGATGGTCAGGACGTTCTTGATACCTACGCCTATGACCTCCTCTCTTTCTTCCACGACCGCTTGAAGGTCTACCTCCGTGACCAGGGCGCCCGTTACGATCTCATCGACGCGGTGCTAGCAAGCGGGCGCCCGATCTCCCCCCTTGTGGGGGAGATGTCGGCGCAGCCGGCAAAGGGGGGCGCTGTCCCGCCGGCATCTCCGCCAGCCAAGGGGGAAGGGGAGCGCTCCACGTTGCCCCCCTCTGCACTGCCGGGCATCTCCCCCACAAGGGGGGAGATCGGACCTTCATCGAATGACGACCTCCTCCTCATCGTCCGCCGCGTCCAGGCCCTGTCGGAACTGCTCGAAACCGAGGATGGCAAGAACCTGCTCGCCGGCACCAACCGTGCCGCCAGCATCGTTGACATCGAGGAGAAGAAGGGCACGCGGATTGCCGGGGCCGTCGACCCTGCGCTGCTGAAAGAAGGGGCAGAGATTCGACTTTTCGAGGCTGTGAATCAAGCTGAGAAGAAAGCCGGCGAAGCGATTCAAAAGCAAGACTTTTCCGCCGCCATGAAGGCGCTGGCTGGCCTTCGCGGACCGATTGACTCGTTTTTTGAAGATATTCTCGTAAATGTCGAGAATGATTCACTTCGTGCCAATCGCCTAGCGCTTCTGTCCCGCATCCGCGAGGCGACGGTTCAGGTGGCCGACTTTTCGAAGATCGCCGGTTAAATTCAGGTAAAGACGATCACCGCCAGCGCCACGGCGATGTAAGACAAGAGGCCGGAGATCGGCCCCAGCCGTTGGAGGAAGGCCGGAGGCGGGCTGCCAGGCGCGGTGCGCGCCATGGCGATACGCGCGGCGATGAGGATGGCGAGGATGGCTGCCGCGGCGAGGAGCTTCAGCGCGAAGGCGGTGCCGAGCCAAGCGCCGCTGTAGTCGACCAGCCACATCCACAGGCCCGTCACCCAGAGGAGCAGGACGCCTGTCAGGGCAGCAAGCGCGAAGTTCTTCCTGAGCGCAAGGAGCGCGGGCGGCGGCGGTCCCTCCGCGCGCTTCGCCTGGATGCCGACCATCATACTTCCCAGGCCGCCGCCGGCGCCCAGCATGAGGCCGAACAGGTGCAGTATCTTCATGAATGTGAGCATCGCCCGCCCTCTCAACCAATCGAACGGGTGGACGTTGCGCCGGAGGGGCAGGGCAGTCAAGCCGGCTTATTCGGGTCTCCTGACAACCGGCGACGGGGGCGCGGCCGGCGCTGGTGCGGCGGCCGCGGGCGCGCTCGCCTGGCGCGGCGCGGCGG